>JBEKLM010000001.1:0-279344 GCA_050010195.1 Verrucomicrobiia bacterium
CAAAGTATTTTCAGTCCTCCTGAACGCCCCTCACAACCTGTACAACGTTCGCCCCAACAAATACTGAATACACGACAAACTTGTCAACAAAGTATTTTCAGTCCTCCTGAACGCCCCTCACAACCTGCACGACGTTCGCCCCAACAAATACTGAATACACGGCAAACTTGTCAACACCGATTTCCACCAATTCGGAATGCTCCTGCAATCGGCAAAATCTCACGCACCGATATCTACTGGATTCACAGCAAATCTGTCAACATGTATTATTACCCGGATCTTTTAGGATCGTGGGTGGGGGCGGTCGGTTTTGGTGAATCAGTTTGAGCATCCGGCAGCGGGGCTGGTCGGTGCCAACGGACCTGGACGAGGCCGGAAAACTGATCGTAATGATTCGGGGGTGAAAACATGTGACGGCACGGTTCTGTTTACAAACCAGAAAACTTCTGGTGCGGGCCGGGATGATTGGGTCCACGTGCTCTCCCGCTTTGCCCGTGACTGGAAAGCTGCATCCATTCGCTGGCGCGCCCCCGAGGCTTGCCATCGACAACGCGCGGCGTTTGAACATGGTGACGCGGATTTCTACGGGCCACCGCTTCCTTGCGAAGATAATAATAATGATGATGATCGAGGTCGCTGCTGTGGTCACACGTTCGGCTGGCGCCGAGGAACGCGTGTTGACCAAAACCATTCGTCTACAGCAGCGCATCGAGCAGGCGCTGGCATGCAATCCCGATTTAAAAATCGAGCGCCTCAATCTGCAGATCGAGCAGTGGTCGATTGCACAAGAGCGGTCGGCCTTCGAGCCGGTCATCGGGGGGGAACTATGCGCGTGACAACGAACCGTTGGACCCGGAAGAGTGAGTCGCGACAGGGCTGGCGGATCTGAAACAGTACGGGCTCCGCGAGTTTCTGTCCGCGCACTTCCTGGAGCCGGACGGCATATTGGGATTCCCGTCCCGGCACCAGCGCAAACAGGAACCACGAGAAGCACGGAAACACTTCCCCGCGCGGCAACGCGAGCGTCGAGAATCCCAGCGCAAAGTATCCCGCCAAAAAAAGTGCTACCCACACGCGCCAGATTCGGTATGCTGCCATCCGGTTGCCTCCGCGCTGGAATCCTATCCAAAGTCCGCCGCGCGGCGAGGCCCAAAGTGTGCGAATGAGGAGAACTTCCGCAAGGTCATGGCACGAGCCCTGTACGGAGTGATGGGCAACATGTTCGGGCACGTGTCGCGCGCCCTGGCCGTCGCGGGCCGGCTGACCGAGCACGAATTTCATTTCGTCGGAGGCGGACGCGTCCCGGAAATGCTGCGCGGCCTGTACCCCGTGTTGGAAGTGCCCGTCGCCCATACAGTGTACCAGAGCCAACAGGTTCCGTGCCGCGCACGTGTGGCCATCTCGCCCATTGCGTCGCCAGCATCCCCCGGGTCAACCGCCAGATCCTCGACTTGATTGGCCACTGGCTGCCGGAAGTCGCCATCTGCGAGCGCGAATTCTTCCCGCCTCACGCCGCCACCCGCGCCGGACTTCCGATCTTTTCGCTCGACCACTCCCACGTGCTGTAGGTCTGCCGTTATCACGTGCCGGCCTCGCAGACGGTTTCGTGGTTGCTCTCGCGCCTGGAAGATCCCCTGTTCTTCAATCGCACGCGCCACAACCTCGTTACCTCGTTCTTCCATCCCGAACTCAAACCCGACGGACAAAACGAGCTTCTCCCGCCCGTTCTCCGTCCCGCCGTACGCGAGCATCGACCGACCACAGGGAATTATGTCTTCATTTACCAGACCACCCCCACCTTCGGCGTGCTCATCTAATGTCGCCCGCCAACTCAAACGCCCGTCGTCGTCTACGGCTTTCGCAACGAGAGAGCTACGGAAGGCACCCTGACCTTCAAACCTTTCGATAAAACACGATCCTCGAAGACCTCGCCGGCAGTTCCTACGCCGTCGTCAATGCCGGCCACAACCTCATCTGCGAAGCGCTCGCCTTCGGCAAACCGCTCCTCTGTTTCCCCATCGCCAACACCTTCGAGCAGTTCATCAACGCCTGGCACGTCCGCACACTCGGCTACGGGGATTTCTCCACCAGCTTCCATCCCTCTCTCGCCACTTTCGCGAACTTCGAGCCGCGCCTCGCCGACGACCCGACCCTGCGCCAGCAACTCGGTGAAACCGGCCGCCAGTGGGTCGAAGAAAACTTCCTCATCTCCTCCCGCAACGCCGCCATCCTCGCCCGCGCCTTCCGCGACGCTCGCTGACAAATACCCATTCCCCTAGCGGGAGGGCCTGCAGCCGCAGCTAAGGCCCGACACGGTTTCTGCCGATAAGATAACCGGGAGAACCGAGGGAAGGCAGCATTCATGCGACCTTTGGACAATTGTGGCCGGCTCCAAGGGGTGATCTCCATCTGGATGGAGAGCTGAGCATGTCCGCCCGCTGGCGGCGGAGACGGGCGATTTGAGCCGGGACACGCGTTTCCGGCACGACAATCCGGAGCTGGATGCGGCGATCAAAGAGGCCCCCAACTCGCGCCGAGTCAGGAGCAAGAAGTAATAATTCATGAAGGGGGAAAGATTCATCAGGGCCTCGGCGCTCAGCGCTTTCGTACTTGTGACGGCGGTCGGGGTGTGCCCGGGGACATCCTACGCACAGGAGGCCATCCTCACCGACAATTCGACCATCGTCGCCGCCAAGCCGAAGACCGATCCGAGTGCCGCGTCACAACGTAATCTTCACGTCGTGGGGCCATTGGACGCGCGCGTGGAATGCGACGCGTTGCTGAAGTTTGACCTGTCCACACTCCCCACCGGCACCGCCAGCACGAATATACTGAAAGCCACACTGGTTCTGTACGTAAACACCCTCACTCGTAGTGGTACATTTGATGTCGCCTCGGTCGGCGGAATGTGGAACGAACGCACGGTGACGTGGGCGACAGCGCCCGCACTGATCCAGATTGAATCGGCCGGCGTGGTTACGGTGCCGGATCAATTCGTTACGGTGGATTTGACGGAGTTGGTGAGGAATTGGGTGGATGGGACAATCACCAACAACGGCATCGCCATCATTCCAAACGCATCCACTATCGATGTCTTATTTGACAGCAAAGAGAACACGGGGACGTCCCACCAACCGCAACTTCTCATTGCGACGAGCCAGAATGTCAGCCTGTTCCCCAACGACGTCGGCTACGTCACGATGGCTGTCACCAATGGGTTGGAAACCATCGCCGCAGCAAATGCGTTCGCGCCAACGAACACGGCGCCCTGCGCCCTGACAAATGCCGCGTTCACCTTGGGCGCGAATTTCACAAACGGCAACTTCCGGTGTTTCTACACCGTCAGCGTGGGCATGGTTAGCACCACGGTGGTCGATTTCATCAACCTAACGGATGCGACGACCAACACCGTTTCGGTCGCCGACGTCGGCGGTCTGATCCTGACAAACTCCATATTTCAATTTGCCGGGCCAAATGAAATCTTCATAATCAATACGAATCGGTCGGGAGCAGGGCAAGCGTCTTCTCTCATCAGTGTGACGGGAAAGATACTGTAGCTGGGAACGCATTTCTGTCGGCAGCGCGCCACCGGCCGGAAATTTGAACTGGCCAGAAATTTTCAGGTCAGTCCCCCCATCTCGCCCATCGCCTTCCGGGTGTCTCCTCGTGCCGACGCAATGTAACCTGACTCCTTTGTCCTCCGTCTCCTTGTCGCGCTCAAGCACTGCGAACGCGGACAGCCTGCCGAGCACACCCGGAATCGGCTTGTCGGCATCGCCAGAAGTGATACATTGATGTGGTCGTCCGACGGAATGCTCCGCGCCGGTCGCGGGGCGAAAGTCATCGGGGAAGTTGAGGGTAATGAATGGTTGCCAACGCTGCTTTTGACGGACTCGACAGTCTTCTTCTCCGGTGCCCGAAGACGATGCCTCGGATCATTGTTTACGCTGTCGTCCTCCTGATCGGGACTCTTGGCGCGATCCAGGCGCTGGCCGCCGACAGTGTGGAGTTCACCTCCATCCCGCCTTACGGTTCGCAAAGCCCCCTTCAGGGCAAGGTCTACGGGCTGAATCCGACCAACTACGCCGTCGCCGTGTTCATTTATGTTGATGGCATCGGCTGGTTCACCAAACCCACCTGCGCGAATCCCCTGACCACGATCCAGCCCGACGGCACGTGGACCGCCGACATCACGACAGGCGGGGTCGATACGGACGCCACGCGGATCGCGGCGTTCGTGGTGCCCGCCACCTACAACCAACCATGCGTGACGAATGTGTTCTGCTTTCCCGCGGCACTCCTGCAGCAGTCTGTCGCCAATGCCATGACCACCCGCGTGGCGCCAACGGTGCGCTCGTTTCACTGGTCGGGGTACGATTGGTGGGTCAAGAGCAGCACATACCCGGTGGGTCCGGGACCGAATATTTTTTCCGACAGCACCAACAATGTTTCCATCGATGCCCAAGGCCGCCTGCATCTGCGCATCACCAACGTCGACGGCGCATGGCAGTGCGCCGAGATCGTCTCCGAGTTGACTCTCGGCTATGGCACGTACCTGTTCCATCTCGCCACGCCGGTGGACGGGCTCGATCCGAATGTCGTTCTCGGCTTGTTCACCTGGAGCAACGAAGACGATTTCGCCAATCGCGAGATGGATGTGGAGTGTGGGCGATGGGTTAGTCCGTCCGATTACGCCAACGCCCAGTTTGTCGTCCAACCGTACACCATCCCGAGCCACCTCGTGCGGTACCGGATCCCGACGCTCGCGACCAACGCCACGCCGTCGTTCAACTGGGAAACCAACGCCATCGCGTTCGCGTGCACCACGGGAACCACCGCCGCGGCCACCACCGCCACCAACGCGCTGGTGAATCCGGGCTTCGAATCCGGATCGGGTTCGAGCGCGAGTAACTGGGTGCTATTCGGCGATGCCTACCGCACGGAGACGAACACAACCTCGGCCGTCACGGCGCTCAGTGGCGCCTGGTCCATGAAGGTATTTGGCCCGTTCAATCCGACTCTTGCCGAGTCCGGGGCCTACCAGACCATTTCCGGCGCGAGCCCGGGACAAACCTGGCAACTTTCCGGGTTCGGCCTGAACTGGTCCGGCGATGCCATGACGAACACCACCGCGTACGGCATGGCGCAACTGATCTTTCTGGATGCGGCCAACAACATCCTGCAGACCAACCAGTCGCAACACTTCGACTCGACCACTCCGCTGGATGAGTGGCAGTACTTTCAGGTAACGGGAACGGCGCCCGCCGGAACGGCGGCCGTGCAGGCGCGAGTATCGCACTTCGGACAAGCCGGCATCGCCGGCTCCATCTGGTGGGATGACCTGTCCGCCACGCTGAATCCTGACCCAAGCACCGTTGCCCAATGGACGTTTACCAACACCGCTGCCATCCCGCCGAGTTGCGATGAGAATGTGCATTTCAATCTCTGGCTCATCTATGGTGACCCGCCCGTGAATGGACAGCCGGCCGAAGTCATCCTCGACCAATTCACGTTTCAAGGAGTCGATTCCGATGGCGATGGGATGCCCGATTGGTGGGAGATCGCACATGGATTGAACCCCAACGATCCGTCCGATGCCAATCGCGACGATGACGGCTCCGGCTTCACCAACTTGCAGGACTACCTCGCCGGCACCGACCCCGCCAACCCGGCCAGTTGCCTCCACATCACGTCGTCGGTCATCACGGGAAACGATGTACAAGTCAGCTTCACCTCGGTCCTGGACAAAAACTACCTTCTCGAAAGCACCGCCAGCCTGCAATCACCGAACTGGTCGACAGTGACCCAGAATGTCGCCGGCACCGGCAGCCCCATCCCCATGACCGACCCCGGCGGCGCGACCAATTCCCCCGTCCGCTACTACCGGGTGCGGCTGGTCCCATAGGCGTCGTTGTTCCTTGGTGTCCGGCTGAGGGGAAACCCCGCAGCCGTCATCGCGCAGGAGTTGAATCCAGAAGGCTGAACTGGCCCAAATCTCAGGCTCAGATCTCCACATCCCGTCCATCGGCTTCCACGAAGCCCGCCGACAATAACCGCCTCACCCCAACCGCGTGTTGCCGTTGCCGTCATTGCCGCCGCTCTTCTTGTGAAACCGTAACGTCACCGAACAAGGTTTACGAAGCTATTCCGTCCTGAGCCAGCCTTGGAAACCTCGAATTTAATGGACAGGAGGATTGACTCGGGGATAAATTTCAGAATGTCAGAAGCTCCGATTTGACGGCCAGCAAGCGCCAATCTGTCTGGGGTTGCTGGCAGGACCACAGTTATGCAAAGGTTGATTCTCTGGCTCAACAGCCGATCCAAACTCTGGGTGGTTGGAGCGGGTCTGTTCGGCACCGTGCTGGTGGGTCTGATCGATTACCTGACGGGGCCTTGGGTTCGAGTTTCCATCCTCTACGTGCTCGTGGTTATTTTCGTCACCTGGCTTGCGGGCGCGTCCTGCGGGGTTTTCGTCGCTACGGCGGCCGCCGTCGTGGGTTTCGTAGCCAACCTGTACTCCCCCATTACCACTTCTGAGATTGTGGTTGCCTGTTGGAACTCGGCGGTGGACTTTGCGGTGCTTCTGGCCGTCTCTTTTTTGGTGCTGGCGATGAAGAAGGCGAGCATGGAGCGCCGGCGGGCAGAGTACGCGGCGCAGACCAGCCAGACGCTGCTCGGCGCCTACGTTGACACGGCGCTGGACGGTATCATTGCGATCAACGATCAAGCCATTATTGATTCCTTCAACCCGGCCGCCGAGCGCATCTTCGGATACAGCGCCCGCGATGTCATTGGTCAAGGCTTGCGCATGCTGATGCCTCTGCCCGCGGGAGACGAACACGACCACTACATCCACGACTACTTGTTGGCTGCCCAACAGGGTGCCATCGGAGTCAGTCGTGAAATCGTCGGACGGCGCAAGGACGGCTCGCTCTTCCCGATGGAACTCGCCGTCGGTGAAGTCCAGCTGGATGGCCGGCGGCTGTTTAGCGTCACCGTCCGCGACATCACCGAGCGCAGGCAACTGGAGAAGCAAGTCCTCGAGATCTCCGATCACGAACGACGGCGAATCGCACAGGACCTGCATGACGGGCTGTGCCAGCACCTGGCCGCCACCGAGTTCGCCACCCAGCTATTGACGGATAAACTGGCGCAACAATCACTGCCGCAAGCCACCGAGGCCCGTCAAATTGGGGGATTCATCCAGCGAGCCATGACTCAGGCCCATGAAGTCGCTCACGGGCTTCACCCCGTCGAGATCGGGCCCGGCGGTCTGATGGCCGCATTGACCGACTTGTCCGCCTCGGTGCAAAACCTGTACCACATCGCCTTTGTCGTAAAGGCAAACGGGGCGGCCGACCTGTTTGATGACTTTGATGACAAGGAAGCGACCCAGATCTACCGGATCGTCCAAGAGGCGGTCGCGAACGCGATCAAGCACGGCAAACCTTCACGAATCCTGATCGAACTTCGCACGGGGGGTGAGCAAATCGTACTGACGGTGAACGACAACGGCCTCGGATTTCCGGAACAACACAGGCAGAACAAAGGCATGGGGATCAGTTCCATGAACTACCGGGCGTGCATGATTGGGGCGGCTCTCACCGTGCGCCGCAACCCGAACGGAGGCACCGCCGTCATCCTGTCCTTCCCCTGGGACTTTCATGCCCGGATAAGGAACGACTCATGAACGAACCAGCGCCCAAGACACGCATTCTCATTGCGGACGATCACCCGATGGTGCGCGAGTGGCTGGCGCAACTGATCAACCGAGAGCCGAATCTCACCGTTTGCGGGGAAGCAGCCGACGCGGCTCAGACCCTGCAGGCCGTCGAGACCTTGCGCCCCGACATGGCCGTTGTCGATCTCGCCATGGAAGGCACTCACGGGACGGACCTGATCAAAGACATTTCGACCCGTTACGAAGGCTTACTGGTGCTGGTTCTCTCCATGCATGATGAGCCTCTCTATGCCGAGCGTGCCCTCCGCGCTGGCGCGCGCGGTTATGTCACCAAACGGGAAGGCGCGGAGAAGATCCGGCAGGCCATCCTCCACGTGCTGGGCGGTGAGATCCATGTGAGCGAGACGGTTGACGCACGGATCCTCAAGGAAGCCCGCGCCGGCCGTCCCATCCCAGCGGGGTTGTCCGTGGACAATCTCAGCGACCGCGAATTGGTCGTCTTCCAACTTCTCGGAAGTGGTTACGGCCCGAGCCAGATCGCGGACGAGTTGCATCTGAGCGTCAAAACGGTGGAAGGGTATTTGGCGCGCATTAAGGCGAAGCTGTTCCTGAAAGACGCGCGGGAACTGCTCCAGCAAGCGATTCAGTGGAACAGGCTCGGCGGGATCGGTGCGTCCGCGGAATCTTCGCCACGACCGCGCCCTGACCCGACCAGCCGTCGCAAGTTGGAATAGCGGCCCGGCTCCCGTTGATTTTGACCGTCTCCGGATTGTTCACGTCAACCGCCGTGTCAGGGTTTTCCCCCTCAGAAGAAACAGGGCTTCCCCTCACAGACAGAACCCCTCCTTTGAGCTAGAAGTGGACGCATGCGGAAGGTTCTGCAGAAGGCCGCAATCAGCGGACGTACCGTCGCAACGACGGTTCGCTTCGCCAGTCTCAGCCAGCGCGAAGGGGAGGTCTTCCAACTTCTCGGCTCCGGATATGGCCCGAGCCAGACTGCTGAGGAACTACAGGTCAGCGTCAAAACGGTAGAAGGCTACTTGGCCCGCATCAAGAAGAAACTGAGCATCGGTGACGCGAGGACGCTCCGGCAGTACGCCATCCAGCAAGGCCGGTCCGCCGGAAAGCCACCGCCAATCAACGTGTGCCTCTGACTTGCGTCATCGATCAACGCGAGCCTGCCGTGGGGCAGACGAGAGTCGGGATCGGGTCACGTCGCCTATCCCGACCATCAGGCTGAGGCAACGAGATGGTCGTGGGCTCAGATCACAGGGGAAATGTCGATTGATCACTTTGTGCGCTGGCTTAGCTTAACGGTAGAGCGGCTGAGCAGTAATCAGCAGGTGGAGTGTTCAATTCCTCCCGCCGGCTTCAGATCTTGCTTCTCGTTCCACTCGCGACGGATTCGGCATTGGAAGCCGAGCGTCGGCGATTCCCCTATTTCCTGCCGGTTGGCACCCCACCGCGTGTAGGGGGTTTCCCCGGCAGAAAAAACAGGGTTTCCCCCCACAGACAACCCGCGCCGCCTGCGCTACTCATATACCGTGGTATTTGGTTGCGAATATGCCTTGAAAAGGATGTGTAAAAGTATGAAGAGGACAATTCAGAAATGTCGCAGAGCATTCCGATCGCGAAAGGGCCAAAGTCTGGTCGAATACTCGCTGATTCTGGCTCTGATTGCCATCGTGGCGATCACAGTTTTGAAGGGCCTCGGCAAGCACATAAACAACACGTTGTCGTCGATCAACGCGAACCTGCCGTGAGGTGGAGAAAAGGCACAATTGCGTCCCGTATCAATCGCCGTAGTCTCAAACGGGACGGCCAGGGCTTTACCCTGGTTGAAATAATGATTGTAGTCGCTATCATCGGGTTGCTGACGGTGCTGGCGTTGCCCTCATTCCTGAAGTCCCGCAAACAGTCCCAAGGGCGTCGCATCATGAATGACACCCGGCAGATGGATGCAGCCGTTGACCAGTGGGCGATGGAGTTCTGCAAGAAAGATGGCGATACCATCGACACAGTCGGTGCTGCGACCTACCTGAAAACGGCATGGAAATCGAACGACGTGCTTGGCCACGCCTACGTGCTCAACACCGTTGGAACAGGCCAGATCTCGATAGCGACGAGCACCAAGTCCGCATTGGCGGGCGTGGGGATTGATTGGGGCGTTTATTAAAACTGTTCAACAATTGCTGTATCCGGTCGTTGCGACCCCGCAAATCATCGGACGGGCTCTTTGATGGTCGTTTGGGTTGCCGTGCCATCCCGTTTAACTGGCTGAGCATCGAGCATGAGAGGACTCCAAATCAAGTTGAATCGCGTCAGCAGTGTGGAAGTCATCGAGATGACTGGGGCGCTCGACGCAGTGGCCTTCGCGCAATTCGGGACCACGTTGATGCGTACGATGGAGGAGTCGACGCCCTGCATCGTCCTCGAATGCTCGGGTGTCACCTACATCGGCAGTGCGCAACTGAAAGAGTTGCTCAATTTCACCCATCTCGCGCAGGCCCGCGGTGGCGACCTCAAGTACGTCGGCCTCTCTCCGGCCATCCAGGGACTGGCCAGGCTTATCGCACGGGGTGACGTGATGGAGTTCTACGACAGCGTGCCGCAAGCGCTACAGGCATTCCGCCGTGCCGAGCCATCCCGTTGAGGCTGACGAAACGAACCAGCACCCGTAACCCATGCCCCCAACGAAAACCGGATGAGAACCATGATTCAATTGCTGGTGCCGCTCCTCGCCACGTGCGCCCTGGCCCAAAATCCGCCTCCTCAATTGATCGTCCGCGCGGACGACATGGGCTGTTCGCACGCGTGCAATGAAGCGATCCTAAAATGCTATACAGAAGGCATCGCGACCTCCGTAGAACTCCTTGTGCCTTCGCCGTGGTTTCCCGAAGCGGTGACAATCGTGACGGAACATCCCGATGTGGACGTCGGCATTCACCTCGCCCTGAGCAGCGAATGGGACAACGTCAAGTGGCGGCCCGTATCGGACTGCCCCAGCCTGCGTGATGCTGACGGGTATTTCTTCCCCAAGATTTTCCGGAACTTCAACTACGCCGGACGCTCGCTCGTGGAGAACCACTGGAACATCGAAGACATCGAGAAAGAGTTTCGGGCCCAGATTGAGTTGGCTCGAAACAAAATCCCGCAGATCAGCCATGTTTCGGGCCACATGAATTGTTCCGGGATGAACATTGACGTGAAGGCCGTCGTCGAAAGGCTCGGGAAAGAATACGGCCTCGAAGTCGAGGCCGGCGGGCGGGATGTAAAGAGAGTGAGCTACGTCGGACCTCACAGCACGTCAGAGGAAAAGATTGAGGGCTTCATTAAAATGCTCGAAAGCCTGGAAGCAGGGAAAACGTACCTCTTCATAGATCATCCCGGTCTCGACACGTCCGAATTGCGCGCCATCCATCACATCGGCTATGAAAACGTCGCCACCGATCGCCAAGGTGTCACCGATGCCCTTACCAGCACACGCGTTTGCGAGGTGATCAAAACGAAAGGCATTCAGTTGATTGGCTACCGGGACTTGAAGAACTAGGGCACTTAACTGTGACAGCACTGGAAGCGGATCGGATCACGATGGCTGATTCAACTCGCTGCAGGTCACCGGCCCATGAACCACCATCGCCGGCGCGCAGCCGTGAGGACGAAATGGCACCCCAACACCAACATGACAAGCCGCGCTCACGACCAGGTGAACCATCCACTTGAAATCGGAGAATTGAACTGGCCCAAACTTTTCGGCTCATCTCCCGCAACGCCGCCATCCTCGCCATCGCCTTCCGCCCGTCTCATCGTGCCGGCACAACATCGAATCCTCCTTTGACCGGCTCCCGGTCGCTGGACAATTCTATTGCCGTCTGCGAATGATAGTGGCCGCGCTCAAGACAGGTTATGAACACAAAATTGCGGGCATTCGATTTGTTGCAAAAGGTGCGCCGGCAAAGCCCGGTCGTGCATCACTTGACGAACTGGGTGACGATTTACGATTGCGCCCAAATCGTCAAAACCCTCGGCGCGTCACCTGTCATGGCTCATGCGCCGGAGGAAGTGGCCGACATGACACGGATTGCCTCCGCCTTGGTGCTCAACATCGGCACCCTGACCGTGGATTTTGTCGAGGCGATGAAGACGGCGGCGGCCAGCGCGAATCAGAAAGGCATCCCGGTCCTTCTCGACGTGTGCGGCGCCGGCGCCACGGAATTGCGCGACCGCAAAGCATTCGAGCTGCTCGACCAGGTCACAATCAATATCATCAAGGGAAACGCGTCCGAAATCGCCCGCGTCAGCGGAGCCAACATCCGAACCAAAGGCGTTGATGCCACCGAAGTCGGAACGGATTTGGAGGCACTGGCGCAAACGCTGGCAGTTCGCCGCCAGGCGACCGTGGTCATCACGGGCAAAGTGGACATTGTGGCTGGCCACCAGGGAATCTACCGCGTCAAGAACGGGGATCCCCTGATGACACACGTCGTGGGTACGGGTTGCATGGCCGCTTCCGTAATCGGCGCCTTCGCCGCCGTGGATCCGGATTACCCTCAGGCGGCGGCTTGCGCCCTGGCTTGCTATGGGATTGCAGCGGAACTGGCCGCGAAACAATCGCGTGGTCCCGCGTCGTTTAGAAACGCGTTGTTTGACTGCCTGTACACCCTCGACCAGCCAACCGTTGAAAGAATGCAACGCATCGAAGCCGGAAAGGGGTCTAATCCATGAGGAGATCATTTCTCTTGTTCAGGGCAGCGGTGATCCTTTCTGTCTTCGCGAATGTCTTTTCGGCTCATGCCGACACGCTCACGCTCAAGCCCGTTGGGCGACCACGACGTTTGCTGGGTCCCATTTTTGGAGGTTCCACGACCGCGTTTTATGAACCTCTGCTGGACGATCCAGCCAAGATCACCGTACTGAAAACCATGGCCATCGGGCTGGATCGCTTTCCCGGTGGATCCGACGCCAACTTCTACAATTGGCGCACCGGATTGATTGACATCCAGGCGTGCCCGGACAGTTCTCCCTACGTGCAGTTCTGGGCAAAAGCGGCCAGGAATATCGCCCGGGGCAAGCCCAACGGCGTCAGCATGGAACAGTATGAATCCTTTTCACGACAGATTGGAGCCCAGGTGATTCTTGTCCCCAACCTGGAATCCTCCAGTGTCGCCGATCAGGTCGAATGGTTCAAACGCCTGGCCGGCGCGGGTATCGTCCCCAAGCGGATCGAACTGGGAAATGAATTCTGGGTCGCGATGGGCAACGACCCGACAAGCCTGGCGCGTTGGCCCGATGAACCAACCAGCATGCGGATCATGAAGCAGTACCTGGACGCGGTGAAGCCGTACTTGCCCGCGGACGCCAAAGTCGCCGTGCAATCCGCGGCCGGTGCCGTTGATGCGCGACGGGGTCGGTTTGGGCAACGGCTCCGGCAATGGGATGAGGATTTGCGTCCGGAACCCTGGTTTGATGCCGTCACGCTGCATCTCTATCCCCGCTTGCGCGACGTGATGGGTGACCCTCAGGCCGGGACGACGCCACCCACTTCGGCGAATGCGATGCCGCGGCTCCAGGCCATGATGGCCCGGGTGGACGATGGCGTGGACCAAATCCTTCAGGACACGGAACGCCGCCTGCCCGGCAAGGAAATCTGGATTACTGAATGGAATTCCCGCGGAGCCAATCCCGCGGCCCAACGCGGCGACGCCGACGAGCCAATGTCTCCGGCCATGGAGATGCTCACGACCACACGCATGGCCCTGGTCTACCTGCGCCATCCCTCGGTGACCGCCTCGCTCTTCTTCATGTACAGTTTTCGACAGCGAGATTCCCACGCGATGTTCGTTCCCGATGGCGCGGGAAGTTATGCTCCCGTTCCGACAGCGGCCGCGCTACGCTGGTTGAGCGAAGCCGCCAATACCAGCGGCTCTTTCCAGCGCCTGGTCCCAGAAGGCGAACAACCCGTTCCCGGTGGCGGGGCGAAGTCCGAATTCTATCTTCCCGTCGAGGGAGGACTTTTTGAGTCTCCGACACGCACAACGCTTTTCGTCGAGAATGTCTCTTCCACCAGCTTTTCCTTTGCCCCGTCCATGTTGATCAAAGGACAGCATCCAAGCCGGGTCGAGACCTTCGCCATGTCCGATCTTGTCAGTCTCGTTAGAACAGCCGCACACATGGAGACGCAAAGTCCGGCGGGGCCAACCGCCATTCCGCCATTCTCCTTGACCCGGATCATCTGGGACAGGAATTAATTGGCTGTCCGTTGAAAGAGTCACCGCTTCTCACTGCCACACAACCGTCCCCGGCTGCCTCCTCAACCGAGCGGGTGCGAGCGAAGCCGAGTCTGTCTCCCGCCTCCTGTCTTCGGTATCCGGTTGACGAACCCGCATCCGGTTTCCCGTTGAATTCGAAGACGGCCAGGACTAATATTTTCGCACGTCAGACCAAGGACACGGCGATGAGCGACAGACTTTGTGAGTGGCCAGACTGTGGCCGAGACGCAGGCCCCGGTTGGGACGTGCAAGGAAAATTCTATTGCGGGCTGCACTATTTCCCCGGAGTTGAACAGGCCTTCCGCAAAGCGTACGCAACGTGGGAGGGC
Organism: Verrucomicrobiia bacterium; assembly: GCA_050010195.1. Classification (GTDB taxonomy): domain Bacteria; phylum Verrucomicrobiota; class Verrucomicrobiia; order Palsa-1439; family Palsa-1439; genus Palsa-1439. Next base: position 14,280 of record JBEKLM010000001.1, read on the forward strand.
GTCGGCGAGCCGACCGACCAATTCAAGAACCTGTTCAGTCGTCATGTCGAAAGTCTCTATCCGGCTGGCGGGATGCCCGGGAAACTGGTCCAAGCCAAGATCCAAGAACGGGGCACATCGTGGATGAAAACCCAAGTCGGGGTGGAGTTCTCCATCAAACGCCACCTGCCGGCCTATCGTTTGGGCGGCTTCGTGAAGACCGTCCATCAACAGTGGCGCTTTGATTGTCAAACCCGGGAACTGGTTCTCGTCAACCAACACGATGTCGAGACGCGGAAGTTGAAGAGAACCGCCATCACTTCGAAACCGTCCATCCCTGCCAACAGCCGCGTCAATCGCTGATTGCCGCATACAGCCAACTTGTCGAGCGGGAGCTGGCTGTTCCGTCAAAACGTCAGCCGACTGGCATTCGAAGTTTTACCGACTCTGTTTAGCTTTTCGTTGCGGGACAATGGGTTGCGCTTGTTGTCCGATACGTGGCACTGCCACTGCTCAATTTGAGGGCAGTTGTCCACGTACGGAAGGGCGTCGCGACAAACAAAACCGGGACATACGACTGAATGGACATCTGGCAGCAACTTGTTGAGTCGGACGTGGTGCGCCGGCAGCAGGTCGCATTTGGTTGCGCGACCGGGCTGCCGCTGGCCTTGTTGCCCGCGACCGAAGTGGCCTCACCCGTGCCGTCCGCGTTTTGTGTGGACGGCTGTCTGGGTGCCCGCGGCAGCCAAATCTGTCAGCGCTCGCTGCAGGCCGCGGAACACAACGCCTCCCACGCGGGCTGCTCGACCCAATTCGATTGCCCCACCGGGTTGACCAAGGTGCTGATGCCAGTGATGATTGGCGGACGGCACGTGGGGAGCTTGTTGGCGGGGCCGTTTCACGTGGGCCCGCTGAAAGAGCCGCGACATCGTCGGCTGACCGGTCAATTGAAAGCGAACGGGCTCGGATCGCGGGTGGACGTCGTGACGACGAGTTGGAACAGCAGCCCCACGATCACACGCGAAAAACTGCGGGCGGTCGAGACGCTGCTGGAAATGTTCGCGCAATATCTGGCGGAGTGCGGCCAGCGCCTGTTGCTGCAGGAGGCCGGCCAGCAATCGCCCCTGTTGCAGAAGATCGAGGCCCAGTTGGCCAAACCCTCCGATCAGGCGTTGACCGTGCGCGAACTCGCCGAGCGGCTGCATATCAGTCCGTGCTATTTCTGCAAGCTGTTTCGCAAGCAGACGGGTCTGACGTTCACCGCGTATCGCACGCAACTGCGCATCGAAACCGCAAAACGACTCCTGCTGGACCCGACCCGGCGGGTGAGTGAAGCCGCCTACGAGTCCGGGTTCGATTCCATTCCGTATTTCAATCGCGCGTTCCGCCGCCATGTGGGTTGCTCGCCGTCGGAATTTCGGGCGCGGCAGGCGGGGTCAATCCGAGCGAAGGAATTGCCAAACCGGGCGTAGCAGACCATCCCCCAACGTGCTTAAGTAATCGGCGTAGCAAGAGACATGACGCCGATGAAACGAATTTGGACTTTTACTGGTTTTCCGCTCCGCGACGCGAGGCGAAGTTCCCCACGTCGCCGGTTGTCGGTCTCTTTCATTTCTTCCAAATCCCGGTCCGGTCGCTGGGCGTACGATTATCCCGTATCGGGGGCAACGGCGTACCTTACCCGGCAATCGTTGCCCCCACTCCCATTTCTCAGGCTCTCCCTGGCGGGCGGACCTCGAACCCGTCCCGCATCCATTTCGAGTGGTCGCAGCTGAACGGCGAGCCGGCGGCCGGCAGTGCGTAACCCGCACTGCCGGCAACCAACTGGGAAACCAGGCGTGCTCCGTCACCCGCATCCGAACCGTCGGCCTACGCGGACTTCGGTTTGAGCCCGGCCTTCTTCATCGCGATTTTCAGCGCTTCACCAAAACGATCAAGCTGTTCCTTGGTGTGCAGCGAGGTGACCGCGGAACGAATCATATCCTTGCCGGGCGGCACACCCGGCGCAATCGACATGACCGTGAAAAAGCCTTCGTCCCACAGCGCTTTCCACATCCAGTAGCATTTCTCCTTGTCGCCCACGACAATCGGCAACGCCGGCGTCTGGCTCTGCCAGTAGTCCAGCCCGAGATTGTCCAGGATGCCGCACAGATGGCGGTGGTTCGCCCAGAGCCGTTCGCGGTGCTGCGGTTCTTCCTGAATCACGTGGAGCGCCGCCAACGCACTGGCTGCCGCCGCCGGACTGATCGCCGCGCTGAAAATGATTTGGCGCGAACTGCTCCGCAGGTACTCGATCAGCGACTTGCTTCCCGCCACAAATCCGCCCGTGCTCGCCAACGATTTTGAAAAACTGCCCGCGATCAGGTCCACGCGCTCCGTCACCCCCAACTGGTCGCACACGCCGCGCCCGTCGCGGCCGAGGATCCCAAACCCGTGCGCGTCGTCCACCACCACCGCCGCGTGATGCTGTTCCGCCAACTCGCACAACCGCGGCAACGACGCGACATGTCCCTCCATCGAGTACACGCCATCCACCGCGATCGCTTTCGCCTGTTTCGGGTCGAGGTGGTCGAGTGTTTTCGCCAGCGAGTCCATGTCCTCATGCGCAAACCGCTCGATCTTCGCGCCGCTCAACAGCGCGCCATCCCACAGCGACGAATGAATGCTCGGGTCCACGACCAGGACATCCCCCCGCTGGACCAGCGAACTCAGGCTGCACATGCACGCCAGGTAACCCGCCGCGGTGACATGGCACGCCTCCTTGCCCAGAAATGCCGCCAGTGTCTCCTCCAATTCGACGTGATAAGCGCGGCTGCCGTTGGCCAAACGCGAACCGCAGGCGCTCGATCCCCATTGATCCAGCGCTCGTTTGGCCGCCGCCACAACCTTCGGATGACGCGCCAGCCCGAGGTATTCATTGGTCGACATCATCACCATCGGCCGGCCTTCAACCACGATGTTGACGCCATCCGCCGAATCGACAACGCGGTAGTACGGCGCATACTTCAGCCGCAACCGCGTATTCACGTCAGACTCGCACCGTTCGATGATGGGTTTGGATTTGCGGGAAAACACTGCCAGATTCACCCCTTTAAGTTCTGGCGAGGCTAAAGTAACGCCGCCCCCCAGTCAAGTCGTCCGGGGTCACAGCGATGTCTCAATGGGAGGGTCCCTTCGCAATGTGCGGACAACTCTCGCCACTGCGGACGGTTGTTTCAGAGCACACAGGGTCAACGGAAGTACAGGTTCTCGATGATCAGCTCAGCCAGCGCAAATCCCAATACCCAGACGGAAATACATACCAACAACCACAGGAATCGTGTAAGCGGGCGATCTTCCGCCAGAAACGCGTGTTGGACGTTACGCATCTTCATCCCGCACCTCTGAAGCAATGTAGTCCCTCGCTGGCGGAAGTCAACTCGCTGTTGTCAGGGAACGTCTGGCACGAACGGCTCGGTATTACTCGGTCTCTCAACCGCCAGCGAGGTAATCACAGTTGACAGGGTCGCATCCAATAGTATAGTGGGCACTCGAGTAGGTGTTAACATGAAGCTCAGGGTTTTATTGTTCGCCGGGGTTGTTGCAGCCATTGCCGCTGGTCGCGCCGTCGCTGATGAATCCGTCATTATCAGCCGGGTTGCCCTCTTGTCCGCCACGACCAATGCGCCTGCGGGAGCCACGGGTTTGGCCACGTTGTACCCGGCCATTTGGGCCACCCCGAACAACGTCGTGGTTCCCCCCACGAACGCACCGCTTCTCCACGTCACGACCGAGGGGCTTTCGACCGGCACCTACACGGTCGTCGTGACCGACACCGAAACCAATAGTCACACCTTGGGTACTTTCGACGTCACAACGGTGACGAACGGGCCACCGATCACCACCCCGGGGGGCCCGATCCCGTTATGGTTAAGGATCGTCACCATCGGCGGCGGTAATTTCACCTTGCCGGCAGGATTGGACCCGGCCAACGTGGTTGGCGTTTCCGTTTCCGACACGAACGACCTAGTGGATCTCACCGGGACATTCCAAGAGCCGCCTCCCCCACCGCCGTGCGGGCTGCTGGAGGATGCGACACTGACGGCCACCACGAACGCCCCGGCGGTGGCTACGGGCATTGCCCAATTGCTTTCCGGACCATGCTTCGAGCCACTCGGCTCCACGGCGGATGCCCTCACCATCTTCGCCCCGACCATCCGCGTCACCACGGACGGATTGCTCGGCGGCACCTACACGGTCAGCATCACCGACGTGGCCACCAATACCTACGTTCTCGGGGCTTTCGATGTCATAACCTTCACAAACCCGATTGTCGTTTCCACCGCTGTGATTGTCACGGATCCACCGCCACCGATGGTGATTGTGATCGGGAGCGGGATCTTCGCCTTGCCGTCCGGCTTGGATCCGACCAACGTCGTCGGCATCTCGGTTTCCAACACCAACGATGTGGTGTATCTCACGGGAACCTTCCATGTTCCGCCGCCGCCGCCGCGCGTGATCCAGAAATTCATTGTGCTCGCCGATACCACGAATGCCCCGGCCCGAGCGATGGGGCGCGCCGCCATGGAGGGCGAGATCGACGGCAGCACCAACACGGTGACGGTCAAGGTCGAAACCCTTGGACTGCTGGTGGGCACCTACACGACGAGTATCAGCGACACGACGGGCACCAACACCTACACGCTCGGCACCTTCGACGTTCACGTGTGGTCGAATCTGGTCCATGGGACCAGTGCGGCCACTATCTCATTCGTGTCCAACACGGTTGGCGGGGCCAGCTTCCCGTTGCCCGCGGGTTTGGATCCGACAAATGTGACCACCATCGCCATCACCGACACCAACGGATTGGTCGACCTGACCGGCGACTTCGCCAACACGCGCCAACCGATTCCCTGCGTCTTCGACACGCTGATTTCACTCGTCCCGGGCCCGCTCTGCACCAACCTTCTCGGAACCGCCTGGTTACACGTCGAAGCCGTGAAAGGCAACACGCGCGGAAGCTTTTCACTCATTGCCTCGGGCGCACCGGCAAAAGCCACGCTCAATCTCTTTGTTAATGGCGTCCAGGTCGGCACCGTGGAGAGCGATCGCCATGGCCGGTTGACCGTCAACAAACTTCCGAAAGGTACCGACCTCTTGGGCCTCACGACGATTGCCGCGGAAGACACCGCCGGCAACATCGCATTTAGCGCGAGCTTCTAGCGGCGGCCGGCACCCCGCCACCTCCCCCCGCCCAATGGCAAAACCGAAAGCACAGGCCTGTTGCCCGTAGATCTTGCCGGCCACGCCCCATCTTGCGGTCATCCGGCTGTTTGCTATGCTTTTTGAATGAAATCGTCCATCGCACTCAAGACTGTCTTCCTTCTGATTTGCTCGAACACATTCATGACGTTTGCCTGGTACGCGCACCTGCGAAACTGGCACGACAAGAAATGGTATGTCGCCGCGCTGTTGAGTTGGGGAATCGCCTTCTTCGAGTACATGCTCCAGGTGCCGGCCAATCGCATCGGTTACACAGCCCTGAATCTGTCGCAATTGAAGATCATCCAGGAGGTCGTCACGCTGGCGGTATTTGTCCCCTTTGCCATCCTCTACATGCGCCAGCCCATCAAACTCGATTTCGTCTGGGCCGGGTTGTGCCTGGTCGGCGCGGTCTATTTCGTGTTTCGTGCGTGACAACCAATCTATCGGTGGTCCGGTCACCCCGCCACGGTTTGTATTGCACCGACATTTCCCACGTGACTCAGACCCCGCGACCATCGCGGGCCATTCAGTCTGACGAGGACTTACAGTATCACCGTTGACCTTGCCTTCGTCGTCTCACCCGATCTAGCACTTGAAAAAATCGGATTCCGGCCGCGCGAGCCACTCCGCCAGCGTCTGCGCCTTCTCGTCCTTTGGCGATAGAATCGGGTTCGTCACCGGCCACTGGATGCCCAGGGCCGAGTCGCTCCACAGGATTCCTGACTCGGCTTTGGGGTTATAAATGCCCGTGCACAGGTATTGAATGTCCGCCCTTTCGGACAGGACACAGAATCCTCGGGCGAACCCGGCGGGCGCGTAAACCATCTTCTTGTTTTCCGCCGAGACAATCGCGCCGAAATGTTTGCCCAATGTGGGCGATCCCTTCCGGATATCCACCGCCACGAGATATGCTTCCCCGAGCGTAACGCGCATGAGCTTGGCCATCGGCGGGTCCCACTGGAAGTGCAGCCCGCGCACGACGTTTTTGACAGAGTGGGACTGGTTCCATTGCAGGAATGTTTCCGGAAGTCCCAATTGCTTGAATCGGTCGGCGCGGTACACTTCGGTGAAGAAACCTCGCGCGTCCGCAAGAATATCGGGAATGACCAGCAGGACGCCCGGAATCGGTGTCGTTTCTACTTTGGTTGGCATGTATAATCTCGTATCGAACGATTGACGCCCGAGGACAGCGAGTGAAGCCGCCTCACCAATTTCCCGCACGAGTGTGCCCGTTTCATCACATCGACCCTGTACTTGCAGGAAGGTGGCGGAATTGTTAGGAGTGTCCCCTGGATTTGCAAGATGAAAATCCCTGAACCGCGCGACAGGGCAACGACCAAGGCGGGTGCCGGCCGGGTCAGACGGCCTTCGACTTCACAATGAGCGTGAGGGCCTTCAGGCAGAGTTCCGTCGCCAGAAACGGCTTGGCGATCAAGTCGTTGCCGCCGCTGCGGCACACGTCGGCGCGATGTTCGAAGTCGGTGGCGCTCGTCACAAACAGGATTGGCGTCTTCTTGTAATTCGGCAGCGAGCGCAGCTTGGCGCACAATTCCACCCCCGTCATGCCGGGCATTTCGATATCGAGTACGATGAGGTCGAACTGCCATTCTTGCGCAACGCTGAATGCCGCGCTCGGGTCCGACAATGCCTGCGACTTCAGGTTGGCTTTTTCCAGCGCGTTCATGACTGCCCGCAGGGCAATCTGCTGGTCATCGACCGCCAGCGCCCGCGCGGTGACGAGGTCCACTTCGCGACCATCGCCATCGAACAACCCGCAGAGCAAATCGACGGTCTGTGCCATCGTGCGTTGGACGGATTGGTTGAGGCAATCCGGTTTGTCCACCAACTGACGGAGCAATTGTTCGAAGGCGGCCAGCACGCGCGCGATGGTGGGAAGCCTTGTCAAAATCGGATTGCTGCCCAAGGCCTGCACCCGGTCGAACAATTCCTGCAGTTTGGGCTTGTCGCTCGGATTCTTTGCCACGGCTTGCAGCGCCTGGCGAATCGGCGGCATGGCGGGACGCGCTTCTTCCAAAGAACTCTTGCGCACTTCGGCCCGCAACTCATCATTTCTTGTCGTCGACTGATCCACCACGCTCATTGATTCACTCCTTTGGTCGAAATTTGGCCGGACGGGAAATTTGTCATGGGCGACGTCGTGAAGAAGTCATGGACGGCTCGGGGTGAAGGGACACGGCGGGCGCGACTTGCGGTCGGATTGCAGGTTCTGTCGCCAGAGTTGCGGTCGGCGACGTTGTTGCCGCTAGCGCGGCTGTCGCGCGCGCAACCGTGCAGAGGTTCTTCGGTTCCGAGCCGTCCAAAATCTTGTGGCTTGTCTCTCATATTCAGGACTTCCCGTCGTCGTATCCTGCATCCCTCGTGCCGGATCTTATTGGAACGTTGCGCAAGGCTGATTATTGTCCAACTCTCAGGGATGCAACCAATACGGGTAACGTTTTTGGCCGGACGGCCAGCGGAGGCGAGAGCGCCTGGACAATTCTGTCAACAAAACGCGGCGGTCTTCTCACCCCTTAATTCCCGTCATCGAGATGCCTTCGATGAAGGTTTTTTGGGTGAAGAAGAACAGGATAATGATCGGCAGGGCGACAAGGGTGCTGGCGGCCATGAGGTAATGCCATTCGGTGCCGCCGTGCTGGCTTTGGAACAGTTGCAGACCGAGCGCGAGCGTGTAGTCGTCCTGCTTGGTCAGGTAGATCAATGGCCCGAGGAAATCGTTCCACGTGTACATGAATTGAAACAGCGCGACCACCATCAGCGCGGGGCGGCACAACGGCAGGATGATCTGCCAGAAAATGCGAAACTCGCTGCAGCCGTCGATGCGGGCGGCCTCGGAGAGGTCTTTGGGAATCGTCATGAAAAACTGCCGCAGCAGGAATACATTGAACGCGCCGGCAAAGAAGGAGCCGACCCATAGCGGTTTGAGTGTGCCGATCCAGCCCAGCCAGCGGAACAGGCAATACACGGGCACCATCACCACCGGGAATGGCACCATCATCGTCGCCAGACACACCATGAACAGCTTATCGCGTCCACGCCATTCGATCCGCGAAAAGCCGTATGCCGCGAGGGAACTCGACGCGACGGTTCCGACGACCGTGAGCACGCACAGAATCAGCGTGTTCTTGAGGTACGTCCAAAAAATCCTCATGGCGTGGATGGCGTTTGCGAAATTCTCCCAGCGCGGCGCGAATTTTTTCACAATCTTGTTGGCCGGGTACTTATCCATGTCCGCCTGCTGGATTTCGGTGAGGGCACCGTCTTTCTCGACATATAACCGGTACGGGAGCCACGTCGGCGGCGAGGACATGGTTTGTTCGATCGGCTTCAAACCGGTGGAGATCATCCACAGCAAGGGAATCAGACAGGTGACGGCCCCGAGCACGAGCAGGATGTAGATGAGCAGGCGATGCAGGAGTCGCATGAGTTACTCTCCCCCGTAATAGATGAGGCGGCGCGTCGAGCGCGTGGCCAGCCACGTCAGCAACAAGATGATGAGAAACAGGATCCACGCCATCGCGCAGGCGTAACCCATCTGCTGATAGTCGAACGCGTTCTGGTACAGGTAGACCGTATAGAATAGCGCCGACCGGTTGGGGCCACCGCCGCCGAGCATGATGTACGCCTGGGCGAACACCTGGAGCGACCCGATGATGCCCATGATGAGGTTGAAATAGATGACCGGCGAGATCATCGGCACCGTGATATGGCGAAATTTCACCCACGGGTTCGCGCCGTCAATCTCGGCGGACTCATACAACGAGCGGGGCACGTCCTGCAGCGCGGCCAGATAGATGACCATCGTATTCCCACAGCCCCACATGGCCATCAGGATCAGCGATGGTTTGGTCCATTTTTCATCGGCCAACCATTGCGGGCCTTTGAGACCGATCGCGTGCAACCCGTGGTTGAGCAGGCCGAAGTTGCCGTTGAGAATCCAGAGCCAGACCATCGAGCTCGCCACGACGGGAACCAGCGACGGCAGGAAATAAATTGTCCGGAAAACCGAACGGCCTTTTACCTCCTGATTGAGCATCACGGCGATCAATAGCGCGATCACCAGACAGAATGGCAATGACAGGAACGCGTAGTACAACGTGTTGTACAACGATTTCCAGAACACGGTGTCGGTGACCATGTCGCGGTAGTTTAGCGTGCCGACCCAGACCGGCCTTGTCAGCACGTCGTAATCGCAGAACGAGTAGAAAATGGATGCGCACACGGGGAACACGGTGAACGCCAGGAAACCGATGATCCACGGGCTGATGAACGCCAGACCGAGCCACAGATTGCGTTTCTCACCGCGCGTCATAGTCGCTCCACTCTTTGAGGCGTCCATCCTTGACCATGTCCCAGCGGGTCAACATCCGGTCCAGTTTCCACTGCACCCGCGACTGCACCGTATCGAGCGCCTGTTCCGGGGTAGCGTCCAACGCCATGATGCGGTCGATGGCGACGTTCATTTCGTCGTTGTACGCGCCCCAGACGGACAATCGCGGCGCGTATTGCGCGTGCGGGCTCTTCGCCAGTTCGACGAACTCCTTGATGTACGGGTTCGGGTGTTGCTTGTAAAACTCATCGCTCACCTTGATCAGCGCACTGAACTTGCGCTGGCCAAGACATAGCTTTTCCATCGGGCCCTGCTGATTGACGTAGCGGATGAATTCGAACGCCTCCCGCGGATGGCGGGCGCCTTTGGGAATGGCCAGTATGTCGGCATCGACAATCGTGACCAGCGGGTACGTCGCGGGGTCCTTCGCCGGAAACGGCGCGGCGCCCCACTCCATTTGCGGCGCATACTTGCTGATGAAGTTATACATCCACACACCCTGCAACGTCATGGCGATCTGGTCGGAGAAGAACGGGTTCTGCGGGGATTGGAAATTCCCGAAGGACGCCCCGAAGGCGCGCCGGTTATCGACGCCGTATTTCTCCGACTGCGCTTGGAGCCAGTGAAACGTCTGGACCATTTCGGGGCTGTTGGCGGTGATCTGCCGCTCGCCGTCCCATAATTTCCCGCCGAACCAAAACACCCACATCGGCATCCACCACCCGGGCTGCTGCGGGTCGTGGCCGACCTGCACGAGTTTGAAATCTTTGGCTTTCTTCTCCGCGTCCGTCAGGTCTGGATAGCGTACACGCAGCACCTTGCCGTCGCGCTTGACTTCCACAATCGTGAGTCGTTCGGACATGCTTTCGAGTTCGTCCAGGCTGCGCGGCGGGCGGTCGGGATCGAGTCCTGCCTCGCGAAAGAGTTTCTTGTTCCAATGCAACGCCAGTGAGGTCGGGGTGCTCGGCAACGCCCAGATGAACCCGTGATGGCAGCACAAATCCCAGAACACGGGGATGTAATCCTCCCGCTTAATGCCCGCTTCCTTGACCATCTTGTCGAGGGGCGTCAACGCGCCTTTCTCCGAAAAGCTGGGGACAGTCGCCGGCCAGATCCCTGCGACATCGGGTGGGTCACCGCCCGCCGTGGCGAGCATCAGCTTGCGCTCGACTTCGCCGATCCCCGTGAGTTTGCGGACGAAAATGCGGTTTTGGGAATTGTTGAAATCGTCAACGACGGCCTGCATCGCGTCGTCTTCAAATCCGGTCCATTTCTCCCAGTAGGAGATTTCGACGCGACCATTGGTCGGCGGGGGCGTGCCACAACCGGTGAAAGCCAGCACCGTGCAAACGATTGCCATCGCAGTGCTGCTGGCGCTTGATCGGTTCCAGAATCTCATGAGGTTTCGGTCTGTGCGCTGGTAAGTCCCGCCGCAAAGGTGAAAGAATTGGCAGCCAAAGTCAACGCCGTTGTTGTTACCGGTAAACTTTCTGCGAATCGCCAAGAATCTCGCGGTGTTGGCAGGTCTTCCTTGACGAAATCACCCGGTCGCAGGTAAGGAAAGCAGGTCGCGAACGATTTTTTGAGGGGAAAATGCAACCAACATTACTGGTCATGGCCGCGGGCATGGGCAGCCGCTACGGCGGCTTGAAGCAAATCGATCCCGTTGGTCCCAACGGCGAGACGATCATTGATTATTCGGTGTACGACGCGGTGCGGGCGGGGTTTGCGCGGCTGGTGTTCATCATTCGCCGCGACATCGAGGCGCCCTTCCGCGAAGCGATTGGCAGCCGGTTCGAGACGCGGATCGCCGTCGATTACGTTTTTCAGGAACTCGCCAACCTTCCGCAAGGATTTACCGTTCCCGAGGGACGCACGAAACCGTGGGGCACAACCCACGCCATTCTCCAAGCCGAGGAAGCGCTGAATGAACCGTTCGCGGTCATCAACGCCGACGACTTTTACGGGCGCGAATCGTTCCAGGTCATGAGCGGTTTTCTGCGCGCGGGCGGCAGCGATTACTCGATGGTCGGGTACACCCTGCGCAACACCTTGTCGGAACACGGTAGCGTGTCCCGCGGCGTGTGTGAGTGCGATGGCCAGGATTATTTACAGGCGATCACGGAGTTGACCAAGGTGGAGAAGCAGGGCCGCGGTGCCCACGCTGAGGGCCGCGCCCTGACCGGCGACGAACTCGTATCAATGAACTTCTGGGGGTTCACACCGCTGGTGTTTCCGCAACTGCGCGAGCGGTTCTACGAGTTCATGCGGCGTCACGGACAGGAACTGAAGAGCGAGTGTTACATCCCGACCACGGTCAACGAGTTGGTCGCGGCCGGCGTCGCCCGCGTGAAAGTGTTGCGCACGCCGTCCTCGTGGTTCGGCGTCACCTACCAAGAGGACAAACCCCGCGTGACCGCCGGTATTCGCGGGCTCATCGCCAGTTGTGATTACCCGCAGAAACTGTGGGAGTAACGTCGCGACTTTCCCGGTATTCGCGGTGGACGAAGAAGGCCGACCCCGATCTCTCCGTCACGGCGCGGGACGAATTGACTGAGGACCTCAGGACGCGGTGACGCTGGGCGGCGGCACCGGTTTCAACTCGTTGAGTCGCGAGGCGGCTTGTTCCCAGTCCGCGACGGCGCGGGCGAGGTCATCCGTGATGTGGCTCAATTCACGATTGATCGCCACCGCGCGGCCCGGCTTGTCGTAGGTCTCGGGCTTTTCCAGTTCGGTGGCGAGTTCCCTCTGTGCCTGTTCCAATCGGGCAATCTCTTTTTCGAGATGATTGACGATCTGTTCTTGGGCGCGCCGTTCGCGTGACCGTACCTGACGTGCTTCGGCCTCAAAGCGTTTCTGTTCACGGGCTTTTGTCCGCGGAGAAGCGACCACCGGCGCGACGGGAACGACAGCCTGAGCGGCGGTGGCGGCGGATTTATCGAGGTAATACTGGTAATCGCCGTGATAATGCGTGAGGTGACCGTTGTTCACGTGCAACACGTGCCGTGCGAGCTGGCGAATGAAATAGACGTCGTGGCTGATGAAGATCAGCGTGCCCTCGAACGATTCGAGCGCCCCGATCAAGGCGTCGATGCTGGCCATGTCGAGGTGCGTGGTTGGTTCATCCATCAACAGCAGGTTGGGCGGGTCGAGCAGCAGCTTGACCAGCGCCAGCCGGCTCTTTTCGCCGCCACTGAGCACGCCGACCGACTTGAAGACGTCATCGCCGCGAAACAGGAAGGAGCCGAGCACGGTGCGGGCGAATTCTTCCGAGATGCGCTGGGGGGTATCGAGCGCTTCCTGCAACACCGTGCGTTCGGGATTCAGCATCTCGACGCGATACTGCGCGTAGTAACCGACTTTCGTGCGCAACCCCAACTCGCGCGTGCCTTTCTGGACTTCGAGCACGCCAGCCAAGAGCTTGAGCAATGTGGATTTGCCCGCGCCGTTTGGGCCGACCAAGACGATGCGCTGGCCGCGTTCGGCGTGAAAATTCATCCCGCGGTACACGACGGTGTGGCCATACGCGTGGTGGATGTCCTTGAGCGTGATGACGCGCAACCCGCTGCGTTGCGGTTGCGGGAAGCGGAACTTGATCTGGCGCGCCTCGTTGACGGGCGCTTCAATCTTGTCCATGCGCTCGATCTGCTTGAGCTTGGCCTGGGCCTGGGAGGCTTTGCTGGCTTTCGCGCGGAACCGGTCGGCAAACTCCTGCAGGCGCTGAATGTCGCGCTGCTGGTTCTTGTAGGCGGCGAGCAATTGTTCCGACATCGCCTCGCGCTGGATGAGGTACTCGTCATAGTTGCCGCGATAACGGAGCAACTGGCTCTGGCGAATCTCGACGATGCTGCCGACCAGCTGGTTCAGGAATTCGCGGTCGTGTGAAATCAACAGGACGGCGCCGGGATACGTCCGGAGGTATTCCTGAAACCACTGCAGGGCTTCGAGGTCGAGATGGTTCGTCGGTTCGTCGAGCAACAACAGATCGGGCTGTTGGACGAGCAACCGCGCCAGATGGGCGCGCATCACCCACCCGCCGCTCATGGCTTTCAATTGCCGGTCAAAGTCGCGCTCGCGGAATGCCAGACCGCGGAGGATCGTCTTGGCTTTCGGCTCGAGTTGATACCCGCCGAGGGCGTCGAACCGGGCCTGGACTTCATGAAAATCGTGGGACTCGATATCGTGGCCGGCTTCAAACGCCTTCAGGCGACGCTGCAACTCCGCCATCTCGGGCGTGATCGCCGTTGCCAACTCCAGCACCGTCTCTTCGGTGACCGGCGCGGTCTCCTGCGGCAAATGCCCGAGCGTCCCGTTCCGTTCGATGGTCACTTCGCCGGCATCCGCCGAGTCGTGACCCAGGATCAGCGAAAACAAGGTCGACTTGCCCGCGCCGTTCGGCCCGACCAAGCCGATGCGGTCGCCACGGTTGACCTGCAGCGACGCGTCCTCGAACAGTACGCGCGCTCCAAACGCCTTGGTCATTCCCGAGATCGTCAACATACGAGCCGCACAAGCTACTGGCGACAACGGGAGCGCGCAAGAGTGAAATCCCCGAGAACCTGCCATAACGCGCCGGAGCCAGCGCCGAGCCATTCCTGTAGCCGCCCCGCTCTGTCGGGGCGCCACGCCGTTTGGGGGGCCACGCTCCGTCGTGGCCGCCTGTCGGGGCGTGCCCCGTAGCCTGGGCCACGTTTACCCCGAATCTTTACCCCGAGTCTTTTTCGGGGCTTTTCGGGGCTCAGTCGGCGTGTTCCCACAATCTCTTTCCCCCTCACCGGCTGTCATGCTGAGCTTGTCGAAGCATCTCTGTCGTGCGCCACGGGAATGCGATCTTGCGCGGTTAATGCTATAATAGGGACTCGCACATGAGCGATGACAGAACACCTGCTGATTCTATCAAGCAACCGTATCTTGATCTCGCGCTGCTTTGGCTATTCGGATACGAAGGCAAGTACTTTAACAGGACAGGAGGAAGTAAGTGGCTACGCGAAAACACCATGCCGGTCCCTTGGGCAGCGGCACCAGCAAAGGCGGATTCTGACACTTAGCTCGCCTTTGCTCATTGTACCCTGGCGTAGACCGCAGTATAATACTGGGGTGCCCCGACAACCATCCCAATCGCCCACGGCCAAGCCCGCTGCCTTCCGCCATCGGCTCGGAGCCTTGGCCGGCCAACTCATCGCCGCGCAGGCGCTGTACCTCGCTTTGGGGCTCTACCTGTTGTACAGCGGGTTCACCGCTTCCACCGATGCGCCATCGCGAGCGCCGTTTACCATTGCCGCTTTTGCGCTCGGGATACTGGGCGTGGCTGCGTCCTTTCCCGCGGTCAAGATGTTCGCGCGACGACAGCCTCCCGGCAGCAGTTTCCCCGCGCTCGCTACCGAACTTCAAAGGCGGTTCTTCATCGGATTCGCCTTCTCGGAGATCGCCTCACTGGCCGGACTGCTCATCTTTTTTTCCTTCGCCGACATCATCACCTTGATTGTCCTTGTCGCCGTGGCCTCCGTCTCCATCGCCGCCCACTACCGGCGTCTGCGGAAGATCGTGGACGATTTCGAGCGGACACCGGGTTGACGGTCAAAAGCCCGCGCGATTATTGCCCCGGGTACCGGGTGCGAACGGCGTACAACGAACTCCGCGCGGCGATGAACAGCGTCTGCCGATCGCTCCCCCCAAAGGCCAGGCTCGTGGGGCGCTCGGGAACCTCGATCAAATCGATTTGTTTGCCCGCTGGATCGTACACGAAGATATTCCCGGCACAGACATATACGTTGCCCTGCGCATCCACCGCGTTGCCGGCCTCGCCCTCTTCGGCAAACACCCTCGGATCGCCCATCGAACCGTTCGCATTGACGGAAAACGACCACGTCTTCTGCCCGAATTCATCGGCGACATAAAACCGCCGGTCCGCCGGCGCCGCGGTCAGCGCGTACGCCCGCGTCAGGTCGTTGTTGGAAAAGAATGCCCGCCAGAAATTCGTCGACGGCGCCTGCTGCGGCTTCTCGGTCGCGGGAATAAACAGCGTGCCGTCCGGCGATACATACTGGAACGGCGCAGCGTTTGTGTTTGCGCTGAGAAAATCATGCGCATCCCGCCACCGACTGACGGGCAGAACCGCCGTCAATCCGGGCCGGTCTTTTGCCGCTTTTGGTTCCAGCACCGTCAATTCGTCTTCGCGCGCATCAGGGCGAAACGCGTAAACCGCAAGCGAGCGGGTTACGACGAGCACGTTACCCGATCGATCGAAGGTAATGGCGACCGGGTCGAGCGGATTGTCCCGCACCAGCGTCAGCGCACGCTTTTCCGCCGACCATCGGTAAATCCGGCTCCAGCGCGCATCGATGAACCACACGTTGCCTTCCGCATCCACCGCCGTGTTGTCGATGTTGTTGAATCCCCCGGTGACCTTCTCAAGCCTCGCGCCGTGAGCCAGCACCGGCGATTCATGAGCAGGCCGCGATTGGGGCGCGTTGCCGGAAATATTCAGCGACGCGATTTCTCGTGTGCGAATGCTGACACCGTGAGTCTCATCGAATAACGTATCGTCAAACGCCAGCTTGCCCGGGCTGTACACGTGCACATTGCGGAACCGGATGTCCCGGGATGATTTCATTTTCACCGCATACGGGAACGGCGAGGCGATGCTGCCGATGCGATAGAGATACAGATTGGCAAACGTGAGATTCCGACAGTCGTCGATGTCGACCGGCAAATCGTTCGGCCCTTCCCCCCGCTCCACCTCGACTTGCAGCGCATAAACCTGCCAGTTGGAGACGTTGCGGAATTTTACCTCGTTGCGGACGTGGTGCTCGCTCGACATCGCGTACACCCGTCCCTCCGTCGCGGTGTCCGAAACATACATGCCGCATTGCGCAAACGTGTTCGGTGTCCAGATGTCCTTGAATGTCCCGCCGCCGCCATCGGTCACCCACAAACTGTAATACTCCGAGTCCCATCGCCGTCTCGGGTCCGGATCGCCCGTGCGATTGCCGTTGTACGGCGTCATCCGCGTGCCGTCGGGATTGAACATTCCATGGCCGCCGAGAAACCGGACGTCGTTCATCATCGAGTTGCTGCCCGCCATCCATTGCGCGCCGACCGCTCGCGGATTGATCCCGCCGGTGTCGAGGCCGATCCCCGTCACAATGTTGGACCCGCCCCGCGGCGCTTCGAGCAACGCCTTCGGCGCGCCAACGCCCTGAAACGCGGGGGTCGAATCCTGCAAGATGATTTGTGTGGTAATCGGATTCAAGCCAATCAACACCGTGTCCGGCTTGAGTGTGATCGTGTCGGTCACCCGGTACCGGCCGCTGGGTAGATAAACCGTGCGATGCCGCGCGATGGCTTCACGCAAGACCGCCGTGTCATCGGCCACGCCGTCACCCACCGTGCCAAGCGAGCCGAGATTGACCCACGTATCCCGCGTGGGAAGATCGGGAATATCCGATGCCACCGGTGCGGGCAGTGCCGGAAGCGGGACAGCATCATACGTGGTCTTGATCTCCGGCGTGCCGCCGATGTCGGCAATGTGCAACCCGTGCGTGAACGCACGAATCTGATACAGGGGGCCTGCGCCCACGATTTTTTGACCGCTCTCGCGAAATTTGGCCAGCATCGGCACGCGCTGGCAGACGACATTCTCGAGATTAATCTCCGTCCTTGCGTTCTTCTCGTCGCTGAGGATGAGCGCGGGACCGGTCACGCCCTCGAATCGGCAGTCCTTCATCCACAATTCTTCCGCGCGGGTCTCGCGGACTTCAATGACTGTCGGCACGCTCTTGAATTGATTGCGAAGGATCGTGAGTCCGCCTTCCTCGGTCTCAATTGCCGCCTGGCGCTGCCCATCGAACGACGAATCAATCAGCAGAAACGGCCAGCTTGGCGACGGCTTGTGCATCGTGATGCCGAAGTCGCCCCCGAAAAAATGCAGGTCTTCGCATTCGTTCCCGATTTCCTCAATTCCCGCCCGTCCCGACCCGATCCGAAAATCCATGTGTGCGAGGTAACAGTGTTGCGCCCAATGCGCGCGGATGCACACCGCCGCCGGATTGCCTGCTAAAATCTCCATGTCAATGTTGCTGATCCCGCTGTAAAACGTGCCGGGATTCGCGTCGCGAATCGGTCCACCGTCCCGCGGCCGATCGCTCACGAAATGGATCATGTACTTGCCCGGCCCCTCTTGAAACCCGGGCGTGTGCTCGCCAAGTACGAACACTGGCCGGTGGTTGCCGTAGCCGATCAGGCGGATTCCAGCCCACACCTGCACGGTCTTGCCCAGTCGATACGTTCCCTCAGGAATGAATACGATCCCCTGGTGCGTGGTCTCCTGAACTTCGTTGATCGCCTGCTGCAACGCGTCGGCGTCGTCCGCCACACCATCGGCATGCACGGGGAAGTTGTTCGTCGTCAGGTACACGGCCTTCGCGTCGTCCAACCGCCGCGGATAATAGGACGCTCCTCGCAACGACGAAACGACGGAAACCATCGGGACAATCATGAAAGCCAATCTCAGAAGCCGGTTCACACAAACTCCGCGGCGACTTGGTCGGCGAAGAGGATGCCGCGCTTGGTGGGCTGCAATCGGTCGTGACTCCACTGGACCAGATCGGCGGACAGCAATTCGGCAATCTGTTTGTCCCACCGGCCTTTCACCAACTCGGCCGGCACGCCGGCGTTCATGCGCATCCCGAATGCCGCGCGCTCGGCGGCCCGCAATTGGGGCGTCAGCGGTTCTTCGTAGGCCAGTGCCCGCTCACCCTGGCGCATCGCCGCCACGTAGCGATCCGTGTCGGGCGCGTTCTGCCAGCGTTTGTCGCCCACCGTCGAACACGCGCTCGGGCCGAGTCCGATGTAGTCCTTGCCCTCCCAGTACGCGATGTTGTGCGCGCACTCGCAGTTAGGTTTCGCAAAATTGCTGATCTCGTATTGACGATAGCCCGCCGCCGCCAACATCTCCATGCCGGTCTCGTACATCGCCAGTTCCAGCTCTTCATCCGGCTTGATCAACCCCTGCTGTAGTAACGACCAGAAATGGGTGTCTTCTTCCAGAATCAGGCAGTACGTCGAGAGATGCTCCGGCTCAAGCTGGATGGCCTTGGTCAACGTCCGTTTCCAATGTTCCATCGTCTGACCCGGTAACCCGAACATCAAATCGAGATTGATGTTCTGAAACCCGGCCTCGCGCAGTCTCTCATGAGACTTGACGGCGCCCGTCACCGAATGCACCCGCCCAATCGTCTCCAACAATTCATCATCCAGCGCCTGGACCCCCATCGAGATGCGATTGACGCCAAATTCGCGGAAGAGTGTCGCCTTGTCGGCCGATACGGTGGATGGATTGCATTCAATGGTCCATTCCGAAACGTCGCGGGAGGAACTCCGCTCGCCAACGGCCTCCAGAATGCGCCGCATCAGCGGCGTGGGCAACAGGCTCGGCGTGCCGCCGCCAAAAAAGATGGTCTTGGGCACGAGTTCCGAGGCGCATCGGTCGAGTTCCAGCAGCAGCGCGTCAATATAATCCTCCATCTTGCCCGCGCTGCCCGCCTCGGAATAAAACGCGCAGTAATTGCACTTCGCCGCGCAGAAGGGAACGTGGACGTACAGGTGCTCGACTTTGGCCTGTTGAATTCCCATACTTCTCACGCAATCATACCCCTGTACATGCCAACAAACAAACCCCAAATTATCCTCGCCAGCGCGTCACCCCGGCGCGAGCGCCTGCTGCGCGAGCTGGGGGTGCGCTTCACCGTCGTGCGCCCCGACGGCATCGAAGAACTGGCTGGCGGCGCGGCGCCCGACGTCGTAGCCATGCAGAACGCCCAACGCAAGGCCCGCGCGGTCGCGGGCCGGCATCCCCACGCGATGGTCATCGGCGCGGACACCATCGTCGTGCTCGACGGAAAAATCTTCGGCAAACCACGCGACTGCGCCGACGCCGCCCGCATGCTCGGCCAGCTCGCGGGACGGCGTCACGAGGTCATCACGGGCGTCTGTCTCGTCCACCGTTCGCTCGATACCGAATTGGTCTTCGCCGACACCACCCGCGTGTGGATGCGGAACCTTGAACCCGCAGAGATCGCTGAGTACCACGCCAGGATTGACCCGCTCGATAAAGCGGGGGCCTATGCCATCCAGGAACACGGCGAAGGCATCGTCGAACGGATTGAGGGCAGCTACAACAATGTCATCGGGTTCCCCACCGAACGCCTGCAGGCGACGCTCAAGAGGCTGGGAATGCTCTGACCGCGACGCGTGCTTACGAAACGGCGACCCGCGCGTCCCGACAGGCATCTCGCAACGACGCCAACGCTCCGGTGACGACACGGTCGAGCGATTTCCCGCGTTGCAGATCGCTCACTGCCAGTTTTTCAATCTCGGCAATTCGATGAATCAGCAGTCCTCCGCCAGTGGCCGTAAAGTGGAACACCGTTTCACGGACAACTGGTTCACTCACGCTGACATTGGTTTCATTAGTCATTTGATTCCCTTCGAACCCGCCTTGTCAATCACGTCGCGGCGCTCGGTGGTTTCATCCACCGCCCGCATGATGTCCCCCCACTGCCCCGGCGACGGCACGCAAGCCACACCGTAGCCGTTCAATGTATCCAACAAATTGTGGACGGCGTTCATCATCAACTCGGTGTTCGAGACATACACAGACGACGCGTCGTCGCCGTCGCGTTTGACTTCGTACAACGGCCAGTCACACTTCTTGACCATCTTGGTGATCGTGGTCAGCACATCGCGCCACTCGCTCTTGGACGGCGTGTGCCACGATTGGAACGCCTCGCAATCCAATAATCCACAGGCGAGCGAATACTTCTCGTTGAAGAACCGGTTGAAGTCCTCTCTACTGATCTGGCGGATGGCCACAAGAATCTCCTCGGGCAGCGATGTTTGTTGTTGCGCTGTGCTGCCTACGTGCGCCGCAGTGCTGCGAAGTCTGGTCGGTGTGAAGCAGCTCGCTGTTACAAGTCTACCATACGCCCAACCGGGGAATAACCTAGTTATTTCGCAAACAATCGCTTCGGCCCGCCTAGTGGATCGCCTTCAAATCATCCTGGAAGCAGCGAACCACCTTCTTGATTTCCTGGAGCAGGATCGCGCCGTAGATGATCCGGTCGGTTCCCTTCATGAACGCCAGGGTCGGCGCGGCAACGAAATCACCCCGCCACACGAGCGCCTCCGATTTTTCGCCGACGCGGATCGGCCAGATCTCGCTCAGTGTCGCCGCCGCGTAGTACTTGCCGCTGACGTAATACTGCACGTCCATGAGTTGGTAGTGATCGCCCTGCGGCAACAGGTAGATGGCCCCGAGGCTCAACGTGGCGTGATGGTTGGCCTCGAACAGGGTCCAGTACAGCGTCGGCGTGAGCAACCCGGTCCGCTCGCTACCCAGCAGTCCGCTCTCCCGCAGCAGTGCGGCAAACTGCCGCACCACGGCCGGCTGATCGCGCAACATCTCGCGCAACTGCGTCCCCGGTGACACCGTGACTCCGTTGGCTTCGTACGGCGGCAGGCCGTCGAACCCCTCCCGCTGGAATGCCGCAGCCCGTTCGTGCAACAAGTCCCCCCAACAGGCGCCGATGTCTTGCGGATCGGGATTGCTCCGGGCACAGTTCGCCAGTTGTTGCGCCTCGGCGCGTGTCAAATTGAGATCGGATCTGTCGGCCGTGGTGGCCAGGGTCTTGTCCAGCAGCCAGCGGATGGCGCCCTGATTCGACTCCAGGTTCAGACCTTGAAAATTCGCGATCTCACACGGCCCGCGCATCGCCTGATACGCGAACACGTTCAGCGTCTCGTGCGGCAATGGATCCCAGACCTGCAATCGCTTGGCCGTCTCCGCCGCCGCTTCCTGCGTCACGAAACAGGTCTGCGCGGAAAGCCCGTTGGGGAAACTCATCAGCGAACCGCGAGTGCCGAGAATGTCACCATCGAGCACACGACGGAGGTCGGTTGCGGGAAAATCACTGAACCCTCTCACATCTTCCAGTGGATCGGACGCCGTCACGACCGCTGCCGCTGCCAGAAATCCGCCCACCAGACCGGCGCGGGCAATCTCTCTGACTCTATATCGTTTCTTGGGCGTCATCATGGGACAGAGGCACGGTACGCGATGAACCAACCGTGTGCCATGGGGCAGAACCCTACCGTGTCCCGGACGACCACGGCGCGGCGCTCATTCCATCGCGGCCAGGACCTCGTCAACCGACAGCGTGGCAAACGTGGTGGCATAGTCGGACATCGCATACGGGAGGATGAGCTGCCGGCCGCGCAGGAGACTGCCGCAGGAATACACCACGTTGGGCACGTAGCCTTCCCGCTCGTTTTCGTTGGGCTTGATCAGCGGCTCACGCAGCCGGCCGATGACCCGGGTCGGGTCGTCCCGATCAAGCAGGAACGCGCCGATGCAATACTTCCGCATCGGCCCCACCCCGTGGCTCAGCACGAGCCAGCCGGCGTCGGTTTCGATCGGGGAACCGCAATTGCCCAATTGAATGAATTCCCAGGGGAACTTCGGCTTCAGCAGCAGTTGCGTCTTGTGCCAGAAATGCAAATGATCGGAATACATCATGTACAGGTTCTCGGAATCCTGGCGCCCGAGCATGGCGTAGCGGCCGTTGATCTTTCGCGGGAACAGCGCCATGCCCTTGTTCTGCACCGCCGGGCCGTTCAGCGTGATGAATTTGAAGTGGAGAAAATCCGGCGTCTCAATGAATTGCGGCAGGATCAGTTTGCCGTCGTACGCCGTATAGGTCGCGTAATAGGTCTTCGTGCCGTCCTCGTTGTGAAACAGCACAAACCGCGCGTCCTCGATCCCGTTGCTCTGCGACGGCGTGGTGGGAAACAGCACGCGTTCGGACAGGCGCGTGTCCGTCGCAAATTGCACCTCGTAATTCGATTGGGCCAGCATCAGGATTTTTCGCGCCGCGGATTGTCGTTCCTCATCACGGGCCCGAAGGTGTTTCACCGTCGCCAGGACGCTGCTGCGCAGCTGCGGCAGCGTGAATGAGTCGCCCAGGACTTGCAGCACCTCGCGGCTGAAGTCGTTCGCCAGACCCTGTTCGTGAAGTTGCCGATTGAACAGCCCTTTCTCGTACGATGTATTGGGCACTTGCGCCGGCTCGAGACAGTAACGCGTCGGCGCGTTGATGGTGATGTTGCCGTCCGCGTCCAAATACCCGGTGCGAAAGGTGATCGAGGAAATGTGGCCTTCGCCCGTGGCCCGCAGGCTGAGAATGAACCGCAGCGAACCCGAGGGAAGGTCCGTCTGGTCCGGGTGCGGCACGATCGAGGGATTGAACAGCGCCGCCGCTTCGAGCGAATACTCGTGACTGAAATACGAACCGAGCAACAACTTCCGTTCCTCAGACGGTTCCGCGTTGGTTCGCAAACACGGACGGACCCGGTCGAACCGCCGCATCAGGAACTCGTCGATCTTCACATGGCGGTCCCCAAACTCGGCTCGTACCTGCTGCAGCAGCGTTTGGACGTCGCTTTCGGGAAGCGCCATCACCTGAGCGCAAAGATTGATCGCTCGTCGGTCGTACGTCAGAAGGAATGGACGGAGCAACACCCGCGTGCGGTCCGGATGCAGGATAACATTGGTGCGTCGAATGTTGGGTGCCCACATCAGGTGATCGTGCCTATGAAACCGGCTGGTTGAAGGCCGTGACGGCGTTTTGCATGAGTTGCATTTCCGCCAGCGAGAGCAGAAACGCCAGGGTCGATTCCGCGCCCTGGTTTTGGTTGACGCGGTCCACGTGCAACGCATCGCGGCACCCACCGGTGCTCGGCGAGTACACTTCCAGGCCGAGGTCATTCCAGCCGAGAAACCAATCGAAGGCGCGCTGGGCCTCCGCGTACCACCACGCGTCCGACGTGGCCCGATAAGCTTCGAGACAGGCCGACACCATGGCCTGCGCTTCGATGGGTTGCTGGTCGAACGTCGCGCGCAGTCCGCCGCGTTGATGAAATCCGTTGCTGCCGATGGGACGGAAGTCGCCACTCTCCGCGGTTTGCATTTCCGCCAGCCAGCGCAACGTCTGCAGTCCCCGCTCAAACACCGGCTTCTGACCCGTCGCCCTTCCGCTCACAATCAAGGCCTGCGCGAGCTTCGCGTTGTCGTAGGAAAGCACGTCTTCAAACCATGGCCAGTCCGGCTGCTCGGTCCGATGGAACAGCTCCATGAGCCGCGTGGTCAGCGTGTCGCGAATCTGGCTGGCGGTCCGGTCGCCGCTCAACCGCTGCAGGTATTCGTGAATGCCGAGCAGGCTGAACGCCCACGCCCGCGGGGATGTGAACTCAATCGCCGCCGGCAACGCCTGGGCGAAGATCTGTCCCGACATGACCTGGAAACTCCGGTACGGCGAGCGTCCCACGCCCGTGCCCAGCGCCCACAGCGCCCGCGCGTGCGAGTCCTCTGAGCCCTGTTCATCGAGCCAGCGACGGTCGAAACTCATGTGATTATGGAACCGCTTCGTCTTGGAATCGAAGGCGTGATGCAGAAATGCCGCGTAAATCGTCGCCACCGTCCGCACGCGCTCCGTTCCTTCTCCCAACTCGTCCAGCAGCACAGCCAGTATGAAGGCGCGGGCGTTGTCATCCGTGCAGTAGCCCTCGGAAAAATTCGGCACGGTAAAGATGGCGTGTTGAAATAGCCCGGTGGAATCGGTCATCCGTGCCAGGTGATCCAGTTTCAACTCGGGCAACTCTCGTGGTTGCTGGTCGAGCGTCTTCGTGGCGAACGATTTTCGGGACAACACCGCCCGCTCGATCCGCGCCAGCTCAAACGAGCGCATGTAAAGCCGGGCCACGTTGCTCCAGACCATCTCGCGTCCGAGCTTGTACGCGTTCTTACGCATCGCGTGCCGCCGCGTGTCGTCGCGGAGCAGGCCGATGACCTCCTGGGCAATGGCCTTCGCGTCGCCGAACGGCACCAGCACGCCGCGCCCGTCGGCCAGCAACTCGGTCGCGTGCCAGTAGGGAGTCGAAATCACGGCTTTGCCCGCCCCAAACGTGTAGGCCAACGTGCCCGAGGTGATCTGCGCTTCGTTGAGGTACGGCGTAATATACAGGTCCGCGGCCCCAATAAACTCCTTGAGTTCATCGAGTTCCACGAACCGGTTGTAGAAGATGACGTTCTTCTGGACCTTGTTCCTCTTGGCGAGGCGTTCGAGTCGCAGACGATAGGCCTCGCCCTGCTCACGCAGCTCGTTCGGGTGCGTGGCCCCCAGGACGAGGTACACCACGTCGGGAAACTCCGCCAGGATTAGCGGCAGCGCGTTGAGCACGTGCTCAATCCCTTTGTTCGGCGACAGCAGCCCGAACGTCAGCAACACCACTCTGCCCGCCACACCGAACTGGTCCTTGTAATAGTTGGGATCGACAAACGGAATGTCGGGAATGCCATGCGGAACGAAATCGATTTTGGCCGGCGGCGCCTGGTAGACGTCCTGCAACAGTTGCCGCCCGCGCTCCGCCATCACCAGCAGCCGCGTCGATCGCGTGATGAGTTCCTGCATCACGCGCCGCTGATCGGTGTTGGGCTCGCGCAGTACCGTGTGCAGCGTCGTGACGACCGGCATTCTCAGTTCGCGCAATAACGCCAACAAATGGCTGCCCGCCGGTCCGCCGAAAATCCCGAACTCGTGTTGCAAACAGACAATGTCGACATTGCTGATGTTGAGGAAATCAGCCGCGCGCTGGTAGGACGACAAATCCTGCTCCTCGATCTCGAAGTGGACCACGTCGGAGTACTCATAGCCGCCCGGGATGTCATTGACCGGTACGGCGAAACACTGCGTTTGCGGGTGCTCGGCCGCCACGGCGGAAAGCACGTCGGCCGTGAATGTGGCGATGCCGCATTTGCGCGGCAGGTAATCACCGAGAAATGCGATTTTTTGAATCTGAGATGGTTTGTCCACAAATCTGTCCACCGCAGTGTGCGCCATGTCCTGTCACCTTGCGTATAAGGTAAAACCCTACCTTGGAATTCCCGAGGTAGGGTTTCACGCTATGGGCGGCTTGAGGGATGACGTGTCATCTCCATCTTGACTCAGGTGCTTTGGCACTCACGGCGAACAATACGATCCCGCCAATCAGGGCGAACGCCCCGGCCACGGGGGGAACATAATTGGTCCTGGTCGTCTCCACGTGCACTCCCAGGACATCGACCGGCTTTCCCGGTCTCGTGAATTTGACACCTTGGAAAGCGAGCACCACCGCGCCCAGAATAATCAGTATGACTGCAATCGTTCTTGAATTCATTTCGAACCTCCAGTTTTCTTCCTTCGATTAACCACTTCTTACACCGGCCGCCGGCCCTGGATGATATTGACCAGGATCATGATCACGGCGATCACCAGTAGGACGTGGACGAACCCGCCCATTGTGTAACTGGTCACCAGTCCCAGCAGCCACAGAACAATTAGTACCATCGCGATTGTGTACAACATATGATTCTCCCTTCCGTTTGATTTGGATTCACCACCGACCGGTGCGCCCCTCACACCCCCGCACCAGCCAGCAATGAGTCAATGTCTACTTGTTACTGGATACGGTCGTCCCAATGGTCATGTTGTTGACCACGCTCTGCACGCCGTTGATGTCGGTGGCGAGCTTGGTGACCAGGGCCTTTTCCGCATCGTTCTTGGCCGGGCCACTCACCGTCACCACGCCATCGGTCGTTGAGACCTTGGTGCTGAGCATGCTGGTCGAGCGATGCGACAGCAATGATCCCTTGACCTCGGCGGTGATGGAGGCGTCGTCAATCTTCTCGCCCACAGTTTCGCCCGGCTTCTCAACGATCTTCGACACCGTCATCTCGTTGCTCACGCTCTTGACGCCGACAATGTCTTTGGCGTATTCGGTGGTCAGGTCCTTTTGGGCCTGGCTGGCGGCCTCGCCTTTCAACGTCACCACGCCATCTTTCACGAACACCTCGGTCTTGGTGCCGCTGACATTGCGACGATACAGCAGCGCCGATTTCACTTTCACGCCGATCCATGTATCCGAGTTTTCGGCGGATTGGTCGCCTTTGATTTCGATACGATTGTCCACGCTCGTGACTCCGGGCAACGCTGCGGCGGTGTCTTGGGCCATCGGTTTGTGGGTTTCGTTATACACGTCGCCCGACAACGTGACGGCTCCATCTTTCGAGCTGATCTTGATGTGTTCGTCCTTCAGATAGGTCTTGTAGACGAAGCTCTTCGTGAATGAGGACTCGATGCGGTCATCCGTGTCGGACGCGCGTACTGGCGTGCTGCTGCACACCAGAGCGGCCACCGCCGCTACCAGCGCCAATGAATATCTTACTCTCATGATACTTCCTGCTTTCTGTTGTTACATCTTTGGGTTGGATGCACGTTACGTGAGAGGCTGGCCCATCGCCATGGGGCAGAACCCTACCGCGGATGGCTTTGAAGGTGCCCCCGAATACGGATGCGGTCTCCACGGAGCGAATGAGCCGGTTGGCATGGTAGGGTTTCACCCCATGGACGGCTTGAGGCAATCGTCGGACAGTGACAGTGGATCAAGAGGCACACGATTCCGACTGTATTATGAAGCGAACAACAGCCAGGTTATCGCAGCGATATGCGGCAGCCCTGCGCACATTTCTAAAGCAAGGACCCCGAGCCAGCTTGCAGCCCGCGCGCAGCCTGGGACGCAAGGCCATGGCCCTCGGGATGGAGACGCTGGATTTGGCCAGGATTCACGAGGTCGCGCTGGCGACATTGGTGTTGCCGAGCCATTCCTCCCGCGCCACGAAGGGAACGATCAAGCGAGCAGAGATCTTTTTTGTAGAAGCTATCACCCCGATCGAAGCGACTCATCGCGCCGCGCGGGAGACCGACGGCAACCTGAATCGACTAACGAACACGCTGAGCCGACGTTCAGCGGAACTGGCCGCCTCCGGCTGTCACCTGAAACGGGGAATCGTCCAGCGCAAGGCCGCGGAAAAAGCTTTGAAGAAGAGCGGGAAACATCGGGCCGATCTATTGGAGCAGTCACGACTCGTGCAGGAGCATTTACGGCAACTGACCCGCCAGATTCTGTCGGCGCATGAGGACAAGCGAACGAAGATCAGCCGCGAGTTGCATGACGAAATTGCCCAGACGCTATTGGGAATCAATGTCCGGCTCCTGGCATTGAAAAACGAGGCCACGACCAATGCCAAAGGCCTGAAAAAAGAAATCGCCAACACGCGACGTCTTGTGGAAAAATCCAAGAAAACCCTGAGTCGGTTCGCTGACGAACTCGGCAAATAGCATGACACGGAAATTGACCAGGTTGTCGCAACGATACGCAGCCGCGTTGCGTACCTATCTGAAGCAAGGATCACGGGCCAGCTTGCAACCCGCGCGCGGGCTGGGACGCAACATCATGGCTCTCGGCTTGGAAACGCTGGACCTGGCCAGGGTTCACGAGCAAGCGCTGATCGCCATCGTGTTGCCGGGCGATTCTCCCGGCACCCGGGACGCGATTGTCCGTCGGGCGGGAAAGTTCTTCGCCGAAACCATCATCCCAAATGAAAAGACTCATCGCACCGCGCGCGAGGCCAACGCCCACTTCGGTCAACTGAACCAGACGCTACGCCAGCGTAGCGCGGACCTGGCCGTCTCGAATCGGCGGCTGAAACGGGAAATCCTCCGACGCAGGGGTGTGGAGGAATCCCTTCGGAACAGTGAGAGACACTATAGCCGGTTGCTCGAGCAATCCCAGCGGATGCAGGAACAATTGCGGCAACTGACCCGCC
The DNA here is from genome assembly GCA_050010195.1 of Verrucomicrobiia bacterium. Lineage (GTDB taxonomy): Bacteria > Verrucomicrobiota > Verrucomicrobiia > Palsa-1439 > Palsa-1439 > Palsa-1439. Next base: position 42,608 of record JBEKLM010000001.1, read on the forward strand.
AACTCCTGTTGGCGCAGGAGGAAGAACGCAAGAAGATCAGCCGCGAGCTGCACGATGAAATCGCGCAGACCCTGACGGGAATCAACGTCCGCCTGGCGGCCTTGAAAACATCGGCGACGCACAACACCAAGGGACTCCAAAACAAAATCTCCAGCGCGCAGCGGATGGTCGAGAAATCGGTGGACATCGTACACCGGTTCGCCCGCGAATTGCGCCCGACGGTGTTGGACGACCTGGGGTTGATTCCCGCACTGCATTCGTACGTGAAGACCTTTTCGAGACAGACGGGCGTCCACGTCCGCTTGACGATCTTTGCGGGGGTTGAAAAACTGGATAATGCCCGGCGCACGACCCTGTATCGCGTTGCCCAGGAAGCACTGACCAACGTCGCCCGTCATGCGCAAGCCAGCGTGGTGGACGTGAGCATCGAGAAACTTTCGAACCGCATTTGCATGAAGATCAAAAACGACGGCAAATCCTTTCAGGTGGATCGCGCACTGCAGGCTGGAAAGAACAAGCGATTGGGGTTGCTCGGCATGCGCGAACGGGTCGAGATGGTCGGCGGCAGCTTTGCCGTCGAATCGGCGCCCGGCAAAGGCACCACCATCTGCGCGCAGATTCCGGTCACGAACGGCAAAGGGAAATAGTCTTTATGAAACGCATCACCGTCCTGTTGGCGGAAGATCACATGGTTGTCCGCGAGGGGTTTCGAAAGTTGTTGGAGGCGGAAGACGATCTGGAGGTGATCGGCGAAGCGCAAACCGGCCGCCAGGCGGTGGAGTTGACCAGAAAGCTTCGTCCGTCGGTGGTCGTGATGGATATCGCCATGCCGCTGCTCAACGGATTGGAAGCCACCCGGCAAATCCGCAAAGCCGTTCCCACCACCAAGGTGGTGATTCTCTCCGCCCACAGCGATGACGCGTACGTCGATCAAGCCATCGCCATCGGCGCGGTGGGTTTTTTGCTCAAGCAAACGTCCTCCCACGATCTGTCCAAGGCGATTCGGGAAGTGCAGAATGGTAACACTTTTTTCAGCCCCTCCATTGCCAAGCGGTTGCACGATCAGAAGATCCCCGCTGGAGGCGTGGCGTTGCGGAAGAAAGTGGCCCGCCTGAGTTCGCGCGAGTTGGAGGTGCTCCAACTGATCGCCGAAGGCCTGGCCAACAAACAGACCGCCGCGGAACTCGGCATCAGCGTCAAAACGGTCGAAAAACACCGCCAGAATCTCATGGCCAAACTCAACATCCACGAGATCTCCGGCCTCACCCGCTACGCCATCGCCGCGGGAATCATCGAAAGTAGCGTCCGGCTAATCATTCGGTAGCCCGGACGGTTGTGTTCAGCTCCTGTGGGGTGGACACCCCATGGCGACCACACGATTTTATGACTTTATTGTGAATGGATGAATGTGCTGCTGCTATACCCGGAGTTCCCGGACACGTTCTGGAGTTTCAAGCACGCCTTGAAATTCATACACAAAAAAGCTCCGCTGCCGCCGTTGGGGCTGCTCACGGTGGCCGCGATGCTGCCCAAAGAGTGGGCGAAGCGCCTGATAGATGTGAACGTGCGGAAGCTGCGCGAACGGGACTTGGCGTGGGCCGACCTGGTGCTCATCAGTGCGATGATCGCCCAGCGCGACTCGGCGCACGAGTTGGTTGCCCGTTGTCGGGTGGCCGGCAAAACCATCGTGGCTGGCGGGCCGCTGTTCACCACGGAACATGAGGAGTTTCCGGCCGTCGACCATTTCGTGCTGAATGAAGCGGAAGTGACACTGCCGGGGTTTCTGCAGGACTTCGAACAGGGCGCGGCGCGGCGTGTGTACACCGCCGTCGAGTTCGCCGACGTCCGCCAGACGCCGATGCCGTTGTGGGAATTGGCGGACCTGAACCGGTACGCCTCGATAAGCGTGCAGTTCTCACGCGGTTGTCCGTTCGACTGCGAGTTCTGCAATGTCACCGCGATGTTCGGCCACCGGCCCCGCACGAAGACGACGGCGCAGGTGCTTGCCGAATTGGATGGACTCCGCCGGCGGGGCTGGCGCGGGACAGTCTTCTTCGTGGACGACAACTTCATTGGCAATCAACGCGCGCTCAAGGAGGAGTTGTTGCCGGCATTGATCCAATGGCAAACGGGCGGGCGCGCCACCCCGTTTTACACCGAGGCGTCCATCAATCTGGCCGACGATGCGGAACTGATGAGATTGATGGTCGCGGCGGGGTTCAACCAGGTGTTCGTCGGCATCGAGACGCCCGAGGAGGCGGGTCTGACGGAGTGCAACAAACGCCAGAACCAGAAGCGGAACCTGGTCGCCGACGTAAAGCGCATCCAGCGTGCGGGGTTGCAGGTGCAGGGCGGATTCATCGTCGGGTTCGACAGCGACACGCCGACGATTTTTCAGCGGCAGACCGAGTTCATTCAGCAAAGCGGGATCGTCACGGCGATGGTCGGCCTGTTGCAAGCCCTGCCGGGCACGAAGCTGTACCAGCGGCTGAGATGTCAGGGCCGCTTGCTGGGTAACACGACTGGCGACAATGGGGACGGAACAACGAACTTCATTCCACGGATGAAGCGCGAGACGTTGCGGGCGGGATACAAGGGTCTTCTGGGATATATCTATGCGCCGGGGCCGTACTACCGGCGGATCCGCACGTTCCTGCGTGAATACCAGCCGCCGAAAATCGCTGGCTCGTTCCGCTGGCAGTATCTTCTCGCGTTTTTCCGTGCCAGTGTTCGTCTCGGCGTCTTCGGTCGCGAGCGCTTCTATTACTGGGACCTGCTGCTCTGGACGTTCTTCCGTCGCCCGTCCCTCGTCCCGCTCGCCGTCACACTCTCCATCTACGGCCACCACTTCCGCAAGACCTGCCTGGAACAGACGCCATGACGCGAACGGGCGCGTCCCACTGACAGGCCGCGTCGCGTTGGATTCATAGAACCCCGGCCTGTGTGCCGGCGCCACATGGGGTAAACACCCCATAGCAGCCCAATTCTTTCCCCGTTACTGTTGTCATATTATGAGCGGGGTTTTACAACAGGAAGTGACAACCGTCGCACAATCGCCAGCGCCAATCGCGACTGCGGATCAAACCAACACGTTGCCCTGGCAGGAGATCGTGGCCCGGTACCAGCAGCCGTCCCGGTGGCGCAGCATCTGGCAGATCGCCGACACGCTCGTTCCATACGCGGTCCTCTGGTACCTGATGTACCGCAGTCTGGCGGTGTCGTATTGGATCACCCTGCCACTGGCGATTCTCGCGGGCGGATTTCTGGTGCGAGTATTCATCATTCACCACGATTGCGGTCACGGCGCGTTTTTCAAGTCCCGCAAAGCCAATGACACCTGGGGATTCATCACCGGCGTGCTGACCTTCACGCCGTACTATCTCTGGCGCTGGGAACATGCGATCCATCACGCGCACTCAGGCGATCTGGATCAACGCGGTTTGGGCTCGGTGTGGACGTTGACGGTGCAGGAGTACCTCGAGTCATCTCGCTGGAAACGGTTCTCGTATCGATTGGCCCGCAACCCGGTCATCCTCTTCCTGATTGCCCCCCTGTTTTTATTTTTGGTCGTGCATCGGTTTCCCAACGCCCAGGCCAGTCGGCGCGAGCGCCACTCGGTTTACTGGACGAACCTCGGGATTCTCGGCATGGCCGTGGCTCTCTGTTCGGTCTTCGGCATCAAGGCGTATCTGCTGATTCAGTTCCTGGTGATCGCAGTGGCGGGCTCGGCGGGAGTGTGGTTGTTTTACGTGCAACATCAATTCGAAGGCGTCTACTGGCAACGCCATGGTGAGTGGGACTACCTCGCCGCCGCGCTGCAGGGCAGTTCCTTCTACAGACTCCCCAGGATCCTGCAATGGTTCTCGGGCAATATCGGGTTTCACCACATTCATCATCTGAGCGCGCGGATTCCCAACTACAATCTGGAAAAATGCCACAACGCCGAGCCACTGTTTCAGAGCGTGCCGCCCGTCACACTGTTCTCCAGCCTCAAATCGCTCACCTTCCGTCTCTGGGATGAACAACGCCACAAGTTGGTAGGCTACAGCCACCTCAGGACTCTTCGCCGGCAACAGCGCCCAGCCGCACAATGTTGAAACCGGTCGCACGGTCACTTGTCCATAACGTCCGTGGCAACGATCAGGCCGACATCCAAACGATCAGCCAGCAACGCCACATCATCGCGACAGAACGAGTAATGATCGCAGGCGACCGTTGGCGCATCGATCTTGCGCGTGTTGGCAAATCGGTCCCAGATGGATTCACCTTTTCACGTCCGCGGTCGCCGCCCCTTCGATTTGCGCCGCCGCCGTGGCCACACCCCATTTGAAATGTTTTGAGAAGACATGGCTGCGGCGATTCTTCGCCGGGCCGAGCCGGGTCGAAAGGGCGCTGACAAAGTGGAGCGGGTGGCGCTCCAAAAGTGCGGCACCCAGTGGTTGATTGATACTGTAATCGTTGGACGGCATTAAGTGGTAGGAAGCGGAGATGTCTGAGGAATTCTGGCGCAACCATCTGATTCTGAACCAATAAAGCTGCGCCGAATTGGCAGCGGGGGTGGGATTTGAATCCGTACTCCGTGTCAATTCCTGCGTAAATCTGCATCTTTTCGTAAACGCATTTTGCGGAAAAGTGCAGGGTCGGGGTGGTCTTTTGTCACACTTTGTCACGCGCCCGCGAGGGGCGAAAGTGGTGACTGTCTGATTCGTCTGTTGCATATCTCCTTTCAAGCGGCCTGCTGGTTGGCGGGGAAGTAGCTGCCGTAACCGTAGCCAAATGCCGCAGTCTGCCGCCGCTGTCGTTAAAGGGGCGTTCGGTCGTGTCGTTCTGACGTATGGACGGCGGCGCGTAGTGGGGAGCCGCAGATTGCCTGTTGGCATATCAGGAATCTTTGAATTAAATCCCGTTGGTAACAAAATTAGCTGATGTGGTAGGCTTCAGTGACGGGAAAGGAACATGCATTATGGCAGAATCAAAACAACGAAGTGAAAAACATGAGGCGGCAAGAAATTCGCTACCAAGCGAACTGATACCCGTATTCGACACAATGGTCGCCGATTATCAATTCACTGCACTTGTTTGTTATGGGGCAAGCGAGTTTTCAGATCACGAAGATACGCGGCGCTCACTCCGTCTTGCTTCTTTGCTGCCAGCAATTCGTCCGCAACTTCCTTCACCGTCTTGGCTGGCAGGTGCGTCGGATGATGCCGCAAGTAGAAGTCCACCGCCTCATTTAATGATGCCTTCTGTAGCTTGTGCCTGACCTTGGTGTAGGCGTCCACGGCGTCGTGGAGGGTCATGGCGAAGGGTTTAAGCGCCTCAAGGGAGCGTGCGTAGGAATCGCGGTCTGCGCCCGTCAGGGTAAGGCCAGCGGCTTTCTGGCCGTGGATGGCCGTTGCGACTTCTTCCGCCCGTTTGGTGGCTTCCGCCTGCGTTGCGCGGGTCTCACGCTTGCGCTGTCCGTCTTGGTAGTAGCTGAGACACCAGCGGCCAGAAGAGAGTCCGTAGACTGGAATCTTGACCGATCCAACGCTTACGAGGAATGAGCGTTTCATCGCGCACCCCAGACTACCGAATTTGTCACGGATTTGTCACGCCTAAAGCAAAACTTTGCATTTTGCTCAGGAAAAGTGGTAGCGGGGGTGGGATTTGAACCCACGACCTTCAGGTTATGAGCCTGACGAGCTACCGGGCTGCTCCACCCCGCAGTTAAAAGTCTGCTGCACCTTAGAGGCGGAGTGGGGATTCGTCAAGCCCTGAATCCCAGTCAATACCACGCGAGTCAAAATACATTTAGCGTTGTGGGCCGGGCATCTGCGGTGCGGGCTCGAAACGGAAGATCATTTCGTTCGGTCGCGAGAGGTTCAGCTTGTTGCGCGCCGTCCGTTCGACGTAGGTGGAGTCGGTCTTCAGCGCTTCGATCTCGGCTTCTTGTTTGTTCTCCAGCGCATCTTGTTGCTCGATCTCGTGGTCCAGTCGGGCAATGTCCAGTTGCATGGCATGCCGTTGATGAAGCAGCGGCACGAACAGCAACGCCACGCCGAATCCGACGACCGCCACGAAGACAAAAAATCCAAGCGACTGCAATCGAGCCCACAACGCCATGGTCCAACTCATGGCCTAGAGTTTGCCTCCGTACACGGCCTTCTTGCCGAGGATTTCCTCGATCCGCAGCAGTTGGTTGTATTTGCAGACGCGGTCGGTGCGGCATAGCGAACCGGTCTTGATCTGGCCGGCGTTGGTCGCCACCGCGATATCGGCGATTGTCGTGTCTTCTGTCTCACCGGAGCGATGACTGATGACCGCCGTGTAACCGGCTTCCTTCGCCATCTCAATCGCATCCAGAGTCTCCGTCAATGAGCCGATCTGGTTGACTTTCACCAGGATTGAGTTCGCGGTACGCATATCGATGCCTCGTTTCAGGAATTTCGTATTGGTGACGAACAAATCATCGCCGACCAGTTGCATCGTACCGCCCAACGCATCCGTCAGCTTCTTCCAGCCGTCCCAGTCGCCTTCCGCGAGGCCGTCTTCGAGGGAAACGATCGGGTACTTCCTGCAAAGGCCGCGGTAGAACTCGATCATCTGTTCGGAGGTGCGTTTCGAACCATCGGATTTCTTGAAGATGTATCTCTTGGACGCGGCATCGTAGAACTCACTTGCCGCAGGATCGAGGGCGATGAAAATGTCCTTGCCCGGCTTGTAGCCCGCTTGCTTGATCGCCGCGATGATGACTTCGAGAGGGTGTTCGTTGTTCTTAAGCACGGGAGCGAACCCGCCTTCGTCGCCAACCGCCGTGCTGAGTTTGTTGGCCTTCAACACGCCCTTCAGAGCATGGAACACCTCCGCGCCCATCCGGAGCGCCTCACGGAAACTCGGCGCGCCCTTGGGCATGATCATGTACTCCTGCAAATCAATCGGCGCATCGCTGTGCGCGCCGCCGTTGAGGATGTTCATCATCGGGACGGGCAGCACTTTCGCGTTTGGTCCGCCGAGGTATTGGAACAGTTCAAGGCCGAGTTGGGACGCCGCCGCATGCGCGGTCGCGAGCGAGACGCCGAGGATCGCATTGGCGCCGAGCTTGCCCTTGTTCGGCGTGCCATCGAGCGCGATCATCAGGTGATCAATGCCGACCTGGTCGAGCGCGTCGTGTCCGTCCAACTCGCCGGCGATCTTCGTGTTGACATTGGCAACCGCCTTTAGAACGCCCTTGCCGCCGTAACGCTTCTTGTCGCCGTCACGCAGTTCCCAGGCTTCATGTTCCCCCGTGCTGGCACCGCTGGGGACAGCGGCGCGACCGACCGCACCGCCGGAAAGTTCCACATCCACTTCAATTGTTGGATTTCCGCGTGAATCGAGAATTTCGCGGGCTTGAATTCGAGTAATCTTGGTCACAAAAATCGAGCTTCCTCCTTGCCGCGCATTCTAGGACGAACGCCACACGAATCAAGAAATTAAACATCGCAGCCCCGGGATTTTGAGGAGCCGACCGGCAGAGGTGAAACTCTTCCACGAAGCGGGTGGGCGGGTGTTGACAGGCTTTCTACGGCGCGCCTAGGATGGCGGTGAACACACTATGGCACTGATTGATTGTCCCGAATGTGGAAAACAAGTTTCGACTGCGGCGGGAGCGTGTCCGTCCTGCGGTTTCCCGGTGGCGTCTCAGGTGGCACAACCGCAGGTGGTACCCGACAAACTGCTCGCCGAAGTGCGACCTTCGTGGTGGCACTTCTTCTGGTACCTGGTATTTTGCTGGCTCATCGTCCCACTGATTATCGCCTGGTGCCGTCGGAGGTCGGTAGTGCTGCGGATCTACCCGGGACGAATCACATTGGAGCGCGGCCTTCTTTCCAAAAGCTACCGGGAACTGATCGTCCGTGACATCCGTTCCGTCGAGATTGACCAGAGTCTGCTTGCGCGGTTGGTCGGCATCGGCGACCTGACCATCTCGAGCGCAGCCCGTGTCGATGCGGATGAAGAAATCGAGGGGATTCCCAATCCGAAAGCCGTCCGTGACCTGATTCTGGCTCAGAGACAGGGGCAGTAGTTCACAGGTTTCCCGTTGGCATACTGACTGTCCGGCCTTTGCGTGCCGACTCCAGCAATGCCTCGATGACGCGCATGTTGGCGCGCGAATCGTGCTCGGCATCGACGTCAGGCGGGAATTGCGGCGCTCGATTCTCATGGACGCACCGGCAGAAATATTTCACTTCCAGTGCAAATGGGGCCAGCGGGTGTTGCGGCACATCGTCAGCCTCAACGCGAATCACATCCGTCTTGCCCTGTCGCGTAAGATAAAGCTCGGCCGGCCACGCGGGCGGCAGCCACGGGTGCGGGATCAACAGCTTGGCGTCAGTCCCGACGATTTCTGCGGGGTAGGATGGCTCGCTTTCCATGCTGCACAGAAGGTTGGCGGTAACGCCCTCGCCAAACTGGAGACAACCGCTCAGTGTCAAATCCACGCCGGTCTGGTCATCGAAATGGGCGTGGGCCGCAACGCGCTTCGGCTCGGAGCCGACCAGAAAGCGGGCGAGGTTCACGCAGTAGCAACCGATGTCCATGAGGGCGCCGCCACCGGCATCGCGCCAATAGCGTGGGTTGTCCCGGTCGCGCCCGCGGGCGGTCCGGTGACAGCGGATGTGCAGGACACGGCCGATTCCACCGGTGGCGATGATGCGTTTGGCTTCGGCAATCTGTGGATGGAAGCGATGCATGAACCCTTCCATCAACCAGCGCTCGTTCGCGTGAGCGGCGGCGAACATCTTTTCGATCTCGGTGCTGGAACAGGCAAGCGGCTTCTCGCAAAGAACGTGTTTGCCTGCTTCCAGGGCGCGAATTGTCCATTCGCAGTGCAGCCCGTTGTGCAATGCGTTGATGACGACGTCGATTTCGGGATCGTTAACCAGAGATTCATAGCCCGAATGCGCACGCGGGACGCCATGCTTGACACCGGCGGCCCTGGCTCGTTCGGCGTCGCGGCTGGCAACGGCCACGAGCGATGCCTCGTCAACTAACCGAAACGCATCGGCGAACTTGCCGAAGATCAGGCCCGTGCCCAAAATACCGTAACGGAGTTTTCCTCCCGTCGACATGCCGCCAGACTAATCACTTCGGGGCGGCGCTGCAAGTTCAGGCTGCTGATCTCGGGCGTCCATTTTCTTCTTCGTCAGTAAAGGCCGTAAGCTCTTGCCCTTGACAAACAGGACGGCAGTGGCGTAACAGAACTGACACAAGCGCCGTGGAGACCGAAGCCGCTCAGGACCCATCCCTGGCGCAAAAGCTGGAGAATCTGTCATGTGTCAAGAGTTGACCCCAATGAATATCATGACGTCAATGCGTGTCACGTGCACCCGAGCGGCATTTGGTGCAATTCTAATAGCTCTCCGTTCGTCATGCAGTGCGTTATCGCCCCAAGAAGATGTCCGCGCAGCGAGGGAGTGGAATGTTAATCTCCCAAATCTTGAGTTGGAGAATGTGTCTGTAAGCGGTGCGTCGATCCAAGAAGCCTGGATGGATGTCTCCACGAAATATCTGCTTAGATCCGTGTTGTGCGTTTCTGATCCAGCGGCGCTACAAACACCGTTTTCCTTTGAGCGACAGAAATGCACAGCCGGCGACTTGCTTAATGCCCTGACCGCAGCCTACACAAATATGACCTGGGGTGTAGACGACAACACGGGCGTGATTTGGCTTCGCCCGAGGGACATTGCCTATGACTCAATATTGCCCCTCCGAGTCCCAATAACAAATGACTTGTTGGGCGTTCCCATGCAGAGCGGGATTTTGGAGCCACTGTCTCAGCGGTTTCCTCAAGCTATTTCGGTAATGAGATGGGGAACTCTGTTCTTGAACACGTTTAATTACTCCGTCTCCTTGCCCCGCGGCTCTTATTCGCTTCGAGATGTGCTGAACTACTGCTGCGCCGCGCATCCGACAAAGACCTTCTATGTGGAGTCGAGGCCGAAACGGAACTGCATAATTCAAGCCGTCAATTTGGTGTCAATGAGAATTAAATCCCCCCCACCAGGAACCATTTTTTGGTGGAAGACGCAGATGGGAGAGCTCAAGAACGAACCAGCCAGCCCTTCCAACCTTGTAAGTGCACTGGCCGATGCCAGCCCGACGGTTAGGCGTAGCGCATGCGCTTATCTGGAGGCGATCAGCTTCCAGCTGACTGACAAAGCTCTGCTCTCACAGGCGTCGCCCTATTCCAAAGCGCTATGGGTTGCATTCGCGGCGACAAGCATACGAGCGCGGCTACCTGGCGGGATTAGTCCAGACGGGCTGCCGGTCTTGCGGAAGGCATATTCCGAAGACGTCTTCTCGCAGGGCGACCCACGGCTGGCAGTTCTCACAGCGTTCGAGCTGGCTCGTCTAGACAATGATACCAGAGGGCTCGATATCGTAACAAAACGCCAGTTTCCGAAAGGCACACTGGCCGACATACGGCCGGAGTTGTCGAGAATTGTTTATGATTCCGACCTTGTACGCAAGAAGATGATTGAAGCAAGTCCGAAGTGGGACGATTTCTCGGCAGATGATGTCAAAGCGATTGCTGCCCTTCCGGGGAAGTGACCTTGGCTCGATTTCGGAGCGCGTGCTAAAGGACTGGTTTTCGAGACATCGCAACCGCTTGTTGAAATTGAATCCAATCCTTAAGGTCGTCACCGCCTTTCTGATTTCGGCCCCTTCCGTGCTCGCCGACACGGCCATCCTCGTCGCGTTGCCGTCCGAACAGAGCGCGCTTTCGCGGGAGGTGCGGGTTGTTGGCCAGTCCATTGAACTGGCGCAGCACGGGACCGGAACACATTTTCGCGTGCGCTAAGAAACGCAGGCTAAAGCCTGCGGCTACATGGTTTTGAGATAGGCTCTTAGCGGCGTGTCGATCTGGCAATGGAAACGAAGCGCAATTGTTCCGCAAGACTTTTTCGCCTTGGCGGGCTCAAACGAGGCTGATACCCTGCCACGGTGATGACCCAATGGGTAAAATGGTTGTACGTGCTGACGTTAGCGGTGTGGATCGGCAGCATTGTGTTCTTTAGTTTCGCGGTCGCGCCCACAGTGTTCAAGACGCTCAAACCGGAAGACGCGGCGGTGTTGATTCGGCGGATTTTTTCCAAATACTACTTGATTGGCATTGTGTGCTCGGCAATCGGCATCGTATGCGTTGGGCTGTTGTTGGCGGATCGGTCGTTCGGCAAGTGGCCGGCGATCCTGACACTGTTGTTGTTGGCGGGAATGGGTGGCACGGACCTCTGGCTTCGTCAGGGCGTGATGCCTCATATGAACCATCTGCGCGACCAGCGGGCTGCGGTAGAGAGTTCGGGAAAACAACCCGACGAAGAATTGGAGCGGGAATGGAAGGGCCTCCATCGTCTCAGCGTGCAAATGAACGGCGTGGTGCTGCTCTGCGGGCTGGTGTTGGTTTTTCTCATTGTGTACGCTCGCGTTGTCTGATCGGGACTCTGACGTGAACAAATCCAGATGGAACGAACCAGTTGTTGCCACGGGCCGGCTTGTTAAACCGCTTTTGTTCCGCCGGGCCCGGGTGCTGCTGCCGGTCTTGGCGGCGGTCCTCGCGTCGTCGTGCGGACGCATTCCCGTCGAGCGAGAGACGAAATCCCTGCCCCAACCTCGCCCGAGAGGAGGCGTCGTTGCCACCGTGGATATCACGGCGCCCCCCGGCAACTCCGGTCGAAAAGTGTTTGCGGGCTTGGCGCGTGAGGGGCGGATTGTCGCCCGCGGCGAAGCCGTCGTGCCGAACAACGGCGACGTACAGGTGATTATTCAAGCCATGGACGCCTCGCCGCCGGTGCCGGATGGCGAATACGAGCTTTGGCTCACAATCGGCCGTGACGCGCTGGAATCGTGCTATCCGAGTTACGGCGATCTCTTCGTGAATCAAAAATGGACCTTGGAACGGATGTCGCGCACGAAAGTGCTGGCCGATCCATCGATTTGGAAGGAACGCACACTGTCCAGGCCGGCGAACCTGATCACGATCCATTATCATCGCTACGACGAGGATTACGACAACGTCAGCATCTGGACGTGGGACGCTTATTTCAAGCGTTCGCCGGAACAAAACGAAATTTTCGAGGTGGGTCGTGACACCTACGGCTCGATTCTGCAACTGGATCGCGCCGCCTACGGCCTGAAAGGCGACTCGGACAAAATCGGCCTGTTGCCGCGCTTGGCGGGCGACTGGAACCGCAAGGACGGTGGAGGAGACAAATTCTGGAGGACAGACATGGGTAATGAGGTTTATCTGATTGGTGACAAGGGCCAGGTGTGGGCACATCCGCCCGACACGAGCCCGCAAGTGGTCGTCGCCTACATGGACACGCCGAACCGTCTCGTGGTCGAGATGTCGCGTTTGGTCAAACCAGGGGAAGTCACGGCGGACCATTTCACCATCACCGACAGCCAAAAGAAAACGCAACAGCCCGTCTCCACACGGATTGTCTTTCGCGACAAGAAACTGGCATCCAATGAAATCGAGTTGAACCTCGGCGCGCCTCTCGACATCGCGGGGCGCGCCTATGAGGTCAGTGTCGAAGGGTTCGGCGGCTCCGCGCGCGTGGTGCCGCGCGGTGTGCTGGATGACGCGGACGAGTTTTGTGACGCGCATGCGGTTCTCGGGGCCACGTACCGCCCGGAAGCGACGACATTTCGTGTGTTTGCGCCAACGGCACGCACGTTGCAGGTGGTGATTTACGATGCCGCCACAGGCGACAAGGGCCGGACGCCACACGACCTCCACTTGGCGGGCAAAGGCATTTGGGAAGGGAAGGTTGACGGCGACCTCGATGGTAAATTCTATCTCTTCAAGCTCGACGAGGCAGACCGCGAGGTCCTCGACATCTACTGCGTCAATGCGGTCGACAGCAGCCGGCGCGCGCGCATCACCGATCTCTCGAAAACCAACCCGCCGAACTGGGACACCGCGAAATCCGGGCCGCCGCTCGATTCGCCCGTGGACATGGTGGTCTACGAAATGCACGTGCGCGACTTCACCATCGCCGCAAATTCCGGCGTCGAGTACAAAGGCAAATATCTCGGCTTCGCGCAAAGCGGCGCGCATCTGCCGGCCGACGACACGATCAAGACCGGCCTCGATCACCTCGCCGAATTGGGCATCACGCACGTGCAGTTGCTCCCGATCCAGGACTTCGACAACGACGAGTCGAGCACGAATTACAACTGGGGCTACGTCACGATGGACTTCAACTCGCCCGAGGGTTGGTACGCCACGAACATCGACAACGAGAGCCGCATCCGCGAGTTGAAGCAGCTCGTCGCCGCCCTCCACCAGCGCGGCATCGGCGTGATCATGGACGTCGTCTACAACCACACCGCCAACAACGCGCCGTTCAACTCCCTCGTCCCGCGCTACTATTACCGCTTCCTGCCCGACGGCAGTTACTCCAACGGCTCGGGGTGCGGCAACGATTTCCGCAGCGAAGCGCCGATGGCCCGCAAGTACATCCTCGACACCCTCAAATTCTGGGTCCAGGAATACGGCATCGACGGCTTCCGCTTCGATCTCATGGCCCTCATCGACCTCGACACCATGAAGGACATCGAGCGCGAACTCCGCGCGATCAAACCCAACATCGTTCTCTACGGCGAACCCTGGGGCGGCGGCGGCAAACAGGCGCCCGTCAAGCCCACCAACAAGCAGACCATCCGCGGCACCCACATCGGCGCCTTCAACGACGGCATCCGCAACGCCCTCATCGGCTCGCCCTTCGACAAAAACCACGCCGGCTTCATCCAGGACGGCTCGAGCCTCGACAGCGTCCAGCGCGGCATCGAGGGTAGCTGGCGCGACTGGGCGCCCACGCCCGCGCAAGCCATCAATTTCCTCAGTTGCCACGACAACTGGGTCGTCTGGGACAAACTCAAGCTCTCCAAGCCCGACGCCACCGACACCCAGCTCAAGGACATGATGAAACTCGGCTACCTGCTCCTGTTCACCTCGCAGGGCGTCCCGTTCCTCAACGGCGGCGAAGAATTCGCCCGCACCAAGTTCGGCCACGAGAACAGCTACAACGCTCCCGACAACGTCAACCAGGTCGATTGGTCACTCAAACAGAAAAACTTCGACCTCTTCACCTACACCCGCGACCTTATCGCCCTCCGCAAAGCCCATCCCGTCTTCCGCCTCCGCGCCAAGGAACAAATCGCCGCCTGGCTCACGTTCCACGACCAGCCCAACCCCGGCTCCCTCCTCTTCACCATCGACCCCGACGGCGGTCTCCCGGGCGAACCCTGGCGACACGTCTGCGTCATCGCCAACAGCGCCGACAACCTCAGCTACGACTTCGCCCTCCCCGCCGGCCCCTGGCACGTCGCCCTCGACGCCACCGGCGCCCTCACCACCGACCGCATCGTCGAAGGCACCCTCCGCGTCCGCTACAAATCCGGCATCATCCTCTACCAACTCTGACCGACCGCGGTCCCTGACTCCACTTACCTCCAGTTCTTCGCAACTGGACGCAACTACCACCGGCCCGCGACCGCACCCCTCAATTTCGTGGCTATCCCATCTACATACGGTAATCGCCGTCTGCTGCCGTGGTTGTCGGGACGCTCCTCCGCAGCGCCGATCGGGTCCCCCGACTCCAGCAGCGTTTCTTACCCCGGCCCCGAAACGGGCGCCGCGCCGCTCCTCATTGTGGGGCGCGATGCCCCGTGTCGTTTCGGGGTATCCCGCCGCGTCGTCTCCGTATTGTAGGGCAGCCGGCCCGGCTGCCGTCTCCCGACGTGTAGCGTCCGCTAGCGCGATGATTCGGGACACCCCGGGCTCAGGTCCATTCATTCTGCAATTGCCGACGCGCCTCACCGCCTCACAATTCACGGACCAGACGTTTCCACAGCTTGCCTCGAGCGCAGTCGAAGGGCGCGGCTCGTCCGCCCCCAAGCTGCCAACTACCAGCTACCGACTACTTGCCTTTCCGGCTACCAGCTACCGACTGCTTGGCTACTGACTCGGCCTGGGGTCGCATCTAAAATCCGAAACGCCGGTTAACGCAGTTTCAGCCCGTTGATCCAGCCAAGCATTTCGTCCAGGAGGCGTGCATCCAACGGCAGTGACGGATCACTATAGGATGCGATTTGCCGGGCTTTGTCCGCAGGCACGTGCTTCAGGATATGGTTCATCCCCTCAATCACCACCAGCTTCGCCGCCGGATCGGCACCCGCCAACCACTGCGCGTCCTGGACGCTGGCTTGCATATCGGTGCTTCCCTGCAGGATGAGAACGGGGAGTTTGAGTTTCGCGATTTCATGCGCGGGATCGTATTTGAACAGGGAGATTTCAAACGGCTGTAGGCTTGGGCGGAACAACCACTCCAGACCGACGGGAACTGGGTCGATGGTGTGTCCGGTTTCCAGCGTTCTGACGCCGTCTTCAATTTGTTTCACCGTTTCCGCCGGCATCGACCGCGCTCTCACTTGCTGCAACAGTTTCTCTCCGAGCGGCTGCCCCGCACCGGCGATGGACACATACCCGTCCGCCGCCAGCTTGGGAGCCGCCAGCATCCCGATCAGTGCCCCTTCGCTATGGCCCGCGACGATCAGTCCGCGAAACCGACTGTCCTTTCTCAAATACTCCCCCCAGGCCACAGCGTCATCCACGTACATGTCAAAGCGCACGTCTTCTTCCTTCCAGTTGGGACTCGTGCTTTGGCCGATCAGACGCTTGTCGTAACGCAACGAAGCGATTCCATGCGCCGCCAAACCCTCCGCCAGCATTTTCGTGCCGTTGATCTTGCCGGCCAGCATGGCCGAGTTCCCGTCCCGGTCCGTCGGACCCGACCCCGCAATGAGAAGGACAACCGGATACGGCGGCTCAGACGCGGGCAACTCGATTGTCCCATACAGCCGACCATCTTTCCGGTCCAACTGGGCCGGTTCTGCTTTGACGACCGGAGTCGCATCCCTCGTCGGGGGGGCCGTCGGAGACGGCGGAATCTGTGCCGAGCTGTTTCGGAC
Organism: Verrucomicrobiia bacterium; assembly: GCA_050010195.1. Lineage (GTDB taxonomy): Bacteria > Verrucomicrobiota > Verrucomicrobiia > Palsa-1439 > Palsa-1439 > Palsa-1439. Next base: position 58,607 of record JBEKLM010000001.1, read on the forward strand.
AAGCAGTAGCGCCAACAGGAATGCGGTCCCGCGAACTGCACTTACAGACATGGGGGTGGCCGTCACACGATTGTCGTTGCGGAGCCGCTGCCCTCGGACCAGCGCTCGCATGAATGTGAATACGATCAACAAAGTAGTTGTAATATTCATGGTCCACAGCTTCCCAAATAAATGTTACCACTTTGTTACCGGCTCGTCCGTTGTTTATCCAACAGCCAGGCCAGTGAACGGGCTCAACGCTTGACTTTGATACTTTCGCCTCACTCCTGCGCGCCGACCTGCCTCACCGCCTCAAAATTCACGCACCAGACCTTCCCACAGTTTGCCCCGAGCGCAGTCGAAGGGCGCTCTCTGCGTGAGACAGCCTGTCTCGTACTCATCCGTGTGAATCTGTGGCTCGCCCTTCTTGCGCCGCACGCTCGGGACGTGCGATTTAGTTGGACTCGACTGATTTCTTGTGCTTTATTCCGCTCCGTTGGAGAAGCAATGAGGCTGGCGTCTCAGATCCCTATTTGTTTTCCCGCTTTTCCAGAATTGTAGCGCACAGTAACGACCAACTGAATGGTCGGCAATAGTCGCAGGTCATAATTTAAAGGCAATTCCTATGAAGAACTGTCAACGTATTCTCATTCGCATCGCAATTGTTGCACTGCTTTTGGGCACCGCCCAATTCGCCCGCGCCGCTTGTAGTTTGAACATCGTCAGCGCCGGCCCCTGTCTGGCCGACGGCTCGGCGGGCAACCCCAACGTCGGCGATGAGTACGGCCTCAAGCTGACGCTCAATATCGTCGGCACGCCCTCCCAGCCCTTCGATATCGTGTGGATGATCGCCAATATCTCGTACACGAACACGGTTAACGAGCCTGCGGGCGACGGCTATTCGTGGTACTACGATTGGCCCCTGGATCTGGATGACGGCATTCCCTGGAGCATCAAGCTCGATCCCGCCGGCGTCAGCGGCAATACCAACGCCAACAACACGGCCAGCGGCACACTCACACCCACCCCGCCAATCACCGCGACCGACCTGTTTGATCCGATAGTGTGGAACGGGTTCGAGTCCTATCTCCTGACCTTCAGCAGTAACCCCTCGCTGCTATATGTCGTGTTCGGCGACCCCACCACGCACGGCGCCCAAACCGTTCTCTCTGTCAACGGCCCCGCCGACGCGGAACTCATCGTGACCGCGCCTTACACTTTGCCGATCTTTCAAACCACCTTCTCGAATTCGTCGAACAGCACGTTCTCGGATACGAACAATTTCGTGGTCCAAGTCAGCCGCACCCGCGTGAACCCCACCATCCTCCGCACCAACACCTGGGCCGACATGAGCGCGCTCGCCAGCAATTGGACAGTGTGGCTCGCCCCCGACGCCCGCTGCGAATCCACCAACCCGCTCATCACCAGTTTCGTTCAGGCTTCCCTGCCATCCAATTACCTGTCAACGTTGACCCCGTACGACACCGCCCGCACCCTTCATAAAGCGGTGATGAAAGCGCTGAGATACGAGGAACCACCCCCGGCGATCGATGCGGTCGGCGTATTGGAGGATGGGATCGGGGATTGCGGCGGGTTCTCGGCCCTGCTCGTCGCCTCGTTGCGTAACGTCGGCATCCCCGCCCGCTGCATCTCCGGCTTCCGCCAAGGCGAACAAATCCCGCATGTCCGGGTGGAATTTCACCTGCCGGGCACGGAATGGATCGTCGCCGATCCAACGGACGGCAATACCAACGACCCGACCGGCACCTACGCGTACAATTTTGGTGTGACCTCCGACGGTAACCGTTACGTGGCCGTGGACGCCGGCGATGCCCACATCCTGCCCTATTACACCTTCGAGTTTATCCAAATACCCAATTACATTGAATTCGGCGGCGCAGGCGGTTCGTATACCTCGTTCTACGGTCTTGTGTCGACACCATCGGTCGCCGTGGAAGCCAGTCCATCCGATGCCGCGACGGTGACCGGGGAAGGCGCCTATACCGCGGGTACGAGTGTGCAGATTGGCGCGACGGCCAACCCGGGTTGGACGTTTACCGCTTGGAGCGACGGCAATACCCAGAACCCCCGGACGGTCACCGTCCCCGAGGCTGGCACCAACTACATCGCCAATTTCACCTCGGAATCGACGAATTCATCCACCGCCACGATCACCGTATTGGCTGATCCGACCGACGGCGGCACGGTTACCGGAGGCGGAACCTACACCGTTGGCTCTTCGCAGCAGATATCGGCGACCGCCAATAGCGGCTTTTCGTTCGTGAGCTGGAGCGATGGCGGCCCGCAAACGCACGACATCGTCGTGCCTTCGAATGGTGGAACCTACACGGCGACCTTCACCGCCATCACGTCCAATTCGTGCACCTACACCTTCAGCCCGACGAGCGTCACACTGACTGAAAAAGGCGGCGCGAAAACCGTAAGCGTGAAAGCCAAGGGCACCGACTGCGACTGGACGGCCAGCACCACGAATAGCTGGATCACCATCACCCCCGGCAGCAGCAGCGGCACCGGCAACGGCAAGGTCGAGTTCACCGTCCCCGGCAACACCAACACCATCGCCCTGTCCGGCGCGATAACAATTGCGGGCGAAACCTACACCGTCAATCAGGCCTCGGGCGGTTGCACGTACAAGCTCAGCCCCAAGGAAGGCAAACTCAAGGCCAACAGCGGCACCGCAACCATCACGGTGACCCCGAACCTCAGCGATTGCGACTGGACCGCGGTTAGTACCAATTCGTTTATCACCATCATCAGCGGCGCCAGTGGCACGGGCAAAGGAACGGTCACGTACTCGGTACCGGCCAACGCAACCTCCAACGTTCTCACCGGATCGATCGCTGTCGCCGGTGAGACGTTCACCGTCATACAAGCGGGCGCGAAGTAGGCCTCTGGCTTACGACATACTGGGGATCGAAATTGGCTCACGAGCGGACGGCGAAGGCGGGATACTGCCGAGGAAGCTTAACCCTTGACACCCCTCCCTTTCGCATCTATATACACGCTCACGCAGGTCTTTAGGTCTCGGGCGAAGTGATGGTTCGGTTGGCGAGTGAATACTGGCGTTCATATCTTAAACAGGAGAAGGCGACTCATGAAATCTGTTCGAATTTTGGTGGCGACGGCAATTTTGGTGGCGATCGGCTGGGCGGGCAAGTCCAATGCGCAAACACTGACTACGCTCTACGATTTCTGTAGCCCGACCAACTATTTGGCCTGTGTGAACGGGAATTCTCCCGGACATCTCATCCAGGGCACTGATGGCAACTTTTACGGCGGGACCGATTCCGGCGGCACCAACGACTATGGTACGTTTTTCAAAATCACACCGCAAGGCACCCTAACTACGATCTATCAGTACGCGGCGACCAACGGCGAATTTGGAGGTGTGGATTTCGACCTGGAGCTTGGCGGCGTTTTTTACGGTACGGAACTCGTTGGCGGGTCGAACCGCGTTGGTTCGATCGTCACGATGACGACGGAAGGCACACTCACCACGATTTATCAGTTTAGTGGCACCAACGGGATCGCCGACGGCACGTACCCGGACCGTCTGATGGAAGTGGATGACAGCACGCTGATTGGCACGACACTCGAGGGTGGAACGAACAACGCCGGAACAGTTTTCAAGATCACGACGGCCGGCACGCTGACCACGATTCATGAGTTTAGCGGAACCAATGGCGTGGCCGACGGCTCCATACCCGTCTTGACGACGACGAACGGCGCCGAATTTATCGGTACCACCGAGCTCGGCGGAACCCCTGGCACGACCGGTACGGTATTCGAGATCACCGCGTCGGGCTCGTTCAACACGATCCATCAGTTTACGACCGCCGAAGGCGGAATACCGATCGTGACGATCGTGAACGGCAGCACTTTCATCGGCACGACCACGGCGGGAGGGTCGAATGGATTTGGCACGGCGTTCGAGATGACGTCGGAAGGAACAGTAACGACATTCTATTAGTTTAGCGGAACGAATGGGGTGATGGACGGCTCCTCTCCGGGGCTGAGTTCCATCCACGACAGCTCGGGCGCGTATTATGGCGAAACGCGTGACGGAGGAACGAACGGCGCGGGCCTGGCCTTTACGTTGAGCACGTCAGGCACTCTGACACCCGTGTACGAGTTCTGCAGCGTCTCCACCAACTGCTTGGATGGCCGGTCGCCAGATGCCCTCGCAAACCTGGTGAGCGGGGACTTTTACGGAACAACCGAGAGTGGTGGTGCGAATGATGGTGGAACGGTGTTTAAGTTCGCCGCCAGTGGCGCCAGTAGCGGCGGCGGCACCAATTGCACCTATGAGCTGACTTCGTCCAGCGCGTCGCCCAGTGCGGCGGGCGGGGCCGCTACCGTCGGCGTGATTGCGCCCAGCGGTTGCGCGTGGACGGCCACCACCAACAACAGCTTCATCACAATCACCTCGGGCAGCAGTGGCTCCGGCAATGGCACCGTTCATTACACCGTCGCCGCAAACACGAGCACCAACGCGCAGGTGGGCACGATGACGATCGCCGGGAACACGTTCACGGTCACCGAATCGGGCACAACCACCAGCAGCGGCAGCTGCACCTACTCGATCGGCACCAAGACCAACGTCACCCTCGCCGCCAAGGGCGGGAAAGACAGCATCAGCGTGAAAACCACGGGCACCAATTGCTCGTGGGCGGCGGTCAGCAACGATCCGTCCTTCATCTCCATCACCAAGGGCAGCAGCGGTACCAACAAGGGCGCTGTTGTCCTTGCCGTCGCCGCCAATCCCGACGCCATTGAGCGCACCGGCACCGTGAGCATCGCCGACCAGACCGTCACCGTCGTCCAGCAGGCGGCGAAATGCGCCTTTGCGCTCGATACGAACGCTGTCACCTTCACATCAGCAGGAGGCACCGGCAGTGTCGTGGTCAGCGCCAACGGTGGCGCTTGCGCCTGGAAGGTGGTCAACAAGGCGAAGTTCGTCACGATCAGCTCGGGCGCGAGCGGCTCCGGCGACGGCACCGTCACCTACAGCGTCGAGACCAACACCACCACCATGGCACTCACCGGCACCCTGACCATTGCCGGCAAGACCTACAAGGTGACTCAGGAAGCAGCCGCTCCCTGACCTGAGCCGGAAACCCTCGATGGGCTAATCGGCAACCCGGACAACACAGCTGCGTTCACGACTCGGTGATCTGAACTGCGACTGCGATCCTCTTCTTTACCACACGGCGTTGACTGATGCCTCCAGGCATCTCTGCCGTCACGACAGTCGTTCCCGGCGCCCGTTCCCCCGAGCAGGTCGCCGAGAATGTCCAGGCCGGATTGCTGCCGCGGTTGACGAAGGAGGAGCGCCAGGTCGACGCCATCACACCGCCCGTCGGTGGCCGCAAGATCTGGCCCGCGTGAAGCCCCATCGAGTTGATCCAGCTTCCCCAGGCGGTCATCTGTTTGTTTTCGCCAGAGGAATTGGGCTCATCTCTAATCATCGCCACATTTCCCAACAATCTCCCCACCTGCTTGCCCGCCATGGCTTCAGCGACAGCGAATCAGCGTCTCTGCATGAGACAGCCTGCCCCGCGCCTTCCGTCTCCCGGATTCTGCCTCCTGAATTCTGGATTCTGCCTCTTGCCCTCGCTCACAACACCTTCGCCAACGCCTCGAAATTCCCCGCCGCATACCCCAGCATCTGCATCGACTGCCTTTTGAGATGGAAGTGCACGCTGTCCTCCAGGCACGCCTGCAAACAACCCAGCGCCTTGTACAACAGCTTCCGCTTCTCGTGCGACCGCGGGGCGGCCTCCAACTTCCCATACGCCGCCCAAAACGCCGGCCGCAAATCCAGCCCGTGCAGAATCCATTCAAAATACGGGTCGCCCCACACGCACCGGTCCCAATCCAAAATCGCCGTGATCCCATACGTCCCGTCTCGCCGCGCGATGAGTATGTTCCGCAACCACAAATCTCCGTGAACCAATCGCGGCGTCCGAATCTCGTCGAGCACATCCATCATCTCATCCAGGATCGACCCCACCGTTATCCGCTCCGGCAACGCCAAATACGGGTGACCCTTCAACTCGCCTTCCAGTGTCAGGGCGTGCCACCGCACGAACTCGCTCCACTTTCGAAACGGTTTCAGCGGGGCCGGCGCGCCAAACCACCCCTCTGCATTCTCAATCCCATGGATCCGCCTCGCATACCCGCCCAGTTCGCCAAACACCGCGTCCTGCTCTCGCGCCGTCAGATCTTTCACCCTGTAAAACGCGTTAAACCCCTCGCAAAACTCCGTGATGACGTAGTTCCTGTTAAGAAGCCGTTTCGTCAGGTCCGCGTATAACAATCTCGGCATCGGCAGGTGATGCTTCTCCAACTGCCGCATGAAATGGATTTCCCGCTCCAGCAGTCCCGCCTCGCAAACCAGCAGCGGCTTGTCCCATGGCGGCGCAATCCGCAATACCACCGTCCGACCGTCCCCCAATCGTATCTTGTACGACGTGTTGAACAGTCCCCCGCGAATCGTCGTCACCCGCGGCGCCGTCGCATCGTCACCGAACTGCTTTCCAATAATCCGCCGGATGTCCGCCGCCGAAATCGGTTGCTTCAATCGCTCTCTCATAGGCGCTCTCGACCTTCTGCCGCTTCACTCCGCCGTCCGTGGTATGTCGAAAATTGAGAGGTCACGGCATAAACAGTGTCAAAAAGACCAGCCCGTTACAATTTACTTATCCCCTGGTGAACCACCAATCACCAGCCATTTCCCCCTGCGCTTCCCTCTTTCCGCCGGCAAAATCTTCTGCCATACTCCGCCGCATGATTTTTTCACCGAAGCGGGTTTTCGCAGTCACCGTCACGCTCGCCCTTCTCACTTCCCCCTTCGCACATCGGCTCTACGCCGCTGACCCCATCGAACCCGTCGACCCCGTCCGCCGCCAGATTGACGAGGCCGTCGCGCGCGTCAAACCCGCGTTGGTCCGCATCAAGGTCGTCGCCACGCAGTATTATCAGGGCCGCGAGGTGAAATTCGAAGCCAGCGGCAGCGGCGTCATCATCAGCAAGGAAGGCCACGTCATTACCAATCACCACGTCGCCGGCCACGCCACCCGCATCGTCGTCATCCTCGCCAGCAACGAGGAAATCCCCGCCGACCTCGTCGGCACTGACCCGCTCGCCGACATCTCCGTCCTGAAATTGAAGCCCGACGGCAAACGCGAGTTCCCCACCGTCGAATTTGGCGACTCCGACGCCATGCGCGTCGGCGATTCGGTGCTGGCGATGGGCAGCCCGCTGGCCATGTCGCAATCCGTCACACTCGGCATCGTCAGCAACATCAAAATGGTCATGCCGGAAGCGTTCTCATCCTCGCGGTTCACGCTCGACGGCGAAGACGTCGGTTCGCTCGTCCGCTGGATCGGCCACGACGCCGACATTTATCCCGGCAACTCGGGCGGCCCGCTCGTCAACCTCAAAGGCCAGGTCATCGGCATCAACGAAATCAGCTTCGGCCTCAGCGGCGCCATCCCCGGCAACCTCGCCCAGCGCGTCGCCCGCCAGATCATCGAAAAGGGCAAGGTCAGCCGCAGTTGGCTCGGCGTCGAAATCCAGCCGTTGCTCAAGGAAGACAAGGACAACCGCGGCGTGTTGATTTCGGACGTGCTGGATGATTCGCCGTCGGCCAAAGCGGGCGTTCATTCGGGCGACATCCTCCTGAAAATCGCCGGCCGGGACGTGCTCGTGCGCTACGCCGAGGAAATCCCGCTCCTGAACCAGATGGTCGCGGAATTGCCCGTCGGCCAGGAAATCGAAGTGGTGGTGCGACGCGGCGGCCAGGAGAAGACGCTGAAACTGACCACCGCTGAGCGCGAACAAAACCAGCGCCAACAATTTGAACTCAAACAGTGGGGCGTCACCGCCCGCGATATCTCCGCCCTCGCGGCCCGCGAACTGAAACTCAAAAGCCTCGACGGCGTGATCGTGACCTCGATCCGCCCGGGGGGGCCCTCCGACGACGCCAAACCGCCCGTCCAGACCGGCGACGTGCTCACGGAAATTAACAGTACCCCGATCCGCAACGTCGCCGAGATGCAGGACGTGACCGACAAGATCACCACCGGCAAATCGAAACCCGTCCCGACGCGCCTCGGCTTTCTTCGCAAGACGGAGCAATTGCTCACCGTCGTCAGGGTCGGCATCAAGGAACTCGAAGATCCCGGCCTCGAAGCCCAAAAGGCCTGGCTGCCCGTCGCCGCACAGGCCATCACCAGCGATTTGGCCGAGCAACTGGGCAGCCCGGGCCTGCATGGCGTCCGCCTCACCCAGGTCTACGCCGATAGCACCGCGGAAAAAGCCGGCCTGAAAGTCGGGGACCTGATTCTGGCCCTCGACGGCGACCCCATCGAAGCCTCGCAGCCAGGCGACGAGGAGATTCTCGACACGATGGTGCGCCAGTACAAAATCGGCGCCACCGCGACGCTGGCCGTCCGGCGCGGCGCGGACAAACTCAGCATCCCGGTCGAACTGGTCCGGTCCCCGAAACTCGAACGCGAAATGAAGAAGTACCGCGACGAGGATTTCGAGTTTACTGCGCGCGACACGACGTTCATCGACAAGGTGCAGGAACACTGGTCGCAGGAACAGCCGGGCGCGCTGGTCACCGAGGTCAAGGAGGGCGGTTGGGCTGCGCTCGGCCGCCTGGGCATCGGCGACCTGATCACCGCGGTCGATGGCGAGCCCGTGACGGACGTGGCCTCGCTGAAGCTAAAAATGAAACACGTCGCCGCCGAAAGACCAAAGACCACGGTCTTGCGCGTCATCCGCGGCATTCATACCCTGTACCTGGAATTCGAGCCAAACTGGGACGGACACAAGGCGGTCCTGAAAGGAAACCTGTAGATGAAAAGACATAGCACGTTGATCGTATCCATCACCCTCGCCTTGGCGGGCGCAATGATCTCTCTTCCCGCGCGAGCCGACGACCTCGCCAAGTCCGGCCGGGACATCCTGGCCAAATCCCAGGGCGCTGTCGTCACTGTGAAGCTCGCGATCAAACAGAGCGTCTCGATGGGCGGGCGCGAAAACAAGTCGGAAAGTAAGACCGAGACCACGGGCACCGTCGTCGATCCGTCGGGCTTGACCGTTGTCTCCCTGGCGACCACCGACCCCAGCAGCACGGTCAAAGACGCGTACGCCCACGCGATCGCCGCCCGCGGCGGTGACATGTCGCAGTTCAAGTTCGACAGCGAACTCAACGATGTGAAAATTGTATTGGCCGACGGGACCGAGATCCCCGCGGACGTCGTACTGCGGGACAAGGACTTGGACCTCGCGTACCTGCGTCCATCCGACAAGCCTGCCAAACCGCTCGCCTGCATTGACCTGACCAAGGATGCGAAAGCGCGGATTCTCGACGAGGTGATCGTGATCAATCGTCTCAGCCAGGCCGCCAATCGCGCCCCCGCCGTCTCCATCGGCCGCATCGAAGGCATCATCGACAAACCGCGCACGTTCTATCTGCTCGGCCAATCGATGTGGGCCTACTCCCTCGGCGCGCCGGTGTTCGCCCTTGACGGTAAACTCGTCGGGATCGTGTTGCTGCGGAGCGCCAAAACCCAGACCGATCAGGATAGCGGGTTCATCTTCAGCAACCTCAACCAATGGGGCATGATGCCGGTGATTCTACCGGCGTCCGACATCGTCGATGGCGCCAAGCAGGCCCTCGAAGCCAAAGCACCCGTGGCCGAAGACAAACCGGTAACGGGAGAAAAGCCGGCCACAAACGAAGCAGCGAAACCGGCCCCCGCGCCCGCGAAATCTCCGTAACTACGGTTTGATTTCGACAAGATCGATCTTGGCGCGGTCGGATTGACCGAGGCCGAGACGGCTCGCCGTCGCGATGTGGCTGGCCTGCAGTCCGGCCAATGTCACTTTGGCTCCCCGCCGCCGCGCGTCAATGGCCTCCAGGCAGAGCGAATCGATGGCCACGGGATCCGTGCTGAAATACAGCGCGCCGTTGTTCCACGAATACTGCGGTTTGAATCCCGGTCCCCCGGCATAACCGGCAATCAGCCCATCCATAATATTGAGCACCAGCTTCCCGCGGACCTGCGGCATGGCGCAAATCTCCGCGATCATCGGATCGCCGTGCTGGCCCAACGTTTCAAACCGGCGCGTGTTGTCCACCATGCCGAGCGAGAGGTTGTACAGGCAACCCGCCAGGCCGCACACGTCGTTGTCCTGAAGAACCGGGACGTTGATCAACTTGGTGATGGTCCCCGTCACGAGTTTCGGAAGATGCGAACGCTTGCTCAGGACCTCGTCGTCCTTGCCGAACAGCAGATCCCCCCAGATCAGTTTCCCCGCGAGATTGTTCTGGAAGTAGACCTTGGCGTCCCAGCCGGTCCCGTCAATTACCGACGCGACCGTCATGGAATTCGTCCCGCGGACCGGAAGGTAGCCGGCCGCCTGCATCTGAAGCGGATCGCGGTCGAAAATATACACGTTCGTGCCCAACACGCCCGCCGCGCGCAACCCGTGCGCAATCGCCTCCACCACCGCGCGCCGCGTCGACTGGAGTGGGCCGGATTGCGTGCTGATCTTGATGCCGACCACGTCGTTGCTGGACACAAAATGCCGCCACGCCGCCGCTTCGTCGCTTTCCCCCGTGAGCGATTGGATGCCTGCGGCAACCATCGCCTGCGCCTTCGCGGGGTCCACGCTGTAATTCTCCACCGCGCTCGCATCGCGCACGAGCACCACCCGGCTCTTCACAACGGGAGCGAGCGCCGGGGAATTGGTGTCCTCGGCGTGTCCTGATGTCAATCCCAGTGACGCCAGAACGGCAAAGATGACCGCGGTGGCAGGTGCCCTAGACATGCCCGTCATCATGGCAAGTGGGGCAGAAAATGCAAGAAGTGTGACACACTCAGAATTTCCCCAGTAATCTGGCGAGCCATCCAGCGCTCCGCGCGTGACTAAATGCTGCATCGAGTCTTTTTTCGGCGGCTTCAGCACGCTCTGCTGCCTTTTGCGCGGCAGCTTCCGCGCTGCGCATGCCCTCCACCAACCGTAAGGTTTCGTTGACGGCTTCAATCGCTTTTTGCGTCAGGTTTGCCGCCTCCTCACGCGCCGCTTCCGCAAGCCGTCGTTCTTCGGCTGCGGCCTGTTTGATTTTGGTAGTTTCTCTATAGATACTTGCTGCCTTCTCTCGTATTTCCTCAATGCTTAGCGGTGTGTCACTCTCGGACGCAAACGCCAGTGCTTCTTTCTCAACCAAGATGTCACGGTTGCCAAGGTCACGCCGAAGGTGAATCTGGTCGAGTTTTCGAACGCGCGAGAGTGCGACATAGGTTTGCCCTCCCGACCAAATGCCGTTGCCCAAATCCAGCCACATTGGCCCCTCGACTGTTTGGCCTTGCGCTTTGTGAATGGTCATTGCCCAAGCCAGCTTTAAAGGCATCTGAGTGTAGATAGCCCTCCCGCTTTCGATCATCTCACGGCCATTCCACTTCCAAATCGGGAATTCCCACGAGTATTTTCGCACAGGGATCTCAATGCCATTCGACACAATAACAACCTCTTCGTCGTCGAACCTTACGACTTTGCCCACGCTCCCATTCACCAACCCCGGGCCAGCACCGTTCGCACAAACGAGCACCTGTGCCCCAACTTTCAGCTCAACCTTGTCTGGAACTGGCTTCGTTTTCCATTCGTCCGGCCAATGTTCTTTCGTGGCAGTGTAGGGTTTGACCTGACCAGGCAGCAGATCGAGCTTCTGCTTGTTCATCCTATCGGCCAGTTTGTTCGTTGGCACGAGAGAGATTGCCTCCTCAGGTTGAGTCCCTGAGACCCTGTGGTTGAGAAGCGAAAAATCCTTTGGTTGTGTTCGACATTCTCGGAGCCTCTGCAAGCATTCAATAAAATCCCTTCCCTCGTGGTCTTCGTTGAGGTGACGAAAGATCTTCGTGAGCGTGATCCGTGAGAAGTTTCCGGACCCATACGCACGGGCCTTGAAAAACCAAGGCGAATCCCATCCGTCCTCGCCTTGGCTCTGAGCATGCCATTGTCCATTAAAAGCGGGCAAGTCGCCCGTCTCGACGATTGGCGGAAGCTGAAGCACATCACCAAACAGTCCAATTTGTACACCCCCGAAAGGCTCGCCCGGACATGGGCCATGATCGCGGAGAAAGGCGTCGATGGCGTCAAACAGATCGGCGCGAACCATCGAGACCTCATCAATAAGCAAGACTTCTAGGTCACGCAGATAACGACGTTGGTTCTCAGCCTGCTCGGTGCTGCTCTTAAGAAGAGGATGCGTCCGCTTTTGAAGACCTATTTCGAACCCAAAGAAGCTATGAATTGTACTGCCGCCAACATTTAATGCGGCCAACCCGGTAGGCGCCACCACCTCAACCCGCTTGCGTGAGTGTTCCCTTAACCGCCGCAGTAGGAGGCTCTTGCCGGTACCCGCGCTGCCAAGCACTAGGAAGTTTCGGCGAGTATTGTGAAACAGAAGCTCCACCCGCTCGGTTTCGGATGTCGCTTCAAACGGCATCGCCGCGCCTCAGAATTTCATCGACAGCAGGAATTCCGCGTTGGAGCGGGTCTTCTTGAGTTTCTCGGTGACCAGTTCCATCACCTCCACCGGCGGCACTCCCGCCAGCGCCTTGCGCAGGATGTAGATGCGGTCGAGTTCATCGGGATGATACAGCAACTCTTCCTTGCGCGTGCCGCTCCGCTCGACGTTGATCGCCGGGAAAATGCGTTTCTCGACCAGATGCCGGTCGAGGCACAGTTCCATGTTGCCCGTGCCCTTGAACTCTTCGAAAATGACTTCATCCATCCGTGAGCCGGTTTCCACCAACGCCGTGGCGATGATCGTCAGCGACCCGCCTTCTTCGACGTTGCGCGCCGCGCCAAAGAAACGCTTCGGCTTGTGCAACGCATTGGCGTCGACGCCGCCCGACAAGATCTTGCCGGAGTGCGGCTGCAAGGTGTTGTAGGCGCGCGCCAGGCGCGTGATCGAGTCGAGCAGGATCACCACGTCCTTCTTGTGCTCGACCAGGCGTTTCGCCTTCTCCAGCACCATCTCCGCAACCTGTGCGTGACGTTCCGGCGCTTCATCAAATGTCGAACTGATGATCTCGGCATGGACCGTCCGCTTGAAGTCCGTCACTTCCTCGGGGCGCTCGTCGATCAGCAACACGATCAGGATCGCCTCGGGATTGTTGGTGAGCACCGCGTTGGCAATCTTCTGCAACAGGATCGTTTTGCCCGTGCGCGGCGGCGCAACGATCAATCCGCGCTGGCCTTTGCCGATCGGCGTGAACAGGTCCATGACGCGGCTGTTGATCTCGTCGGACACCGTTTCGAGGATGAACCGGCTGGTCGGGAAGTAAGGCGTGAGATTATCAAACATGATCTTCTCTTTCGCCTTGTCGGGATTGTCCCGATTCACCGCCTCGACCTTCAGCAGCGCGAAGAACCGCTCCTTGTCCTTCGGCGGACGCACCTGGCCTGCGACCAGATCGCCCGTCTGCAATTCAAACCGCCGGATCTGGGAGGGCGAAACGTAAATGTCCTCGGGGCAGGGGAGATAGTTGTACGCCGGCGAGCGCAGGAAACCGAAACCATCCGGCAGGATCTCCAGCACACCCTCGCCGAACATCTGGCCGTTGCGCTCGGCATTCTTCTTGAGGATTTCAAAAATGATCTCGTGCTTCTTCAGCACCGCCACGGCCTCCACGCCGCCGTCGCGCGCCATTTTCTGCAGGCGCGGCATCGACATGGCTTGAAGCTCGGCGAGGTTCAAGGTCTCGCCCGCCGGCAACTGATTGTGGGGGGCGGGGGTCTCGTCCTTTTCGGCGGTGACTACGGCGACGCCGCCGTTCTTCTCGACATCCTCCGCTTTCGTTTCGGTCTCGGCCGGGGCGCTCAACTCGGGCGCTTTCGGTTCATCGTGCTTGCTGGTTTTTGCTCGGGGCATGGTAAATCTCCTTGATGGTGGCCCAAATGATCTCGGCCTGCTGGTGTAACACCTCCGGCACGCCGTCGTTCCAAATGACAAAATCTGCCCGGTCCATTTTCGTTGGCACCGGCCACTGCGCGCGGATCCGGGAGCGCGCCTGCGTTTCGCTCAACCCCTTCTTCGTCAGGCGCGCCAACTGTGTCGCCTCGCTGCATCCCACGACAACGACGCAATCAAATTGTGATTCCGCCGCCACTTCGTACAACAGCGGGATCGCAACGACCACGAATTCCGCCTGTCCTTCGCGCTTCAGCCGCTCGATGTCTTCTTTCCACATCCTGTCCACCGCCGGGTGTATGATGCGGTTCAACACCTCGCGCCTCCCATCGTCGGCGAACACAATTTCGCCAAGCCTAGGACGGTTGACTGTCCTGTCCGGATTCAAAATCTCGCTGCCAAACGCGCGCACAACCTCTTCCCACGTAGGCTCGTCCGGCGTCAGGGCCCCATGTGCCAACCCGTCGGCATCAATGACGGCCGCGCCGGCCTCTCGCCACTGTTTCAACGTGGTGGATTTTCCCGTGGCAATACCACCCGTGAGGCCGACCTTGGTGAGCCGTCTCATAACCCAGTTTCCCCAGTTGGATTCATTGGGAGAGGTGAACCGATTGAGTGCTAGTGATTTAGGATTGCCTAACGACCAAGGGGCCAAACAACTTCGCCTACGAAACTAAAAATAACCGCACGGACACCCCGCGTCAAGTGTCCAAATCACTTTTTTCTGGGCCGCCAATTAGCCGAAGCCCGTGGTCGATCGCCTGTTTCCCTCACGCTTTTTCTTCCCTGTCACGGGTCGTTGCGATAGATTGCGGGAATCATGCATCCCATGCGCCAGGACTTGGAAGAGGTGCTTTTGTCCGAAGAGCAGATTCAGCATCGGCTCGATGAACTGGCTGTCGAAATCCAGCGCGACTATGCGGATAAGGACCTCACGTTGGTCGCCATCCTGACCGGCAGCGTGATGTTCATCGCGGATCTGCTCCGACGATTGCCCATGCAACTGCGACTCGATAATATTGGTGTCTCCAGTTATCACGGCGAAACGCGGTCCTCGGGGGAATTGATTGTGACCAAGGCCCTGAAGCTCGACGTGCGTGGCCGCGACGTGCTGGTCGTGGACGACATCCTCGACACGGGCCTGACGCTCATCAAAATCCGCGAGATGCTACAGAAGTTCCAGCCCCGCAGCGTGAAATTCTGCACCCTCCTCGAAAAAAACGTTCCGCATCAGGAAAATTTCCAGGCCGACTACGTCGCGTTTCACATCCCCAATAAATTCGTCGTTGGCTACGGACTGGACTATCGAGAACGGTATCGTAATTTGCCCTACGTCGGGGTGCTCCGCCCCGAGGCGATTGCCGCAACGCAGTGAAAATTACCGTCCAGCTTTTCAGTTTCCTCCGTCAACTCACCGGCCAAAACGAGTTGCCTCTCGAGTTGCCCGATGGCGCCACCGTCACCGATGCACTCACGCAACTGTACGCAAAATTCCCCCGACTCCAGGAAGCCGATAAAACAACCTTGATCGCCATCGGCGTCGACTTCGCCACCCGCGCCACCAAACTCCACGACGGCGATGTGCTTTCGCTGATGCCACCGCTCCAGGGCGGGGCGGGTCCATCGACCGACGAAGTGCTCCTCACGGAGAAACCAATCGACGAGGCCGAAGCCGCTCTCGGCAGGTTCAACGGCGATGTGGGCGGCGTCGTGACATTCTGGGGCGTCGTGCGCGGTCAGGAAGGCGGTGAACCAATTCGCGCGCTGGAATACGCGGCCTACCGCAAAATGGCCGACCACCAGTTCCGCACACTCCTCGCCGAGACGCGCCAAAAATGGCCGCTCAAGCGAATTCGTGTCATCCATCGGCTCGGTGTCATTGTCGCCGGTGAGCCATCATTGCTTGTGCGGGTGGAAGCCGCGCATCGCGGCGAGGCGTTTGCCGCCGCGCAATTCATCATCGACGAGCTGAAGCGGCGTGTCCCGATTTGGAAGACAGCGGTGCCGCAGAGCTAGCAGTGCCATTGCCCATGGGTAACACAAGGGTCGAGTGAGATTGACGTGTAACAGAGACCGCAACAATGGTGTGAAATCGAGTAGGCGCTGTCGCTGAGCGCCACCGATGTGCGCGGAACGTTTGGACGAGCATGGCTCCCGCCGCAGCCTTGGGCCGCGTACTTCGTCCGGTCGGTGACACCAATCACATGAAATGCTTTTTGGCGTTCGGCGCATTTGTTGCAGCGGCCGCAGGGGAGGCCATCTTTCGGGGCGATGCAGGAGAAGCTGAGGTGGAGCGGTAGTTTGAGACGGAGACCGCGGCGGATGACCTGTTCCTTGGTGTATGTGCGCAACGGGGCGATGATTTTGATGCGGAAGTCGAGGGCTGCGCCGGCGGCGGTAGCGAAGTCGCGGAAGAATTTAAGCGTGGCGTCGGGGAACGGGTTGTGGCCGAGCGAGCCGACGGCGATGGTGTCGATTTTGTGGAGCGCGCAGAACACGGCGGCTTTCGAGAGCAGCATCAGGTTGCGGCCGGGAAGGTAGACAGCCTCGTCGGGAGTTCTTGCGCCGGGGACGCGACGGCCAGTCATGCTCCAGTGCAAACCATAGAGATCATTCGCGGGTAAATCGAGGATGGTCAACGGTTCATGGCGAATGCGGGCCGCCCGGAGATACCGGCGCAGTGAATGAAGCTCGGCGGTTTCCCAAGCGAGGTTCTGGCGGATGAAGACGGGATACACCTTGCGGTACTGGCGCGTGAGCGTGGCCAGCATCACGCAACTGTCGAGGCCGCCGCTGACCAACGCGCAGACGGAGCGCTTCACTTGCCCTGACGAACCTTCTCTTTCTCGTCTTCGAGCTTCCCGCGCAGCTTGGCGATTTCGTTGCGAAGAATTTCGTCGAACTTTTGTGCGTCCTCGGCCTTGCCGGCCGCATTGGCCGCAGCGATCTTTGGCTTCAATTCCAATTCGCGTTCGGCGATCTTGGCGGTGTAGACGCGGTCGATCTCAGCGAGTTTGGCCTTCTGCTCGTTTGTCAGCTTCGCAGAGGACTTGCCGCCGGTGCGTTCGAGCGCCAGTTCCCAGGATGATTTAAGCGCCATTGAGTTTCACCTTTACGTCGTTGCCTTCCACTACGCACTCGAACTTCTCGACCTTCGCCGTAGGAATCGCGGGATTCTGCCCCGTGCACACATCGAACTTCCAACCGTGCCATGGGCAGGTGACCACGTTGCCGTCAAGCGTCCCCTCGCCCAACGGTCCGCCGCGGTGCGGGCAAACATTGTCCGTCGCGTAGTATTTCCCGCCCACATTGAAGAGAGCCAGTTCGCGTTCCCCGACGGCCACCGTCTTGCATTCGCCGGGTTGCAGGTCGCCAACTTCGGCCACTTTGATCAAATCACTCATTTATTTGTGTTCTCCTCCCGAAACACCTATTCTTGTGGCATGAATTCGAGCCGCTTTCAAGACGCGATTGCCCGGATCGACGCCGCCAATGCGCAGGATCCCCGCGGCATCGAGTTGCCGTATGCGAAACGATTGAGCGGGTGGGTCGAGCGGCTCGCGCCGGCGGCGTCCGAAGAACTTCGGCTGGCGGCGCGCGCGCAGCACATCTGCCGCTGGATGATCCCGCGCGAATCGTACCCGGCGGGCCGCATCGGCTACCTTAAGTGGCGCGAGGATTTGAAACACTTTCACGCGCAGAAAGCGGGTGAGATCCTGCGTGAGTTTGGTTACGACGAGACCACTGTGTCGCGCGTGCAGGATTTGATTCGCAAACGGAATTTCCCGCGCGTCCCGGATGGCCGCGTGCTGGAGGATGCGTTGTGTTTGGTGTTTTTGGAGACGCAATTTGCCGAGACAACGGCGAAGACGGGCGACGAGAAGATGATCGGCATTCTGCAGAAGTCGTGGCGCAAAATGACGCCGCAGGCGCAGCAGATTGCCCTGACGATTCCGATGACGCCCGAATGCCATGCGCTGGTCGAGAAGGCATTGCAACCTTCCTCGTGATTTGTCATGCTGGATGCGGTGACGAGCCCAAGGGCGTTCGTCGAATAGATTTATGAAGCTGGCCGACGTTCCGATCTCAACGACTGATCCGACCAACGCGAAGATCCTCGCCGTGTCCGAGGACCAATTGCAGGGGTTTCAACGCGATCCGCTCGGCGAGATTGCGCGGCAGTCGGGCGTGGAAATGCCGGTTGTCATCGAGCGGATTCAGGCGATGCTGCGCGCCGGGACAATTCGTCGTGTGCGGCAGACGTTGCTGGCCACGAACCTCGCGCAGGGCGCACTCGTGGCGTGGCAGGTGCCGGAGGATAAACTCGATGCCGCGTTCGACTGCATGTTTCAGCGCGACCCGTTCAGCGGTCATGTGGTGGTCCGCACGACGGACACGGCCACCGTCGGCTCGAAATACCGATTGTGGACAACGCTGAAAGTGCCGCAGGGGTTCTCGATGACCGAGCACTGCCAGTTCTTGTGTCGGCAAACAGGCGCGGAGAAATTCATTCTCCTGCCGGCGAAAAAGCTGTTTGCGCTCGGGGTCGGCCACGTGAGACGGCGGGGACTCGAACCCGGTAGTCGTGCGGACGTGCTGGCCGACGTGACGGACGTTTCCGTGACCGAACTGGACGATCTGGAATGGCGCGTGTTGGTGGCACTCAAGCGGGAATTTGCTCCCGAGGACCTCACGGCGGACATCTGGGCGGCGCGAGCGAAGGAAGCCGGAGTCCCGCTCGAACAGTTCCTCGAAATTGCCGCCGAATTGAATCGACGCAAGATCATTGGGCGCTTCTCGACATTTTTGGAGCACGTCAAGCCCGTTGCCAATGGCGAACAGGTGACGCGCTACAACGCGCTGTTCCACTGGGCGGTGCCGCCGGGCCGTGAGATTGACGCCGGGCGTGAAGTGGGCCGCCATCATATTATGACGCACGCCTACTGGCGGGAGGGTGGCCCTGAATTCCACAACGTCAATGTCATGGGCGTAGCGCATGGGACCGACAAACAGGTGCTCCTCGCCCACAAGTCCGCGATCGACACGCATTTGAAGGAAGCCGGCATCATGGTCAGTTACACGAATGTGTTCTGGGGCGGCCGGAGCGAGATCAAGCCGAGCGAGATTTCGCCGTTTGCGTATCGGGAGTGGTGTCGCAGTGTTGGCTTCCATTCTGAAGGGGCGGCGAAATGAAAATTGCCTTTCTGGAACTTCAACCCTGGGAAGAGAAGTATTTACGGGGTCGGGTGGATGGGACGCAGGAGATCGTGGCGCTTCCGGGGGTGCTGGAGGACAAGCAACTCGCCAGGATTGCGGATGCGGAGATTGTGTCGCCGTTTATTTATTCGAAGTTGACGGCGGAACGATTGGCGAAGCTGCCGAAGTTGAAGATGATAGCGACGCGGTCGACGGGATTCGACCACATTGACATGGCGGAATGCGCGCGGCGCGGGATCACGGTGTGCAATGTGCCGTTTTACGGTGAGAACACGGTGGCGGAGCACACGTTCGCGTTGATCCTGGCGTTGTCGCGGAAAGTGCATGAGGCATTCGTGCGCGTGCGGGCGGGAAATTTCTCATTGGAGGGGTTGCGCGGGTTCGACCTCAAGGACAAGACCATCGGCGTCGTTGGCGCGGGGCGGATCGGTCTGCACGTGATTCGCATTGCGCGGGGTTTTGGGATGAAGGTGCTGGCGTTCGACGTCAAGCGGGACAATTTCTGGGCCGAAGTGCTGGGATTTGAATATGCAGAATTGGACGATCTGCTGGGGCGGTCGGACATCATCACGTTGCACGCGCCGTACAATCGCCACACGCATCATCTGATCAGCATGGAAAACATCCACCAGATCAAACGCGGGGCGATTTTGATCAACACGGCGCGGGGCGGATTGGTGAACACCGACGCGCTGCTGAAGGCGCTGGACGAAGGCATCCTCGCAGGCGCTGGACTGGACGTGCTGGAAGGCGAGGAAACGATTTACGAGGAGAGCGCGTTGCTCGGCGACGCGAC
The DNA here is from genome assembly GCA_050010195.1 of Verrucomicrobiia bacterium. Classification (GTDB taxonomy): domain Bacteria; phylum Verrucomicrobiota; class Verrucomicrobiia; order Palsa-1439; family Palsa-1439; genus Palsa-1439. The sequence continues at coordinate 78,616 of JBEKLM010000001.1, forward strand.
GAACCCCGAGAAACTGCGGACGGCGATCCAGAACCATGTGATTTTGAAGAAGCCCAATGTGGTCTTCACGCCGCACAACGCATTCAACAGCCAGGAAGCGCTGGAGCGCATCCTCGACACGACGGCGGAGAACATTGTTGCGTTTGCGGCGGGCGCGGCCAAGAACGTTGTGCGGTAGGCCGGCAGCGACTTGAGCCCGACATCCTTGCATCCATTCGTCGCTTCCGAAGACCCGGCACGGCTACGCGAACTTCTTCATTCCGGAAGACCGGTTTACTGGATCATCAACGATCCATGGAAAAAAGGAGCGATCGCCCGAACTCGACACCCTGCAGCACTCGTTCCGTCTGGAGGCCCTGGCGGCCGGCGTCGCCGGAGACGGAATCAAACAACCGTTCTTTGGCCGGATGTACGAACTGTTGGAACGACATTGAGCGTGTCGTGCAGGAAGCGTTGCGTCCGACCCGGTCAAGACCGAGTCGATTGGGGACTGGTTCCCGCCTGCTGGTAGCAGCCACACCGCACCGCTGATTATCATCTTTTCGCTGTCCACTCTCCTGTGCTATCAGTCTGCGCCATGGCTTACGAGTCTTTGCGGGAATTCGTGCGGAAGCTGGATGCCGCCGGTGAACTGAAGCGGATTTCGGTCGAGGTCGATCCCGTTCTGGAGATCACCGAAATCGCTGATCGCGAGATGAAGTTGCCAAACGGCGGCCAGGCGTTGTTCTTCGAGAAGTGCAAAGGCTCGCAGTTTCCGCTGCTCATCAACGCGTACGGCTCGACGAAACGCATGGCGCTGGCGCTGGGCGTGAACGACGTCGAAGACATCGCCCACGAACTCGAAAGCCTCCTCAAGGCCAAACCACCGACCTCCTTCAAGGAAGCCATCTCACTGCTCGGGACAGCGTTCGAGTTGCGCCACGCGAAACCGAAGAGCGTCAATTCTGGCGCCTGTAAGCAGATTGTTCAGCAGAAACCGAACGTCAACACGCTTCCCATCCAAAAATGCTGGCCACAGGATGCGGGGCGATTCGTCTGCATGCCATTGGTCATCACCCGTGATCCCGACAACGGCTCGCGCAATGTCGGCACCTACCGCATGCAGGTGATTGACGAGCGGACGACGTTCATGCACTGGCAATTGCACAAAACCGGTGCGCGTCATTGGCGACGGTACATGGAATTGAAACAGCGCATGCCCGTGGCCGTGGCCCTCGGGGGCGACCCAGTGTACACGTTCGCAGCTACGGCCCCGCTCCCCGACGGTATCGACGAGATGATGCTGGCGGGTTTCCTCCGCAAAAAGTCGGTCGAGATGGTGAAATGCGACACGAGCGATCTTGAGGTGCCCGCCGACTGCGATTTTGTCCTGGAAGGCTACGTCGAGCCGGAAGAAAAACTCGATCTGGAAGGCCCGTTCGGTGATCACACGGGTTATTACACCCTGCCCGAACCGTACCCGAAGTTTCACATCGAACGCGTCACGCATCGTCGCGACGCGATCTACCCGAGCACGATCGTTGGCATTCCTCCGATGGAAGATTTCTACATGGGCACCGCCAGCGTGCGCATCTTCCTGCCCGTGTTCAAAACCAACTTCAACGAAATTGTCGACATGGCATTGCCCGCCGAGGGCGCGTTCCACAATCTCGTCATCGTCTCAATCAAGAAACAGTTCCCGTATCATGCGATGAAGGTCATGCACGGCCTGTGGGGCATGGGACAGATGATGTTCACCAAGATCATCGTCGTGGTCGACGCCGATGTGAACGTGCACGACACGAGCGAGGTGCTGTTCCGTCTCACGGCGAACATCGATCCCGAACGCGACATCATTTTCACGAAGGGCCCCGCCGATGTGCTCGACCACGCCACACCCGTGATGGGCTTCGGCAGCAAGATCGGCATCGACGCCACGCACAAACTCAAAGGCGAAGCGAACACGCGTCCGTGGCCGCCCATCATCCAGATGGACGACGCCGTGAAGAAGCGCGTGGATGACTTGTTGCGCCATGCCACGCACTGACGAGCCGTCCCTTTGCCCGAACTGCGGCGCCGAAGTTCCCGCAAAGGCCCGGGCGTGCCCGGAGTGCGGCGCCGACGAAAAGACGGGCTGGTCGGACGATACCATTTACGATGGGACGGACATCGAAGACCCGGGCGAGTTCAACTACGAGGACTGGAAACGTCGCGAAGTCGATGGCCGTGGCCCGCGGCGAACCGGCAAACAGCGCTTCTGGTGGATCGTGGCGGTGTTGATTCTGGCGTTGGTGCTGTGGTTGGTCGTTTTCCGACTGTGGTGTGCCATCCCGTAGGCGGCATTCGCTTTGAAAACCGGATCCGCCATCTTGAAGATCGACAACCAACGCTCGGTGGCTTTGCTGAGCATCGTACTTCTGGCGGCGCTCGGGCTTCGGCTATTTCATCTCCAAGAACGCGTGCTGTGGTTCGACGAGGCCAATTCCCTGCTGATTGCCAGAGCGGGTCCTGTCGAGATTATCGACGCCGTTCGCGATGATACACACAGTCCGTTCTACTACCTGATCTTGCATTACTGGCAATTTGTGGCCGGAGGCGAAACGGGGGCGCGACTGATGTCCGTGCTCGCTGGCGTCGCGACGGTCGCGGTGGTCTATTCGATGGGCTGCACCCTGGCAGGACGTGGCGCGGGGTTGCTGGCCGCGGCATTTCTGGCCGTGTGTCCGCTCCATGTCTGGTACTCCCAGGAAATCAGGATGTACGCGTTGCAGACGTTGCTCGTGGCCTTGTCGTTCCTCCTGATGGTGTGGGCGCTGCGGCAGCAACGAGGCGCGCTCTGGGTGGGCTATTCGGTTATCACCGCGCTGAGTTTATATGCGCAGTACGCTTCGCTCTATGCCGTCATTGCCCAGAATGTCTTTGTCGTGATCTATTATTGGCGGGATCATCAGAAACTGCGCCACTGGCTCATGTCGCAGTGCGCGGTGGCGCTGCTGTTTGCACCCTGGCTCCCCGTGTTTGTCTCCCAAACAAGGATGGCCATGGGCAGTTCGTGGTTGGGGCCGCTGGAGTTCAGTCGGGTACTGGCCTTCTTCTCGCTCTTTAGCGGCGCGTATCTCGGAGATCCGCACGAGCGCTTTGTATCGGTGGCGATTACTGGCGCGGCCGTGATCGTTCCGTCGGTGGTTCTGTTGCGCCGCCGTGAGTCTCGTCAATTTGCTGCGTTGCTTGTCCTTTGGTTCATTTTGCCGGTGGTTCTCCTGGTGTTGCAGTCGTTGAATCAGAACCGCTTTCTGCCGCGGGTGTTGTTGTGCACGACACCACCGCTCGCCTTGTTGCTCGGATGCGCCCTGACCCAGCGGGGCAAGATGGCTACGCGCGCCATCTTGGTTCTCACGGCGATCGTTCTTCTGATTGCCAATGTCTATGCCTTGCAGAACTACTACTTTCTGGAGAATCGCTGGGTGAAATCCGATTTGCGCGAGGCGGCCGGCAAACTCGCGAGAGAATTTCGAGCAGGCGATGTCGTTGTGCATATAACGGAATCTTCGTTTCGACCGTTTCAGTGCTACCTCGCGGAAAGTATCGGTCAGGGCATGATCGACCCGCCCGTGTACCAGCCGCATCTGTTCGGCGTGACCGGAGACGGCCGACTGCCACAATCCACCGGTGAGATCCGGCGCATCTGGTTGGTCCTGTATCCGGACCAATTTCATCCAGACCTCGCGGAAACGACCCGCAACTGGATGAATCAGCATCACCATTTCGTTCGCGCGGTTTACGACTCCAGCACCATTTTCGTTGGTCTTTACGAACGCCAGGACCCGCAACTGGTGCCGACCGCGAAGTAAACTCCCCAGAAGTCTTGATTGCCATCGCGCTCACACTTAGAGTGGCGAGAGCGAGGCGCGACAGTTTTAATGAAGCATTCGGATTTTGTTCATTTGCATTTGCACACGGAGTACAGCCTGCTCGACGGGGCGTGCCGCATATCGGACGTGGTCGACAAGGCGCACGCGTGCAAAATGCCGGCGGTGGCGATGACCGACCATGGCAACATGTTCGGGGCCATCGAGTTTTACAAAACCGCGCAGGAGAAGGGGCTCAAGCCGATTATCGGCTGCGAGACCTACATCGCCCCCGGCTCGCGTCTCGACAAGAAATCCACCAACGCCCGCGATGCCGCCTTCCATCTGGTCTTGTTGGCCAAGGACGATGTCGGCTACAAGAACCTCGTCAAACTCGTTTCTTCCGCCCACCTCGAAGGTTTCTATTACAAGCCGCGCATCGACAAGGAGATCCTCGCCCAACACTCCAAGGGGCTTATCGGCCTCACCTCCTGTCTCAAGGGCGAAGTGCCCAATAAAATCAAGGAAGACCAGATTCCCCAGGCCAAGGCCGCGTTGGACGACTATCGCCATATTTTCGAGCCCGGCGATTTCTACGTCGAACTCCAGAACCATGGCATCGAAGAGCAACGCACGGTCAATCGCACGCTGATCCCCTGGGCGAAGGAGTTCAATCTTCCCATGGTCGCCACCAACGACGTGCATTACGTCGAACGCGAGCATTGGGAGGCGCACGATTGCCTGATTTGCCTGCAGACGCAGTCATTGCTCTCCGACGAAAAGCGGATGCGATACGTGTCCCAGCAGTTTTATCTGCGGACGCCGGAGGAAATGCACGAATTGTTCGCCGAGACGCCCGAGGCGCTCCAGAACACCCTGGCGGTCGCCGAGAAATGCAATCTCCTGATGGAATTCGGCAAGCTGCGGTTTCCGGTTTACGAACCGCCAACGGGGTTCACGCGGGAACATTACCTGCGGCATTTGTGCGAGCAGGGGATGCGTGACCGCTACGGCATCGAGTGGAAGCAGCCCAAGAACGCACAGGAGAAGCAGATTGTTGACCGCGTGGAGTACGAATTGAAGATCATGGAGAAAACGGGCTTTGTCAGTTACTTCCTGATCGTCTGGGATTTTGTCCACTTCGCGCGCAGTAACAACATCCCCGTCGGCCCGGGTCGTGGCAGCGCCGCCGGCAGCGTGGTGGCGTACATCTTGAAGATCACGGATATCGATCCGCTCCGCTACAACCTGCTTTTCGAGCGTTTTCTCAATCCCGAGCGCATCTCGCCGCCCGATATCGACATGGACTTCTGCTACAACCGCCGCCCTGAGGTCATCGATTACGTGCGCAAGAAGTACGGTGACGACCATGTCGCCCAGATCATCACGTTCGGCACGCTCGGCGCCAAGATGGTCGTGCGCGACGTCGGCCGCGTGATGGGGCTGTCGTATGGTGAATGCGACCGGATCGCGAAGATGATCCCGCCCGACATCGGCATGACGCTGAAGAAGGCATTGGAGATCAATCCCGAGTTGAAGGGCGCCTACAATAACGAGGCGACCGTCAAACGGGTGATCGATTACGGGTTCACGCTGGAAGGCCTGTCGCGCAATGCGTCCACCCACGCCGCGGGCGTGGTCATCGGCGCCGAGCCGCTCGACAATATCGTCCCACTCACCACGGGCACGAACTCGGACGAAGTCGTCACACAGTACTCGATGAATCCGCTCGGTGATCTCGGCCTGCTGAAAATGGACTTTCTCGGGTTGAAGACGCTCACGGTCATTCAGGACGCGCTTGACATTATCGAGCAAACCACGGGGAAGCGTCTCGACATCAACAAGATTCCGCTCGATGACAAGAAGACGTTCGACATGCTGGCCAAGGCCAACACCATCGGCGTGTTTCAGTTGGAATCTCAAGGGATGCGCGACCTCTGCCGCCGCATCGGCGTGGACTCCGTCGACGTGATCATCGCGCTCATCGCGCTCTTTCGTCCCGGCCCGATGAACATGCTCGACGATTACGTCAACCGCAAACACGGCAAGGTCAAGGTCGAATACGACCATCCATTGTTGGAGCCGATCCTCAAGGAAACGTTCGGCGTGTTCGTGTACCAGGAGCAGGTGATGCAGGCCACGAACGCCCTCGCGGGTTACTCGCTGGGTGGCGCCGACGTGCTGCGCCGCGCGATGGGCAAGAAGAAGCCCGAGGAAATGGAAAGCCAGCGCGAGATTTTCATCAAGGGCTGTCACGAGAAGAACAAGATCCCGCGCGGCAAGGCCAACCAGATTTTCGACATGCTGGCGAAATTCGCCGGGTACGGGTTCAACAAGTCGCACAGCGCCGCTTACGGGGTCGTTTCGTACCAGACCGCGTGGCTCAAGGCGAATTACCCGGTCGAATTCATGGCCGCCGTATTGTCCAACGAACTGGCCAATACCGACAAGATCCAGCTATTCATCAACGAGTGCAAACGCATGGGCATCGAGGTCCAGGCGCCGGACGTGAACGAAAGCGGGGTCCGCTTCACCGTGGGCGGCGGCAAGATTCGCTTCGGCCTCGCGGCAATCAAGAACGTCGGTGAAATAGCCGTGCAAAATGTCATCCAGGTGCGCGAGGCCAGTGGACGATTCACATCTTTCGAAGATTTCTGCACGCGCGTCGATTTGCGCATTGTGAATCGCAAGGTGCTGGAATGCCTGGTGAAATGTGGCGCATATGATTCCCTGGGGGAACCGCGAGCCGTGGTGTATGCGGCGGTCGAGTATCAAATGAACCGCGCCTCCAGTGTCCAGCGCGACAAGGAACGCGGTCAGGCCGCGTTGTTCGACGTGGAACCGGTCAACGCCCGGAAGAAAGCCACGGGTCAGGCTCCTTCCGTGGAATGGTCGCAGAGCGAAATGCTCGCGTATGAAAAAGAGCTTCTTGGTTTTTATGTGACGGGACATCCCCTGAGCGAGTACGCCGAGATTCTGCAACGGTACGAACTCGGTTCGTCAGGGAAACTGGCCCAATTGCAGGACGGTCAAATGGCCCGCGTCGGCGGCATCATCAGCAAAATTGTGCCGAAGACGACGAAGCAGGGCAAACCCATGGCGATCCTGACTCTGGAAGACCTCGATGGCTCGGTGGAAGTTCTCGTGTTCCCGGAGTCGTACGCGAAACACGCCGCTGGTTTGAAAACTGATGTCGCCGTCCTCTTGTGTGGCACGGTCAACTTGCGTGAAGACAAACCGAAGATCGTGGCGGAACAGGTCATCCCGCTCAGCGAAGTCCCGACACGGTTCACGAAAGCCGTGCACATCCGTATCTCCGCAGAAACAACCGAGGATTCAACCCTGACGCGCGTTCACGACGTCATGCGCACCCACCAAGGGAGCGTTCCCGTCTTGTTCTGCTTCATTTATCCCGACGGCAAACTGGTCTTTCTGGAAGCGCACGAACATTTTTCCGTCTCGCCGACGCAGCAATTCGTCCACGACGTCGAAGCCATCCTCGGCGAAGATAGCGTCTGGCTCAAAGTCGACACCGAGAAGTTGGCCGCGACCAACGGCAGCCGCCGCGAGCGCCGCTACGCCGCTGCCTAAGAAGAGCCCCGCCTCGCCTCCACAGCGCCGAGGTGCTGCCTGGCTCAAGCCAAGAGCCTCACGGCTGTCACTTCGATGGAATGACGAGCTTCTGCCCGACCTTCAGCGAGTCGCTGGTCAGACTGTTGGCCTTCCTCAAATCGGCAACAGTGACGCCATTATTCTTGGCGATCACCGTCAGGTTGTCGCCCTTTTTGACCTCGTATTCATTGCCATTGGCCGGGCCGGCTGATGGATTGGTGGTGGTGCCGCCGCTACCGCCGCCATGCGAACCGCTCATGGCCGCGAGTTCCCTGGCGAGTTGATCGAGGATGACTTTCTTGTCCGTCTCACGAGCGGCATCCAACGCCTTCACGCGTGCCTCTAGTGCCTCTAAGTCGTTGGCGGAGGCACTTGGTCCAGACTGATGGAGTTCTGCGAGTTGCGCCTGGACTTGTTTGAGGTCCTGCTGGATTTGCTGCTGGTTCGCTTGGATCGCATCGACGTCCGCCCGCAGCTTGCTGAGGCGCTCGTCAAGGATGGACACCTGCTGGCCGATGGTTTGGTCCTCGGCTGGCGCAGTTGGTGCACCAGCGGTGCCGAGGACGACCAGTGTGGCAAAAATGAGAAGCTCCGTGTGTTTCATGGCGGCAGTCTAGAAATCGTGGCGAAACGTTGCAAGTCCCGAATCGGCCCATGCGGAACGGCCTGGCCCGGAGGCTGATAATGACTGGCCTGAATCGTGCTCCCCTGCATGATGGACCAGTATTTCATGAGCATATCTGACCTTCAACATACCGAGGATGTCGCAGTTGAGGCCGAGTTGGGAGGACCCGTCGTACCCGAAATTCCGACGGATTCGCTCACCCCGCTCTTCGCCAATCCCGCTGACTGGTTCGTCCCCCCATTCCCCGAGAAACTGGAGGCTTTGGATGTCAGCCCCGGCTTCCTCGCCGAACTTGCGCTGAAGACCGTGCCGCTGGACTCCGACTGCAGCACCGCCACGATCGCCACCCGCATGCACCTGGGCATCATGATCACCGAGGCGCTCCTCCAGCGGTTGTGCCACGATCGATTCATAGAAATCAAAGGTGTGGTGGGCCTGCACAACCATCGCTACGCGATGCTCGATCACGGCTGGGAGGAGTTGCGACGCCTCACCAGTTTTTGCAGTTACGCCGGTCCGGCCCCCGTCTCCCTGAAGTCCTATACGGAGATGATCACGCAACAGGTGCGCAACCGTCCGCCCGCGACGCGCCAGGCCATCGAGCAGGCGATGTCGAACCTGATCCTCTCCGATTACGCCAAGGAAATTATCGGGTTGGTCATCGGCTCGGGACGCAGCCTGTTCCTCACCGGACCGTCGGGCAACGGCAAAACCGCCACCGCGCGCGCCCTCGTCGACGCGCTCCCCGGCGAAATCTGGATCCCGTATGCCATCGAAGTCGACGGCCAGGTGATCCGCGTCTTCGACGCCCACAACCATTCGCCCATTCCGCACGCGAACGACAATCATGATCGCCGCTGGGTGCGCATCCGTCCGCCACTGGTGGTGGTCGGCGGAGAGTTGACGCTCGACAGCCTCGAACTCGCCTACACCGAGACGCAGCGTTTTTACGAAGCGCCCCTCCACGTCAAATCCAACGGCGGCGTGTTGGTGGTGGATGACCTCGGTCGCCAGCGTTGCTCCGCGACGGAATTGCTCAACCGCTGGATTGTCCCGCTGGAATACCACGTCGATTACCTCACGTTGAGCACCGGCAAGAAAATTCAGGTGCCGTTCGAGCAGATCGTGGTGTTCGCGACGAATCTCGCCGAATCCGACCTCGAAGACGAAGCGTTCATGCGCCGCATGGGCTACCGCCTTCATGCGGACGCACCCAGCCCCGAGACCTACACGGAAATTTTCCTGCGGTATGCCCGCGCCCGCGGGTTGTTCGCGGATGAAAACCTGGTGACCCAGTTGTTGCAGAAATACCAGACCGAAGGCCGCATCCCCAAGGCCTGTGATCCCCGTGACCTGATCGATCGCACCATCGACCTCTGCCGGCTGCACAGACAGCCCGTCAAGCTGACAGAAGAAGGCCTCGAAGTTATCTGGAAGGGCTATTTCGGCCAACCCGGTACCGATCCCAAGCGGCGTTGACCCCCGAATTTGGGTTCGTTTTTGGGTTCGTTTCACTCAGTTTTCCACGCCGGCTTGAATAAAATTGGGTTCGTTTGGTAACCCCCCACCCCCGCGGCGTCCGCCCCTCGTTATGCCCCGCTCTTCGTAGGGTAGGGACGGCTCGCCGAGCCGTCCGCTCATCCCATCGCAGCATCTGTCGTAGCTGACCGCCAGCCGAGAACCCTGAACCGTGAACCTCGAACCGATCCCTATATCAAAGAACCTGATAACCTTCCCCGACTCTATCACACGTCCCCAACCGCGTCCAGCACGAAATATCATTGTAGGATAATCGAAATAATCCATCAGCCGCACCCCCCACGCGGCGGCCGTCTTGTAGGGCAACCGGCCCGGTTGCCGCCTTCCGAATTGTAGGGCGGGATTGCCCGAATCCGATGAGGGTATCCCGCCGCTTTCCGAAAACCATCCGGGCATTGCCACCGCCGCGATTTTTCTCTATCGTCCTCCATATGAGCACCGATTTGAAAGGAAAGGTCGCATTGGTCACCGGCGCGTCGCGCGGGATCGGTCGCGCCATCGCCGAGCGGCTCAGCCGTGACGGCGCCGCGGTCGCCATAAATTATGCCTCTCAGGCGGCTGCCGCCCGGCAACTGGCCAGCGAAATTGAATCCGCCGGTGGAAAAGCGTTTGCCATTCAGGCCGACGTGGGGCGCGTGGCGGACGTCGTCCGGCTCTTCGACGAAACCATCGCCCGCTTCGGGAAGCTCGATATTCTGGTGAATAACGCCGGCATCATGTCCACCAAGCCGGTCAGGGACGTGTCCGAGACCGAGTACGACCGCATTTTCGCGGTCAACGTGAAAGGCACCTTCTTCGCCTGCCAGCAGGCCGCCACCCGCCTCGCCGACGGCGGCCGCATCATCAATCTGTCCAGTTCGACCACCGCCCGGATCATGCCGAACTACGGCGCCTATGTCGCCACCAAGGGCGCGGTGGAACAGTTGACCCGTTCCCTCGCGGGGGAACTCGGACCGCGCCGCATCACCGTCAATGCGATTTCACCGGGCCCGACCGAGACGGAGTTGTTCATGGACGGCAAAACCCCCGAACAGCTCCAGCGTTTCGCCCAGCAGGCCGCCCTCGGCCGGCTGGGTCAACCCGCCGAAATTGCCGAGGTCGTCGCCTTCCTCGCCTCCGACGCCGCCGCCTGGGTCACCGGCCAAAACCTCCGCGTCAACGGCGGCATCGCGTAAAACAAAACCGCCGCCCGGCGACGGCCTCTGCTTTCAGCCGATTCATTCCAGCCTGCGAGCCACGCCCGCAATGCAAGCGGGCATTGCCGACCACCTTTGGAGTTTGTAGGAAGTGGCGCAACGGCAACGGCTTAATTCGAATTACCGATAGGCCGGCGTTGCGGCAATTCGGGGTAGGGCCTGATACGGGAACGGCAACCTGAGTGGTTAAGAAATAGAGCTTGACACTGTTTTTAGTAAATATTACGAATATTAACCATTATGAAATCACAATCTGAATTCTTAACCGCAATCCGTGACGACTGGACCCCCGAGAACATTGCCGGTTTGGTTTCAGCGATCACCGCTGGCTATGCGGCGGTGATCGAAAGAACAAACCCAAGCGTCGACCCGATTTACGACACACCGAATCTGTCACTCCTGCAGGGATACACACGATGGAACTTCGTAGACTCTCGACTGTATCGCGCCTGCGACATAGGCCTTATCACGGGGATTAAACCGAAGTGGGTCCCTCTGACCGAAAATGGTACGGGGATTATGGCGCTGGAATTGCAGGGTAGATTCACGTCCTTGATGGCGCATCACCTTCAGAATGCCGCCGACCCCCCAAGGTACTCGGAGCTGCGTTACGATCGGCGCCTTCGCAACTGGCAGAATCCTATGCTTCCCGGGTACGGCGCTGACGAGCCGACCAACGGACTAATCCATTTGACGTTGGTTCACGGCAACAAGAATGCGGAGTTCGCGTTTCTCCGGATTTTCGACAATCCAGACGACCCGCAATCCTACGTCGCCGCGTCGGGGAACATCATGCTGAACCCGTCGATTATGATTTCGACCGAAGCGGAGCATGTCGAGGAGCCGAAGATTGAGCTGAAGAAGGAATCCCGCCAAGACGAACAACGAGCGCAGAACGAATGAATCGCGCCGACCCAGAGAGAATCAGTCAAGCGAGAGAACTGGCCGGTCTTAGCAAGACGAAACTCGCTGACCTACTGGATGTGACGCCCGCCGCTGTCGCACAATGGGAAAGCGGTGTGAAGAGCCCGACAATGGATAACATAGTCGCGCTATCTCGTTCGTTGAATTTTCCAATGCCGCTGTTGCTAAGGGTGATTCCAAGAGAATTGTCCCATAAGGGGCCGGTCACGTTTCGCGCATGGAACTCTGCAAACACACGTCGAGCCAATCGCCGAGCAGAACGATTGGCCGAACTAGTGGCCGAGGTGTTCCTGTGGCTGGAGCAGCATATATCGTTGCCATCACCATCACTTCCGGAAATCAGCCATCGAGCGGACGTTGAGATGGCGGCCATAGAATGCAGAAGGACCTGGAAGCTCGGTGATCGCCCCATTCTGAAACTCGGAGAACTGATCGAATCAAAAGGCATAGCCATTGCGAGAGCCTCATTTGCCGACACCCGTTTCGACGCATTTTCGTGCATCATAAACGGTCGTCCATACGTTTTCTTGGGAGATGAGAAACTAGATCGCGCTCGGTCTCGCTTCGACGCTGCCCATGAGCTCGGACATCTTTTATTGCACCAACATCTGACAGAATCAGATTTCCTAACCGCAGACACGCTAAACACAATAGAAGCCGAAGCAAACCGTTTCGCAAGTGCGTTCCTGATGCCCGAAGGGACGTTCCTACCAGATGTTATGGATGCCAGCTTGGATGGATTTCTGAAATTGAAACCCAGATGGGGTGTTTCAGTCCAAGCAATGATCGTGCGTTCACACGATCTTGGGATCATCACTGACAACCAATACCGTGAGCTGTTTCGTCAGACAGGCTTGAAGGGATGGCGAAGAGCTAAGGGCGAGCCATTTGACGACATGGTACCAGACATCCAAGGTTCGCTAGGAAAGAAGAGCTTAGAACTTTTGGAGTCAAACGCCGTTATACATGGCTGGGAGATCCCGACCGAGCTCCCAATGCCGACGCATGTACTGTGCGAGGTGTTCCGAGCGAACCCTCAATTGTTCAGTCCCTCCGAGTTCGGGAATATAATCCCTTTCGAGAGGCCCGCTGAGGGTGACTCTACGGGCCGAAGGAGGAGTAATTGAAGCAGATCAACATGAGAGGAGACGATTACAATGTGCGGAGCTAAGAGGAAACCGCTGAGCTTCACACTCAACGCTTGGGGAACAAATAATTGGCCACTATGATGAAAATACTTATGACGCTCGCGGTCGTCCCCCCAACCACGGCCAAGAGAACGCTGTCAGAAAGTTTGAAAACAGTCCTGATGGCGTAAAGTGCTTTCCCGTGAGAAATAATCATCGGAGGTGATGTCGTGTCGCTCAGGAAGCCCTGTAACAGCAGCATAGCGAACACACCGACAAGCCAGAGGCAGAGCATGCTGAAAATCTTGCGCGCATACTCTTTTCGCTCCGTGATGTCCTGACGGAATCCCTCCAGTTCCGCCTTCTGCCGATCGACCTCAATCTGCTTGGCATAATCCTTCTGTTCTTCTTCTGCTTCTGGCGTCGGCGCAGGAGCCGTGGGCTCTTTGATCTGCTTTAGGTTAATCATGGGCGCATCGGCGACCACAATCGTCAATTCTTGGACTTTTGAAGGAAATATTCCTTTATCAAGCCATCCGGTATGTCGGCTCCCTTTTTGTCCTTCCCGCCCAACTCAAACCAAGTTTTGAACCAAGGGGTGTCGGGTTGGTGTGTAAGTGTCGACAGCTGCAGTGCCGAGAAGCCGCCATATACTTCCCAAATTTTGTCGAAGAATTCCCCGAGAGTATGATCACTTGGCAGGCAACATTCGACGTACTTAATCTCCCCCTTTTTCATCCAAGCTTCCAAATCGAGGTCGGTGGCGTGATCCGTGATTGGCTCTGTTCCATATTGCTTGAATGCGTGATACACCGAGGGCACGACCGGGCCAAACCTCCACGCCTCAATCGATTCGTTCAGAAGCGCGGAATCTTTGAGTGCCAAATGCCAGCCGTGAGCAAAATAGAGTAGCTTTAGCAGCTTCATCGGGGTGACTGAGCTTCCCCGGCCGCTAGCAATATCCAGAATATGATTGGCGACTGCCTTCGACGGATACCCCATGAATGCACCTTTTCACATGTTGCTAGATTCGCGTCAAGCACAACGATGTACCACACTTTTGTGTGGTGTCAAGCTTTTTGAATCTTTGCGTCCATCCGATTTCAAACCGAGCCACCATCCCGCTTTCGTCGGAGTTGACATCCCCCGCCGGATTTGCTAGCTTACATTTGAACATGAAGTCAGTGCATCAATACATCTCCGCAGTCCGGGCGTCGTATTATTGGTTTTACTTTAGCCAGCCCTGTCTGCGGGCTGTGTGTTGATGCGTAAACGTTGACACCCAACCGTCCCGCAGACGCGGGACGGTTTTTTTATTGCCCAAAACCGAACCGCGTACAGGACATAAGGAGCAAAGGAATGATCATCGTGTTAAAGCCGGGAACCAGTGAACAGGATGTCCAGCAGGTCGCGGACGCGGTGAAGAAGTTCAATTACGAGCCCCGCCTGATTCGCGGCGTGGAGCGCACCGTCGTCGCTTGCATCGGCGATGAACGCAACCATCACACCCTCGAATCCCTCATCGTGTTGCCGCAGGTCGAGAGCGTCACTCCCATTCAGAAGAAGTACAAACTCGTCAGCCGCGAATACCAGGGACGCGATACCGTGCTCGACGTGGCCGGACTCAAAATCGGCGGCGGCACGTTCCACGTGGTGGCGGGCCCGTGCTCGGTGGAAAACCAGACGCAAACTTTGGAAACCGCGAAAGCGGTGAAGTCGTACGGCGCGACACTCTTTCGTGGTGGCGCATTCAAGCCGCGCACGTCGCCGTACGACTTCCAGGGATTGGGCCGCGAGGGGCTTGAGATGTTGAAGCAGGCCCGCGCGGCCACGGGATTGCCCATCGTGACCGAAGTGATGTCGCCGCAAGACGTGGAAATGGTGGCGTCTTACGCCGACATTCTGCAGATCGGGGCGCGCAACGCCCAAAATGTCCCGTTGCTGGCCGAGGTCGCGGCGTCGGGCAAGGTCATCCTGCTCAAACGCGGGGTGTCCGGGTTGATCGACGAATGGCTGCTGGCCGCCGAGTACATCTGCGTGCATGGCAACAGCAAAGTGATCCTCTGCGAGCGGGGTATCCGCACGTTCGAGCACGCCTGCCGCAACACGCTCGATCTCAGCGCGGTCGCGGTCGCCAAAAAGGAAACGCACCTGCCGGTGTTCGTGGACCCGAGCCATGCGGCGGGCCGATTCGACATGGTGATCCCGCTCGCTCGCGCCGCCGTTGCGGTGGGCGCGGACGGTTTGCTGGTGGAAGTCCATCCCGATCCGGCTGCGGCACTTAGTGACGGGGGCCAGCAGCTCAAACCCAAGCAGTTCGGCCAGTTGATGGCGGAAATTCGCCCCATTGTCGAAGTGATGGGCAAACAGTTGGGCGGCGCTTAGCAGCCGTTGAAAAGTGGTGTAGCGGCGCTTCTGTGAAGCGCCAAGCCGTTTGTCTCTTGGGAAATTCTGTGGCTCACAAAGCCACCGCTACAACGGAACTTTGTCAGCCGTTGTGTGAGTCTTGGGACCATTTGCCGAGACACAGCCAGGCGGTTATCGCGATGCTGATGATGCTGATCGCAGCACCCAGCTTCAATGCGGGCGGCGAGAAGCTCACGACAATCCGCCCGGCGCCCGCTTGGGGAATTACGAGGCCTTGGAAGGCGCCGAAGACTTCGATCAGCTTTATACGTTTATCGTTCGGCACCCAGCCGGGGTAGAATGCTTGGGAAACGAACACGATACCGGGTCGGCTCACGCCGTAGGTGATCGAATAGCTCTCGGGCGTCAGGCTCTGGAATTGAACGGAGTCGTTATCGCCCGCTCCCGGGCTCGGCTCGTCCCCGCGTAACCCGTCGAATGAGAAGGGTTCGCTTACGGCCACCTCGCTGCGCCAATCAATATCGCCTCGTTCCAACGCGTCCAGGAGCGCGTTTCTCGAGTCGTAATGCCGGATGCGTGAAAAGAATCGCGCGCGCGGCAGCGAATTTGTGTACGCGCCCAACCAGTCTTTGCCGTTTTCATCGCGTTCCATGGTGACCTGGATATTTTGAATGCCGATCTTGGCCGCCTGATTGGTCATGGCTTGAAATCTCGCAATGTTGTCCAGGTAAAAACTCGTGTAGCCTTCCGGGACTTCCAAATAGTCATGAAAATACGGCAGGTTGCGAAACGTGGCGATTTCCTCGCTAACCCGGCCCCGGACGATCTGGCCGAATCGAAATGGGCCGCGGTGTTCACGATAATCTTCCAGAAGCGTGAGGAGGCGATTGGTCTCGGGGTAACACTCATCCGGATTGGCGTTGCCGCGATGAAAACCTTCATACGCGTAACAAAAATCGGCTGCGGCAACCAGCAACAGGCTGTACAGGCATATGGTTTGGAACACCCAGCGCTTCGGATTGCGAATCGCCCCCAGGATCGCCAGCGCACACAGGATCGCCAAGAGCAAGGCAATCAGTGTTTCATGCCTGGACCAGGCCAGCCGGTCAAAGCTCCGCAATCGGCCGCCCAGGTGTCCATCGCCCGCGTAGAGCACCGCCGCCAGACAGCCGTAGCCGGCCGGAAAAAGCAATGCTGGCCACAAGCGCAACTGCGGCGCTCGACGACGAAGGAGGTCGACCGCGTACGCGCAGGCAGTCGCCGCGGCAAACGTGGCAACACACGCCATCCTCGCAGGGACGCGGAAAAGCGTCACGCCCGGAAGACACCAATACAGGACCTGATACAAGCCGCCATATCGACCCATCATGAACCACGTGGCCATGACCCAGGTCGTCAGGAAAAACCCGATCCCCCGCTTGTCTTCGATCCTCCGCCAATTGAAAAGAATCAGAAGAAGAGCCAGCCAGAAGATTTGTCCGGAGTAGGCGCCGAATTCCCAGTACTGCCAAAAGCCGGGTCCGCCATGTACAGAACGGTTGAGCATAACGGTTTGGCTATGCCGATCAAAGCCCCAGAACGGATGGGGAGACGTGAACGACCGCGAGACTCCGAAGAAATTGGGCACGAATAGCGTCAGCAATTGATCGTACGGCAACGAGGAGTCAGCCAACGCTTCAAAGGACCGGCTCGGTCGGGCCGTCCGCCACCAATTCTCGGCCCCCGGCACCACCATGATACCGGCCAGTCCGAAGACGAGCACGAACGTACCGACAATTCTCGGCACGTCCCTTCCGGCGACTTGGCGGGCAGCCATGCGGGCGCTGGAACCTTCCTCACGGCGAACGCCGTAGCAGCGATACAACCAGTAGGCGGTCACCAGATACCAACAGTAGAGCGTCACCTGTGGGAATCCTGCCAGCACGGACGCTACCGTGGCACCCACGAGCCCGAGCCAGGACAACCGCCTCCGGTCACTCGTGAGGCGGTGGACAAAAAGCAGTTGGAGTGGAAGCCACGCAAATGCCTGAAACATCGTGAAGCTCGCGATTCGCAGTGAAGAAAAGCCGGAGAAACAGAACACGAGCGCACCGGTGACCGCCGCGATCGGACTGAACTTCAGCCGCTTGAGAAAGGCGTACAGGAACAGACCGCCTAACAGGTAATGCAATACGATATACCTCTGGTAGGCGACGAACGGCAATCGTCCATTGTGAACAAAAGGAATCAGGAGCCATTGCGCCGGATAGAACCCGCCCACCTGAATGTCCGAGTAAAAGGGCGACCCGTCGCGGACCCCGGGGAACCAAAGCGGCAGCCGCCCCCCTTGGACCGATTTGGCGAAATAATTCACGCCCGGATAAAACTGCGTCAGGGTGTCGTCCCAGATGAAACATCGTCCGTTCAGAAAACCCCAGTAAAAGACGCCCAGAAATGCGGCCAGAAAAGCCACGGCGCAAGCATCGGGCGCCAGCCGCCTCAGGCGCGGAGCGTTGAGAAGTTTCCCCTCCATAACAATGTTACGTGTGCCGCGGCCGGTGCGTCTCAGGCCCGCGCGACACGCCAGAGCAACCACAAGCCGAGGAATTCGAAAAGGAGATTGGGCGACCAGAGGATCGCTTCCGGGAACAGCGCGGGGCGGCTCTTGAGCGTGTTGGCCAGTATCATCACAAAGTAGAACACCAGCGCGAGCCCGATGCTGAAGGCGATCCCGACCGATGTCTCGCGGCGGCTGGTCTTGATCCCCAGAGGAATGCCGATCAGCGTAAACGCCAGGCAGGCGACCGCGCCGGCGACCCGTTGATGCGCCTCGATAAGGGCCGCCGCAGGATAGATGCCGTGCGCGCGCAAATCCCGAATCTCGCCGATCAACTCGGAAAACACAAGGTCCCCCAATTGCCGCGTCGCCCGCGCCTGCCGCAGGGCGCGGCTCAGGTCCATCTCGATCGGGTAATGCTCGGCCGTGGTGTCAGGTCGAATCTTGTGGACGTTGGTGGGCTCCTTCGGATCGCGCAAGTCACCGCGGACATTGTACAGGTCGAGCAGGAGTTTGCGTTCCTCGGGCTTCGAGGAAACGATCCCCTTTTGCGCGCGCAGGCTGGACGCGACGTTGTTGCTCTCATCGAGCGTGTAAATCATCACGTCTTCAATGATATTTCCCTTCTTCTTGCCGGCGTAGATCACGAAGCCGGGGAAATCCTTGATATAGGTGCCTTCCTCGATCAACGCCATGGGGCGTTCCGAGCCGAGCCGCACAAACAGCGTCTTGAACTCGAACCGGCACCACGGGGCGAGGTTGGCGTTGATGTACAGACAGCACACGCTCGCCACCGCGCCGAGCAGGATGACCGGCGCCACGACCTGCCCGAGGCTCATCCCGCTGGCGCGCATGGTGGTGACCTCGTTGTCGGCGCTCATCCGCCCGAAAATCAGTATCGCCGTCGCCAACATCGCCATCGGCAGGGAGAGACTCAGGACGTTCGGCGTCATCAACAGCACGAAGTATCCGACCACTTCCAGGCCAACTTTCTGGTTCACCAACATGTCGCTGAGTTGCTTGAGGATGCGGGCCAGCAGCAGCACGAAGGTGCAGACACCAATGGTCAAAAGCAGCGTGATGACCGCTTGCCGTGTGATATACTTGGCGAGGATTTTCATTCGCTGTGAGTACGACTAGCAATTTTTCCGCGTCAATGCCACGCAAAATCCACGTGGGCTCGTTTCAACCCGTGTTGGAGGCCGCCATGGCGGACGAGGTTTCCGCTCGGAAGAAGTCGCGCGGTGCGCTGACCGCTCTGACGATTATTGTGCGGTCACGCCTGCTGGGCCTTCATCTTCAACGGACGCTCGCCCGAATGCTCCCCAACGGTCACGTCAATTTGCGGTTTCACGTCTTGGAAGACCTTTTGCCGAAAGCGCGTCAGGCCCCCCGACTCGGTCTTGAGCTTCTTTGTGACAAGATCGCCCGAAATGAAATCTCCGCCAATGGTTATTTCGCTCCCATTCGCGACACCAAAGGCTTTCGCAATTCGTTGTTGGAGACGTTCAAGGATCTCGAACAAGCCGGCGTTTCGCCGGGGTCATTCCGTAAAGCTGCCGGCAAGTCCGGCAAGCTGTCCGAATTGTCGGCCGCCTACTCGGCGTACCGCGACTGGCTGGCCGACCACGGTTTCGTCACGGAATCCAGCTTGTATCAGAGTGCGCCCGTACTGAATTTGAATTCGGAAATATTTCTGTATGGCTTCTACGATCTTACGGCCGCCCAAAAACAGTTCGTGCGGAAACTTTCCCCCTCGACCGTGTTCTTTCCGTCAGCTTCACACAACGCCTATTCTGAGCCGCTCTTGGATTGGTTCCGAGCGCAGGACTACAAGTCCGCTCTGACTTCTCTCCGGAGGAAGCCCAAACCCGCGACGATTCTCTCGTGCCCGGGCGAGACAAGTGAAGTGCAGGAGGCCGTGCGCGAAGCGCTCGCGTTCGTGGCGGCAGAGGGTCGCTCCTTTAACGATGTCGCAATCCTCTGCCGAAGCCGGGAACAATACGACGCGATCCTGCGTGACACGCTCGCCAGCCTCGGAATCAGAGCGTACTTCCGCGGTGGCCGCCCGCTGTCTGAACAACCAGATGCCCGCCTTTTGTCATTGCTGCTGGCCACGGTCCGCTCCGACTTTAGCCGCGCGTCCGTGATGGAGTTGGCCTGTCACACCGACTCGCGCTCGCACTGGGACGCGCTCTCGGTGCAACTCGGCATCGTGGGTGGCCAACAGCAGTGGATCGAACGTCTCGAAGCCGCCTCGTGCAGTTCTGACAAAGAACAACGGGAGGCAAATGAGGGACGACATCGCGAGCGATGGCATCGTGATGCCGAACAGGTGCTGGCGTTTGTCAGGAAACTGATGTCGCTTCTCGGTGGGCTGCCCGGCGAAGCGATATGGAGTGAGTATGGCGCCACGCTCGTCACCGCGTTCCGTGGATTGGGTGGTAAGAGCGAAGCTGTCGTCGATTGTATCCACGTGTTGGCCGAGTTGGAGGAGTTTCAGCCGCGTGTGACGTTCGAGACGTTTGCTGATTACTGTTGGAAAGCGGTCGAAGCATCTTCCGACCAACCCGAGCAATTCCAGGGTGGGGGGATCTTCGTCGGCGACGTCATGAGCGCCCGCGGCTTGTCGTGGCCGCTGGTCATCCTGCTTGGTCTCGTGGAGAAGAGTTTTCCGCGCGTCATCCGCGAAGATCCGCTCCTGACCGATGAGGAACGCGCCCGCATCAGTCCGGACCTGTCCCGCAAGCTCGATGGGCATGAGGAGGAACGGCTCTTGTTCTCGCTCACCACGGAGGCGGCGCGTGAGAAACTCGTGCTTGCCTATCCGCGGTTGGAACCATCGACATCGCGTCCGCGCATGGCCTCGTTTCTGTTGCTGGAATACGCCGGCGCGAACAACTTCCGGGCGCTCGACGAACGCGCCGTCAAGATTCCACTATCGCCAGTGCGTACAGTTGCCGAGCCACTGAACGAGCGCGAGTTTGATTTGGCAGGACTCATGTCGGTCGCAGACAAGCACAGCTACCTCGGCCAAATATCAGGCTTATTGGCTGAAGGCGTTAACAATGCCGGCATGCGCTGGCGCGAGCGCGCGCTCACCCCATACGATGGTCTGCTGGGCAGCGCCAATGCGCGGGAGGTTCTCCGCGAGCGTTTCGGTCTGGACAAACTCGTGATAAGCGCCACTTCGCTGGAGGATTTCTTCGGTTGCCCATTCTACTATTTCCAAAAGCATGTCCTCGGCATCGAGCGATGGGAAGAGCCCGAGGCGGCGCTTTCGATCGATGCGATGGATCTCGGTTCGCTCTACCACGCGATCCTGGAGGACTATTACCGGTCGCGCGGCAACAACATCGCGACGGTTGCCGAAAGACATTTCAACGAGTTTCAGCGCCGCGGCGTGACCGGCTATCCAACGGTCTGGGAGGTCAAGAAGCAGATCATTATCGAGGAACTGGACGCGTTCATCGAGCGCGATCGGAATGCATCCGTTGGTTGGCGCCCAACGGACTTCGAAAGAGAATTTCGCAGCATCGCCGCGGCCCCGCCTGTGCGATTGCGTGGCACGATCGATCGCATCGATCGGAGCGACGACGGCGGGCGCGCGCGAGTGCTGGACTACAAGACGGGCCGGTTGCCGCGCAACATCCGAGACGACTCGCTCACGGGCGGCGAAGCGTTGCAATTACCATTGTACATTCTCGCGGCGGAAAGCCTGCTGCCGAAGGTCAGGGTCGACTCGGCCAGCTACCTTTACTTCACCCTGCGCGGGGAATATCGAACGGTCACCTTTACCCACGAGGCGCTGGACGATCAACGTCCGGCATTGTCCAACCTGCTCGACACCGCCGCCAGTATGATTCGCGATGGTGTGTTCGCGCAGTACGCCACCGCCGAAGGCTGCCGTCAGTGCGATTACCGCGCGATCTGCGGCAACGGCATCCTGAAACTGTATGAACGGAAGCGTGATGACGCTCGGATGGAAGTGTTCCGGTCAATCAAGGAGAACGTGAAATGACGCGGCCGGTCGACCATGCGGCGCGCGAAAGCGCAGCGAACGATTTGGATGCGACGTTGTTCATCGAGGCGGCAGCGGGCACGGGCAAAACCACCGCGCTGGTAGCGCGCATCCTGTCGGCCGTAAGCAAGGGTCGCGCGCGGCTCCGCGAGATCGTCGCGATCACGTTTACCGAGAAGGCCGCAGGGGAATTGAAGTTGCGGTTGCGCGAGAAACTCGAAGAGACCCTCAAGGGCGACAAGCTCGCGGAAGCCTGGAGCGATCTGGAGCGGGCGCATATCACCACGATCCATTCCTTCTGTGCGTGGGTTCTGCGGGAGCGCCCGGTGGAAGCCGTGGTGGACCCGCAGTTTGTGGTCGCCGATGAATTGCAGCGGCAACTCCTGTTCGAAGAGGCATGGGAAGGATGGTTGGAAGCCGAGTTGGCGAAGAATCCGTCAGCGTTACGACAGGCCTTGATGCGCGGCGTGGAACTGGAAAAGCTTCCCGAATTGGTGGCGCTGCTGGTCGATCATCGCGACCGCCTCGCAGTCGCGAAGCTGCCGGTGCCCGTGCCATTGGACGTTGCCAAAGCGGTGGCGGAATTGAAATCGTCCGCGCCGGCATTGGAGCGATGTCTGAAACATTTTGTGGAACGCAAGGAGAAGACGTATCTCCGTGCGCGGACTTTGCTCGATACACTGCCGGCGTTGGAACGGGCCTCGATCGAGCGCCAGGTCGCGGTGCTTCGGTCCCTGGAGATGATCACGCCACGGGCGATGGCGCATTTTGACGGCGAAGCAGCATTCCACGAGATGAAGGACGTGGTGAAGAACCTGAAATCGTTGCTGGAAGATTTCAACACCGCGGCTGACCACAACCTTCTTGTCGAATTGGTCACATGGCTACGCGGGTTCATTAATCATTTTCAAAAGGTCAAACACGAACGGGCCATACTCGATTTTGACGATCTCCTGGTGAAAGCGCGCGACTTGCTCCGTGACCGCACAGAGGTCAGAAACGATTTGCAGCGGCGGTTCAAGTTTGTGCTCGTGGATGAATTTCAGGACACCGATCCTGTGCAAACCGAGTTGGTGCTTCTGCTCGGCGAAGGTGCGTCGGGCAAGTTGTTCGTCGTCGGCGACCCCAAGCAAAGCATCTACGGATTTCGCCGCGCCGATATCGAGATGTACGCTGGTACCCGTAATCAGATCGAGCAAACGGGAAAGACGCTGACCTTTCAGCAAAATTTCCGAAGTAAGTCCACGATTCTCGATTGGGTGAACGAGGTGTTTTCAAAGATTCTTGTCAAGCCCGAGCACGGCAATTATCAGCCAGAATATATTGCACTGAAACCCCGGCCAGATCTGAAGACCACGGAAGCGGCGGTGACACTGCTTCGGCCGAAGCAGTTTCTCAAGGCGACGGCGGACGAATTGCGGCGTGTCGAAGCAGCGGCCGTCGCCCGCTACCTTTACCAACAGGTGGCGACGGGCGCCTGCCAGTGGGGCGATGTGGCGCTGTTGTTCCGCAGTTTCACAGGAGTCGAGACATACAGCGATGTCCTGCACCAGCACGGCGTACCCTGTCGCATCATCGGTGGGAAGGGGTACTATCAGCGGCAGGAAATCCAAACCTTGTCCTCTCTGCTCTCGTGTCTCGACAATCCAGCCGATAAGCTCAATCTGGCGGCCACTTTGCGATCTCCATTGTTTGGTTGGGCAGATGAACTGGTGTTTCTGATCTCCCAGAAGTCGAAGTTGGACTACCTCGCCGATGTCCCGGCCGACATGCCGGAACAGGCGAGATCGACATTCACTCTGCTGCGGGAATTACACAACCGTCGGCATGATTTCTCGGTTCCGGGCTACGTAGACCACGTGTTCGCCCGTGCCAGGATCTGCGAAGCGTTTTTTGCCAGCCAACCCGATGGCGCCCAATGCGTGGCAAACCTGTTGAAGGCCCTCGAATTGGCTCGACAACTCGAAAGCCTAGGTCTGCGTTCGGTCCGCGCATTCGTGCGGCGGTTGCATGAGACGGTGTTGGGCGGCGTTGAGGAGGAACCGTCGCCGGCCAGTGAGGAGACGGACAACGTGGTGCGCATCCTGACCATGCACAAGGCGAAGGGCCTGGAATTTCCCGTGGTCGTGTTGGCTGACCTGGCAGGACGGTCTTCCGACGCGGGTGCAAAATTGTTGTTCCGCCCTGATGGTCGATGGGAATTGCGATTTGCCGGAATGCGAACGGCGGGTTTTGATGAAGCGGACCAGGAGCAGGGCAAGCGCGAGGAAGCGGAAGAAATCCGCCTGTTGTATGTCGCGGCGACCCGCGCCAAGGAGCGGCTGGTGATTCCGTGGTTCGCGGAGAAGGGAGGGCGGATCGATTTGTTGGCGCGCGGATTCAAGCCCGAGGCTGGCGCCTTGGTGGAGGCGCCAGATTTGGAATCGCTGGGCGCCTGGGGCGTCGAGGGTGGCAAGACAGAAGCAAGAACCACCCCGGTGAAACAGCTGGCCGATAGGCGGCGTGAATGGCAGGAGTCTCGCTCCAAATTGCTCGTGCGCGCGGCCAGGCCGTTCGCGCGTGTCAGTCCATCGAAACTGGCCACGGAGGCGGAACCACGTGACGACGAGCCGGTTGGCGCCGAGCGCGAGAAGGCGATGGACTTTGGAAGTGCCGTTCACGACGCGCTGGAAATCGTCGATCTGCAGGCAACCGCCGCGCAACAACGCGGGCAAATCGAGCAGTTCGTTGCGCAGACGGGTCTGAGTGATGGAAACAAGCGCCGCGCGGTTGAACTGGTCAGCAACGCACTCGGTTCAGAGTTGCTGGCGCGCGCGCGACGCGCGGATCAGGTTTATCGCGAATTACCCTTTACCGAGGTCGTGGACGAAGGGTTGATGGAGGGAAAAATCGACCTGTTGTTCTGCGAGAATGGCCGGTGGGTGCTGGTCGATTACAAGACGGACGCGCGGGTGGAGGTTGCGAAATACGCCCAGCAATTGCGTGCTTATGAGGCCGCGCTCCGGCAAGTGGCTGGCATCGAGCTTGCTCAGAAGCTGCTGTTTTTCCTGGTCGATGGAACGGTTAAAGAAGTGAGCGAATGATCAAAGTGGACATGCATATGCACTCGGGAGAAGACCCCGAGGACGGGTTGCGCTATCCGGCGACGGCGTTGATCGACCGCGCCGTTGAACTCGGTTACAGCGCGATTGCCATCACCCTCCACTGCCGTGTGCTCGAAGATGAGCGGGTCTTCGAGTACGCGCGGCAGAAGGGGCTGCTGCTCATACGCGCGGTCGAGTGGAACATCCAGGGGCGCGATGTGTTGCTCTACAATATCACCCAGCGCGATGCGGAAAAGCTGCTCACATTCGACGATCTTCGCGCCTACAAGCGCGAGCGCGGTGAGGATCTCTTGATCGTGGCGCCACACCCGTGCTACCCGAAAGGTCACAGTCTGGGTCCGGACTTCGAGCCGAACATCGACCTGTTTGAGGCGGTCGAGTATGCATCGATGCATTTTTCCTGGCTGGATATCTTCAACCAGCGCGCGATGCGGATCGCACGGAAACACCAGAAACCAGTGGTCGCGAGTTCCGACGCGCACAATCTGTGGATGTTCGGCCGCCATTACACGATGGTGGATGCCGAACCGACAATGTCATCGATCTTTCGGGCCATCCGCGAAGGGCGCGTCGAGCCGCACAGTCCGCCGGTCAAGATGTGGACGTCCCTGCGCATGTTCTTTTGGGATCCGCTGGTGGAGCGCAAACCGGGTGAGATCATGGAGAGCTTCCCAGGCGCGCCCTCCAAAGTCGGTTGAGCCGCCAGCTTCAGATGCCAAGTTTATCGTCGCGCGTGAAAAACGAGGCGACGAAGTGGAACATGGTAAAGTACTCGAGGGCGAACGGCAGAAAACCGAGGAAGCCGACGAGGGGCATCTGGAAGTACCTCGCATTCTGGCCAAGTGGAAAAATATAGACCCACTTGGTGTAGGCCCACATGTTCCAAAACTCCCACAGCACGCCGCACATAGCCCCCGCCCCGAACAATTGCAGCGTGCGCGACAGGTCACCGTATTGCCAATCGCGGTAGATGCTGGGCAGGCCCCGCCAATAGTTGAACGGTTCCAGCAGGAAGAACCAGCCCATCCACACGAACGCCCACAAATAACCTCGCGTGTGGGGTGGCATCAAGGGCGGCACGAGGACAAAGACCGCGCCCACCACGACCGATGTGACGAGCACGCCGTGACTCCACCGAATTTTCGGCATCCAGGCCCTCCCAAAGATTTCGTGACTCTGGAGAAACTCGCAGGTCAGGAATAACGCCGGCATGATCGTGGCAAAGGCCATGGCGTATCCCAACAAACGCACGGACAGGTTTTGTTCCAGATGCACGTAGCGCCAGCCCGGCATCACCCGATTGTACGCCTCGAACAAGCACCAGAAGACGATGGACAGGATGCATTGAATGACCAGCGACTCGCGCCGGTCCGTCAGCAGTGACGTGCCCTTGCGGCGGTAGATCCAGGCGTCAACGATCAGGATGTACGCCCACCAGCAGACGGGTGTGGTCCACGTGGTAATTCGCCACCACGCGACTTCCGGAAATGCATCCGTTTGCGAGCAGAAAACCGCCGTCTCCATCAACAAGAGAATAATCAGGCCGAGGGTTCCGTACTGCGGAAAGCGGTGGCGATAGCCATTCATGGGCTGTCGGCGTCGTCGTCCTCGGGATGGTCCAAATTGGAAAGGTGTCGCAACACGGCGTCCTTGCAGCTCCACGCCAGGGACAACGTCAGGGAAAACGGCAACAACAGCACGATGATCACGAGCAGGTTGGCATGGCTGAGGACGAACCGCACTTCGGAAAGCAGGTCGCCCTTCTGCAAGACGGCGCTCACGACAATGTACGCAAGGATACCCGCGAAGGGGAGAAGCAACAGCCCGATGTTGCCCGTGCCGAACACGCGCGATTCGAGCGCCATGTCCTTGCGTCTCAGGGTCGCCGCCAACACGGCGACCACGCGGTTGAAAGCAATCATGTACAGGATGCCGGCGGCGGCGAATGCAAAGACATTGGTCAGCAGGTAGTCGTTGTCCGGAACGCGCCGCCACAGGTAGACAAACAAGCAAAAATACATCATCAACCCCGCCAGGGCCAGCGTGGTCAGCGTCCGACGATGCCAGAGGTCTCCCAAACTGCGCACCTGATACAACCGCCAGGTACCAACCGTCGTCGCCAACACGCCCAGCCCAAGAAAAAGTTCCGCAAACGGTGGGATGTCGCTGAGGATCAATAACTGCGCCCCCATCAGCACGGTCACGAGCAGTCCCCAGAAAATGAAATAAAAACCCTGCCCGAGACGGACGTAATCGCGCGCGGGAACCTGGAGATTCACGCCAACCCCAGGCAACGCGGCAACCGGTTCGAGCCTCGTCGCCGCCTGCGCGGCCGCGTCAATTGTATCCGACATGTTTGTTCGGCAGTCTGCCCTGAAGTGATTTCCAGAGTTCGAACTGGTTGATTTTCCGTTGCAGCAGGGCCACGAGTTTCTCCAGCCGTTCGTTCGTGTCCAGGGTCTCCAGCATCAACTGCTTCTCGTAGTAATCGTCCAGCAGCGTGTAACTCACGAGGTCGGAAAGGTAATCCGCGTTCTTGACCGAACGCAAGGCGGAGAGGACGGATTTCGGCAGTTCCACGCCCATGCGCGCCCGCGCTCTCGCCAGTTGTGTGACCATCTTGAGCAACGGCGTGCGTTGAGTGGCCTCGGCTTCATCGGAACTTTTCAACGGCTCCACGCGCGCCACGCGGTACGGTCGCAGTTTCACGTACTCGGTCACGCGCACCCGCGCTACGCCTTCCAAAATCACATTGGCCGAGCCGTCGGGGCGCGCCACGCACGTGCGAATCACGCCGATCCCGGCAATCGGGTGGGGTGTGGGATTGTTGCCTTCCAGTTCCCAACCCTTGCGCAGCAGCGCCACCGCAAACATCCGCTCGCCGTTCAGGCAATCCGCCAGCATCTGCTTGTAGCGCGGCTCAAAAATATACAGCGGGAGCAACACTCGCGGAAACAGGATCGCGTTGGGCAACGGCATGACGGCTATTTGCTTCGGCAGCCTCACCCCTCCAGTATAACCGTTGTGGTCGCGCCCGTCAAAGCGTTCCCGTGAAACCCTTCTGTACCGGGACTATTCCAGGCTCTTTCGCAACTCGGCATACAGCTCCTCCAACGCCTGGGGAACGACGTGCGTGTCGGCCAGCACGGGCATGAAGTTCGTGTCGCCGTTCCACCGCGGGACGATGTGCATGTGGAGGTGGTCGAGCACGCCCGCACCGGCGCACCGGCCCAGATTGATGCCGATATTGAACCCCTCGGGCTTGAGCGCCTTGGCGAGCAACTGTTTGCAGCGGCGGCTCAGTGCCATGAATTCGGAAAGTTCCTGCTCGGACAGGTCATCCAGTTCGCCCGTGTGCTTGTACGGCGCGACCATCAAATGGCCCGCGTTGTACGGAAATGTGTTCAGCAGCGCGAAACAGTTCCGCTCGCGTATCAGGATCAGGTTCTTCGCGTCATCGGACTCCTGCGATTTCCGACAGAAAAAACAGCCCGTCTCCCGTTCCCCCAGTATGTACCGAATCCGCCACGGCGCCCAGAGATGTTCCATCCCGCGGTTATAGAACTGCCACGCCGACAAGTCAACGCACCTCCTTTCCACCCACGCCCTCTCGGTCAGTCAGGCCAATATCAGCCGCTGGCTCAGCGAAGGCCACGAGCCCTCCACCGACGTGCTCATCCGCATCGCGGCGGTGACGCAATCAACACCGCGCCGCTTGACACCACGCCGCACCATCCGCAAACTACCGCCATGCCTGTCGCGGCCACAAAGACCAAATCCATCTACCTCATCGGAGGCGCGGACGAGTTTTCGATCAAGGAAACGGCGGCCAAGCTGGCCGACAAGCTCGCCCCGAAAAAGGCGGGCGAATTCGGATTG
Source organism: Verrucomicrobiia bacterium (assembly GCA_050010195.1). Classification (GTDB taxonomy): domain Bacteria; phylum Verrucomicrobiota; class Verrucomicrobiia; order Palsa-1439; family Palsa-1439; genus Palsa-1439. Next base: position 107,373 of record JBEKLM010000001.1, read on the forward strand.
GAGATCATCGAAGGCTCGGCGACGAACCAGGATGAAGCCCTGAAGGTCCTCTCCCGCCTGCGTGAGGCGTTGAGTACGGTCGGTTTGTTCGGCGGCGGCGACAAACTCGTCTGGCTGAAAAATACCGACCTTCTCGCCGATAGCCCGACAACCCGCGCCGAGGCGGTGAAGGAGTCGCTGGCCGAACTTGCCGACCTGCTCAAGGCCGGTTTGGGCGGGGGCGTAACACTGCTCATCAGCGCCATCGGCACCGACCGCCGCAAGACGCTCTACAAAACACTCGAAAAAGTCGGTGAGGTCCAATTCTTCGAGGCGCTCGAAGAAGGCAAGGGTGACGCCGACGAGGATATCGAGGCGTTCATCCAGTCGAAGTCGCGCGCCGACGGCAAGACGATGAATCCTGAGGCAGTGCAAACGTTTCGCGAACTGGTCGCGCCGAACCTGCGCGAAATCGCCAACGAATTGGAGAAACTTTTCGTCTACGTCGGCAAACGCACCGCCGTCACGAAAGAAGACGTTCGCGCCATTTGCTCGGCCTCGCGCCAGGCCGTCATCTGGGAATTGACCGACGCGCTCGGCGCGCGCCGCACGTCGCAGGCCATCCACGCATTGGAAAACCTCCTCGACGCGGGCGAGCAACCGATGGGCGTGTTGATGATGCTGGTCGCGCAATTCCGATTGATGTTGCTCGCCCGCGACCTGATGCAGCGCAAGCTGATCACCGCCCGCGACGGTCAGGGCGGCAACTTCGAGTTCGTGAAAGCCTTCGAGCGGCTGCCCGAACAAACGACCGCCCATTTTCCGCGGACGAAGGAGGGCGCGCTCCCCAACGCCTGGCGCCTGTACCGCTGCGCGCTCGCCGCGAAGAATTTCACCACTACGGAACTGATCCGCGCCATGGATTTGCTGTTGGAGGCGAACCACCAACTCGTTTCCACGCAACTCGACGACAGGCTTGTCTTGGAAGAGACGATCGCTAAAATCGCCCTGAAGTGAGTTGTCGGGTAAGGGTCGACCCAATTCACGGTTGACCGAGGCGCGCAAGTGGTCGGACGCATCCAAGCAGTTGGCGAGTTATGGAGATTTCACGTTTACTGGCGGAACTGCATCCGCGATTGGTCCCGTTTCCAATCGTATTGCTTCTGACGGCCCTGCTGTTGGATGGCGCCGGCTTGATCTGGCGAAACGAGCGGGCGCACCAGACCGCCAAATGGCTGATGGCGGCAGGAACCGCCTCCGCGCTGCTCGCCTTCATCTGCGGCATCTGTGCCGAGATTTGGGCCGGCCGCGCCGGTGTCCCGCAACTTCCCATCGAATTCCACGAACTCGCCGCCACCGTGGCGGCGTGGGGATTCATCGGGCTCACGTCGTGGCGGCTGTTCCTCGACGGCACGCACCGCGGCGCGATGCTGGCCTACGTGGTGTGCGGCCTCGCGCTGTACGCCATGATCGGCGTCGCGGGGTATCTCGGCGGCAAGCTGGTCACCGAGTACGGCGCGTCGGTCGCCGGCGCCGACGCCAAGACGATCCTTTCGATGCACGACCTCAACACGCTCGCCGAGCGTCAGACCGACCGCAACCTTGAGTACTCCGACTTCATGCACCACAGCGCGGGCGTGTTCGTGCTCCTGCTGACGCTGTCCATCTTCGTGCGCGAGCTGTGGCCAAACTACGAGCCCAAGGTGCAGTGGGTTGGGCCCACGTTGTTGAAATTGGGCGGCGTGCTCCTGTTCTTTTGCGCGGATTTGGATCTCTATGCCTTGACCGACCCGCGGCAACTTCTGGATCGCGAAGCGCAGATGCACAAGCTGACCGCGCTGATCATGGTCGCGGTGGGATTACGGATGCTGTTGAAGCAGCGCAAGGCGCCCTCGGTGCAACGGACCGAAACACAGGCCCGATTCCAAAATCGTCTCATCGCGATCTTCGCCCTCATCGGCGGCGGCCTGCTGTTTACGCACGTCCATACCGTCGCGCCCTACGCCAATGTCGCCGCCGGCGTGTACATCAATCACATCACGATGGGGTTCGTCGCCCTGGCCATCGGCGCCGTCAAACTGCTCGACGACGCTCTCCCGAACCCGGCCCGCTGGCGCGCCCTGTTGTTTCCCTGTTTTCTGGGCATCGAGGCGTTTCTGCTGCTCACCTACACCGAAGGCATCCCGTGGTGGGCGGGCATCGGCCATTACAACCGCTGGGGTCCCGACGGCGGCACGATCGCCCCGTTCGGCAAGGAACGCGCCGAGTTGGTGTTTGACCACGACACCGGCCTGATGGACGTGCGCGTCCTCGCCCGATTCGCGGACATGCCGGTGCGCGTCGCCACAACCAACATCACCGTCATCGTCGCGCGCGGCTATGAGGAAACGGCGGTCCCACTCAACGCGGTCGATGCCGCGCAGGGCACCGCGTCACATTTTCAGGGCCGCGCCTTGTTCTTGGAAGACGCGACGCAGTTTGACGCCCGTCTGACGCTGCCACTGCGTGGCAAACAGCGCACCGGCTATTTCGACCCGTGGGTCCTGCCCGTTATCCTCGGCATTCCGCCCAATGAAGTCGCCCACTACGTCTGCCCAATGCACGACGGGATCCGCTCGACCACCCCCGGCGTCTGCAAAATCTGCGGCATGCCGCTCGTGCCGCTCCAACTCACGCCGCCTCATGAACTGTACGACCCGAAGTACACGATGACGCTGGAACGGAATGGCGACACGCTGCATTTCTCCCCGCGGCTTGCGGCCACGGGTGAGATGGTGCGAAATCTGATGGTTGTCCATGAGCATCTGCTCCATCTGATCATCGTCAGCGAGGATCTGTCGTTCTTCGACCACGTTCACCCGGTCCGCCAAACCGACGGCTCGTTCACCCTCGATTACAAATTCCCGCATGGCGGCCATTTCCTCCTCTTCGCTGACGTCACGCCGTACGGCGAACGCGCCCAGGTGTTCCGGCTGCCCGCGACCGTTACTGGGGTAGACCTGCCAGCAGCGAAGGTCAACCTGTCTCCCACGTTGGCCCGCGAGATTGGCCCCTACCACGTCGAGATGATTGTCCAGCCGCGCACCCTCGTGGCCGAACGGGAAACGCAACTGGCGCTTCGGCTCGAACTGAACGGGAAACCCGTGACGGACCTGAGTCCGTACATCGGAGCGATGGGGCATTGCGTGATCATCAGTGAAGACACACAATGGTATCTGCATAGTCATCCCCAGATGTTCACGATGGCGCTGCCGGCGAATGCGCGGGGCGGACCCGAGGTCGCCTTCCACACGATGTTCCCCAAGCCCGGCCGCTACAAGGTCTGGGGACAATTCAAACGCGACGGCAAAATCATCGTCGCCGACTTCGTGGTCAATGTCGAAAAACCGCTCCTGCCCCAGTGGTTTGTCAACGCCCTGCTGTTCGATTGAGGCCTGTTGTAGGCCGCGTGCCCTCACGCGGCGTTTGGAGGTCGGAGCTCCCGCCGAGCCGCATTAGAGGGCATTTAACCGCGAATGGACGCAAAGCCCCGGAGGCGAGTCTTATTCCATGATACATCGGTATCCGATGCATCGTGGGAGTGGGACCTTCGCAGATTCAGGACCAGCCCTTCGACGCTGCCCGGGGCAGGCGAGCGTGGGGATACATGGTAGTGCCATGTATCTTGTTCAAGGGCGGGGCGAAGGTGGCGGGAGGAAAGAGTTGAGGACGGGGAAACAACAAGAACTACATACTACAGAGTCGACCCCGCTTACCATCGCCATGTCTGCCAATAGTCAATGACTGACCCGCTCACACAGGTGATCTTCCAGATGGCGGAGGTGGCGATCCCACGGGAATTGTTCCGGACTATTCTGGAACGGATTGGGTGGCTGAGATTGCCGACACCGCAGGCGGGTTGACCACCGCCGGTCGAAGGCGTTGGAATGGGAGTGCGATGGAAGATGATTGTGTTGATGCTCGGTCAAAATTCGCTGCGGAGCCCAGTGGCGGGCAGAAACGATGTCGCCAAAGTCAGAAATCAAGTCTTGGGATGGAAAAATAAAGCTCGCAGACACTGTCAGCGGTAGTAAAATGACACGCAACCAGCTTCAACGTCCCGCGATGGTCGCGGGAGCAAGTCATATGGGAAATGTCGGATAATTGGAAATAGCAATGACGCGACTGCCCAAAATTCTTTACGTTGTTTCTGCGGTGGCATTTGTGGTTCAGATCATTCTCGGATACTTGCGAAAAAAGCTCTATGGATTCGGCGATCCGCAGGACCACCTCAGGCTTCCGGGAGACCCAGCCATGGGAAGGACATATTACCATTATGGGGGCAAACAAGAAATGCTTCTCAAGCTACGCGTGTGTTTCGTGATTATCTTCATCATATCCTTGGTTCTAGCTGTTATTCTGTCCATTATTACATGAAAAACTGTTCCGCACGCCTAACAGCCGACACCCCGGCGCTGAATACGCCAAGTCAGAGAATTTGGACTGGTATTGCGTTGTTTCGAGATGGAGGTGTCAGATAAGCCTTTGGAATAGACTATTCGGCATTAAACAAATCAGTTCAATGTTGGGGGCTACAGCATCCGTAAGGAATGGTGATAACTGGTATTTCGCTGAGGACAAAGCTCGCTCATTGAGTCAGGTTGTGCTGACCTCTAACCCTGAAAACAAGGTTGCGTCGCGCTTTTCGTCCACTTTTACATTCCCGAGAGAGTATTCAGGCCTGTTATATGCTTCTCCACTGGCAACAGGCTTCTTTCGGACCGACCGTTACCCTGGCCCCTATATGTTGATCCGAACGGATGGGAGCTTTGGCGGTAAAGTTGAATTGGTCGATTCAATGGCGACATTTCGTGTTGCCTTTACATTTGTTCAGATGCCGACAAGTGGGATCGTTGCTGTCTTCGTTGCGAGCGATTTTCTTCAATCTATTTCAAAAAGGGGATTTCTTGAGCAAATCTATGGTCTTGACGACGCGAAAACGCAGACGCTCCTCTCGGACGCGATCAACAAAGACGGGCTTGATGTTGTCTTGGCGGGAGACAGTGGTTATAAATATGACATGAAAATACCATTCGACGACTCATGCAAGCAGGTTCTCGCAAAAGAGTGGAACGCAATATTATCGCATCATAGGAAAATTCGAGGCCCGGATTTTGAAGCAGCAGGGCGTCGTCTCTTTGAACTTTTCCCAGCAGGAACTAATCCAATTCTTCCAGCCTGAAAATAGGCGCAACTGGCGACAAATCGTTCCCTGTGCCAGAGAAAATCGTCAAAGGGGTCTGTCATTGACTCTTGACGTCCTTGCCTGAAGCAAGCCCCTCAACGAGCTTGGGTTTGTCAAATATACAAGCCCCGCTCGTGATTTTCTCGACCACGGAATACCGAGGAAGGACCGCCTAACTATCTCGCTGCCCACCGAGTCCCCAGAACCAAGCATAACCGCCGAGTGCGTTGGGGCACAGTTGTTGTTCGCATGCACTCATCCTGGCTTCGGACAGGGCTTTTCGTACTACAAACTGCGGGCACCGGGGTCAACTCCTGACTCTTGACGTCCACTCACTGTGATAATCCCCGGGGAATCCCCGCTAGAACGGATTCAGCAATTGCGGCGGCACATCGGGGGCGCGGGCCGTCGGGCCGTTTGTCGGCGCCACGCTCTCGTCCTTCGTCAACAACTCCAGAAGCTCGGTCGGCGTGACGTATTCGACCCGGCGCAACTCGCTGTGCTCCCGGCCATCGGGACCAATGAAGACCAGCGTGGGGACGCCCCAGATACCAAAGTCCTTGCGCAATTTCTCGACATCGGGCGAGCCTTCATGCGTCAGATCAGCTTTAAGCACCGTGAAATGTTTCGCTTCCTCCAGGACACGTTTGTCGTGGAACGTCGTGCGCTCCATCTTGCGGCATGGCCCGCACCATTCCGCCGAAAAATCAATAAACACCGGACGATGTTCGGCGGTCGCCCGTTGGACTTTCGCCGCGGCATACGGTTCAAACGTGACGCCGCCTTCCGTTGACGAGGCCAGGTCCAGCCACAACGGACTGGTGATCCACGCAGCCACAGCAATCAGCGCGACGCCGAACACCTTTTTCACATTGACCATCCAGGTGCCGGATTTCGGCAGGCGCGTCAGCAACCCCGAAAATGTCCCGAGCACCACGTAGGGCAGGCCCAACCCCAGCGCGAGCGCGAAGAACAGCCACCATCCCAGCCACGGGTTGCCGATCTGGCCGACAAACGCCAGCAGCGCGACCACGAATGGCGCCAGACACGGCGCGGCAATCACGCCGATCACCGCGCCAAAGAAGAACACGCCAATGTACCCGGCCTTGTTCGAAAGGCCCGTGGCCCGTTGCATGAGAAATTGCGGCGGTTGCAATTCGTACAATCCGAACATGCTCAGGGCCAGGGCGACGAGCAGCACGGCGATGCCGATGAGCAGGACGGGACTTTGCAGCGCCGAGCCGAACAACGAGCCCGTCAGCGCCGCGATCAGTCCGAGCGTCGAGTACGTCAGCACGATTCCGAGGCAATAGATCAACGACGAGACAAAGGCCCGGCGCGCGTTTCGTTCGCCACCCTGGCCGCCAAAGTAACTGACCGTAATCGCGATCATCGGATACACGCACGGGGTCAGGTTGAGCGCCAACCCGCCGAGGAATACCACGAGGATCGTGACAAACCATCCGCGTTCGCGCACGAGTGTGGCGATCGAACTGTCCGCCCCGGCATTGCCGGCGGTGACCAACGGCGCCAATGGCGCGCTTGATGTTGCCGACCCGAAGATGTCGGCATGAACAGGCTGCGGCTTCTGCGATTCGGAAACGATCTCGGTATCCAGGGCGACAGGAATATTTTTCGGCGCGATGCAAACACTGTCGTTGCACGCCTGGTAGCGGAGCGAGCCTTCGAGTTTCACCGGCCCGGTCTTGGCGTCGGCGCTCACGTGTCCCTCGGCGAAAATGATCGTCCGGCCCGTGTACAACGCGACCGGCTCATCGTTCCACGCGACCTTCGTCGTCACGCCCTTGGGGTACACGATCCGATCGATGACAATGGACGCCGGCGGCTCGAGCGTGAGCGTGGTCGGGATCAGGCCTTCGGCGTTGGCGGGATTGGCGTTGATGTGCCAGTGCTCGGCGACATCGATCACCACCGCGAGACGGAAGTGCGCATTCGGAGCGAGCTTGTCCACCGATAGGAAAGCATTGACCTTGAAGTCGGCCTGTTGCGCGTTGCCCACCAACGGCGCGAACCAGATGGCCAGTGTTGCCAGCGCAAGGATGGACAGTTGGAGCCGTTTCATTGCTTCAAAATGGCTCTCACATCGGCGTCGAGAGCATTCGTCTCGGTGACGCCAACGAATCTGTCGATAATGTTCTGGTTCTTGTCGATGACGATTGTCACCGGAATCGATGTCAAACCGCCGAACGTTTGGACCACGTCGTAATCGGCCACGTGCAGCGCGTAGCGCAAGTGTTGTTGCTCCGCGTAGGTCTTGAGGGAGTCAGGCCCTGTCTGGTCGAGCGCCAGCGCAAGCACGGCGAGATTCGTCTCCCCGTACCGTCCAACCATGTCATTCAATATCCCCATCTGGTTCCGGCTGGGCACGTCCGACGTCGTGAGAAAACAGACGATCAGCGCCTTGTTCTTGAAATCGGTGAGCTTGATGGTCTTGCCGTGCGGTTCCTTCATGACGAACGAGGGCGCAGGCTGGGCGACCCGGACGGTGTTCTGCCCAAACGCCCGGCCCAACAGCAGAATGACCGCGACCAAAACGATTCCGCCCGAGAACAATGGATTCAAGAGCCGTCTGCGCCATGCATGGGGTTGGATGTTCATGGTTCGAATGACAGTATTAGTCCACTCTATGGCGCTACGCAAGTGCGGCCTGCCTTGGATTGCCCAGCCGACGGCGTCTTGACGCGCCACGAGTACCGGCGTAAGTTTTGAGCACCAATGCGCGAGGCTTTGAGAATATTGACAACGCTCGTGGCGATTTTGCTCGCGGGCGGCCTGCCCATGCGCGGCGATTCCTCTGAACTTGCCACGGTGCCGTGTAGCCAGGCACCTTCACAGCCGATGAATTGCTGTCGGGGCGCCCATTGCCGTTGCGATTTGTCCGCGCCATGTCAGTCGGCGTCGAACCGGATGCCGGCCCGTGCCACGCCAACGCCCGGTCAGCGGGTCGCAAAAGTCACAGTCATATCAGCGGGCACCGCGCTGCTCGCGAGTGAGGTTGCGTGCCACCCCGCGTCAACCGCGAGAGCAACCGCTTCGACGCCCGCCGCCGCCTCGTCGTACCTCTGGACGCATGCGTTCCTGATCTGAGACCGAGCGCCACGCCCGTGGTGTCTCTTGCGTCCGTCTCAGGTCAGTCATGCAACTTCACGAACAACCAGATTCCGAGGTCGTCCGCCAAATCCAGTCGGGCGCTGCCGCCGCATTTGACGAATTGATGCGCCGGTACAAACGTCCCGTGGTGAATTTCATTTTCCGCATGTTGGGGAACACCCAGGATGCCGCCGACGTCGCGCAGGACGTGTTCGTGCGCGTCTACCAGAATCTGGATACTTACCGTCCCGAAACGGAATTCTCCACCTGGCTGTTCGCGTTGGCGCGCCACGCTGCGATTGATCGGATCCGCTGGCGGTCGCGCCATCGAACGGAGTCAATCGAATCGGCGCCGGAGATTGTGGCGTCCTCCGGCACGGCGGAGGAGGTGAACGCACGCGAAATCGGCGACCAGATTGCTAAGGCCATCGCCAAACTCCCTGAAGATCAAAGAACCGCCGTCGTCCTGTCTGAATATCACGGAATGTCGTATGCCGAGATTGCGGATGTGATGCGCTGTTCCGAGAAATCGGTGGAATCCCGCCTGTACCGCGCCAGGCAGACACTGAGAATGTCGCTCCAGCATCTGTTGGAATGACTTGTCACTGTAGGAGTTTAACCACCCTGACTGATTCACGGCAGCAGATTTCCGTATTCCCGTCCGCGCCGGTAATTCTTGACGGCACGGATTCTCCTGCAACCACGGGAGTTGCGGAATATTCACACAAGCGACGCGAGCTTGGCACGCGGGATGTTAATAGTCTCACCAACCGCGCGCGATGGTGCGCGAACGCCAAAACGGTTCGGCGTTCGTCAACTCACCAACACCATCGCCAAAGGCCCTCCTTATCCCGTCGGAAGCTGAAAACCCTCGTAGGAAACTACGAGGGTTTTTTTCGCCCCCAGCGTATCACTCTGTGATGAACCAGAATGACGACAGGCTAAGGGCATTGCTCAAACAATGGCGCGACATCGAGCCGCCGGGGAATTTCGAGTCCAATGTGTGGCGGCGGATTCGAGTTGCCACCGACAAGCGTCCTGAACGTATGAGCCTGATGGAGGCAGTTGGGCGGTTGCTGTGGCAACCGGCATGGTCGGTCGCCATAGCGCTGTTCGCGGCAGCCATCGTCGGGGTCTGGGGCGGCGTCGCGTCCACGTCTCGGCCAGCGGACACTTCTCGGGCCGAGCTTCAATTCCTGGCACCAGGCACGCTGGCGGGTAGCTACCTGCAAGGTGCCGCGAAGGAGTCGCCATGAAAAAAACGGTGATCGCTCTGGCCGTCCTGACGCTTTTCGTCTCGTCGCTTTCTTACGGCGTGGCCAGTTGGTGTATTCATCGCTCCGTGAGCCGTGGGATGGCCGACCTGAACGACACTCCGTGGCTCAGGCGTGAATTGAACCTGACCGACGCCCAGAGCGCCGCGATTGACAAGTTGAACCAGGAATTTCGCGCGAAGGTCGACCACTGCTGCGACACACACTGCGACGCGCGCTTTGCGTTGGGCCGGGAACTGGCCAAACCGCAGTTCGACCTCACCCGGGCCAATGCCTGCGTGGATCGCATGGCCGCCGCCCAGGTTGAGTCGGAGCGCGCCACGCTCGACCACATCCTTCGCGTGCGCGCGGTGTTGACGCCCGACCAGCAGCAACAATACGCGGCGCTCGTGAGCCAGCAGATCTGTGCCGCCGGCCCTCTCGGCATGCATCATCCCACGCCATGAAGCCCATCCTGATCGCCTTCATCTCTGTGGTCGGGACAATGGCCGCATCCGCGCAAACGAATGATTCGTTGGATGCGCTTATCGAGACCGCCCTCGCAAACAACCCCGAAATTGCCATGGCCCACAGGAAGTGGGACGCAGCGCTACAGAAGATTCCACAGGCGCGTGCGCTGGACGATCCAACGGTTGGCGTGGACGCTTGGCGCAAGAGCGAGGAGGCCGCGTCACCGAGCCAGACCGGCCTGATGGTTTCCCAGAGCATACCGTGGTTCGGGAAACGCGACTTGCGCGGCGGCATCGAGACGGGCGCGGCGAAACAGGCGGAAATGGCGTGGCAGGTGAAAACACTGGAGGTCGTGGCGATGGTCAAGCGGTCCTACTACGATCTCTGGCAGGCACAGCGCGAGTTGGATATCAACCAGCGCAATCAAGAGTTGATGCAGCAATTTGTCGAAGTGGCCCGCTCGCGCTATGAGACGGGCAAAGCCTCGCAATCCGACCTTATCCGCGCCCAAAATGAATTGGCCAGGCTCGCCGAGGATCGCACCGACCGCACGCGGACGTATCAGGTAGCGTTGGCAGAGTTGAACCGCCTTATGAAGCGTGTGCCCAATTCGCCTGTCGAGATCAGTCCCGACGTGACCGCGCCGGTGTCGGAGCCCGTCGTGACCCTGGATCAACTGCAAGCGGCCGCCGCGTGTCGGCCCGAGTTGCAGGGACTACAGGAAGGCGCGGTGCGCAGCGCCGAGTCGGCGCTGGCGCTGGCGAAGAAGGGGTACGACCCCGATGTGCAGGTTCGGGTGGAGGCCTGGCAGTATGAGGGCAAAAGCGGCATCCAGGAGTATGACGCAGGCGTCTCGGTCAATTTCCCGTGGTTCAACGGCGGCAAGCACCAGGCGCGCATCAACGAGGCGCGCGCGAACCTCGACGCGAGCCGGGACGAGTTGGACGCCATGCGCGTGCAAACCGCGACCGAGGTACAGGAACTCTACGACGGCATGCACACGATGCACCACCATTACGAATTGTACGTGGGGAAGCTGATTCCACAGCAACAACTCGCTGTCGAGGCCGCGCGGTCGGCCTACGAGAGCGGCACTGGCGGGTTCCTCGATGTTCTGGATGCGCGGCGAATGTTGTTTGACCTGGAAATGGAAAACTTACACCACGCCGCTGAATTTCAACGGCTCATGGCGTTACTGGAACGAATGGTGGGAGGCCGGTTGCCGATGGCAATAACAGAGGAAAAGAAATGAACCGGAGCATTGGATGGATAACAATCTCGTTGGCGCTCGCCGTCGGCATGACAGCCGTGTCGTGCTCCCTCAAGGAACGCGGCACGTCCGGCGCGGCCACGTCGGCGCCGAAAAAGACGATGTATCACTCGACGATGAATCCCAACGAGGTCAGTGACCAGCCGGGCAAAGATTCAATGGGGATGGACATGGTACCTTTTGAACCCGAAGAGTCGGCGGAGAAGACGCCCTCAGGGCTGGCAGCGGTATCGATCACGGCCGACGCGCGGCAACGGATGGGATTAACAACGAGCATGGTGGAACAGCGCGCACTCGCGCGCGAGGTGCGTACGTCGGCTCGGATCACGGCAGACGAGACACAGTTGTACCGGGTGACCGTCAAAGTGGACGGCTGGGTGGACAAGCTTTTCACCGCCACGACCGGGCAATTCGTGAAACAAGGTGACCCGCTGCTTACGGTTTACAGCCCCGATCTGCTGACGTTGCAGAATGAATACCTCACAGCATTGCGATCCGGCTCATCGAACCTGGTCGTATCGGCGCGACGACGCTTGTCGCTCTGGGATATTTCTGACGAGCAAATCGATCGGCTGGACAAAACCGGCGTTGCCGAAAAGATGATCACACTGTTCGCGCCGGCCGGCGGGTGGATTATCGAGCGCATGGTCTTGCCCGGCCAAAAGATCACGGCAGGCGAACCGTTGTTGGTCATCGCCGATTTGTCGACGGTCTGGGCCGACGCCGACATTTATCAGTCGGATCTTCTGTACGTGAAGGTCGGCATGCCGGTCGAATTGACCTTGTCCTCCTGGCCGGACAAGAAGTTTACGGGGAAGGTGACGTTCGTCTCACCGACGTTGGATCCCGAGAGTCGCACCATGAAAGCGCGGCTGGAGATTCCCAATCCGGAATTACTGTTGAAGCCGGAAATGTTCGCCACGGCCACACTCTCGTACGAATTGGGCGAGGGACTGGCCATTCCCGAAACCGCGGTGATGCGCACGGGACAGCAGACGTACGCGTTTCGCGACGCGGGCGATGGACGGCTGGTGCCGACGCCGATCGTGGTGGGCGAACGCAGCGATGGTTACTACCAACTTCTCTCGGGATTGAGTGCCGGCGACAAGGTCGTCACATCCGCCAACTTCCTGGTGGACTCCGAGTCGTCGATGAAGGCCGCCTTGGAGTCGATGGCGGCCAGTTCGCGCCAACCGTGAGCGACGAGCCGGTATGATCAAGCGAATCATCGAATTCAGCGCGCGCAATCGTCTTCTCGTCGTCCTGCTCGTGGCTGCGGCGGTGGCGTATTCATTCTACACGATGAAGAATATCCGCTTGGATGCGATCCCTGACCTCAGCGACACGCAGGTGATCGTGTTTACGAAATGGGACCGCAGCCCGGACATCGTGGAAGACCAGGTCACCTATCCGATCATCTCCGCCTTGCTCGGCGCACCGCGCGTGAAGGCCATCCGTGGCGCCAGCGATTTTGGGTTTTCGTATGTGTACGTGATTTTCGAGGATGGTACCGACCTCTACTGGGCGCGCAGTCGGGTCAATGAATACCTTTCGAAAATCACCGGCCAATTGCCAGCGGGTGTCAGACCGGAACTCGGTCCCGATGCGACGGGTGTGGGCTGGGTTTATCAATATGCGCTGGTGGACAAGTCCGGCAAACACAGCCTCGCCGATTTGCGGAGTTATCAGGATTGGGTGTTGCGGTACGCGTTGCAAAGCGTGCCCGGCGTGGCCGAAGTGGCAGGATTGGGCGGCTTTCAGAAACAATATCAGGTGACGGTCGATCCGGTAAAACTGCAGGCGTACAGCGTTGGCGTCGTCGACATCATGGACGCCATCAAACGCAGTAACAACGAAGTCGGCGGTCGCCTGATTGAGTGGAACGGCAAGGAATTCATGGTGCGTGGGCGCGGCTACGTCAAGTCGACCGAAGATTTGGGCCTGATTGCCGTCAAGACAACCAAGGCCGGCACACCGGTGTTGTTACGCGACGTGGCCGATATCGCACTCGGGCCGCAGATTCGGCGCGGCGTTGCCGATCTAAACGGCGATGCCGATGTCGTCGGGGGCATTGTAATCATGCGGCACGGGGAGAATGCCCTCAACGTCATCGAGCGCGTCAAGGCGAAGCTGGCGGAGATAAAATCATCCATGCCAGAGGGCGTGGAGGTCGTTTCGACCTACGACCGTTCGGAGTTGATACGAAAGTCCATCGACAATTTGAAAGACGACCTGATCATGGAAATGATCATTGTCAGCTTTGTGATCCTGTTTTTTCTCTGGCACATCCCGTCGGCGATTGTGCCGATCATCACCATCCCCGTCTCCGTCGCGCTCGCGTTCATCCCGATGTATTTCATGGGGATCACGTCGAACATCATGAGTCTCGCCGGGATTGCTATTTCCATTGGCGTCCTCGTCGACGGCGCGATTGTGGAGGTCGAGAACGCCTACAAAAAACTCGAACGGTGGAAGGAAGAAGGTGGGCAGGGCGACTTTCACAAGATTCGACTGGAAGCCCTGATGGAGGTCGGTCCATCGGTCTTTTTCTCGTTGCTGGTGATTGCGGTGGCATTTCTACCCGTGTTCACTCTTGTCGACCAGGAAGGCCGACTCTTCAAACCGCTCGCGATCACGAAAACGTTGGCGATGGCGTTGGCGGCGCTATTGGCGATCACGCTTGATCCCGCCGTGCGCATGCTGTTCACGCGGATGGAGCCGTTCCAGTTGCGACCGCGTTGGCTCGCGAAGGTGATGGACGGCGTGTTTGTCGGCAAGTATTACCCCGAGGAGAAACATCCCGTCAGCCGCGTGTTGTTCTGGCTGTATGAGAAACCGTGCCGGCTCGTGTTACGGCATCCGAAGACAACCATCGCGCTGGCGGCGGTCATCGTGGCGACAACCGTCCCGGTGTATTTGCAACTGGGTCACGAATTCATGCCACCGCTGAATGAAGGCTCGATCCTCTACATGCCGACGACATTCCCCGGCATCTCCGTGACCGAGGCGGAACGGTTGATGGAAACACAGGATCGTATCCTGAAGCAGTTCCCCGAAGTCGTTTCGGTGCATGGCAAAGCGGGGCGGTCCGATACATCGACCGATCCTGCGCCGTTCTCGATGATGGAGACGGTCGTCCAACTCAAGCCGGTGTCCGAATGGCCGCCGAAGCAGCGGTTCTTTTCCTCGTGGCCGGGGCCGTTGCGCGCGATGCTGGGCCACATCTGGCCCGAACACATTTCGCAGGAGGAACTCATCAACGAAATGGACCGCGCCGTGCAGATTCCCGGCAGCGTCAATGCCTGGACGATGCCGATCAAGAATCGCATCGACATGCTCGCCACGGGAATCCGCACACCGGTCGGGGTCAAGGTCTTCGGAGCCAATCTCGATGAAATCCAGCGCATCGGCGAGCGCGTCGAGGGTATTCTTCGCAACGTGCCGGGCACCCGCAGCATTTTCGCCGAACGCGCCGCGGGTGGTTATTTCGTGGACATCACGCCGAGACGCGAGGCGCTCGCGCGGTACGGCCTCACCATCGACGATGTTCAGAACGTCATCATGACGGCCATCGGTGGCGAGACAATTTCTACCACCATCGAAGGCCGAGAGCGTTACTCGATCAATCTGCGCTACCCGCGCGATTTGCGCGAAAACATCGATCAACTGGAACGCGTGTTGGTCATGGCGCCGATGGGACGCCAGGTTCCGCTAAAAGAAGTGGCTGACATCTCACTGGTGAATGGGCCATCGATGATTCGCGATGAGAATGGGATGCTCGCAGGCTATGTGTACGTGGACATCACGGGACGTGATGTCGGCGGTTACGTGGAAGATGCGAAACGCGCCGTAGCGGCGGAATTGAAGCTACCGACCGGTTACTCAATCATCTGGAGCGGACAATATGAGAACATGCTGCGCGTGCGCGAGCGCTTGAAGATCGTATTGCCGGTGACCATCGCGGTAATTTTCCTGTTGCTGTACGCCAACACGAAATCAAGCTTCAAGGCGCTGATCATCATGCTGGCGGTGCCATTTTCGCTGGTGGGAGCGGTGTGGCTGTTGTGGTTGTTGAACTACAACATTTCCATCGCCGTGTGGGTTGGAATGATTGCCTTAATGGGACTCGATGCGGAGACGGGCGTGTTCATGCTGTTGTTTCTCGATTTGTCTTACGACGAAGCGAAACGGAATGGAAAATTGCGCAATCGGTCGGATCTGCACGAGGCCATTATTCACGGCGCGGTGAAACGTATTCGTCCAAAGATGATGACGGTCGGCGCGGCGGTGATGGGGTTGATGCCGATCATGTGGTCGGTCGGGAGCGGCGCGGACATGATGAAACGGATTGCCGCCCCGATGGTGGGCGGATTGTTCACATCGTTCCTGATGGAATTGCTGGTCTACCCCGCAATTTATCTGCTCTGGAAAGGGCGCGAGCAGAAGACGACTGGAACAGTCGGGTAAAATGGTGGATAGTAAGGAAAGAATCGTTGGTGGCGAAATCCTGATCGGAACCGAACAATCAAGCAGGAGGAAGTCTATGAAAACGTTCGTGGCATTCAGTGTGGCAATTGTTGTCGCTGGTTTGATCGTGGCCGGGAACATCCGGGCGGCGGATGCAGACAGCACTATCACCGTCAAAGGCGAAGTGTTGGACATGGCCTGTTACCTCGACCACGGCGCGCACGGCGAGAAGCACGCGCAGTGTGCCGCGACCTGCATCGAGTCGGGTTTGCCCGTGGGCATCAAGGGCGAGGACGGGAAGACGTATCTGCTGGTCGGTGAGCACAAGCCCCTCAACTCGACGCTGGCGCAATACGCCGGCAAAACGATTACCGTCAAGGGCAAGCTCGCCAGCCGTGACGGGATCAACATGATCGAAAACGCCGAGATTCAGAAGTAGTCAGGATTCGGTGCAGCATCGGGCGGTCGCGCCCAGGATGACTGAATTGCACGACTTCCTGCAGCAGCTTCGGCAGCCCGAGTATGTTCACGTGCTGCTCAATCCGATTCCGGTCTACGCGATGGCGAGCGGGATTCTGGCGTTGATTGTTGCGTTGATCCTGCGGAGTCGGCCCGCCCAGATCACGGCGTTTGTCGTCGTGATTTTCGCCGCGCTCTCCGTGTGGCCCGTGGGAGAATATGGCGAGCGCGCTTCCGACCGCGTGTATTCCATGTCGAACAAGGAGGCGCAGCAATGGCTGGATGTCCACAGGCACCGCGCCGACGTCGGGGAATGGGTGTTTTACGTGACGGCAGCCGTTGCGGCAGTGGCGCTGGCGGTGCCGCGATTTCGTCCGCGCACGCAGTTGCCGCTCGCATTGGCCACGCTCGTGCTTGCGCTGGCCTCACTGGGCGTGGGCGCGTGGATCAGTCGCGCGGGCGGGAAGATTCGCCATTCGGAATTCCGCAACGGCCCGCCGCCGAATCCCGTGATGCACGACGAAGAGCATTAGAGGGCAACTCGCGCCGACGGCCTCGGAGAACACGCAAACTTCGTGGATGGAATGTTCAGCGACTTCTTTGGGCGACCGCTTTGAAAAAGGTGTAGCAAAACACACCATCGGGATGCGTGGTTCGATACAGATCCTCGATGCCCTTATCAAAATCGGCTCGGCTGATGATTCCGGCGTCGACAGCTGAATCGCGGACGCCTTCAATCATGGCGGTGAAGGTCTTCTTGGTAAAGCCGTCCACCAACTCCGGCTTGCTGGAATCGACATAGACCATTCGCGGCGAGACGCGGATCGATCCAAATCCCGCACTGTGCAAGAGGGGGTAGAGTTCCCGTCCGATCTCGGCATTGCCACCGGCCCTTCTCTGCAGTTCGATCTGGCATTGGATCGCGTTACGAGCCGACTCGCTGTCGGGGTGAAAACAGGTCGAACCATGATCGCCTTCGATGACCGTGATGGTGCCACCGATTGTGAGGAGGTTCTTGAGCGCCTGTAACGCCTCCACTGGACGGGACAAATGCTCCAGCACAAAGCAAACAAAGACGTGGTCGAAAGACTCCGGACCGAAAGGCAAATGAAAGATGTCGGCCTGTTGGAACTGCACGTTCGTCAGACCGGCTGATGCTGCCTTCCCTTTTGCTTCGGCAAGGGAACTCTCCGATATGTCGACGGATGTAATCAGCGCGTGCGGGCTGTTTCGCGCCAGCGTGAGTGTCTGAGCGCCGACGCCACAGCCCGCTTCCAGGACCCGGCACCCGGCGGGATAAGAGGTGTCGGAGTGCAACAACTCAATCAGGGTGGTGGCCTGGTCCTGCAACCGCATATTTTCTCGTTGATGGTATCCGTGAACGTAGGGAGCATCCATGGTTTCACTTTGCCTGTTTGGGACCGAAATTACAGTGCAAAGTTCGATGCCGGGAACAACGCGATTCTGTGCGGTGCACTACGCCGGGTCAGGCGTCCGGGCGAAGGAGGTCGACATACGCGCCTTCGATCAACTGCTGCGGGGAAATGCCAAGCTTGGCCAGTAATTCATGGGCGACCCTGACTCCGGACTCGGTGGTTTCGTCTTCCGAAAGAACCACTTCCAGTTCGAGGAAATCTCCGAGTCCTTCGACACGGTCCAGGTGTACCCGTGTTCTTCCCACCATGAAGAGCGTGCGATGTTTACGGACCCGGCCACATTGTCCAAACGCGAGCGAGAGAACTTCACGGAGCGTGTTGGGCGATGCGGTCGGCGAAATGACATAAAACGACTCTTTCGGGCCGGCTCTGTCGGGGCGCTGATAGAAGATCAACTCGCCGCTGGTTTCTGAAAACGCACGGAGTTTCAGTCGCCCGTTCGGACAGGAGAAAAACGTGTCGTCTTGGACGATTTCGGTCGGCCCGGTGTCGGCGACGGCTCGGACGCGTGGCAGCAGTTTGTCGACACTCTCGACGCGCGCCTTGATTTCAACGTTTCGGGGCATTTCCTTCTACCGTCGGTGACGATTGGAATGGCGATCCCGCACCGAAATTAATCGTCGTTATCCGCGTTGGCCTTCGCGTCGCCGTGGATGACGACGAAGGCGGCGCGGGTGGGGGCGGGGGCGTGGGAATTCTCGCCGCGGACGGAGCGCCAGATGACTTCGTTGAGGAGCAGATCATCGGCGGCATCTTCCTTGGTGAAATCCATCGTCCGGGAGATTTCCGTACCCCAACTGACCTTGGTGTTGAGCTCATCGAGGTCGATGCGCGCGGGAAGGGCGGTGTAGCTGGTCAGGTCGGGCTTGCCCTGGAAGGCGGCAAACATCGGCACGGCAGCGGCATCGAATTGCGACATCGGCTTGAGGCCGAGGATCAACTCGATCGTGCGCAGCATGCTGCTGGTGGAGTACATGGTGGAATCGACCGCGTGGCGTTTGATGTACGGGCTGGCGATGAAGGCCAGCGTGCGATGCGCGTCCACGTGGTCGGCCCCGTTCTGCGCGTCGTCTTCGAGGATGAAAATGGCGGTCTGCGGCCAGAATTTGGAGCGGCTGATGCCTTCGACGATGCGGCCGAGCGCGGCGTCGTTGTCGGCGATGTACGCGCTGGGTGTTCGTTTGCCCTGGCGCACGCCGTTGGTGTGATCGCCGGGCAGTCGAACCACCTGCAAGCGGGGCATGTCGCCGTCGTCCTCGAATCGCTTGAGTTCATGGAGGAAACGATCAGCGCGTTTGGCGTCCGGATAATCGAGGTCGAACCCGCGATACATTTCGTCGAGATGACCGCGCAACGCTTTGACGCGCGGGGTCGACGGGTCCATGGGTGTTTTTCCATTGGCAACAAATTCGCCATAGCTGCGATAGCTCAGGCCGGCATCCGCGGCCCGGTCCCAGAGATAGCCACCCGCCGGTGTGGCCATGGGGAAGACACCTTCCGCGGGGTAGACGTATTTCCTGCTCTGGTTGTGACCGTACTGGAGTCGCCACATCTTTTGGACGAAATCACTCGCGTATGCGCCCATGGTCCACTCGTGTCCGTCGGCGCTGATTTCGGCGTCGGCGTAAAAGTTGTCGAGCAGAACGAAGTCACGGGCCAACTGGTGCTGGTTCGGCGTCACTTCCTCGGGGAACAGACAGAGGTTCGTGTCGCCGTTGCCCTCCTTCATGTCGCCCAGGACCTGATCGTACGTGCGGTTCTCTTTGATGACGTAGAAGACATACTTGATGGGGCTCGGGTCGCCGGGCGTCTGCGGAATCGGGTTGTCATCGGGACGCGCGGCGGTCACCGAGGTGTCCGCCTTGAGTGGACTGCAACGGTAGGCGGCGGCGGTGTAGACCACGAGTTGATTATCAAGTTCGTCGCGCGAGCGCGGCAAATCAATTACGCTCAGGGCGCCCTTGAGAAGTTGGGCAATATACTGTGGAAGCGTTTCCGCGCGACTCTTGCGGCCGGGTTGCGGGCCATTCGGGTTGGCCATCGGGAGGATGCCTTTGCCGTTGCTGACAAGCAGGTGCCGGCCGTCGGGCGTCACGCGAACGGAAGTTGGATACCAACCGACAGGGATGAAACCGAGCGAGTGGCTGTGGCCGGGCGCGCTAACGTCGAACACGGCGAGATTGTTGTTGCCGGCGTTGGCGACGAAGAGGATTTTCCCATCGGGCGTGAGGGCCAGGCTGTTGGGGGTCGAGCCGGAGGGCGCATTGGGATAGAGCGCCGCGGTGAGCGTTTCCAGGGTCTTGCCGGTTTCCGTGTCGAACACGGTGACGGTGTTGCGGTTGGCGTTGGCGACGAAGAGCGTATTGCCATTGGCGGTCAGGACCATTTCATTGGGATGTTCCTGGGTGGGCCAGCGGGCGATTACTTTCTGCGAATCCAAATCGACCACGGCGACCTCGGCGTTACCCCACAGGCTGACGTAACACCGGTGGCGTTTCTCGTCGATGCGGCAGGCATACGGGAACACGCCCAGGTGATTGAGTTCGATGTCGACCGAATGCGCCGCCTTGGTGACGGTTTCGAACGAGTTGGTCAATGAGTTGGGCGTCAAGGGGACGTCGACGACGGTGTTCGTGTGCAAATCGACGAGCGAAACGCTCTGCCCATAGAGATTCGCGACGCAGAGTTCCTTCAAGTTGGAATCGACGGCCAATCCAGCCGCGATCCCGACGTTATTGGTGCTGCGCAGTTGGATGTCGTGTGGATCTGTAAGAAGGCCGTCCTGGAAATGATAACTGTGGATGACTTCGTCGCTGGCGCCGCTGCAAAACAGTTGTGAACCGTCGCGGGAGAACTCGACCCCGTAGAAGCCTTCGTGGAGCGGGACGTTGGTGACCACTTTCTCCGTCTTCAAATCCACGATCCAGAGCCCGTGCTGGCTGTCACCCGTGTGCAGGATCGCGGCGAACCGGCTCGTGGGATCGACGGCGATATTAATGGGAAAGTCGCCCAGTTGTATTTGCCGTCCGACGGGACGAAGCGACCACTGGTTTGGCAACAGGACGGAGCCGTCGGGCCGTTGGCCGGGCAATGAAACCGGCGTCCTGGCATCCCGGGCCAGTGAAAAGGCCGCGCTCCCCAACAGAACCGCAACACTCAGCATGAGCCTGTACATAATCCCGCGGCGGATTATGACGGTCTTTCTTCGGTTGTAAAGTCGGGACAAGGTCCGGGGGTACTCTCGGCTTCTCCGACATTGACAGGTCTTCGAAGTGCGCTGGCTCATGGTTTTTCTCTTGTTTGGTTGAATGATTCGATTTAATCGGCGTAGCCGTCGGCCTTGGCCGGCCAAGCCGCGGCGAAAAGCAGTGTCCCCAGGATCGTCGCGATCAGGAGCACCCAGAAAGCCGCGTCCCATCCGTGGTCCTCTACCAGCTTGCCCAGTCCCCATCCCGAAAGCACTGTGCTCGCATAACCAAAAATGCTGGTCAGCCCGACAGCCGTACCAGCAGCCCGTTTGGTGGCCAGATTGGCAGCCGTAACCGCCAGCAGGCATTGTGGGCCATAGATGAAAAAGCCCACCGCGCCCAGCATGGCTGTTGTCAGCAACTCGGATTTCACCGGCACCTTCCAGAAGACCAGAACCGAAACGCCTGCCAGAATCATATAGATGAGGCACATCCGCGCGGCGCGTCCCGCCAGCCAGCGGTCCGTGAGCCGTCCGCCGATCAAAGCGCCCATCAGCCCGCAGGCTTCGAATGCCACGACCATCCAGGCCGCGTGCCGAATCTCGATGTGCTTGGCCTGCATCAGCATGGTCGGACCCCAATCCAGCACGGCGAAACGGACTGTGTACACGAAAAAATTGGCGATGGAGACGAGCCAGATATATTTGTTCTTGAAGACCCGCTCGATCACGAATGCCCGGAACTCCGCGCGCGAGTGCTCTTGCGATCCTGCCATGTGCGTGCCCTCTACTTCAGGCAGTCCAACGGACGGAGGCGTGTCCGGGGTGTTGAACCAGATGAACACCGCGCAAACCAGGGCGATACCCGCCGGGACAAAGAAGCACGATCGCCAGCCGAAGCCGAAATAGACGAGGTTGCTGCATAACACCAATATCAGGCCGCCCCCGATGCAGTGCGACGAATTCCAGATCGAAAACTTCGTCGCCATTTCCTTCGGCGGGAACCAGTTCGCCATCAACCGCGCACAGGGCGGGAACCCCATGCCTTGAAACCAACCGTTAAGCATCCAGATGATGCCCATCGTCAACACCGCGGAACTGAAACCGAACAAGACGTTCATCAGCGCCGACGCCACGAGGCCGACCGTCAGAAACGCGCGGGAACTCGAGCGGTCGGCGAGAAACCCGTTCCCGAATTTTGAGACGCCGTACAGCAACCCGTGCACCGTCAGAAACAAGCCGAGGTGGGCCTTATCGATGCCGTCCTTTTCCATGTACGGCATGGCGATACTCAGGTTCTTGCGCACGAAATAAAACGTGGCGTAGCCGATGATGGAAGCAACCAGGACACGGTTCTGCCACGAGTGGTACTTCGCCGAGATCTCCTGCGGATCGGTCAACATCACCGCCGCAGGGGGGTCGGGTTGGAAAACTCCCAGCAACCGGCCGACGACCGGCCGGGACACCGCGCCTGATTCAGATTCGGTTGGCAAGCTCTGGTGCCTCGCTAAGAAAAACAGGTTTCTCTAACCCTTCGTCGAACGCTGACGTCAACCACGTCCACGTGGGATCTCGCCCGCCGAAGCGTGGGCAAGTGGTAACAGAGTGAACGTGGTTCCGCAAGTTCCGAACGCGGAGAATGTCGCGCCCTCGATTTGCTTGCGCGGGGGCGCAAACGTGGCATAACGCCTGATGTATTTTGTCTGGTGTGATCTTGCGCCGACTTCAATCCCGGGATGTTTCGCCGTGGGGTTACTTTTCCGGGTTGCTTTTTTTGAGGGGGATTTTCGGACCGTTCTCCTCAAAACTCGGTCACGTGTTTACAAGCACTCGCGAATAGAGCAACGATGCACATCACCACTTGCTCTGCCGAGTTTCGCCCAATCCGCTCTGCCTTGCGCCTGTCGAACTCCGTTATCCCCTCGACTACCAGGGCGCCTCCGTCCCGCTCCTTTCACCCGGTCACACCAACATGGCTGCCGATGGTCTTCACCATCGCAAGCTCCGGCAAGTCGACGAGTTCACCGAGTGCCTTCTTCTCGGAAATGCGCACACCCCCGGGACGAGCGAAGCGATTTGTAGCGGCAGCTTCCTACCTGGATACGGGCACCGGTTCCAACTCGTCCGTGGTTCGCCAGAACCACAGGTACGCGAGTATGACCAGAATGAACCAGGTCAGGTAGCCATAGTCCAGCAACCAGTTGGCAAGCTGTCTACCGACCAGGTTTTTCGTCAACACTCCGACGCCAACGCCGATAACCAGCCAGCCGATGCTGGCCGCTGATTTTGGCGCGCGAACCGCACGCGCGGTCAGCAGCAGGATTGGCAAGATCAGCGAGCAGAGATGGGCCTTGCTCGTCTTGGGTGAAAACAACAGCATCAGACAGAGCACGACAGAGGCATCGTAGCCCGTCAGGATCAGCGGCGCTTTTGGCCAGCCGTACCAGTGCCCTTGTCGGACTGTTGCCGCGACAATCATCAACAGCGCGGCGATGGCCAGAAACACGATTTGCACGCCGCGATGACCCAGTCCCCACAGCAGCGGGCCATGGTCTTCGGCGCCATTAATGAATAACCTTGCCAATAACCCGCCCAGGGATTGGTTCAACTGGGTGAATTCCTTCCACACGCCCGGCCGCGCGGCGGCGGGGCCATTGGCGACGGCAGGCCTGGCTAACGATTCGATCCACTCGACCGCGTGGAGTTTCGGCAAAGGACTCGGGAAAATCATCGACGGCGCCAGGTTAAGCACGATGGCGGCAACGACCGCCGCCGTCGCCGCCTTCCATTGCCTCCAGCGCAACAGGAACGGCACAAACAATAACGGCGTCGCCTTCAGTCCGATGGCCGCGCCCAAGAGGACCCCCGCGGCGATTGGCCAGCCCATGCCAATCCAGTAGACGGCGGCAAAGCACAGCAGCGCGATCATCAGGTCGGTCTGCGCGTTTTCCAGGGGCGACAACAGATGGCGTGCCCCGATCAGCACCGCTGCCCCGACCAGACACACCTGCTGTCGCGGTGTCAGCGCCGCACGTTCGCGCCGGCTCAACAGCAGCGCCAGATGGATGACCAACACCAGCGCGATTGCCTGTAGTCCGCCCCAAACCCATTGCGCTGCGCGTTGCGGCATGAACGTCAGCGGCACGCAGACAAAAGCGGCAAAGGGCGGATACGAATACACTTCGTCCGGCACAATCCGGTACAGGTCATCGCCGTTGCGCAGCCGTTGCGCGGCCAGGTAGTACACCGGGAAATCGCCGCTGCTTCTTCGTCCACCGATGAACAGCGTGGCACTGACCAACAGCGCCACCAAGACGAGTTTGTACCAAGGGGAGTTCACGAAGGCGGTCTGATCGGTGTCAGTAGTTTTTTTGACGTGAGTTGTTTTAGGCAACCGCGGGACAATTCTGCGCCAGCGCTCGAATCTCGTCAAATGCGAAATAAACCTCCTGGCCGCCGCGCCCGTCCCCGCTCGTCCGGTGTGGGCGCCGCGGTCCACCAAGCTCTAGATTTGGGCGAAGCCCGATACAGCACCGATTATGACCACTTGCTCTACTGGGGTGAACACCCCATATCATCTCTTCATTGTTCCGCATATCTTCCAGGACAATGAAAGCCGAATTGACAGCAGAAGCCATTCACGTTAACAGCATAGCTCGGTCACGGTTTGACCGTTTATTTGCCGGGAATTGCTTTCTCGAACCAGTCATCGGCAACGAAATGGAATGGTTCGTGGACGGCTCGGAGAATTTGCTTGGAACGATTGCGGATGGGCTGTTATTCGACCGTTGGATATATGTCCTCCTGGCAAGGGGCGGCATAACCGGGTTTCGTATTCTGAGGATGGAATTCGGGGTGTCGACCCGGGATGAAGCAACGGTTCGGTTGCTGCGCATCATGAAGGCATGCGCAACGCCGACCGCGATAGCGTCGCCGGTATAAACCAAGACCGCGCAGCGATCCGCCGCGACAAAAGCAGCACAGGGCAGTGTGCCGCTTCAGTTTCCCTCTCGACGCCTTTCCCTCACCCGAGGCACGGCTGCGCAGATGGATCGCCCTGGTCTGCACGCACTGGACTCCCCTATGCCCCTTCGGCCCTTACGCTATGCCCCGCGCATTCGGCCCATACCGACCAACTGCGCCTTACGCCGTCAACAACAACGCTGGCGAACCGCTCAAGACGGCTCCCCGCGCAGGACTCGAGCCGCTCATTCCGAATCTGTGGAAACTGGTGCCCCCATTTGGCGTAGCGCCCGAATGCGCTGGAAATTGCGCCGTCGGCAAGCATTCGGCGCGTTTGCGACCCAGCACGACATGGTCCTGTATCAGTTGCGCCCAAAACGGCGTGGGTGCGGCTACCATCAAAAGGTGGGTATTGCTACGGGCTCTTACGGCAATAGGACGCGGACGCGGTAGAACCGGGTGGGACTGGCCAGTATGTTGGAGTCGGTCATGCTGGTGATGGTGCCGGAGCCGTTGCCGCCGCTGAGGATGTTGGTCTGGCCCGTATCCTGCCAGCCGCCGTTGGTGTAGCTGCCGTTGGCGGTGCCGGTCATGTAATCCAGCACATTCGTCCGTGATTGGACGCCCGGCACGTAGTTGGTATCCCCGTTGGCGCCAAGGTAGGTCACGACGACGTTGGTATTGCCCGACAGGAACTGCTCCTGGATGCTGATGACGTGCAGATAGGCCGCCGCGTTGGTGGGGTTGAAGCCCGCCATGAACTTGTTGGTGTTGCTCATGCCGTCGCCCGTGTAGGAGGCGTTGGGACCACTTGACGCGCCGGTGAGGCCGTAGAACTGCTGCCACTGCGCGAACGTGTAGGGAGACACGGTAATGGTGCCCATATTGGTGCTGGAGCCGGCCGTGTTGGCCACAATCTGGGTCACCGTGTACGTACCCGGATAATCGTAGGTGTAGCCCGGGTCCTGCGCGGTGGACGTGCCGGTGCCATCCCCAAACGTCCAACTCCAACTCGTGGGCACGCCGGTCGAGGCATCGTAGAAGTTCACCGTCAAGGGCGCCGGGCCGCTGGCGGGATTGTTCGTGAAACTCGCCACCGGAGGTGTCGCCGGGTTCGCAACAATCAGGTTCACCTGTCCGGCCGTGTTGGTGGAGATGGTGTACGTGAAATTCGTGTTGGGCGTCGCGCCGAGGGTGATGCCGCTGTAGGTCAATGCCCCGGTGTAGGTGAACAGCGTGTAGGTGGCGTTCGAGAACCCGCCGCCATCGAATACATTGAGCGTGCCGGCGAGGGTCAGGTTGCTGGTCACGGCGATCACCGCGGCGTTGGAACCAACCCCGAAGTTCAGCGTCGATGTGCCGCCCAGATTCAGACTGTTGTTCACCGTGAGGGTGCTGCTGCCCAAGGTGAGCCATGGATCGGAGCCGACCACGTTGGTGTGGGTAATGGCGGCCTGTGTGTTGAAAAACGCCAGCACGT
Source organism: Verrucomicrobiia bacterium (assembly GCA_050010195.1). Classification (GTDB taxonomy): domain Bacteria; phylum Verrucomicrobiota; class Verrucomicrobiia; order Palsa-1439; family Palsa-1439; genus Palsa-1439. The sequence continues at coordinate 133,673 of JBEKLM010000001.1, forward strand.
TGTTGGTCGGCGAAACGGTCAATCCGTCGAGTGTCACCAGATTGGCGACGGGTGTGGTATTGGTCACGGTGACCTGGGCGTTGTAGAGCGTCAGCGTGTTGGTGCTGCCATCGGTGGTGAGCTGGGAATTGATGATCTGAATGTCCTGGGCGTTATAGACGTCGAAGGTCTCTCCGTGGGAGGCGATGTTCACGCCGTACAGCGTGAGGTTGGAAAGGGGCGCTTCCTGGCGGGCCCAAATAACGCCCGTGACATTCACGCCGGCGTTGGCGGTGGCGGTCAGATTGCTGATGAGAATGTTTTGCCAAAACGGGGTGGTGGTGATGACCGGTTGCGGTCCGTACCCGGCGGCGGTGCTGGGAGTGATGTTGTTGGGGGTTCCCACCTCGTCGTAGAAGCTCCAGATCAGGATCGGGTAGCCCACGTTGGTCATCGTGATGTCGAGATAGGTGAGATTTTGGACCAACCCGCCGATATCACGGTCGGACTTCATGCGAATGCCATTCGCCGTGCCGTTGAACGTGCAGTTGCTGACGAGCAGATTGTGGACGCCGCCGGAGGTGATGCTGCCAATCGACAGACCGTGGCCGGTGCCGAACGTGCAATTGGAGACGGTGATGTTCGCCGCGGGGCCGGCACTGCCGCCGATCTCGATGTTGTCGTCTCCGTCGCTGATGGAGCAGTTCTGGATCAGTACGTTGGTCGATTGCAGGTCCATCCCGTCGGTGTTCGGCGAGTTGCCCGGCGTGTTGATCGTCAGATTTTGGATCGTCAGATTGAGATTGTTTCCCTTCAACACCATATGAAATGTCGGCGGGTTTTGCAGGGTCACGCCTTCGATCAGTATGTTCGAGGAACTGCCCTGGATGTTGATAAAATCCGGTCGCTGCGCGGTGGACAGGTTCTGCCCCCACCAGTTCGTCGAACCAAACCCCGCGTGGCCGTCAATCGTTCCGGCCCCGCTGATCTCGATGTCGTGAACGCCGTTCGCACTGATGAAGGCCGGCAACGTCCCGGGCCAACTGGACTCGGGGAGCATTTGCAGCATCGCGCCGTCGTCGACCTGCAGATTAACGCTGCTGGAGAGGGTGATCGGTCCGCTCTCATACGTGCTGAGTGTGCCGGCCGACGGGATCTCGACCGTACCGCCGCCCGCGGCGGCGGCCGCATTGATGGTGTTCTGAATCGAGCCGGAGTTGTCTGTCACACCATCCCCGACGGCGCCATAGCTTGTGATCAGGAAGTTGGTGGCCGGAATGACCGGCAGCTGAGGCGTGTTCGGCAACACGGTGAGGATCGCGTTGGAGCTGGTGGTGGACCCGATCGAGTTGCTGGCGACCAGCGTATAGGTGCCGGCGTTGGTGAACTGCACGTTTGAGAGGTTCAGGTTTGATGAGGTCGCGCCGGAAATCGGCGCCCCGTTCTGGTTCCACTGATAGGTAATGGGTGTGGTGCCAATGGCGGTCGCGCTGAAGCTGGCGTTCCCGCCCGCCATCACACTCACGGACGCCGGTTGCGTCAGAAACAGCGGCGCCACGGGATTAGTATTGACGGTCAGAACCGCATTGGAGCTGGTGACCGCGCCGACGGGGTTGCTCACGACCACAGAGTAGCTGCCTGCATCGGCGGGTTGAACATTGGTCAGTGTGAATGAGGAACCGGTGGCGCCGCTGAGCAGCGTGTTGGTGTTCTCATACCACTGGTAACTCAGCGGCTGAGAGCCATTGGCCACCACGGTGAACGTGGCGCTCTGGCCCGGAATGACGGTCTGGTTTTGCAGGTCGGTGGTGATGAACGGGGCAACATTCGTCACCGCCAATGTCGCCACCACGCTCGTCACCGAGCCGTAGGCATTGGAAATCAGGACCGAGTAACCGCCCGCTGCGGCAATCTGAACATTGGTGAGCACCAGCGTAGTGTTGGTGGCGCTGGCCACGGGCGAGTTGGTGTTGTAATACCACTGATAAAACAGCGGGAGCGTGCCGTTGGGGCCGACGGTGAACGTCGCGGTTTGCCCCGAGGAGAGATCCTGGTCCTGCGGCTGAGTGATGATGGATGGCGCAACGGGCGCGGACGTGACCTGCACCTCGACTTGTGTAAAGTCGTTTGTGACGGGGGCCTCTGTATTGCCCCCCGGACGATAGGCGATGCCATCAAAACTGAAGTTGGTCGCCGAGTAGTCGGTCGTCGAATCAGAAAGAGTCGCGCCCGTGACGAAGTTCGACCAGGTGATTGCGATGACCAGCGAAGTAAGGTTCGTCCGTTGGAGAACGAACTGCAAACTGTACGGGGTCAGATTGGCAAAGCCGTCAAATGAGTTTGTATTGAGCTGGTCTTTGGCTATTGAAATCCAATCTCCGCTCGCTCCCAGCAGGCTGCTGTCGGACAGGAGCGTGCGTTTGCGGATATCAATGGGCTGGTTGTCGGCGAACGTCCCGTACACCTTGCCGAACAGCGCGTACCCTTGCACGAAGAGTCCCTGGGAGCTACTGCTGAACGAGCCGTCGTTCGTCACGCGTAGTGGCACATTGCTTCCGTTGGCAAAATCGAACAACCCGATCCGAAAGCCCTCCGAAGCGCTCCCGGGAGTTGGCACTCCATTGAAGGTAAAACCGAATGTCGCCGTAAACGTGTCACCAACATTCAACTGGATCGGGGGGCTGTTGGTCGTCGGAGTGAAATAGGTGATCGCCATGCCAGAGCTGCCCGTCACCTTCATGACCAGAGCGCCGCCGGACGTCGTCAGCGACCCCAAGCTGGAGGCGAACCAGGCTGACGTGGTCGGCAGGTTTTGACTCGTGCGATTGCCGTTGGTCCAGTTGGTCTGGTTCAGATAAACAGTGGCTTGGCTGGGCAACGCCAGCCCTAAGACAGCAACCGAAGCAAGAATGACTATCCCGAATCGCCTCATCCTACATGCCCTTTCCAAACGAAACACTACGGAATCCATGTTCTTACAAGGGAATCTGGGACAGTTGCGTCCGAGCAATGACTGGTGGGCTGATAACCGCGACCACCGGGCGCTACCGTCTCACGATTCTTTTCCCGTACTCCCTGTTTAACATATCATCCGCTGCTCCAGACTGCAATTCGACACAGAGAGCCAAAACGGTCATGGACAGAAAATGCGCTGTAAAACACGGGAACATATGCAGGGAAGACACTTATTACCAGCTTACCCTGCCATGACAGAACCCATGCTGACCACGCTCCCTGACGGGTCCTGCTCCTTCCCCGTTACGAAGACATCTCCACACGACGTGCCTCGCTTTAGGGAACCAAGCGGACACGATAGTAACGGGATGGATTGTTCGTGGCTCCGCCCGAGTCAACATAATTGGTCGAGGTATCGCCACCAGTACCGGGCAGGACCGTCTGCGAAGGCGGGAGGTCCGCAAAGTTGTTGGTGTTGTATCCGCCGTTGGCGTCCCCGCTGGTGACCTGCACCGCATTCGTATGTCCGCCCGCCGTCGTCCACGTAATCACGACATTGGTGCCCTGCGGCACGACCGAAACGATTCGGAACAGCGAGGCGCTATTGGTCGGATCCAGCCCCACTAGGAATTGGTTGGTGTTACTCATCCCCTTGCCGAGCGGATCAGCATTCGCTGCCGCTTGCGGACAGATCGCCAAGTTGGTGCAGGCAAAGTACTGCAATTGCCAGCACGTAAACGGATCTCCCGGCGTCACACTCGCGCTGCCGTTCATCGTTGCCGTGCACCCGCTGGTCACGTTGGACGCGATCACCGTGTACGTGCCCACCGCCGTTTGGTCCGTAAACGAAATCGCGCTGCCCGTGCCGGCAACCAACGCACCGGTGGGACTACCGTTCAATTCCAATTGGTAATCCGCGGTCGATTCCGACCCATCCAAGCCGACTGTCACGCCGCCGCCAGCAGCGCAGTAGGAGCCGCCGCCGGTCACATTGAATGTCGCCGGACCAGCGCTGACCGTCAGTGTGGCCCCGCCGGAGGTCGCCGGCGGACTGCACGTGCCGCTGACCACACAATCGAAGCTCGCTCCCGAATCGCCAACCGCCGCATTCGAAATCGTCAAGCTCGCTGTGCCCGAGCCGCTGATGGTGCCGCCGTTGCCGATATTGGAGCCGTTCTTCTGCCATTGATAACTCAGACCCGCGCCGCTGGTTGAGACGGTGAAACTTGCCGACCCGCCAGCACAGACGGTCTGGGGCGAGGGACCTGAGAGGATGCCCGGGGCGGCATTGACCGCGACGGACAAACTGGAGCCGTTGCCGGTACACCCATTGGCATTGGCCGGCGTCACCGTCACGCTACCGGCGATCGAACCCCAATTGACCGTGATGGACGTGCTCCCCTGACCACTGATCGTCGCTCCCGACGGCACAGCCCACGTGTACGTCGTCGCGCCGTTGACGCTGGAAATCGAATAGCCCACGCCGGTCTGTCCCGCGCAGACGGTGGTCGGGCCGCTGATCGAACCCGCCGCACCCACGCCGGTGATGGTGACCGCCAAACTACTGGACGCACCGCTGCAACTGCCGTTGGTGGGGATGACCGTCACATTGCCGCTGGTAGCCGAGCAAGAGTAATTGACGGTGATCGAGGTCGTGCCCAGACCGCTGGCAACGGACGCTCCTGATGGCACGGTCCACGTGTAGCCGGTTGCGCCACTGACACTGGAGATTGAGTACGCCACCCCGCTGCTCCCCGCGTTGACCGAGCTGGACCCGGTGATGGAGCCTGCCGAGCCGACGGAGCAGGGTGTCGCAACGATCAGGTTCACCTGACCGGACGTGTTGGTGGAAACCGTGTAGGTGAAGCTCGGATTAGGCGTCGAGCCAACCGTCAGGCCGTTATACGTCAATGTTCCCCCGTAGGTGAACAGTGTGTACGCCGTGTTGGTGAATCCGCCGGCATTGGCGACATTCAGCGTGCCGCTCAAGGTCAAATTGCCGGTCACCTCCGTTTTCGTGGCATTTGTCCCCAAGCCGTAATTCAGCGTGGATGATCCGCCGAGGCTCATGCTGTTGCTCACGGTGAGCGTGCTGCCGGCCAATGTAAGCAACGGATTCGCGCCGAAAGCACCGCTGTCAGCCGTCTCGGCCAGACCATTGAACAGGGACAGCACGGTGTTGGATGGCGCCCACAATCCGGTCATCGTCACGGTATTGGCGTTGGGGGCGCTATTGGTAACGGTGAATTGTGCATTATAGAGTGTCAATGTGTTCGTGCTTGTGTTGGGCGCAGTGAGGTTGGAATTAATGATCTGGACGCCGCGGACGTTATACATGCAGAAGGTTTTCGTCGGGGCGGAGATGTTCACCTTGCACAGCGTGAAGTTGCTGATGGGCGCCTGCGGCAACCCCCAGAACCACCCGGCAACGTTTCCGCCGATGGTGTACGCGGTCAAATTGCTGACAGTAATGTTTTCGAAGATCGGGGTGTGCGAGCCGCTATCGCTGAACGTGGCTGCGTCCCCCGGGGTATAGTCGAAGCTGCTTGTTGGGGCTCCGACGGTATTGTAAGTGCTGTAAAACGCGATGGCAAAATTCACGTTGCTCATGACGAGATCCTTATACACGCAGTTTTGGATCACGCCCCCGCGGTCGGTGTCCGATTTGCCCTTGATGCCGTACTCCGTCCCGTTCCAGACGCAATTGCTCACGAGAAGATTGTTGACCCCGCCCTCGGTGTCGCTGCCGATCGACAGGCCGTGTCCGATGCCGAAAGTGCAATTGGACACGGTGATGTTGTTGGCCGGAGCGCCATTGCCTCCAATCTCAAGGTTGTCGTCTCCGTCGCTGATGTAACAGTTGCGGATCACCATGTTCGTCGAGGAGATGTCCATCCCGTCGGTGTTTGGTGAGGCCGGAGTATTGATGGTCATGTTCTGGATCGTGACATTGCCATCGCTGTTTTTCAGGTAGAGGGTGAACGTCGGTGGGTTTTGCAGTGTCACACCTTGGATCAGAATCCTCACCGTATGGTCGTACTCTATAAAATTCGGTCGCGAACAGCCGCAGGTCCACCAGCCAGAGGACCCCTGGCCGTCGATCGTGCCGCCACCGCTAAGTTCGCAATCATGGAGCGTGTTTCCTTCCATGAAAGTGGTCGTGCCGGACCAACTGCTCATCGGCAACATCTGGAGCATCGCCCCGGCGTCGATCTGCAGATTGACACTGCTCTTCAGGGTGATAGGCCCGGCCAGATACGTGCTCAACGTGCCGTTGGCTGGGATCTCTACCGTGCCGCCGCCGGCCGCGTTGGCTGCAGTGATGGCGTTGTTGATCGCGGTCGCGTTGTTTGAGACGCCGTTGCCATACGCGCCGAAGCTCAATACATTGAAATTGGTGGTGGGAATGATCGGCAAATCCGGGTCGGCGTGCCCGGACTTGGCGACTGCCAGCAACAACAAGACGGCCCAAGCGGTCGTCCTCCGCCAAGAAGCGGCAGGAAACCGCCTGTGCGACCGTTGATTGTTTTGCACTTGGAGCTTCACCGTGCGCCTCGCCGAACACCGCGTTCCCGTATGCTTTGTCATCAGAAACCCCTCTCGCTACATGTTCTTGTGCCCGCGCCGTGTTTATCCAAGAGGGACGCGCCATCATCCGTAGGTACGTCGCCCGCCACAGTGTACATTACATCCCCAGCAAGCTGTTTGCCACTTCACCGCGTTCATTTTCGTGCATCCCAACAGGTCGTGACGCAAAACGAACGCAATTGATGAACTGATAAGTGGGAGCGGTTTCCCCAGCTCGCATGACATCGGCTGCATAGCCCCTGCAGAATTTCCCTGACTCCCATAAAAAAACACGGCCTGAACTTGCGCGCGGGAATCTCACCGATTACCTCCACGTTTCGCGCCAGCCATCAGTGTCGGATTCCGTCCTAACATCCGACTGTCGCTAATCCATCGCGGCAACAGACGCGTTTGACTTGCGCCTGACTCAACCCGACAACACCGTCCGCATCCAGCAAGTCGTCGCTAGTCGCCCATAAACCAAGTGTTTTGACTCTGGGAAATACTCTTGCACTGGGTGATGACAGCCTGGATTTCGACATATTCCGCATGCCAGTCTGCACGGAGTGTGTTTATTCCCCCACCATGCCGGTTCATTATTTCTGAAGTCGAAAAGTCGTTCGGCAATTTCGTTTGGTCAAACTCATATTCTTTCCCATCGGTATCACACAGCACCAGAAATTCAGAGGGCTTGGGCACTGTATCGACACGGTAAAAATATGCAGAGCTATTCGCGGGATTGGGGTTCATGGGTGAGTATGCCCCATTCTGAAGCAAGTTGGGCTCGTTTTGGGCGAAGGTATATTGTGCCGCATTTGGAGGCATAACACCAGGCAACCCCCCAAGCTGGCTCTCGCGCATCGGACACGTTCTCATGTCATAAATCTTGCTGAGCGACCCCGAACTCCCCGCCATGTAACGCAGGTAGGCATTCGTGCACTCAGCGCCACTGTAATCTTGAAACGTAGTCGATTGCCAATGCACAGGATCATAGAGATAACCGCCGTAATCGTCGGCATACATGGACATCGCGAGGCCCCATTGTTTCAGTCGGGCAAGGCAATTGGCCTGTTGCGCCTTCGACCGCGCCTTGTTCAGCGCCGGCAACAACATCGCCGCCAGGATGCCGATAATCGCAATGACCACCAGTAGCTCAATGAGGGTAAACGCTTTGTTCCTGCTCTGTTTCATTTGCATCGGATCGGCTGCGCCTCCGGTTGTAAAACTATTTACAATAATCTTGCCCCGTCTTCGGTTCATACTCAGACCGCGCTTGTTCCTGGTCATTGTCGGTCCGCTCTATACTGCCGAAAGCTTACTTTCTTTCAGAGACTTTGCAAGAAATATGCTGTCGCCGGAGATCCGATTTCAAGAGCCTGTTCCCTCAGCGATTAGGTATGCTACCCCCGATGCGCCTTTGACAAACCGCTTCGGGAGACCAGTATCTTGGGAGAAGGCGTTACGGTTCACAGCACCCGGCGTCGCAGGCCACGTGTTAAAATGATGGTGCCGCCCGTGTCCTTGGCGACATGAGCCAACAGGGCGGTGTGGTGTGTCGCCGACAGGGATCGAACCGTAGCCCTGCTTCGTATTGCTAGTGACCGAAATGTGAAACACCACGACTTCGATCCCCCTCCGTGACTGATCGAACCTGCTTTCACTTTTGTATGTCATCCAATCAGAATGTTTCCGTTGGGAGTGTTAACGTGTCAAGGGCCAGACTCGTGAAAGGCGGACAAGCGACCGAAAACAACGCGGCGGCGGATTCAGTGAGGCAGGATTTTTCCGGCTGCAGCTTGCCATTGCACAACCCGCCCAATTGGCTTCGGCGCATCCAACCGCCTTAGACTCTGACTCCGGGGCTTTGAAGCAATGATTACGGCATCACGAACTGCTCTCCTTACTTGCAATCGGTTGCACGAACAGTTATGGAACCGACCCAACTCCCCCAATATACTTCTTGACAAATTAATGCCAGCGTAAGGCCGCGTGACTTCCGAAAGTGTCTGTATTGCCGTCAGACCGTGGGATGTGCGTGCTGTCACCCGTGAAGATTGCCGCTAGTGTACTTGTCGGCAAATTCCGGTAAAATGGCATTCAACCGTTTGCAAAATGCGCCAGTCCGGCGAGGTTCAGGCCTGGTCTCAACTCTGAGAGCTTCCCCTGTCAGTGATTGCATATGCTAGGCAAGGAACGGTGAATAGGCATTGACATTTCTCCCAATTTTAGTAATGTGGTTTACAACGAACGGGGTGAGAAGGCATGCGAGAGCCTCCTACGCTGGTGTATAGTATAAGTTGGGAAAGCGGTGTTAGGGCACCTCAAAACGCGAGGGCTTGAAAAACCATGAGATTCACGATGAATCAGACGGGAGCAGTCGTGCGCGCATTTCAAAACAATCCTACTAACTCAGTTTCAAAATTTTCTTTGAGGTCACGATCTGCGAAACATATCACCGCCGGAGCGATTGGCCTCGGCTTGTTGTTCATCGTCGTCGCCAATAGCCAGGCGCAGTCCACGAATTACTGGTGGACGGGTGCCGATAACAATGGCATTTGGGAGGATGCCAATAATTGGGTGCTTACGAACGGCGTAGCGGCGACCACGTATCCGGCCAACCCAGTTACGCAACCGCCAGGATCGGAGACCGATGTTGCCATATTTACGAATTCCGGGACGTACGCGGTAACTGTCACCACTGTCGGCAACCTCAACATCCAAAGCAACTTTTTCAATAACGCGTCGAACAGCACGGCCACGGTCACGCTGACCGTGAACAACAGCGGAACGTTCTACTTGCAGGGCGGTGGCACTGACTTTGAAATTGCCGATGGAGTTGACAGCACCTCGATCGTTTATCTGGCGTCTTCCCCTTCCCCGAACAACGGCCTGATAGTCAAGGGAACGGGCTTTATCGTCGGCCACGATGGCGTTGGCACATTGATCTTCACCAATGGATTTATTAACACCTCGGCCAGTGTTGTCGTGGACGTGGGATCTGGCGGGGGAAACGGAACGGTCATAATCAGCGGACCGAACACGTATTGGGAAGCCTACCAGTTTGCCATCGGCGACACGAACGCCAGTTATGGCAATTCCGTCATCATCTCGAATTCAGCGAGCCTTACGGCGGCCAGCACCTTTAGAATCGGCAGCAGCTCCACCACCGGCTCCAGCAACTGCCTGTTCGTCGTGACCGACGGCGGGTATTTCGCGGTCAACGGAGGCTCGCCGTTGACTGTCGGCAATCGAGGCGGCACGCTTTCTGCCGCTTCGGCATCGTACAACAATACCGTCATCGTTGGGAATGGCGGCGTTATCAATATTCCCGACCACAGCATTGTCGTGGGAAACTCCGCGACCATGGAATCGGGAATCAGTTGCAGCAGTTGCGCCGCCGGCGGCACCACCGCCACAGGCAACTTCTTTATAGTCGAGGCCGGCGGTGTGGTGAGTAACGCCACCCAGATCGCCATCACGACCAGCAACACCCTCGCATTGTACGGTGGGATTTTTGGCGGCGGAAGCCTGACCTACCTCGGAAGCATTACCAACTACGGTGTGTTTCAGGGCTGGGGCACCATTGTCGGCAGCCTGAATACCGGCAGCAACGTCTTCAACAACGCGCTCGGTTTCACGGCCGTAAGCAACCAGGTCGGAGCGTTGGTTCTGAGCAATGGCTTCACCACGGCCACGAACACGGTATTGCAAATCTCGTTGGGCACAAATTATTATCCCATTGCGGTCGGATTGGGCCAGGCGGATCCGCCTGCGAGCGCCTTGGTCTCCAACAACGACCTCGTCCTTAACGGGATCATCAACTTCGTCAACTCGGGCGGGTTCACCGACACCACCTACACGTTGTTTACGTATCCAACGTCCCTCGTGGGTGTCAATAGCAACAAGTTCATTTGCGCTCCGGTGATCGGGACAGTTCCAAATCCCAGCCTCACCTACGCAATCAGCACCAGCACACCCGGTCAGATCAATCTGATCGTTGGCTGCACGAACTGTGCGCCGCCAGTGACGCCAGTGCCGTCGATCACGTCGATCACCCGTGTCAACAGCGGCCACGACATCTTGCTCCAGTGGAACACGAACGGTACGACGAACAACCACGTGCAGGTCACCACGGGCACGGCGAACGGCAGCTACTCGGCGAGCGGATTCGCAAACCTGGCCAATATTGTCGTCACCACCGCCACGACCAATTATGTGGATGTGGGTGGAGCAACGAACACCCCGTCCCGGTACTACCGCATCTCGTCACCGTAACGGAAGAAACAGTGGTATATTTTGGAGAATTCAAGCAGCGATCAGCGCAGCCGCACGGAAATGAAAGGTATGACAGCGAATAACAAGTGCCTTCGTTCACGACTCGGTGAACACCCGGCGGCTGCGCTCTTAATTTGCAGTAGGAATCTGGTGTAATGAAATCTCTCGTCTGGAGAGACGAGAGATGCCCCGCGGTTCGGGGTCAGAGGGCAAGAAGTAGTAGAAACGTGGAGAATAGGTGTGTGAGGGCTCTAGAGGGTCAAGCACACAAGCAAAACGAGGTATTAAAGAAGGAGTGGTGAGGGTCATGAAGATAAGGAATCAATGGGTAGTCATGGTAGCCACGATTGCGGCTGCCTCAGCATGCGTCCTGTTCAGCCGGCCGGCGTCAGCGCAATATCCGGGACCGGGGCCGACGAATATTTTCGTCGATAATTTCGACAACGGCAGCACAATCAACCAGACGAGCACACCGGGGGGAACACCCGCGGCGTCGTCGACCAGCTATGATATGACGTCGACCAAGGGCGCCACCGCCTCGATCGCAAGCGGTGATCTGAACATGGAACTGCCATCGTCGAGTTCCACCTTCTTGGAAGCGGCGGCGATCTTTACGAGCACACCGGTCGTGCTGCAGAACACGGGAGACTACATCGACTTCATTCTCGAGTTCACGGACACCGCCAACCTGACGCCCAGCAACACTCAAAATGAGTTGGGAATCGGGCTGTTTAATTCCGGCGGGGTTTCCCCGATTACGACCAATATGGGAACCTTCACGGCAACCAGCGGCGGAGTCCAGGGTTGGACGGGTTATAACAGCCAGATATACGGTTCTGGCGGCACCTCATCGAAAATGAATCAGCGCGCGGCCCAGGCCGTCTCGGCCGGAAGTCAGGACTTGCTGTTTAATGATGTCGCTTCCAGCACCTACGACAATCCAAAGGGTTCAAACCTTGTCAATGGCGCCTCGGCGTCCACCTTGGCTCTGACAAACGGCGCCCAGTACACCGAGGATTTCCGGATTACGCTAACTGGCGCAAGCCAGATCGCTGTGACCAATACGCTGTTTGCGGGTCTCGGCACTGGCGGCACGGTCGAATATGCCTACGGCGGCTTGAGCAACGTCCTCCCGGCCACAGTCGAATTCGATTCCTTGGCTTTTGGGTTCTTGGAAAAGTCCAGCCTCGTTCAAACCCAGGACACCAGTTTGATCGAGATCACCACCGGGAATATCGATAATATCCCCGAGCCATCCACGTGGATGTTGCTCGCGTCTGGCTTCGCGATGATCGTCGGGCTCGTTGCTCGCCGTCGTCGTAGCTGAGTTCAAAGTACTACATGACCCTTCAGGAGGGCGTCCCGAATGCGTTCGGGACGCTCTTCCTCTTTTGTGGGGGTCGGCAACCTTCTCCGTAATTCGGCCTTCCTTCCAGCCATTGTTCGCTTGGCGCTGTCGGGGCCGGCAGGCGACGACGATCACGGAGATCAGGCGGTTCAACGCCAGCGGCGTGGGCGAGGCCAAAGCGAAGGAGAAATGGGGCGGCTCCGTCAGTTTGAGGAAGTTGGCAGACGGTCGGGTTCAACCTCCCGTTTACAAGTTTTGCTGCATGGTGTTTGGGTGCTCTCCCGTCAGCCGGGGACGAAGATGTGCGGGGCCGTGACACTCCGCAAAGACTCCGTCCTCTTTGCCGCCCACTTATTGACTGTTTTGCAGTCGCGCCAGCGCGTTTCGAGCCGCAGTGAGGTCTGGCCGAAGCCTCAGCGCTTGCTCGTAGTGCTGTATTGCCTCCGGTGCTCGCCCCGCTTTCTCCAAGGCCACCCCCAGATTGTAGTGTGCCTTGTCGTAATCGGGCTTGATCCGCAACGCCTGTTCATAATGCCCGATGGCATCGCTGACCTTCCCCTCTTGCAATAAGAGATTTCCCAGATCGACGTGCGCTTGGGGATAATCGGGATTGATCCGCAGGGCCTGCCCGTATTGTGCGATGGCTTCCTTGATGTTACCCGTCTGCGCCAAAGCGATCCCGAGGTTGTTGTGCGCATCGGCGAGATCGGGCTGGATCCGTAGCGCTTGCTCATAATGCCCGATGGCATCCTCGCACTTGCCTGCTTGCTCCAGGGCGACCCCCAGGTCGTTGTGTGCCCCGGCGAAATCGGGCTTGATCCGCAACGCTTGTTCATAATGCTCGATGGCGTCGCTGACCTTCCCCTGTTGCAAGAAGACAGTTCCCAGATTGAAGTGCGCATCCGCGTGATCGGGATCGATTCGCAGCGCCTGTTGGAACAGCTTTATGGCCTCCCTCATCTTGCCCAGTTCCTGCATGGAAGCTCCGGCATAAACGTACACGTCGGCGCAACGCTCGACGCTCACTAACAGGTTGAACGCTACCGAGAAACCCAGCAGGAGGCCCCACCCCCAGCGTGCCGCACGGCGCCAGTCCGGCTGGTCAGCCAGTGCCCGCTCCAAGCCCAGTATCCCAATCACCGCCAGCAACACCAGCGTGGGAAGGATTTCCGTCTCAAATCGATTGCCCGTGTAATAGTACAGGTCAACAATCAATGCGCAAACGCCCCAGAACAGTGTTGCCACCGCGATGAACCCCTGAAGCAGAGGAGAGCGCGACTCCCGTGTCCGTCCGCGCCACGCCAGGGGCAGAGCCAACGCCAGCCATACCACAGGAATGTCGCACAAGATACCAAAGGGATAATCCATCGCCCCGTGCCCCGCAGGGAGGCGTGGCGCGGTGATGTCACGCACAAAGGGGAAATGACGGCCCCACCGGACCGGTTCGAGGAAATACACCCGGAAATTGAACCACAGGTATCGCAAGCTGAAAAACTGCTGTGTCGTCTGCCGGCCCGAGAGCAGCTGATAGTGAATGCCGAATTCGAACGGGCTATCGAACCGCCGTGCGTTGTAGAGCATCAGCCCGAACCCGATCAGTGTGATGGGCACGACCGCCGCCATCAGGAGCGGCCAAACCGTGCGCCGTTCCCGCCACTCCTGCACCACTGGCGCCAGCAAGATCATCGCACCAAATACCAACGTGGGCCGTGCCCCCAATGCCAGCCCGTACACTACACTGGCCGCCGCCAGCCACAGCCATCTCCGATCCGGCTGGTGCAAGGCGCAATAGATTGCCCCGAGCGCCAGCATCGTCAGCATGTACGCGCAACTGATTGCCACCTCGTTACCCGCGGACCGCGGCAACAGCATCGGCACACCCGTCGCCAGTCCCAGCGCCAGCGCGCCGGCTGCGACGACCCAGACGCTCACGTCGGAAAAATACCGCCGCCTCAGCGCGCAGAGCATAGCCACGCTGCCCAGAAAACCCAGGGCACAAAAGATCACCACGGCTTGTCCGTCATAAAGGTAATGGCCGGTCAGGGCGACGAACGGCCAAAACAACAGCAAGGCGGGCGTAACCCCAAAGTACAAGTACACTTTGCCCTTGTAATAGCTCAGGTCGTACAGCCCATACTTCGCAGTCCGATACGGAGCGTTGGCGGTTGGATCATAGGGGTCCGCAAGTTGCGTGAGTCCGGCCGGCACGTCCACCTTCAAGTTGAGCTGGCCGGCCTGAAAGCCCTCCACCAATTGATTGTGGAAAGCGTCGGCAGCCTGTTGGCGCGGCCTTGCCATGAAGCCGGAGTAGGCCGCACACACATAGACCCCCACGACCAAGACACACACTGCGGCCAATACTCTCCACTCATTCTTCATCGCGCTGGCGGCCATTTCCACACAACCTCGTATTTGTTGAACGAATAACTCCCGCCTGCCTGCCAAAGGTCAAGTCAAAATGGGGCACTGGCACGTTTCTTCGCAGGGCAGCGATGGTGCGCGGCCTCGGACATGCTGTAGCTTCGTCCCATCTGCGGGAGTTCGCCGCTCCGGAGGCTTGTAATCCGATATTTCCCATAAGATTTACACCCCGCGACTGTCGCGTGGACCATAAACTCTGACCATCGCTCTCAGCATCACTTTTGACAATGCTGACAAGCCGATTCTGAGCATTGGTCCTCGCACCGAGTTCGGATTCAGCGTTGCCGTCGTCGTCCGTCCGCTCCGGAACCAATTTCACCCTATGTCCTCCGCCGGACGGATACCTTTCAATACCCTGCTAGACTTGACGGGGCGCGACTGTTACCATCCGGCCATGTCGCGGGGTACTACGGCACTCGGGTTTTCCAAGGTTGTGAAACCCGCTGCCTCACCGCACCGATGGAAGACCATCCTTGGCGGCGGAATGATTGTCCTCGCCGCCCTGGCGGCGTACCACAACAGCTTCGCGGTGCCACTTCTCCTGGATGATCTTCCCTCAGTTGAGGATAATCCGACCATTCACCATCTGTGGCCGATCTGGAAGGCGCTATCGCCACCCCCCGCCTCGTTCGTGGGAGGTCGCCCGATCGTAAACCTCTCCCTGGCCGTCAACCATGTGCTGGGGGGGGCGGCCGTTTGGGGGTATCACGCATTTAATCTGGCCGTGCATGTTCTGGCGGGCTTGACGCTGTATGGCATCGTGCGCCGGACGTTGGTGCGGCCAGGGTTGCGGGAACGATTCGGCGCGGCGGCGGAGTGGGCAGCCCTGGCGGTGGCGGTCATCTGGACGGTTCATCCGTTGCAGACCGAGGCCGTGACGTACATCTCCCAGCGGTGCGAGTCGTTGATGGGACTGTTCTACCTGCTGACCCTGTATGGCTTCATCCGGGGTGCGGAATCACGGAGATCGATCGGGTGGTTCACCTTGTCCGTGGCTACGTGTTTCCTGGGCGTGGCGAGCAAGGAAGTGATGGTGACGGCTCCCGTGATGGTGCTGCTGTACGATAGGACCTTCGTCAGCGGGAGCTTTCGGGAAGCATGGGCGCGACACCGTCGCCTGTATCTGGGATTGGCCAGCAGTTGGCTGTTGCTGGGCTGTTTGATGGCTGGTTTGCACGACCGCGGCGTCGGCTATGGCCTCGGGATGCTCTGGTGGGCTTATGCGCTGGCGGAATGTCGAGCGGTCGTGCAGTACCTCGGGCTGGCCCTGTGGCCGCATCCGCTGGTTTTCGACTACGGATTTTATGTGCCGACAGGGCATCTGGCGGCGGTGGTGCCATACGCACTGATTCTGGCGGTCCTGGCAACCGTCGTTTTGTTCGAGGTGAAGCGGCACCCGGCCATTGGGTACGTTGGGGCCTGGTTCTTCGTGATTCTGGCCCCGACCTCCAGCGTGGTGCCGATTGTGGGGTCACCGATGGCCGAGCACCGGATGTATCTGCCGTTGGCATCCGTGGTTACGATGATCGTGATCGGCGCGGTTGCGCTCGGAAAACGGCTGTTTCACGAGCAGCAGGTCGTTGTGCTTGGATGGGTGGTGGGTGGTTCCGTCGTGGCACTGCTCACATCTCTGACAATCCAACGCAATCAGGATTACCACTCGGCGTTGACCCTTTGGCTGGACACCGTGGAGAATGATCCCAACAACTCTCGGGCGCATTCCACCTTGGGGAGTGTTTTGTTCCAGGCAGGCAAGGTGCAGGA
Source organism: Verrucomicrobiia bacterium (assembly GCA_050010195.1). GTDB lineage: Bacteria > Verrucomicrobiota > Verrucomicrobiia > Palsa-1439 > Palsa-1439 > Palsa-1439. Next base: position 149,982 of record JBEKLM010000001.1, read on the forward strand.
GGCGATCGGGCATTACGAACAGGCGCTGCGGATCCAACCCGATTACGTCACGGCACACAACAACTTCGGGGTCGCCTTGGTTCAACAGGGCAGGCTGCCGGAGGCCATTGGCCACTACGAGCAGGCGCTACAGCTCAGGCCCGATTACGCCGAAGCGCACAATAATCTGGGGATCGTCTTGATGCGACAGGGCAGGCTGCCGGAGGCCATTGGCCACTACGAGCAGGCGCTACGGCTCAGGCCCGATTACGCCGAGGCGCACAATAATCTGGGGATCGCCTTATTTCGGCTGGGCAAGGTGCAGGAGGCCATTGGACATTGGGAGCAGGCTCTGGGCATCAATCCCGATTATGCCGAGGCGCACAACAACCTGGGGAATGGCTTGTTTCGGCTGGGCAAAGTGCCAGAGGCCATTGGCCACTATGAGCAAGCGCTGCGGATCAAGCCCGATTATATCCAGGCCCAAAGTAACTTGGCGCGAGCGCGGGCTGTTCCGTGAGAGCAGGCTTGGGAAGTGGCACATGAATGGGGCATGCTCCGTCAGCCGCCGACGGCCTACTGACAGTGTGGTGGAAACTCAATAATGTGACGAACAGACTGCCATCGCCAATAGAAAAGACCTGGGAATCGGCAGTGTTGCCCGCCGCTCTCATTGTCTTGTTGACGATCGTGGCCTACCTGCCCGCGTTCCGAGCCGGGTTTATCATGGATGATGACACCCTCATTGTTAACAATCATCTGATAAAAATGCACGATGGTTTATACCGTTTCTGGTGCACAACGGAACCACCTGATTACTGGCCATTGACCTCGACGACGTGGTGGATGGAATGGCGGTTGTGGGGCAAGAATCCCCTGGGTTACCATGTCGTCAACATCATCCTCCACGCGCTGAGCGCCACACTGTGGTGGCGTATCCTGACGAGGCTGAAGGTCCCGGCACCGTGGCTGGCGGCTGCGGTATTTGCCGTGCATCCGGTTAATGTCCAGTCTGTGGTCTGGATTGCCGAGCGCAAGAACACGCTCGCGATGCTCTTCCTTGCGTCGACACTGCTCGGGTGGTTGAAATTTGAAGACACAGGCCATCGGCGCTGGTACTGGCTTGCCCTGGGAACGTTCGCATTGGCGCTCTTGAGCAAGGCGGCGGTCGTCACGCTGCCCCTGGTGTTGCTGGGAATTGCGTGGTGGCGACGGGGGAAAGTGGACTTGACTGATGCATTGCGCAGCCTCCCGTGTTTCGCGCTTGCAGGCTTGTTGGGTTGCGTGACGGTCTGGTTCCAAAATCACCGGGCCATCGCCGCCGATATCGTGCGGCAGGACAGCTTCTGGTCACGGCTGGCGGGAGCGGGATGGGCGCTGTGGTTTTATCTGTACAAGGCACTACTGCCGCTGAACCTGTGCTTCGCTTATCCACGATGGCAGATCGACCCGAACACCCTCCTCTCCTATCTCCCGGGACTGCTCTGGGCGGCGGGTTTGCTGGTGTGCTGGCATTATCGTCAACGGTGGGGGAGGCCGTGGCTGTTTGGCCTGGGCTATTTCACGATGATGCTCTTGCCGGCCCTGGGATTCTTCAACGTCTACTTCATGCGATACTCACTGGTCGCTGATCGCTGGCAATACTATTCGATTATCGGCCTGATTGCCCCCGTTGTCGGCGTGGCCACCATGATTGCCCAGCGGGCCGGCCCGCAAACCCGCGATCTTGGAAAGTTCGCCGCAGCCGTCCTTCTGTTCACGCTGGGAGTCTCGACGTGGAAACAGGCCCATGTCTATCGGGACCCGGAAACGCTCTGGCGCGATACTTTGGCAAAGAATCCTGATTCCTGGTTGGCGCAGAACAACCTGGGAGTCATATTAAAGAACAAGGGGATGCTGTCGGAGGCGCGGGAACACTATGAGCAGGCTGTCCGTATCGCGCCCGACAATCTTGAGACACACAACAATCTGGGAAATGTCTTGCTCCAATTGGGCGAGGTGCCGGCAGCCATCGACGAGTATGAACGCGCGCTGCGAATCAAGTCCAATCAGGCCGAAACCCGCTTCAATCTCGGCAATGCCCTGCTCCAAATTGGAAACGTGACGAATGCGATCGCCGAGTATGAAGGCGCGTTGCAGATCAAACCCGATTATGCCGTTGCCCACAATAACCTCGGTAACGCCCTGCTCCAATCCGGCAAGGCAATGGAGGCAATGGCACAGTTCGAGCAAGCGATACGCCTCGATCCCGATCTGGTCGAGGCCCACTACAATCTGGGAGTTGTCTTTGCGTCCCAAGGACGGCTGGATGAAGCCGTCGAGCAGTACCGGAAAGCCATCCAGATCAAACCGGATTATGCGGACGCGTATGGCAACCTCGCCAACGCACTGGCCGCGCAAGATCGTCTCGATGAGGCCATCGAGAATTACCAGCGGATGCTGGTGCTTGTGCCGAATTCCGCCGATGCGCACTACAATCTCGGCCTCGCGCTGCAGAGTCAGAAAAAGGCTGCGGCGGCGATTACACAATTCCGTGAAGCTTTGCGGATCGACCCAAACCACGAGGATGTCAGGCGGCAGTTGCGCGCGCTGGGGGCCTTGCCACTGCCGTGAGCCCGCACGATTCACAACCATCGATTTCATCACGTCAACGACCTCCGGTGCAGAATCCCTCAGCTTCGGTTCGGCACTGATATTCGTGTTGACGGCGGTTTTGCCGGCCAGACATTATGGTCAAATCATGAGACGGATTCTTCTGACCACGCCCTCTTTTCAGGACATCCCCCGCGAACATCACAAACTGATGGCGGACGCTGGTTTCGAGTTCGTTCGCGGCCGCGGTCCCCTGCCCGAGCCGCGCATGCTGGAACTCGTCAGCAAGGGCGACTTCGACGGCTGGCTCATCGGCGATGCTGCGATCACCCGCGCCGCCATCGAGAAGTCGCTTCCGCGGCTGAAAGTCATCAGCAAATATAGCGTCGGCCTCGATAAAGTGGACGTCAAGGCCGCACCGGAACTGAATGGAGACAAGAAATGCCATTGAAACTTCGTGGCAAGTTCACATTTGACCAACTTTCGCTCGGGGAAATCATGTTGCGGCTCGATCCCGGCGAGGGACGCATCCGCACAGCGCGCGAGTTCAAGGTGTGGGAAGGCGGCGGCGAATACAACGTCGCGCGCGGCCTGCGCAAATGCTTCGGGTTGAAGACGGCGGTGTGCACGGCATTCGTGGACAACGAAGTCGGCCATCTCATCGAGGATTTCGTCATGCAGGGCGGCGTCGCCACGGACTACATTCTCTGGCGACCCGACGACGGCATTGGGCGCTCCGTGCGCAACGGGGTCAATTTCACCGAGCGTGGCTTCGGCATCCGCGGGGCGATCGGTGTGCCGGACCGTGGTCAGACGGCGGCCAGCCAGCTCAAGCCCGGTGATTTCGATTGGGAAAAGATTTTCGGTCACGTCGGCGTGCGCTGGTTCCATACGGGCGGCATCTTCGCCGCGTTGAGCGAGAGCACGGCCGCCTTGACCCTTGAAGCCGTCAAGGCCGCCGCCACGCACGGCACGATCGTAAGCTACGACCTGAATTATCGTCCCAGCTTGTGGAAGAGTATCGGCGGCCAGGCCAGGGCGCGTGAGGTCAACCGTGAGATTGCCAGATACGTGGATGTGATGATCGGCAACGAGGAGGATTTCACCGCCGGCCTCGGCTTCGAGGTCGAAGGCATGGACCACAACATCACCAGGATCGAAACCGACGCCTTCAAGAAGATGATCGAGAAGGCGGTGAGCGAATTCCAGAACTTCAAGGTCGCAGCCACCACGTTGCGCAAGGTCATTACCGCGACTCGGAACGATTGGAGCGCGACTTGTTGGATGGACGGCAAATTTTACGAGAGCCGCCAGTATCCGGCGTTGGAAATCCTCGACCGCATTGGCGGCGGCGACAGTTTCGCCAGCGGCTTGATTTTCGGTCTCCTGAAGACGGGTGACCCGCAACAGGCGGTGGACTATGGCGCGGCGCACGGCGCGCTGGCCATGACCACCCCCGGCGACACCTCCATGGCCACACAACAGGAAGTGGAAAAGGTCATGGGGGGCGGCAGCGCGCGCGTCCAGCGATAACACCAGACGGCCACCACAACCATGGAACTCAGATACGCACCCGACATCGAGCGTTATTCGCACCTGACAACCGATGAACTTCGTGCCGGCTTCCTCGTGCCGAATCTGTTTCAGACGGGAATGATTCAATTGGTTTACGCGGATTTGGACCGAGCGGTGATCGGCGGCGCTGTGCCAACTTCGGGAAAACTCGTATTGGGTGCGGCAAAAGAACTTGCATCGACGTATTTTACCGAACGGCGTGAGATCGGTGTCATCAACGTCGGCGGAACGGGTTCGATTACCGTCGACGGCAAAGAGTTTGCCCTCGCAAAACTCGATTGTCTCTACATCGGTCGTGGAAGCAAACAGGTCGAGTTCGCAAGCGGGAGTGCACAAGACCCTGCCTGGTTCTATTTTATCAGTTACCCGGCCCACGCGGCACATCCGACACGCCTGGCGACCGCCGCCAAAGCTGCTGCGGTAGAGCTTGGTACACAACGTGATGCAAATCAGCGCACCATTCGCAAATACATCCACAAAGATGGAATTCAAAGCTGTCAGCTCGTCATGGGCTTCACGGAATTAAAGGAAGGCAGCATCTGGAACACAATGCCGCCGCACACGCACGGGCGGCGGTCGGAGATCTACCTGTATTTTGATTTGCCAGCGGACTCCGCGGTATTTCACTTCATGGGCAACGCGACGGAGACGCGGCATCTCGTCGTGCGCAACGGCGAAGCCGTGTTGTCGCCGCCATGGTCCGTTCACTGTGGTGCGGGAACGCGACATTACTGTTTCGTGTGGGCGATGGGCGGGGAAAACCAGGAGTTCACCGACATGGACCAGATCGCCGTCAAGGATTTGAAATGATTCTCGATCAATTCCGACTGGATGGTCAAACTGCCCTGGTGACGGGATGCCGGCGCGGCATCGGAATGGCGCTCGCCGAAGCGCTGGCCGAAGCGGGAGCGGACATTATTGGCGTGAGCACTTCGCTGCGGAAAAGCGGCGAAGAAGTGGCCGCGCGCGTGACCAGGCTGGGGAGGAAGTTTCACGGATTCACTTGCGATTTCGCCGACAGAAAGGCTCTTTACCAGTTCATTCGTGAAGTCACGACGTCTGGCGGGCCGATCGATATTTTGGTGAACAACGCCGGCATGATCCGTCGCGCGCCGGCGGCCGAGCATTCCGATGAGGACTGGGACCGCGTGATCGAGGTGAACCTCAACGCGCAGTTTGTTCTCGCCCGCGAGATTGGCAAACGAATGCTTGAGCGCGGCCAGGGAAAGATCATCTTCATCGCCTCCCTGTTGTCGTTTCAGGGAGGCATCACGATACCGGGGTACGCCGCGAGCAAGGGTGGGATCGCGCAACTGACGATGGCCCTGTCCAACGAATGGGCTGGCAAGGGCGTCAACGTCAATGCGATTGCACCCGGCTACATCGAAACCGACAACACGGCGCCGTTGCGCGCGGATCCCGCGCGCGCGAAGGCGATTCTGGACCGAATTCCCGCCGGGCGCTGGGGACGACCGGAAGATTTGCAGGGCGCGGTGGTCTTTCTGGCTTCGCGCGCTGCGCAGTACGTGAACGGCACGATCCTGACCGTGGACGGCGGCTGGATGGGACGCTAGGACAACATCACGAGCAGAGGATAAATAATGAGATCTGACATGACCCCGGCAACCGGTTCCGCAACGACGCCCGATGCGCAGAGAATGACGAACTACCGGTGGGTGATCTGTGCGCTGTTGTTCTGGGTCACGACCGCCAACTACATTGACCGCGGCGTCTTTGGCAACCTGGCTCCCGAACTGCGAAAGACCTTCGGTTGGACCGAAGAGAATTACTGGAACATGCAGGTGGCCTTCAGCGCCGCCTACGCGGTCAGCATGCTCGTCATGGGCCGGTTGATGGACGTGATGGGCTTGCGCTGGGGATTCGTCTTTGCCTGTGCCTTCTGGGGGCTGGCGTCGATGTCTCATGCGTTTGCGCCCGAGATCGGGCACGTGTTCGGCAGTGCCGTCACCGGCTTCCTCATCTGCCGCATCCTGCTCGGCCTGGGTGAGGGCGGCAATTTCCCCGCCGCCATCAAGACGACCGCCGAATGGTTCCCCAAACGCGAGCGTGCCCTGGCCACCGGTCTGTTTAATTCCGGTTCCAACGTCGGCGGGATTCTCGTGCCCTGGGGTCTTCCCTTCGTCGTGACACAATTCTCCGCGATCACCATTGCCGGCACCACGGTGGGTTGGCGAGGCGCGTTTATCATCACGGCCGTCATCGATCTCCTGTGGATCGTCGCCTGGCTGGCCATTTACCGAAAACCCGAAGATCATCCGCGGGTCAACAAGGAAGAGTTGGCGTACATCCAGGGCGACACCGTCGAGCCCTCTGTCAAGATCCCGTGGCGCCGGCTGTTCCCTCACAAACAGACCTGGGCCTACGCCACCGCCAAGCTCATGACGGACTGTTTTTGGTGGTTCTACCTGTTCGGCTCGCCGGACTTTTTTAATACAAAATTCCACCTGGACCCCAAAGGCCGCGAATACCAGATCATGCTCATCTATGTCGTCGCCTCCGTGGGCAGCATCGCCGGCGGCTGGCTGGCGGGGTCCTTCATGAAACGCGGCTGGACCACCAACAAAGCCCGCAAGATCACGCTCCTGATCTGCGCGGCGTTTGTCGTGCCCGTGGCGTTCTCGACCACGACCGACAACAAGTGGGTGGCCGCGATTCTCATCACGATTGCCGCATCGGCCCACCAGGCATGGTCGGCCAACGTCTTCAGTCTCGCCGGCGACATGTTCCCCAAGCGCCTCGTCGGTTCGGTCACGGGCCTCGGCGGCTTTTTCGGCGCGATCGGCGGACTCATCTTGTTCTTCGTCACGGGCAAAGTCCTCAAACACACGGGCAACTATTTCCCCGTCTTCCTCATGGGCAGCATCGCCTACCTCCTCGCGTTGCTGATCGTCCACGTCCTCGTCCCCAACCTCGAAGTGGCCGATATCGAGGACAAGGCTGCCGCCTAGTTCGCGGCGGAGTGAAGCGCCGAAGGGAACACGGTGGTGTGGTGTGCCTTTGGGCCAACCCGGCGCACAACCGACATTCCCCCATCCGGCGTGAACTTTTCGGGTTCGGCTTGCAACTACTCAGAGAGAGGAGACAATCTCAGAGAGGTGCAATCCGACACGGATACCATTGGCCGGTTGTATGGGCAGCACGCGGGCGAACTGTACCACTACCTCGCGCGGCGATGTCCCGATGCCGCGACCGCGGGCGATCTCTTGCAGGAAACCTTCCTGCAGGTCGTCCGCCAGTCCGATCAACTGGCCAAGGTGGCCATCCCCCGCGCCTGGCTGTTCGCCATCGCCCGCAATATGTTGGCCCGCCACTACCGCCGCCAACGCGATCCTGAGCCCGTCGCGCAGCTCTGGTACGAACCTGCCGAGAAGAAGGACGACCGCCTCGCCGTCATGCGGGAGGCCATCGGCAGTTTGTCCACCGAATTGCGCGATACCCTCGAGTTGCGGCTGGAACAGGAATTGTCCTACGAAGAAATCGCCCATGTGCTGGATGTCCCGGTCGGGACGGTCCGTTCGCGCTTGCACAACGCCGTGCGCCAGTTGCGCGACCTCATGAACCAGCAGGAGGAAACCAACCCATGAAACCGGATGTCATCGAACGTTTGCTACTGGACCGTGCGCTGGGACGCCTCGATCCCGACGTCGACGCGCTGCTGGCGGATTACCTGGCCGACGACGCACCCGCGGCGACCCGGGCCCGGGAATTTCAGGGCGTGGTGCATCTGGCCAGCGAGGCCGTTCGTCAACCCGTGCTCGCCATCGAGCCGCCCAATCAAATCCATCGGCTCGTCTGGCGTCATCGCGCCGAACGAGCGCTGGCCCTCGCCGCCTCGTTTGTGATCGGCGCAGGCATCACCGCGCTGGCACTCCGCGCCAGCCTCCGGCACGAGGACAACACAGTCTCACTCGCGCCATCGGTCCAAAGCGTATCGATGCCGTCGTCACGCCGCGCCGCCCTCGTAAAAAGCAAGATCGAGTCTCTTCCCTTCTGGTCAAACCAACGGCTGTACCTGCTCGCATCGGCGGCAGCCGCCGACGCGAACGCAAAGGAGATAGTGAAATGAATTCTGGCAAATTACTCTCACAATGGTTTCTTCTGGCAGTCTCCGGCCTTCTCGTGCTTTGCGCCGGCTGCGACCCGACGGACTGGGTTTGTTGGGCGCCGGATGGTGAGCACGCGTTCGTGCAGGGGGCGGACAATACCACCTTCCTGATTGACCGTACCGGCAAGGTCCTGGGCAACGCGACCGACGCGAAAGCCTGGCTTCCGGATTCGCGGCGGGTCGTTGCCGTTCACACGGTGAAACCCACCAGTTGGGATGAATACGCCAAATTGCTCGGCCCCGACCGCGCCGGGAAGACAACCAATGCCGCCGCGAGCATGGTGGAGGTGATCCAGGCGTACCATGGTGATTGGGCCAAGTTCGGCGATTCGCCCGAGTACAAGAAATGGGAGAACGACGTCGTCGGGCAGACGTACAACGCCGAATGGCTCACACGATCGGTCGCGCTGTATCTCCAACAAACAAACCCCAAAATTCTTGCCCCCATTCTCACCGCAAGCTCCATCTCCATAACGAATCTTATCCCCGACATCTACGAACTTGGCACCCGCAATGCCCTGCCGTCTGACCCGCCAGCCGAGCAGTTGCTGGCCCGTGTCCCGGACGAGATCATCGCGGTGTTTCCCTCGCCGAGCAGGCAGGCCATCGCCTTTGCCGTCGGACAACCCGACCGCCCGGCCCTCTACGTCATCCCGCAATCCACAAACAGTTCTCCCATGAGGGTGGACGAAGATGTAACCGAAGCCGCTTGGTCGACGGACGGCCAGGACCTCGTCTACCCCAAGACCACGGTTCCCTACGACTTGCTTCAGAAAAGTACTCAACTTGGGACCATCACGAGCCGCCGCGTTTGCGGGACCAATGGACTCCTGCTGGCCAAGTTCGAGGATCCCAAGGACGTCGCCGGAATAATCCTAGGACAGACCTTCACTCGCGTGGCGTGTCTCCCCGACGGTCGGATTCTCTTCGCCGCAGCCCCGATTCGTTTGCCGGCGCTAACTTCCGATGAGCCGAGCCACCTGACGCTGTTTGCCATTCGACCTGGCGCGACACCAACCCTGGAGTCGATCGTGCATCCCGCCGACATCTCACGGCTTCCAGACCGGGTGGACCGCTTTGCGCTGAGCCCTGACAAGAAGCGGGCGTCCATCGTCGACGAACAGGGACACGTGAGTATCGTGTCCCTGGATACCGGGGAATTACTGGCGATCCAGGCAGCAACCGTCTATTCCAACACCGACAAATACACGCAACTCATCCCGGCCTGGCGAACCACCAACGAAGTCACGTGCCTTGTCCCGATCGGCGATCCTTCTGGGAGCACGGCGCGCGTGGAGGTTGTCCTGGCGAACTTGAACGGTCAGAAGACCGCCATCAGCCGGTCCTGGTCAAACGCGACGATGAAGGGACTGCTGTTGCCCAGCGAATGATCCCCGGTCAGTGCGACGCATTGCGCGAGTTCCGGCCTTCGCCGACCGACTTCGGGCTCCTGCCGACAAATTGCTTGAACGCCCGGCTGAAATCGTTCGGGTGCTTGTACCCCAACGCGTACGCAATTTCTTTGACGGAGAAGCGTTCGGTCTCCAACAATTCCTGGGCCCTCGCCATTTTGAGACGCTGGTGATAGACCGCCGGCGATTCCCCGTGGTGCATTTGAAACATCCGCACCACCGTGGCCGGAGAAATTTGCAGGTACTCGCAGAGCGCCGTGACCGGATTCGGTTCGGCCAGGTTCTGGGCCATCCAGCGCACGGCCAACTCCATCCGCAACGAGGGTTCAGGCGGCCCGATTTTGCGCTGGACATGCCGGGCCACGGTGACGTCAATGGCCAGATGCAACTGCTCAATCGCGAGTTTGGTCAATTCGTCGGGTCGCTCCACTTCCTGGCGACACAACCCGTGAAGCTGTTCCAGCTTGTGCCACAGGCGCGTGCCAATCGTCCATTGCCGATAGCCTCCCGATTCCACGGCGCACTCCGGACAACGCGGGCCGCTTCGCCAGATCCACACCAGAAGGTCCGCCACGCCATCGGGTCGGTCCGTCCAACCGCTGGCGCAATCGGGGTCGACGACCAAAAAGTCGCCGGCACTGAGCGTCCTTTGCTCGTCTTCGAGGACCAACGTTGGCTTGCCCCGATTCACCAATACATAATGCCAGCCGGGATGCCGGGACACAGGGATGGAGTTTTGGCCATATTGCCGATGTCCCCACGCCAGATACAACAGATCAAGCTGGGCGCTTTCCGGACAAACCCAACGCGGGCGCCCAGGTGGCGGTAAATGTAACGCCTTCGGGAGCAAGCTCATACACGCATCCAAGTAGTCTCAACAATCATGATGCAACAAGATATGCGAATCGCATTGGCGAGTGAACCATTCCGTCGTAAGATGTAATTGGACCGACATATGTCCCGATAACTTATTGTGACACCTAATGAATACGACATCACCTGCTGGCCCCGCAACAAGAAAAACGACCCCTGCTGTCCCGTTCCTCGCCAGACCCGTGGCGTCCCCCACGACACTGGGTCTCGTGAAATCTTTTGGGTTCGGTGATCGCTTCGGGTTGGCCACGCCGGGGCACCTTGCGGCGGCGCAGAAATTCGATTTCGCCCCGATCTTCGCGCAGCAATCCATTCGCGAATTGGAACGCACGCAGCGCACGGCCCAGCAGGTCATCAAGGCCGCCATCACCGCGCTCGCGCAGCACGGCTACAGCGGCAAGTGGGGAGCCGACGCGGACCATTTGAAGACGACCGAACATGTCGACCGGATGGCGGCGGCCGGTTTCTGCTTCTTCACGATCGATCCTTCCGAACACGTCGGCAAAGGCACGGTCAAGGCCGAGTTGGAATCGGCGTACCTGGGACGCAAGTTCGATGTCCCCAATGTTGGGAAGCTGCAATTCGATGCCCAGTCACTGCGGAGCGCCGCGATAAAATACGGGCGTGCCCTCGAGCACGTCAGCCTCATGGGCCGTCACATCGCCAAGACGATGGACACGCGCCCGTTCGAGATCGAAGTCAGCGTGGACGAGACCAGTGAGCCAACCAGCGTGCTGGACCATTTGTTCATCGGCTTGGAACTTCGCCGCCTGGCGGTTCCCCGCGTGATCAGCGTCGCCCCTCGGTTCATTGGCGATTTTGAAAAGGGCATCGACTACAAGGGCGACGTGAAGGCATTCGAGGCGTCCCTGCGCGACCACCTCGAGATTGCGCGGTATTGCGGCCCCTACAAAATCAGCGTTCACAGCGGCTCGGACAAATTTGCGATTTATCCCATTCTCGGCCGCGTATGCGGTCCCTTGCTCCACGTGAAAACATCGGGAACCAGTTACCTCGAAGGCTTGCGCGTCGTGGCCCGTACGACCCCGCAGGTATTCGCCGAGATCGTCGAGTTTTGCCGCGGCCGGTTCGAGATGGATCGCCAGAGCTACCACATCTCCACCACGCTGGCGCACGTCAAGGCCCTGCCGAAGTTCACCGGGCCCAAGGAAGAACCCCTGTTCCTGGACGAAGTGGCGGGCCGACAACTGTTGCATGTGACCTTTGGCTCGGTGCTCACGCACCCGACTTACAAGCCGCGGATCCTGGAAATACTGGAGAACCACACTGCGCTGCACGAAGAATTGGTGGAGCGACACCTGACGAAGCACCTTTCGCTGTTGGCGAATGGATAAGTCCATGCGGGCGTTCATTACCGAGAACTTTCTCCTGGAAACCCCGGTCGCGCGCGAGTTGTATCACGAGATCGCGGCGCACGAACCGATTTTTGATTATCATTGCCATCTCCCTCCCGACCAGATCGCGGCGAACAAGCAATTCCGCAACCTTTATGAAATCTGGCTCGCCGGCGACCATTACAAGTGGCGGGCCATGCGCTCGGATGGCGTGCCCGAGAAATACTGCACCGGCGACGCCAGCGATTGGGAGAAATTCCTCGCCTATGCCCGCACCGTTCCGCACACGCTGCGCAACCCGCTCTATCACTGGACCCACATCGAGCTGAAACGCTTCTTCGGCATCACCAAACTCCTCGACGAAAGCACGGCGAAAGAGATCTGGGACGAAGCGAATGAGAAGCTGGCCTCGATGCCCGTGCAGCGGATTCTCGAAACCAACCGGGTCGTCGTGGTGTGCACGACGGACGATCCGACCGACTCTCTCGAGCATCACCGGCGAATTCGCGAATCGGGCGCCCTGCGCACCCGGGTATATCCGACGTTTCGTCCCGACAAGGCGCTGGCGGCAGACCAACCCACGGCGTGGACGGCGTGGGTGAGCAAGCTTGGTGACTGCCCGACGTTCTCCGCGTTCCTCGGGGAATTGGTGAAGCGGCTCGATTTCTTCCACACGAACGGCTGCCGATTGTCCGATCACGGGTTGAATCATATCTACGCCGACGATTGCACCGAAACCGAAGCGGCGCGGGTGTTCGACGCGGCGCGGGCGGGGCGGACCGTGTCGCGCGCGGAGGCGGACAAGTTTCGCAGTTTCATCCTGCTGTGGCTGGGCGAACAATATCACGCCCGCGGCTGGGTCATGCAATTCCACCTCGGTGCCATGCGCAACAACAATACCCGAATGATGCGCACGCTGGGACCCGACACCGGCTTTGACTCGATTGGCGACTGGCCGCAGGCGGAGCCGGTGGCCCGCTACCTTGACAAGCTCGACCAGAAAGACCGGCTGCCGAAGACCATCCTGTACAACCTGAATCCCGCCGACAATTATGCGTTCGCCACCATGCTCGGGAATTTCCAGGACGGGAGCGTCCCGGGCAAGCTCCAGTTGGGCAGCGGTTGGTGGTTCCTCGACCAGCAGGAAGGCATGGAGTGGCAGATCAACGCGCTATCGAACCTCGGCTTGCTCAGCCGGTTTGTCGGGATGATTACCGACTCGCGGAGCTTCCTCTCCTACTCCCGCCACGAATATTTCCGCCGACTCCTCTGCCATCTCATCGGGCGCGATGTTGCCAATGGCAACCTGCCGCACGACAGGGAGATGTTGGCGGAGCTTGTTCGTAACGTCTGCTATCACAACGCAAAAAACTATTTCGGCCTTGAACCGGGCACGTTGTAGCGCAGTCCCCTGCGTCCGGAAACAGACCGGAACCGCCAGCCACCCCCCCGCCTTCTCTCCTCGCATCGAGGGACCGCGCTACGGTCCGAGACGAATGCGGTAGTACCGATTCGTCCCACCGGCATCCGGGTAGTTCGTCACCGTGTCGCCACGCGGCATAACGATCAACGGGCCGCTAATATCGCCGAAGCTGGTGCTGTAGCCGCCGCTGGCCGTGCCTACCGACCCTTGCACGATGTTGGTGATCACGGTCGGGCCGTTGAATGATGCGGCGTTCAGGTCGCCGCCGGACGTCTTCCACGTCACCGTGTTGGTGCCGCCCGTCTGGCCGATCGCGATGATCCGGAACACCGAAGCCGGATTCGTGGGGTTCAGCCCCAGCAGGAACTGGTTGGTATTGCTAATGCCCTTGCCGGAGGGATCCGCGTTTGCCGCGGCTTGCGTACAAAGGGTACCGTCATTGGTGCAACCGAAGTACTGGAATTGCCAGCACGTAAACGGATCGCCCGGCGTCACACTCGCGCTGCCGTTCATCGTCGCCGTGCATCCGCTGGTCACGTTGGACGCGATCACCGTGTACGTGCCCACCGCCGTCTGGTTCGTGAACGAAATCGCGCTGCCCGTGCCCGCGACCAGCGTACCGGTGGGATTGCCGTTCAGTTCCAACAGGTAATCCGCGCTCGATTCCGATCCATCCAGGCCGACCGTCACGCCGCCGCTGGCCGCGCAGTAGGAACCGCCGCCGGTTACATTGAATGTCGCCGGACCGGCGTTGACCGTCAGCGTCGCTCCGCCGGAGGTCGCGGGCGGGCTGCACGTGCCGCTGACCACGCAATCGAAGCTCGCTCCCGAATCGCCCGTGCCCACGCCGGTGAGCGTCAACGTGGTCGTGGTCGAGCCGTTGACGGTGCCGCCGTTGCTGATATTCGAGCCGTTCTTCTGCCATTGATAACTCAGACCTGCGCCGCTGGCTGAGACGGTGAAACTTGCCGACCCGCCATTACAGACGGCCTGTGGCGAGGGACCCGACACGATGCCCGGGGCGGCATTGACCGCCACGGACAAACTGGAGCCACTGCCGGCGCACCCGCTGGCGGACGGCGTCACTGTCACGCTACCGGCGTTCGAACCCCAGTTGACCGAGATTGACGTGCTGCCCTGGCCGCTGGCGACCGTCGCTCCGGTCGGCACGGTCCATGCGTAGGTCGCCGCACCACTGACGCTGGAAATCGAATAGCCCACGCCGGTCTGTCCCGTGCAGACGGTGGTCGGGCCGCTGATCGAGCCCGCCGCACCGACGCTGGTGACGGTGACTGGCAGACTGCTGGCCGTGCTGCTGCAACTGCCGTTGGAGGGCGTGACTGTGACGCTGCCGCTGGCAGCCGAGCAAGAGTAATTGACGGTGATCGAGGTTGTACCCTGCCCGCTGGCGATGGACGCGCCCGATGGCACGGTCCAGGTATAGGTGGTTGCGCCGCTGACGCTGGCGATGGAGTATGCCACGCCGCTGCTGCCCGCGCCGACCGCGCTGGATCCAGTGATCGAGCCCGCCGCGCCCACGCCGGTGACGGTGACCGACAGACTGCCGGCCGTGCCGTTGCAACTGCCGTTGGAGGGCGTGACTGTGACACTGCCGCTGGCAGCCGAGCACGCGTAGTTGACGGTGATCGAGGTGGTGCCCTGGCCGCTGGCGATGGACGCGCCCGACGGCACGGTCCAGTTGTAGGTGGATGCGCCGCTGACACTGGCGATGGAGTACGCCACGGCGCTGGCCCCGGCGTTGACCGCGCTGGATCCGGTGATCGAGCCCGCCGCGCCGACGGGGCACGCGTTGGAAACCAGCAGGTTCACCTGCCCGGCTGTGCTCGTGGAAATCGCATAGGCATACCCGGCGTTGGGCGTCGTGCCAATGGTCAGTCCGCTGTAGCTCAACGCGCCACTATAGGTGAACAGCGTGTAGGTCCCGGTGGTGAATCCGCCACCGTCGCTGATGTTGAGCGTGCCACCCAAAGTCAGACTGCCGGTCGCGGCGATCTTCGCGGTGTTGGTGCCGAGCAGGAAGTTCAGCGTCGCGCCGCTTAGATTTACGGCGTTACTCACCGTGAGCGTGCCACTGCCCACCGTGAGAACTTGATCAGGGCCGAGCACGCTGGCATCGCCAATCGTGGCGACCCCGTTAACGAGGCCGATGATGTTGTTGGTCCCCGGCACAACCGCTCCGCACACTGTCACCACATTGGTGCTGGGAACGCTGTTGGTGATGGTGACCTGCGCGTTAAACAGGGTAAGAGCGTTTGTCTTGATCGGGGTACCCAGGTTGGAGTCGATGATCTGGACAGCCTGGGCATTAAAGACAGTGAACGTCCGATTGGTAGGCACGATGTTCACGGCGTCGAAGACGAGGTTGGAAATCGGCACTTCCAATCGTCCCCAAATCATTGCCGAAACATGCTGCCCCAAGCTCGACACCGTCGCCGTCACGTTGCTGAAGGTAATGTCGCGATAGATCACGCAGTTGTTGGTGGAATCCACGTCCTCGCCGGCCGCGTCCTCGGGACTGATGTCGTCGGGGGTGCCCTCTTCGTTGTAATAGCTGTACATCACGATCGGATACTCCACGCTGTTCATGGTGAGATCGCAATACCTGAGATTCTGCACCAAACCACCCGAGCCGCTGCCGCTAGCGGCATTGTCGGACTTACAACGAATGCCGTAGATGGTGGTGTTCCAGGTACAATTGCTCACGGTGAAGTTCTTTAACCCGCCGGAAATGTTGCTGCCGACCGATATGCCGTGACCGCCGTTAAACGTGCAGTTGGAAACGACGATATTCGCCGAGGGGAGGCCCGTATCATTTTTGATGCAAATGTCGTCGTCCCCATCCTGGATCCAACAGTTCTGGATCAGGCAGTTGGTGACCGAGACATCGACTCCGTCGGTGTTGGGTGAATTGGTCTCGGTGTTGATGGTAATGTTCTGGACCGTAATGTCGCCGTTTCCGCCGATCAGCCTGAAATGGTAAAAGGCCGGGTTTTGCGCCGTGACGTTCTGGATGAGGATCCGCTCGGTCGCAGCCATCTGGACAAGGGGCGGCCGCGTTGCGCCGGAATCTGGCCACCAGCCGGAGCCCTGGCCGTCAATGACACCCGATCCATCGATCGCGACATCGTGAACGTTCGTCGCGGTGATGAATGCCGTATTGGCATTGGGCCAACTAGCTTTCGGGAGCGCCTGCAACATCGCACCGCTGCTAATCAGCAGGCTGACGTTATTGGTCAGGTTGATGGGCCCGCTCAAATAGTTGGTCAGCATGCCAACGGATGACACGATGACCGTGCCACCGCCCGCGGCGGCGGCGGCATTGATCGTGTTTTGAATCGAGCCGGAGTTGTCCGTCACACCATCGCCGACAGCGCCGTAGTTGGTGATGTAAAACGTATTGGTGGGAATGTTGGGCAGCGCCGGGACGACGTTGGCCGATGGCACGGTGACCTGCAAGGTGGCGCTGTTGGTCGCTTCGCCATACGCGTTGCTGGCGATGATGGAATAGACGTAGCCGTTCTGCGAGAGCTGCACGTTGGTCAGGACCAGCGGGGTGCCGGTCGCGCCCGGTATATTGACGTTGTTTTGCTGCCACTGGATCGCGGGCGCGGGTGTGCCCGAGACCGAGGCACTGAACGTCGCTGTGTTCCCCTGGACGACGTTTTGATTGCTCGGGCCGATGATGGTGGGCGGCGTGGGCCCGCCCGAGACTGACAAGAGCATGCAATTGGTGATGGCACCGTTGGTATTGGTGGCCATGAGGCAATACTGGCCGGCGTCGCCCGGTTGCACGTTGGAAATCGTCAAGGTGCTGGTGAGACTGCCCGTAATGCTGGAGCCGCCGTTGGTGGTGGGACCATCCGACAGGTCGTTGCCGTTGAGTTCCCATTGCAACGAGGGCGCGGGATTGCCGGTGACGACGGTGCTGATCGTGACAGTGGCGCCGACGACGACGGACTGATTCGTCGGACCGGTCACGCTCAGCCCGGTCGATACGGAAATGATGCCGGCGGATCCCAACAGCGCGGTGTTCCAATTCAGACCGGAAGCCAGTGATGGAAGATTGGTGGCGGCGAAATTGCCGGTTGGAGTTGCCGAGGAGAATATCTGGAAGATCTCTCCCCCGGTGAGCGGCACGCCCACGTTGGTGATCATCAAAGTGCCGGCTTCGGTCAGGGCGCCAGCGACGTTAAGGAAGTCGTTGCTGCCGATCTGGTTCTTGTCCAGTTTGATGGTGGTCGTGGTACCGGAGGCGAGCGTCAAGTCGTTGGATGCAACGATAGTTCCGACGGTGCTTCCGAAGCCCGGGGTCAAGGTTCCGGTGCCGGTAAATATAGTTTCGCCGATCACGGTGCCGAACCCGGCGACGGTGCCCGAGGCATTGGTAATGCCCATTGCTGCCTGGACCACACCGCCGGAAAGGATCAGCGAGTTGGCCGGTGCGATGGTCACGGTCAGCGCGTTGGATACGGTTCCGTTCATACCGATCGTGACCGAATTATTCGCTCCGTTGCTTCCGATTGCGAGGGGGGTGTTTCCGAGATCCCAAATGGCGCCATTCCGCACCGTGGCGGAATTGCCGGCACCCGCGCTGGTGCCAACATTGGCGCCGACACCGGTGACGAACAACTGGCCACCCGAGTCCAACAGGAGCGAATTTGGGCCGGAAGCAGCGCCGCCCACCGAGAGCGAGGCACCCACGCAGGTCATCGAAGCCGAATTGGAAATGATCAGGGAGTTTCCATACGATGAGGAGTCGTTGCCGATGAGGATGGCGGCGTTGTTGGACCAGGAGACAGTGGGGCCGCTGAGCACGAGCGTGCCACTGGAACTGGAGCCGCCATTGTTGCCCAGTACCAACTGATTGCCACTGACCCCGGCCGCCCCTATCTGGACAAACCCGTTGGTCACGATCATCAGCCCCGTCGTGTCGTCACCAATCGTCGCCCGCTGGGAAACGGCGTTGGTGACGAACAAGCCTTCCCCCACACCGGTGGAAGAGCAGAGGTACAGGGTGTTGTTGCCGCTACTGGAACCTCCGACAAAAAACGCCGTGGGACTTGACGAGCTGGGTTTGATCAGGGACAACGAATTCCCGTTCAAATTCAGCGTGAGGACGACGTTGCTGCTCGAATGAGCGTTTACGTCAAGGTTACTGACAATGACGCTGTTGGTGAACGTGACCGTGTACGTGCCACGGGTGGTGAAGCTGGCCGTGTCGGATGGACCCGGGACGCCGTTCGGGCTCCACGACAAGGGAGACGACCAAACGCCTCCGACGGTATTTGTCCAATTGTATGCGGTCGCCTGGGCGCTCTCGACGCCAATGGACAATCCCAGCGCCAATGCCAAGGCGCCGGCCACGAAGCTCCTGATTGATTTGGGGGGACTCGATCGTAAAGCCGGAAAGCGATTTACCGAGATCATCTCTTATCCCTTTCTAAAAACGTCTGCATTGTTTATCCCGAGCACGGACTATGCCTATACATCATTGGCTATCGGAGGATTGCTCACCCCATTCGCGGATGCGTCCCTGCCAGAAGCGCAAATACACCGACGCCTGTTTTTGTACCTCCGTCACAGCCAAAAGTCGATGTTGGAAGCATAGCAAGCCCGTTCATTGAATGACCGCGCTCTTGTGTAAAGGCTGGCTTCTGGCCAAGCAATGAGACACCGGATTCTGGTTGCCACGGGCCATCGTGCTCACGCGCAGTCAAAAAAATAAGAGGGGAGCCCCGAAAACGAGGCGGCCCCGAGAGTCTTCAAAAAACACGCTCCCTCAGCGACAGCGGCGACGAACCAGTCCGATCATCAGGGCGAGGCCCGTTGCGAGCAGCGCCAACGCCGACGGTTCGGGGATACTCGTGGTGATTGTGACGGAATCGACGTCCATGGCCGACGGAACGTCGGCCCCGTTCGAATACCAACCGAACGCCAGACCATCGAAGGTGCTGGTCAGATTAGTGGCACCCCCGGCGGTGCCGAACGTCTGCGAGAGAACACTCCCGCCGCTGGACAGGGTATTGGTGATGGAGAGCACACCGGCGGCACTGATCCATATTCTGAGGTCGTTCGTGTACGTGCTGCCCTTGGTCAACGCCGCTGAGGATGTTGCAGTGGCACCGTTTACTATTACTCCCTGGGGATTCTTGTATGCGAAACTGGAACTGTTCCCATTGCCGAGTAGATCCTGCTCATTTCCAGATGTCTGTGCCGGGCGGGTGAAGATCTGCGAAGCCCCGTTGTTCGTGGCCGTCATCCCTACGTACCCCAGCCAGTTCTGAACGCCGCCCGTATTGGTCACGGTGTCTGAATTGTCTGTGAGGGGCGCAACGCCACCGGAATTGTACAGTCCCATGTAGAGTTGCGCGCTTGTGCCGGCCAAAAGGTTCGAGGTGTCGTTGAACACCAATTGAAAATCAATAAAACCACCGACGTTCTGCAGCGCGACCGGCGAGGTGGTAAACAACGCCTGCGCTTCGACGCCGACGCCCGCCCTTTCTTCGCACCGAGGGACCGCGCTACGGTCCGAGACGAATGCGGTAGTAGCGGGACGGGTTGTTGGTCGCGCCGCCCACATCACGATAACTGTTCGTCGCGTTTCCGCTTCCCGGAACGGCCAGCGGCCCACTGATGTCCAAGAAGTTGGTGGCGTAATTGCCACTGACATCACCGCTGGTCGCCTGGACCACGTTCGATGGCCCGGCGCCCGTTGCCCATGTGATCATCATTTCGCCATTGGTTTGTGGCACGACGCTGAGAATCCGGAACACCGAAGACGGATCGGTCGGGTTCAGGCCCAGCAGGAACTGGTTGGTGTTGCTGATGCCCTTGCCAAGCGGGTCCGCGTTTGGCGCTGCCTGTGGGCAACTGACGCACCCGAAGTAGTTTGACTGCCAAGAGGAGAACGGATCTGCCACGGGGATCGTCAGCATCGCCGGGCTGCTGGTGGCGGCGCTCACGCTGTTGCTGACCACAACGGAATAGGCGCCCACATTGGTCGACTGGACACTCGTGACGGTCAGCGTCGAATTGGTCGCATTGGCGATGGGTGTATTCGTGTTGAAGTACCATTGGTAACTCAACGGCGCGCTGCCGCCGGCAACCACGGTGAAGGTGGCGCTTTGGCCCGTCGAAACGGCCTGGCTTTGCGGACTGGCGACGATCATCGGCCCCGTCGGCGCATAGGACGTCACCAACCAGTTGGTCTTGTTCCACGTGAGCACGCCCGCGCCGGCGCCCGCCGTGGGGCTGGTGACGATGGCTTGCAGTTGGCCCGGATCATCCGGGTAATACGTGTAGGGCAATTGGTTGCCCGTCAAATTCCACGAGAAGGGAATGATCGGCGCCTGGGCTGGACCGAAGTCGGCGAATCCGGTGGCATTCGTGCTGTCGCCCCGGTAATCCGTGGTCGAGCCATCGGTATTGTCAAAGTGATAGATCGAATCGAGCGCCATGATCTTGCCGGTGTATTCCGGATCCGACGGATCGGTCTGGTTGTTGCGAAGTGGGGTTATGCAATCGATATACACCGATTTCTCTACCAAAATGGCTCCGCTTTCCGTGGAGATCGTGCCGTTGACGGGTGGTTCAAAACTATAGGTGTTGTTGAGCGTATTTTGATCGGCGGTGCTCATGGTGGCCGCAATCGAATCGCGCAGGCGCCTAGCCGCCAGAACCAACGTGTCGTCCACATAGAGATTGTAATCATGCACGTTGCCGGCCCGCAGGCGCGGCACGCAGCGATCCCAGACGCCCAAGTGCAGGTGGTGGAAGGTCATCGAGATGGTCGCGTTATTCGGGTCGAGATCATTTTGACCCGCCAGGTGCGTCTTGTCATGCGCTTGCATGATCGTGACGATGTTGGTGGTGCTGTAACCATGGGTGCGAAGGAAATTATACATCGGATAGCTGGACGGACTCTGTTCCAAATAATTGATCTGCTGCCAGACCCAACTATTGGGATTGGTGGCGCCATCGTCGCCGACGTAATTGCACCAGGAAATGGTGATGCCCGAGCACCCGGCCTTGGTATCGAGATTGCCGTCGTAAGATTTCGTGAACGTGCAGTGATCCACCCAGATGTTGCTCACCGCACCGCCGTCGCCCAGCGTGATGAAATCCCAGTCATTTCGATCGTATTGTCCCTTGGTCGACTCATCCCATTCCCACAGTTGGTCGAACTTGAGATTGCGGACGATGATGTTGCTGCAGTTCTTGATGTTCAACTTGGCGTGATGGATGGCTGAACCGTTTGCGGAGAAAATCGTCAGGCCGTTTTTCTTTTGGACATCAACGTCGCTTTCGCCGGTCACCAGCAACACGGGATGAAGCAATGGTGTTTCACCGGAGCGGAAAGGTTCGCTGTTGGTTTTCGCAGACGCTTCGATTTCGTCATATCCAAGATTGAGGTCGTTCATGATCTCAATGACCTTAACGGTCTTGCTGTTGAGCGCGTTCGCAAGGTCGGTCGCCGTATAAACCTTCGCGTAGTTGGGATCCGTGTCCACCAGCACGCCGCCGCCGGTCGTCCCCTGGGCAAAGCCGACCAGATTATACTCCGTGTTGACCACGGGCACGGTCGGTGTCACGGTCAGGAAGGCCGTGGTACTGGTCGCCATGCCTACGCTGTTGGAGGCCGTGACGTAGTAGCTGCCATCGGCGGTTGTCTGGACGTTGGGTAGGGTCAGAGTGGACGAAGTCGCACCCGAAATCGGTACATTGTTGAGATACCATTGGTAGCTGATGGGCGCGGTACCGTCGGCGGACGAGGTGAGCGTGGCCGTGCTACCCGCCAAGACCACCTGCGAAGCCGGCTCCGAAGTAAACATCGGCGCCACGGGGTTTGTGTTCACATTGAGCATCGCGTTGGAACTGGTGGTACTGCCCGCGAGGTTGCTGACGACAACGGAGTACAAGCCGGCAGCACCGGACTGAACATTGGTCAGAGTCAACGTGCTGTCGGTGCCGCCAGCCACCGGCGTGCTCGTGTTGAAGTACCACTGGTAGCTCAGGGGTTCGGAACCGCCAGCTTCGACGGTAAAGGTCGCCGTGTCTCCGGGCAAAACGGTCGTATCCTGCGGCTGCGTGATGATCGTCGGAGGATCGGGAGTGGTCACGGACAACTGGGCCACCGAACTGGTCACCACCCCGTATACGTTGGACACGATGACAGAATAGCCGCCGGCATCCGTCAACTGCGCGTTTGTGATTGTGATTGAGAAACTTGTGGCATTGGTCAGAAGCGAGTTGGTGTTGTAATACCATTGATAGAAAAGTGGCAACGTCCCACTGGCCAGAACGCTGAACGAGGCCGTCTGGCTCACGAAGACTTGTTGGTCCTGCACATCTTCCGTGATCGAGGGAGCCGTAGCCCCGGGGATGTATTCCACTTTGACTTCCTGGAATACGGTACTGGATGCTGCCTGGGTCGCCTCCGACGGACGGAAGCCAATCCCGTCAAAGTTGAAATTCGTGGCGTTGGTGTCGGTCACGGAAGTCAACAGAGTCGCGCCGTTGGTGGCATTCAACCAGGAGACGGTAACCGCCATCGCGTTGCTTGCGGTTCGTTGGAAGGCATACTGCAACGTGTAGGTCGTGCCATTGACGAACCCGCTGAAGTTGTTCGTATTGCCGGGACCGGTCCCCAAAGACGTGTAGTCTCCCGACGTTCCCAATAGTGATGAGTCCGAGACATTCGTGCGTGCACGAATGTCCATCGGTGTGGTGTTGTTGAATGCGGTCCCCATGTTCTGGAACAACGCGTATCCTTGGACTCCGGCACCCTGCGAGCTGTTGCTACTGAAGTCTGCGGCTACACGGTTGGAGCCGAACTCATAGACGCCCAACCGAAAGCCCTCTGAAGAATTCACGGCAGCCACACCATTGAAAGTAAACGTAATCGTCGTCAAAAGAGTGTCCCCGATTGTGAGTTGGACAGGGCTGGCGGCATTGGTCGTGAAATAGGAGACCGCCAGGACGGCGCTGCTGCCGATCGTAAGGGTCATGGAATTCGTCGCGGTGGTTAGCGCGGAACCGTTGGAGGCATACCACGCGGCGTTCGTTGGCAAGCTGGTGTTATTGCGGTTTCCGTCAGCCCACGTATCGTCCAGAATGACGACGGCATGGCTGGGTGTCGCAAGGCCGACCATTGCGGCCATAACAAAAACACTGCGAAAAAGATGCTTCATAGAAAAACCCTTTACTGGATGCGTGCAAGGCATACGTTACGCATTCACTCTGTCTTCCGTCGTAAGTGACTATCCCACAGATGATTCCCCTCAAGACTGCTGCGGAGAACCTCGCAGCTCACCATAGCACTATTTATACCTTGAGTCCCGCCACAAGTCGATGCTGGAGGCGTAGCAAGTCCGTTCATTGAGTGAAAACGCTCGCATACGAAGAAATCCGGCATGTTCTCACCAGCGAGAGACAGCGTTCTGATTGTGTCCGGAGGCTGTCCCCACGCCATCATGGGAAAGCAAAGAGGGCGTCCCAAACGTATTCGGGACGCCCTCCGGAGGTTTCTTTACAAGTCCGTGTTAGCGACGACGGCGAGCCAGGCCGATCATCAGCGCCAAGCCCGATCCAACCAACATCCATGTGGACGGTTCAGGGACTGGAGTCACATCCGCCCATGTCGTGCCAATAAGAAGGTTGTCAACGAGATAACTGCCCGTGGTGGCGGCAGCCTGAGCTTTGAAACCCACATTGTCGATCGCTGTCGCTGTGCTTCCTGCCAAACTCAACGTGGCCGCCGGCATGGCGCCGCCGGGGGTCGGATTCAAGTACAGGTAGGCGGTCGATGCCGAAAAATCAAATTCCTCAACCACGAAATACGTCGTATTTAGCGACAACGGGCCGCTTGTCACCGTACTTTTACCGGCCGTTCGCAATCCAATGTTACCGTTGGAATAGAGATAACAGTCAATGGCGTCGGCGCTGCCACTCGGAGCTGTCGTGCTCGGATTCATCGCGGTGAAGTACTGATTGCCACTGTCCGGGGTAACCACATCAAGGAGAAAGGAATAGTAGATCTGTCCACTGGTCTGATTTGCGAATGTATTAATGGAACTTGTAGCGCTCCCGTTGGTGATGGAAAGTTCGTTGCCGCCCTGATCGGCCAAACCTGGATAAGTCAGGTCGCCGCTGGTAATGCTCAAAGTGGTGGCTGCAGTTGTCCATGCTGTGCTATTGCCAGGGTTTGTTTTGCCAGCAAGAGCCCCCGGCGAGTAGTTGAATGCCTCCGAAAAGAGAAGTGTGGCGCTGGCGCTCTGCAAGAGCAAACAACTCACACCTAGGACGGCAACCCACAACTGAATTTTCGAAGGCTGTATCGGATGATTTAGCATTCCCATATGCTTCTCCCTAAGTTTTCCACAGCTTGTTTAGCAAACCCCTGTACCCCGACAGCAAATTTGCACGGCCCACTCGCATGGCTGGCTTCGTCGGAACCGCAGTAAATCACATTGCTACTGAATAATTTATAGCGCAAAGCCTCGCACAAAGTCGATGCCCGATGCGTAGCACATTCGCTCATATCGCGAACCCGCTCTTATCCAGGGGTCGCCACGGACCACCGTCAACCAAGTGCGACCAGACCTATCGACTAGTGGGTGTAGGTGTAGTTCCAGAAACTTCAATTATAGTGGAGCGGAGCATGTTGTACACTTGGATCCCCGCAAGGATTAAAGCGCCGACACTTCGAGACACTTGCGCCGGCACCCCACATTGTCATTTCTGGACCGGATCTTTCCAACCGTCCACCTCGGCGTTCTCGGTCAGAAGCGGAGGGCCCTCCCTGTTGGTCAACTGGACGTTCTTGAATTGAATCCCCTTGGCGTTTTTGACTGACAGGCCGGTCGTGGCCGCGGCGATCTGGACGTTTTCCAGAAAGACATTCGAGATCTCACTCTCTGGCAACCCGATGATGATGCCGGCTGACTTCTGGCAGGTGGCTTTCACGTTGTTGAAGTAGATGTTTCGAAAGATCGGTGTTCGTTCCGACTTCGCTTGCGCGGGGTCAACTTTCGGAGGCGATTGCGGTACTCGATCACCCGATGAATTGTTCATATAATAGCACGTCAACGTGATCGCGGGATCCACGTTATTCATGGTGATATCAGTGTAGCGAATGTTCTCCACCACGCCACCTCGCCCTCGAGCCGATTTGATGCGAAGCCCGTTTTCGGTGTCTTGAAAGGTACAGTTTGTCACCAACACGTTGTGCACGCCGCCGGATGTTTGACTGCCAATGGACATGCCATGCCCGTGTAAAAACATGCAATCCGAGACCGTGATGTTTTCGGAGGCAAACTCGCGCCCCGCAACCTTGTGGGTGGCATTGATGGCGACGTTGTCATCCCCCACGTCGACATGGCACTTGGTGATCAGGACGTTCTTGCAGCAAATGGGATCGATGGCGTCGGTGTTGGCGGAATGCGCCGGCGCTTGAACCGTCACATTGGAAATGATCACGTTCTCGCAATCCGTTGGCACGAGGTGCATGCACGGGGAATTCTGCAAGGTCACGTCGCTCACGAGGAGGTTCTTGCAGCCCGTGATAACGATCAGCCGTGGTCGGGGCAGCGTGTAGCCCGGCGTCTTGCGCCGGGCTTCTTCGGCCGGAATCCACCACTTCGCTCCCGCGCCGTCAATCGTGCCCGGGCCGACGATCGCGACATCGTGAATATCTCTCCCGTTCACGAACGCGATGAACGAATTCGTCCGTTCGGGATTCACGAAATCCGCGGTTTCATCCGTCGTCTGGAGGACCGCACCCGCGTCCAGTTTCACCGTCGTGCTGCTGTGCAGGAAAATGGGCTTGCTCAAGTAGCTGCCCGGGGGAAACTGCACGGTGCCGCCACCGGCGTTCCCGCACTCGTCGAGGGCCTTCTGGATCGCCCCGGTATCCAGCGTCTTGCCATCCCCTTTCGCGCCAAATGCTCGGACATTAAACACTTTGCCGGACGCGCTGGCGGCCGGTGTGGCGGTATCCGCCGCCCAACCGCTGAGGATGGGCAGACATACCCCTGACAGCAGTAAGCACAGCTTCGCGTGAAAAGCCCGCTTCCACTTCATCGAATCGTTCATAATTCTCATTCTTGATACTGACTCCTTTCACTCGAAAGCATTGAATCATTTCTTTACGGCCAACTTCTGTTCCAGCCACGCGATCAGCTTTTCCTTGTAGCTCGGGTCGAACTTGTCCCACTCGGTGATCCGGTGTGGCGCGCCTTTGATTGTGACGATGTCGTTCATGACGCCGTTTCCCTTGAGCTTCGACATGAACTTGAGGGTTTGATCATACGGAACGGTCTTGTCAACATCGCCCTGGACGAAGAGAAATGGCGGCAGGCCCGGCTTGACATAGGTGATTGGCGACATTTCCTTCAGCAGCACTCTCGTCGGATCATCCGCCGTTTCGCGGCCAAACAAGGCTTGCAGCGATTGGCTAAGGCCGCCACGTCGTTCCGTGTCGGCAACCATGTCCGTCGGCGGCGAAAAACCGACCACGGCTTGCACGCGGGTGTCTTCCTTGGCCAGCACGGCAGCCAGACAGGCCAATTGTCCACCGGCCGAGTATCCCATCAGGGCCACACGCTGTGGGTCGCCCTTGTACTCCGTGGCGTGAGCCTTGGCCCAGCGAATGGCCGTCTGCACGTCCTCGAAGCACGCGGGCCAGTGGTTCGTCGGTGCCATGCGGTAGTTGATTGAGAACCACGTGAACTTCCCGGATTTCGTCAGTGGCTCCAGGACCACGGTTACATCCTTGTGCTTGTCACCGCTGGTCCAGCCACCGCCGTGTACCATGATGACCATGGGGAACGGCCCGCTGCCATCGGGGATGTGCGCGTCCAACCGCAGGCTCTCACCCGCTGCCCGGCCATATTCGATGTCCGGTTTGTCCTCGGCGAATACAATGCCCCCGAACAAGGCGGCCAGCGACAGCACTGCTCGAAACGTTCTGATGGAGGCTCCCGTCATGCGACGATTTCTCTTGCGCCAAATCAAAACCCTTCCCAGACTGTTTGGGAAGTTGAATCAAGGAGCATTTTCATGCAGTCGATATTTCTGAGACGAATCGTCCCCGTGGTCGTCATCGACAAGGCGGAAGACGCCGTGCCGCTGGCCGAGGCCTTGCTCGCCAGTGGGCTCGACGTGATGGAGGTCGCGTTCCGGACACCCGCAGCCGCGGCAGCAATCCGCAACGTCCGCGAGACATTCCCGGCGATGTTCGTGGGGGCGGGCACGATCCTCGACGAGGATCAACTCCACCGCGCCGTGGATGCGGGCGCACAATTCGGCGTCGCTCCCGGACTCAACGAGACGATCGTTTTAAAGGCCCTCGCTTTGAAACTGCCGTTCGTCCCCGGCGTGATGACGCCCTCCGATGTCGAACGTGGCCTCACCCTGGGCTGCAAACTCCAGAAGTTCTTCCCCGCCGAAGCCGCCGGTGGCGTGAAGATGCTCCAAGCATTCGCGGGCCCGTTCGGGCCGACCGGTGTGAAGTTCGTCCCCTTGGGTGGCATCAACACAAGCAACGCCGGCCACTATCTGGCGATACCGATTGTCGCGGCCATCGGCGGGTCGTGGATGGTCGATCGCAAACTGATTGCGGAGAAACACTGGAAGACCATCCGCGATCTGACTGCCGAAGCGGTACGAATCGCGGCTCCATCTGCCGTTTAAGCGGTAGCGTTTTTCTACATTCGCGCAGTGGGCCTAACCGACGATGCTGACTGCAAGAAACGAAGACGAATCTGTCGTAGATGAAGCGCAGTTGGCCCGGTCCGATACCCACGTAATTCCCCAACAGGCTCCGCAACGAAGCCCGAGCAGCCATAAACCGCCTAGCATCCACACTGTTCAGGAATCGACTGGCGCGTTCTTGCTCGTCAGGCGACAGAATCGACCGAAAGCCTGGCAATCGCTCCGGCACGAGGTCGAGAGCAACGACCCACAGCTGCGCCTCGGCATCGCCCAGGTCGCCCGGTCGGTTGCGGAACGGCCACGGACTCGTCATGGTTTGGATGCTTTCGATACCATTGACCTGGCCATGAGAGAAAGGTTAGAAGTCGTCCGGGTGTAACGGATGAAGGGGCAAAGGCCATCAGCGATACCAGACTCATGACGATGCGCGGCGTGGCATTGCCGACGCGCAGCGAGTTCCGCGGGTGGGCCAGATCCTCCATGCTGGTCTGGATCTACTCGCGGCGCCACTTTCGAAGTTTCATTATCTCCTTGTGTTACTGCTGCCAATGATGGCAAAGGTGTTCCGTACCCGGCTCCTGCCGAACAAATGGAAATGGCTCGCGTTAATTGCCGGAGTTGTTAGTTTCGGCAACGATGACTAAGCGGGTGGAAATAGCGCTGCTGCTGGCGATCATTGTGGTCGGGTTCGTCCTTCGCTGGACGGGACTGGAGTGGGGCGAAGGCTACCAACCGTCCGCCATCGGCGACGAGATCGAAGCATACCGCGTCGGGCTGGGACTCGTACACGGTGAGCGGCAGGCATTTTATCTTGGCGAACCGGAGGACTCCGGCGTGCACGTGGCCGGGCCGCTCTTCGCGTTGTGCTGGGCGGGGCTGCTGTTGGCCGGCGGCGGACCGGACGCGATGACGGCCACGATCATCGTGTTGAGCATGTTCGGCATCATTCTTGTGTATCTGCTCGCCAAGAGACTTTTCAACGGCCCAGTCGCGTTGTGGGCGAGCTTGTTTTGCGCGACGTCGCCATGGCCGGTGTATAACAGCGTCGGCTGCTGGAGTCCACCGTTCATGGCCGTATTGGGCGCGGCACTGTATCTGGCCTTGTGGGACGTGATGACGCGGCCCAGGTCAGCACAGGTGTTTTGGGTGATGTTGATCCCGGCGGCGATGCTGCAGTTTCACATGTTCGGGATGTTTCTGCTGCCGGGTATTCTCGTACTGCTCGGCTTGCGGTTCCCCGAGGTGAACCGACGTTGGTTGATCGCCGGACTGGTGGCCGCCGTGCTGCTGTACGTGCCCTACGTCGTTGGCGAGACACTGAATGACTGGGAGAACACTCGCAAGTTCCTCAGTGTGCATAATTCATTTTCGGTCGCCTCGTTCAAAAGTCTGTCGTTGCCGGTTGCGGCCATGAGCAGTTACTTCGCCAGCGCCGTTGGCGGACGTTTTGCGGAATACGGGCAGTTCGGTGATGACATGTTCGGTTCGTTCGGGGTGGTGTTGACGTTCAACGCGCTCTCGATCGTGTTAGCTGTTGTGTTTGTCGCACACTTTGTGCGCCGGCTGATTGCCGCGCTTCGGGGGAACTGGTGGGCGCCGCGCCGAGCATGGGCGGCGGCTCCGGCGACGGTTTTTGCCGGCGTGCTGCTGCTGACGCCGCTGCTGTTGTTCGCGCTCATCGGCCGCAATTACGCCAGCCGGTACGTCATCGTTGAGTATCCGCTGTTGTTTCTGCTGCCCGCGCTGTTTCTGACGGCGCCGATTGGGCCGCGCTGGCGCAAGCTGATCGGCGCGGCGGTGACGCTGACCGTCGGCTTCAACCTCCTGCTGACGCCAGCGTTCTTCCGGTACCAGCGAAACCTCATCGACCACGGCGATTACTTTGTTGCGAGTTTTCGCCGGATGGAGCAGGTGCATCAACAGCTCGTCGCCGACGCCGGGCCGGCGTGCCGCGTGCGTGTGGATCCGGCGGCGTTCGCGGGGCCACGGTTTGCCAGCACCAATTGCGGTCCTTGGCTCCTGGCGACGTACGTGGACGTGGTCGAGCATTACGACCCGCAGCGGCAAGCAGCGCAGCAGGTGCAGGTGTACCGCGCCGAGCGGCTTGCCAATTTGGCGGAAGGCCGGGCGGCGGTCGTTTATGCAGGACACGGAATCGCGCTGGTGAAAGCGCCACACCAACGGTAAGACGACGTGAACCGGCGATTGGCCGCCGCGGTCGCATGACGAACGGAATGCGGACGGCGCTGCTGGTCCTTGTGATCGCCGCGGACCTATCGATGCAGAATTAACTTGTCAGCAGTCTCAATGGCGATACGATGGCTGCTCGCAAGCCGTCGTGCAGAACAACCGACGAAACAGCACAAAGCTGATGCCGCTGAAGAAGACGATTTGCAATTGCACGATTGACCTGTCATGACCAGTTCCAAGGCGCTCAAGCTTCTGACAGTTGTGACCGCGGCCCATAATGAGGCGGTCAACTTGCGGCCGCTGGTGGACCGGCTTAGCGTCGTGGCCGGTACGTTGGACGAATGGGAAGTGGCATTGCTGGTCGTGGACGATGGCAGCCGCGACAACAGCATTGCCGTGTTGGATCAGTTGCGCGGCGAAGGTCAACCGGTCGGTTACTTGCGGTTGGCGCGAAATTTCGGCCATCAAGCGGCCTTGCAGGCCGGCGTGGCCGCCGCACGCGGCGATGCCGTGCTGACCATGGATGCGGACCTGCAACATCCGCCCGAATGCATTCCGCAGATGCTGCAGGCGTTCGCGCGGGGAGCCGATGTGGTGCACATGGTCCGCAACCGTCCAGCGTCCGGCAATAAGGGACGTCTATCGCGGCTGTTTTACCGGATCTTCGCTGTGCTGGCGCACAGCGAGATTGTTCCCGAAGCGGCTGACTTCCGTTTGTTGAGCCGCCGCGTCGTGGAGGTGCTCAAGCAGATTCCCGAGCGGGAAAAATTTCTGCGCGCGTTGATTCCCTCTCTGGGCTTTCGCCAAACGGTGCTCCAGTTTGATGAGGATTGCCGTCAAGGCGGCGATCCGAAATACAGTTTCATGCGCTCGTTGGGCCTCGCACAAAAGGCGTTGTTCGACTTCAGCACGATCCCATTGCGGCTGGTGTTTTGGGCGGGAACCTTTTTGGCGCTGACCAGCTTCTGTTGGGGGATCGGCCATCTCGTCAAAAAGCTGGTTGCCTGGGAGTCCATCACCCCTGGGTTTACCGACATCATTACCTCGATTCTGTTCTTGTCAGGTTGCATCCTGGCTGCGATTGGAATACTCGGTCGATACCTGATTCTGATTCTTGAACAAGTTCGGGGGCGACCGGACTTCATCGTGATGGAGAAGGTCGAAGCCGGCCCGCTGTCGAGTCAGAGCCGCCGGCCGCGGAATGGAGCACGAATTCTTGGTGCCGTTTCCGACCCGGCCGCCGGCTTGCGTCACCACAGATGAAGTGAAGCAACTCGTCATCAACGCCGACGATTTCGGGCTCGACCCGGCCGTCAACGCGGCGATCGCCAAAGCCCACACGGACGGCCTGTTGACCAGCGCCAGTTTGCTGATCGCCGCACCGCACGCGGCCGAGGCCATCGAGTTTGCCAGGTTCCACCCGCACCTTGGCGTCGGCCTTCATCTTTGCCTGGTGGACGGTCGCTCCGCGGCGCTGCCGGACAAAATCCCGTCGCTGGCAACGGCCATGGGTCAGTTGCCGCCGAGTCCGTTCGCTCTCAGCGTCCGATTGTCGTCCAATAAACAATTGGAGACCGACATCGAAATCGAACTCCGCGCGCAAATCAGCCAGTTCATGACGACCGGCCTGCGTCCAACCCATTTCGATACACATCAGCATACGCATCTCCACCCGCGCGTGCGGACCATCGTCGCCCGCCTCGCGCGCGAGTATGGCGTCACCTACATCCGCGCACCGGTCGAACCCCTGTGGCCGGCCCTCTGCTGCAACCGGCAGCGCCTGCCGCGGAAACTCGTCCGCTGGACGATCTTTTCCACGCTCGGCTCGTGGACGAAACGGCAACTGCGGCAACAGGGTTTCCGCACGGTCGACCGCGCGGTCGGTGTCCTTGACCCCGGGCATCTGACCGAGGAATTTCTCGCACCCTACCTGCGCCGATTGCCGGACGGTCTTACCGAGGTGTTCTTCCACCCCGCCGATCGACCGGCCGAACCTCTTCTCCAGATGCAGCGCGGCTACGAACACGCCGCCGAACTCCAGGCCCTCTGTAGCCCGCAGTTGCGCCAGCTCATCAACGACTCCGGCATCCGCCTCACCAATTTCCGAGAATTGGCCCTGCCCTGAGCTTGTCGAAGGGTTCGATTGGCTGAATTCAGCCACCTCGGACGCCCATTCGAACCCCAAACGAACCCAACACAAAACAGCCCTATCATATCGCCGTAACTCCTTGTCCCCCAACCGCCGAAAAGCCAGATTTTTGTCCATTATAATTGGCTTCGTTTTGCCGAATTACACATATGGGGCGTTCCCCCTGCCCATTGGCCTCATCAATTCCCAACTCTGAACCCCGAACCGTTAACCTTGAACATCGGTCCGCCCTCTATTTCAAAGAACCATAACGGTACCCATCATACACTACCGCATATCGCTTGTCTATATAAATCTATCGGCACACCGATTTCCGTAGAAACCATCCGCCCGAGGACCCGGAAATAACCGCTCGCCGCGCCTAGCAAGCGCGGACCCGCCGCCTTTGCCGTTCCGGTTGTCACCCTGAGCCTGTCGAAGGGTCTCTGTCGTTCGCCGTTCCCGCTGGGTCAGCGTTTAAGGACGAAGATGTCGCTGAGATCGGCAATCTTCTATTCATCAACGATAAGTTGAACAACAAATTGAAGAGGAAGCCATTTTTTGAAAAGCTCGCGGCTCTGAAAGCGTCGCAAGTGTGGCTTGATGATTACCTGAAATTTCAAACTGCTTGGAGCCCGTCACAGATACGCAAGCGCTCAGATCGCCTGGCTCATCTGGCATATAGGGACGTGTGGAAATTGTAAACCAAGATCGTAGACGGGTTCACCGTTTTACAATTTACAATGTTGGGCTCACCTCTCAACCTCGCCCCATCGCATCACTGTCACACCCGCCTCGCGCCGCAGAGCCGCGACTGCGCGGAGACGCCGTTGCGTGGGTTCAACCCGGACTCAGATCGACTTGCGGAACCAAGTCGGATCGGCCTTGTCCGTCGTGAACCCCATCTTGCGCAGATACCCCTGATGGGCCTTGACGCCACTGCACGCCGCGAACGTGCGAAATCCCTGCTCGCGCAATGTCGTCTGGTTGGCAGCGTAAAAAAACCGCGCGTTCTTGAGATCCCGATAGTCGGGAATGACGTAGTCCATTACGATATTGACCACTCCGGCCGACTGCGGTTCGTAGACGAAGAGCCCGACGGGCATGAGATTTCGCAGAACGAAGATGGACTGCGGCTGGCTCAGTCGCCTCCAGTCGAATTCCGGAAAATACCGCGCAATGTCCGCCCGGTAGTATTTCAGGAATTCATCGCGAATTGCCGACCGATCCGGGGCGATCGGCACCAGGCTGAAGTAATCGCGCCGCGTCGAGATCCGATACAGGTAATAGGCGTCCGCCCCGGCGATAAACGCGTTCAGCAACAACACCGGATACGACCGCAAGCACAGTCCATACACCGTAAACAGCAGCGCGCCGGCCAGATTGATCCAACGCAGCTTCCAAATGTTGTCCATCAACAATGATGCGGCGATCAATATCGAGCCAGCGTAACCAATCCATTCCGTCCGTTGCATCCTGCCAGACTAGCAACTCCATGGCAAAAAACCAAATACCACTTGTTCGCGGGGTATGGCGACGCGACACCAACGAATCCGACAGGGAAGATGGGGTCAGACCCACCCCGGCCCCATCGCATCGCCGTCACACCCGAGCGGATGTTACCCCGATTTTTTACCCCGAATTCTTTTCGGGGCGAGATCGGGGCTGCGTGAGAGAATCCGCCTTCTGCCTACTTCCCCCCAGAAGATTCACGAGACAGCGCCCGGTCCAGATTGATTTGCGCGTCCATGTAATCGGGCTTGATTCGCAAGGCCTGACGGTACTGCTCGACCGCCTCCGGCACCTTCCCCGCCTGCAGCAAAGCCGTCCCCAGATAGTTGTGCGCCTCCGCAAAATCAGGTTTGAGCTCCACCGCTCGTTGGAAGTGCGCGATCGCAGGAGAAATTTTCCCCGACCTCCCCAGCGCCAGCCCCAGGTTGTATTGCGCCATCCACGCCTCGGGGTTCTTGGTCACGGTATCGAGCCACAGAGTTTCGCTGGTGGCGTAAACCCCGGCCCGCACCCACGTGCCAACCTCCAACGCCATCAGTACAACCACGCCCACCACCATGCCCAAGGTCTTCCCCAGCCCGCTGAGCTTGCGGACAAGCACAACCCCGCCCGACACGACCAGCGCGACGATTCCGATGATCGAGTAGTACTGCCAGTGGTCCGCCACCAGCGAGTAGTCGTAAAACCCTTGATCGAAAAATCCCAACACCGGGAACAGCGTCACCACAAAATACCCCACACCGAACAACAACGGTCGCCCCCACGTCTTTCGCTTCCACCAAAACAGCGCCAGGCATCCCACCAGCAACAACAACGGAAGCCAGGACGTCCCCCGAGATGCATCGATGTTCCACTTCGGATAGATCACGGACAAATTGACCGGCCATAGCACCTTGCCCAGGTAAAACCAAATCGCCCAACCTGCTTCCGCCAGTCGTGAAAGAAACCCTCCCGCTCGGAACGTGGTCCCTCTCAAGACACGATGATACTGAAACCAAACGGTCGCCAAGCCGAACAGAAGCGACAACGCGAAAATTGGCGCGCCGCGCAGCCAGTCTTTCCATCGTAATCGGCCATGCAACCACCACACGCATCCCAACAGCGCGACCGGCAGCATGACCACCGCCGTCTTGCTGAATAACGCCAGCAGAAACGCTCCCAACGACAACCCATAATAGTCCCACCGGCTTTCTGCGTCGAACCTCAGGTACAACAGGATCGCCACGCAGAAAAACAGCATGGACAACGTGTTCTTCTGCTCGCTGATCCACGCCGCCGTGGCCACGTTCACCGGATGAATCGCAAACACCAGCGCCGCCAGCCACGCGCCCGGAATGTTCAGCCGACACAGGATGATCCAGACCAGCACGGCATTGGCGGCGTGCAAGAGAACGTTAAGCACGTGATAACCCGCCGCGTGATCGCCCCACCACCGCCATTCCAGCCACCACAAACTGCCCGTCAGCGGATAGTAGTCCGCCGCACCCGCCCCGGACCACAACAGGCGGATTCCATTGTCCGCCCGCACCATTCCGTTTTCCGTGATGAGCGGATAATCATCGAAAACGAACCCGCCGCGCAACGCGGGCAGGTAGACGGCGAACGTGATCAGAACAATCAGCCCCGCTTTGGGCAGGAACGCCGGCCGGAACATCGTCGGGCACCGCGGATATTGGACTGCGGGGACAGTTTGCAAGCATCTGGTTTATACGGCGGCCCGATTCGCCACCGCCAGCGAAAACGTCAACCGCTGCGACTCGCTGTCGCCGTCATGTTCTTTCGCGCGAAGTGCCGCACGGATACAAGCCGCAACCAGCACACTTCTGAACCAGTTGTGCTACACCTTCGCCTCAACCGGACGGGCTGGCGATGACTGGCGGGGCGAGGCGGCATGAAGACCGATGGCTTCTGTGACGGCGGCGCGCAGGCCGTCAATGGTTATCGGCTTGGTGACGACCAAATCCACGCCGGTGGGTTTTTCGTTGACGTCCTTCATCATGGCACCGAATCCTGTAAGCATAACGATGGTTACGGTTGGATCAGCCAATCGGATGGCCGTTGCCACCCGGTCGCCGTTCATGTCGGGCATGGCGCGATCGACAACCACGAGATCGAACTGGCCGTTGTGAAACTTCTCCAGTCCGTCGCGCCCGCTGTCGGCAACCTCCACGGTGTGCCCGTCATTTTTTAAATATTCACCAATGATCGTGCGCACCATCGCTTCGTCGTCCACTACGAGCACGCGCAAGTGCTCGAGCGCCTTCACCGGCTGCGCCGAGGGCACAGATTGCGGGTTGGCTGACTGGAGCGGAAAGCGGACGATGAAGGTCGAGCCCTTGCCAACCTCACTGCTAATGTCAATCGTGCCTTGGTGGCGTTGCACGATGCCATACACCATGGACAATCCCAAACCGGTGCCATGCGTCCCCTTGGTCGTGAAGAACGGTTCGAGACAGCGCTGGCGCACGTCGTCGGTCATGCCGACGCCCGTGTCGCTGACTTCGAGCGTGACCTGACTGTCGTCGCCACGCGTGCGGACGATGATGGTTCCACCTCGCGGCATCGCCTCGACCGCGTTAAAGATCAGATTCGTCAGCACTTCGCGCAACTCGCCTGCGTCGCCGGCCACTGGTGGAACGTTCTGGAAATCCTTTTGCAGGGTGATGGAGATGGTTTTGGCCTCCGCTTGTGTCTTCCACATTGGTTGCGTTAGCGAAATGGTATCCTCGACAAGCTGGTTCAGGTCAACCCCCCCAAATACTTCCCGCCCCTCGCGGTGACGGTAAAACTCACGGAGACGATTCACGACATTACCGGCATCCTTGGCGCTGGTGTTGATCATCTCCACGTAGCGCTTCAGCTTTTGTTTGTCATCCAGGTTCTCCGGGTGGTGCAGCAACAGTTCACTCAAACCCAGGATGCCGACGAGAGCGTTATTGAAATCGTGGGCGATACCGCTGGCCATGCCGCCCAGCGCCCGCAGGCGCTCCTGCTGAATGATCCGCTGCTGGGTGTTCCTCAGCTCTTCGAGCACGAGTTTCAGTCGCTGCTCGCTTTCGCGGTGCTCGGCGATTTCGATAAGAAGCCTGTCATTCGTTACCTGAAGCTGTTGGGTTCGTTCGCTAACGATTCTTTCCAGATCGGCCATTTGGTTCCTCACCTGGCGGATGAGGCGCCACTTCTCCGTCAGCGCATTGGCCAATTGCAGGATTTCCACCGTGTCAAAGGGCTTCTTGAGAAACAGCAGACGATCCGAGTTCCCCAGCTTCGCAATGATCTCGTCCCACGAATAATCCGAGTACGCGCTGCAGATCACCACCTGGAGATCGGAATCAACTTCCCAAAGCTTCTGCGTGGTCTCAATTCCGTCCCAACCGGGCGGCATTCGTACATCCACAATCGCGATCGCGTAAGGCCGCCCACTTTGGAGGGACTGACGAACCCGCTTCAACCCCTCCTCGCCTTGATAGGCCGAGTCGATCTCGAAGACCGCTGATTGGCGGGCACGGGTCGGTTCGTCGAACAGTTTTGCCTCCGCTTCCCCCAGCGCCGTTGTGTCGGCAGAGGGTGGGCAAAGGATTTTCCGAGAATCTTCGTGAATGGCGCGATTGTCGTCGATCACCAGAATTCGATAGCTCTTATTGGAATCTTGATTGTTCATACGTTCTCATGCTCCTGATGGAATGGCAGGGACAACGTAAATGTCGCCCCTTGACCCGGACCGTCGCTGTGTACGCTCAAGCTCCCGCCCATCTCCTTTGCCGCGAGGGCGCCGCTGTGCAGGCCAAACCCGTGTCCGTTTTTTCGCGTTGTGAATCCATACGAGAAGATTCGTGTCAGATTCTCCGGCGGTATTCCCACGCCGTTGTCAATTACGAGGATCTTCACAAAACCGTCGCTGTCGGTCGCCACGCGAACAGTCAACAGCTTGTCTTTTCGCCCACCGTCATCCAGGGCGTACTTGGCGTTTCGCACCAGATTCACCAGAATCTGTAATACTTTGTGCTTATCCACAGGAACCGACGGCGTGGCGATATACTCACGCACCACTTGCACCTCATGGCGCACGAGCGCGCCGTTATTCATGCGGAGTGCGTCTTCCACCAAATCCACAATCGGCAGTGTGTCCACGATGCCGGCTGCTCGCGCATAGCTTTGCTGCATGGTCACGATTTCCCTGATGTGTTCGACATTGGCACTCAGGGATTCGATCTCTTTGAGCATCCCTGTTTGTTCTTTGCCCAGGTATTGAGCCAGATTGTCCAAGTAGTCACACAACTGCATGCCTTTCGTATCCTGGGTAAAGAAGGCCGCCAGGTCGTTCTGGTGCGCACGCATCAACGCCACAGCTTTTGCCAGACTTGATACCCTGGATTCTCGAATCTTCTCGGAGACCAGGGCCGTGGAAACGTTGACGCTGTTGAGCACATTGCCAACGTTATGCAGGACATTCGTGGCCACCTCGGCCATGCCCGCGTCGCGCGAAATATCCAGGAGTTGTTTGTGCATATTCTCCAGCTCGAGGGTGCGATCCTTCACGCGCAGTTCCAGAGTTTGCTGGTAGTTGAGAATCTCCGCATGCGACTGCTGAAGCGACCCGGCCATCTCGTTGAACGCGCGGGCCAGTTCCCCAAATTCGTCGGTACTCGCGGCCGCGACGCGAACGCTCAGATTGCCCGCGGCCAACTCCTGCGTGCCCGTCACCAGGCCACTGAGCGGTTCCGAAATGAAGTATTGTAGTTTTCGAGACAGGAACAGGGCCGCCAGCAAGGAGGCCCCCATGACACACAGCAGAATCGTCACCGCGCGTTTCAGATACGCCACAACTTCCGGGGCGATGTCGGCCTGCAGGCACAACGTCCCAATGTTCCGTCCGTTCAGCATGACACTTCGCGACAGCGTCAGGTGATTGTATTCGAAAGTACCCGAACCGCCGGGCGCAGCCGTCGCGGGGCAGGATTGACCGCTGCCGTCCCGCGCATAGGTGGCAAACAGGGTCCCATCCTGCGCATACAGACAGGCATTCAGGATGCTCGGCTCGGCCTTGAGACCCCGGAGGGTTTCCTCCGCCGAGCTTTGGTCCCGAAAGGACAGCGCCGCCGTGGAATTCGCGGCAATGACGTCGCCCACGGTCGCCAGATTCTGTTTCTCGTCCCGAATATAACTGAGCAGTTGGTAGCCCACAAAACCCACGCAGGACAACAACAGCGCCGCGCTGCAGGTCAACATCATGACCGCCATCAGCTTGGCCTTAATGGGAAGATTCTGAAACGATCGATTCATGGTTTTAGGGTTTGATGGTTCTGGCCAGCTTCAACAACTGGGAGCTGATGGTCAGGTGCGCCCGTTGCGCCGCGTCCATGTTCACCTCAAATCGGACTTTCTTGCCCTCAATCAACAACCGGATCACGCCGCCCACGTCCAAAAAGTCGTCCGACTCCCCCACCGTGAGCACGCCCGGTCCTGACAGATGTTTCAGCACAGCGGTAGCGTCCACCGATTTCGGAATGAACAGTATCCGGCACGGGGAAAGATCTTCCGAAAGTGCCAACCGCTTCACGACAATCGGTCGGGTCCCAATCGTCTCGCCCGCGACCAACTGATCCAAGGCGGACCCGAAGGGATCCTCCCCGACAATGCCAATGGTGACGGGGGTATTGGTGGCCGCAACCTCTTCCGCCGGCCATTTGGTGAATTTGGCAAAATTCAGTAAGAACGCCCCTTTGACCTTGTATTCCAGTGCCGTGGGAGATTCCGCAAGTCCCATGCCGGGGCTGACCGTCAACACCAGCGCCGCGACCAGCATCCCGACCGCGGCAAGACGGCGGCAGCCCAATCGTCGAGCTGACCGCATATCGCGTTGTCGACTATGACATGTGAAAATCACGTTCACTCTTGCTTCGCAGGTTAAAAGGTCCAGGTGATCTTGCCGTAAATACTGCGTCCGACCTCCGTTGTTTGTGACTGGAACGACGGGGCAAACTCCAGATGCTCGCTGTCCAGCAAATCCTGGCCGACAACCGAGAATTCCAGATTCTTTCTCGGCTTCCACGCCAGCCGCAGATCGAGTGAGAAATACTGGGGCACAGGCAGGACGGTGGTACTGGTACTGGTCACCGTCGTGATGGTCACCCTGTCCACGTACCGCAGCGTGGCGTCAAATTGGACCTGATGGGGCAGATCCATCACCGAGCGCACGGAGAACTGCTGTTGCGGGCTCCCGCCCGGGTCGATTTCCGGACGCGTGGTGGCGGCGTCGTCGACGTGAAGCTGCACGTGGAGATCCGTGTACGTGGCCTGCCACCGCCACCAATCCAGCATCTGCCAGTTGCCCGCGGCCTCGAGTCCATAGGTCTGGGCGGATGAATCGTTGCCGGGCGTGCCGGTCGTGGTCGTCGCCAACTTGGAATAATCATTATAGAATGTCGCAAAGTCTAGCGACACCCGTTCGCAGGGGCGTACCCGATAACCGAGTTCATACGCCAGCAGGTCTTCCGAACCGAAAGCCTTATTGCCTTCGGAATCCGATGGTGTGCGGACCGCGCGGGAAACCGCCGCCCAGACAGTTTGATGGACCGTCGGCGTCCACGAGACCCGCCCGCTGGGTTCCACTTCAAATCCTGTGAAATCATTGTGTTCGAGTTTGGTGCCCAGCGTCAGTTTCAACCGTTCCGGTATCAGGGTCACTTCATCCTGAATGAAGCCGCTGAACAATTGCCGGTCGGTGTGGACGGTGGAACTGTTCCTGATGGTTTCATCCTCCAGCCGGTAGCCCAGACCCGCGATCACCTCCTGCCGCGAGCCAATCTGCCGGTCATACTGCAAATCGACATCGAACGTGTCGAGGTTGTCCCCGACGATCGTCATATCACGCACGGTCTTGTCATAGTACGTCTGCAGTTTGATCTCCGACCCGTTC
This sequence comes from Verrucomicrobiia bacterium, assembly GCA_050010195.1. Lineage (GTDB taxonomy): Bacteria > Verrucomicrobiota > Verrucomicrobiia > Palsa-1439 > Palsa-1439 > Palsa-1439. The sequence continues at coordinate 190,799 of JBEKLM010000001.1, forward strand.
GCCAGCGTATGCGTCCAGCGGCCAAGAACGTCGCCGCCGGAGATGTCGGTGTCCCGGGTCAATTGTTGCGTATAGGGCGGCGTGTTTGTGCTCACGCTTTCGACCTGGCCCTCGGTGCCATCGTAGGCATCTCCTTGGACGGTCAGCAGGTTGTCGCGAGACGGTTGCCAGTCCATCCGGAACCCGCCGCGGCCCTGCTGCCAGCCGTCGCGGCCGTTGCCACCACCCAGCTTCTCGGAATCAGCATGGTCAAAGTACGTGCCGTACAGCCGATAATACAGGTCGTCACCATGTGAACCGCCGTAGCGAAACTCCCCAAAGCCCCGGTCCTGATTGCCGCCGCCGCCGCTGAGCAGCCAGCCTTGTGTGTCTTTGGCGCTCTTGGTGATGATATTGATCACGCCGTTGACCGCGTTGGCGCCCCACATCGTGGCGCCGGGGCCGCGGATCACCTCGATCCGGTCCACATCCTCCAGCATCGGACTCTGCACGTCCCAAAACACACCCGAAAACAGCGGCGTATACACGCTGCGCCCGTCGATGAGCACGAGCAGTTTGTCGGCAAATTCACTATTGAACCCGCGTGAGCTGATCGCCCACGTGTGGGCGTCGATGCGCGCCACGTCCAGGCCGGGCACCAGCCGCAGGGCCTCGGGGATGCTCGTGGCTCCAGACCGGTGGATATCCTCTTGCGTGAGCACGTACACCGCGGCCGGCGCTTCGGTGAGTTTCTCCTCTTTCTTCGATACCGAGGTGATCTCGACGTTCATCAGATCGTCGAGGCTCATTCGCTTCAGGGATTGGATGGAGTTGGTGTCGCCCATTGATTCGGCGCGTACGGTGATTGTTGCCAGTAATAGAATGCTCAGGAATTGGCTCGCCATGAACCAACCGCACTGCTTGAATCGGGCCCTCATACGATTTACCTTTTCGTGCTTCGGCAAGGCGGCGACAAAGACACAGCCGACAGGCTGCGGAGATCTGACCCTGCGATATACCTGCACACAGAAACTTCGGAGCGCATTTCTGCTGAATCGTGCGCATCTTCCATGCCTGCGACCATACTGGAAACTACCTAGGGATGGCCCACGAGAGACCGCATGGTTCAGGTCGCGAAAACCCCTGCCCCGTCCAAAAATGTTCGCACAGGAGATGTGCGGTAGGGGAAGTCCCCATACGAGGTTGTATGTAATTCCTGTCGCTCAGAAGGAATAGCTATCACATCTCATAAGGCACCAGAAATTGCTGTTGGTGAAGCCGAGCGATAAGGATGCCCGCTACGATTATGTTTCCAATGAGTTGAAATACGACCCCTATTTGCACGTCCCCGAGATCCGCGTCCACACGATCGCACAATTTCGTACGGCCAGCTCATAATGGACCCTCGCAACTTGGAAGTCGGCGACTCGGAGGACGAGGAGCCTCTGCAAAGATTGCGATGACTCTGTCGCGAAGGCTTTTCATCAGACCGCGGATTGACATGCGCGCATCTCAGCCTGGTGCTACCGGTCGAAAGTCGACTAAGGGTGTGGGCTGCCGAGGCCCGATGGCCGAAGAGTCGCGCTGATGGGGTTGAAGCGGATGCGCCAATTGCCAGGCTACGACACCCCAAACGCCCGCAGCCCCTGAAAGACAAGCAGCGAAGCGACGTAGGCCAGTACCGTCATGTACCCGAGTTGAAAGACGGGCCATTTGAGACTGTTGGTTTCACGGCGCGTGATGGCTTGCGTCGCCAGACATTGCATCGCGAGGACGTAGAACACCAACAGGCTCGCGCAGGTGGCGGTCGTGAACACTTTGGTACCGTTGGTTCGCTGGGCGCGCCGCAGGGAATCGTAGAGCGATTCCGGGTTCTTCTCGGCGGCGTCTTCGCCCACGCCGTACACAACGGCCAGCGTCGAGACCACGACTTCGCGCGCGGCGAAGGAGCTGACGATGCCGATCCCAATTTGCCAATCGAACCCCAGCGGGCGGATGGCGGGCTCGATCCAACGACCGAGACGGCCCGCCGCCGAGTTCGCCAGCGCGGAATGACTGATGAGTCGGCCCGCTTGTTCCCGCAATGCGTCGGCGGACGGCCCGGCCAGTTTCGCGGCCTGTTCCTGCAAGGCGACGGCTTCGGGGGGCGGCGCGCTCTTGGGATAGGTCGCCAGCGCCCACAACGCGATGGAAATCAACAGAATCACCGTCCCGGCTTTCCGGATAAAGACCCACGCCCGATCCAGCATCAGCAGAACCGCCGTCCGCAAGCTCGGTAACTTGTAACTTGGCAACTCCAGCACCAGGGGATGCGTTTCGCCCTTCAAGATCGTGTGTTTCAACGCCAACGCCGCCACAATCGCCGCAGCGAGGCCCAACACGTACGCGCCACTAAACACGAGCGCCGCCTTCCACGCGTCGTGCGCAAACAGCAGGGCCGCGAGCATGCTGTACACGGGGATCCGCGCGGAGCAGGACACGAGCGGCAGGACGAGAATTGTTACCAACCGGTCCCGTTTGTCTTCAATGACGCGGCTGGCCATGATCGCCGGAATGGCGCAGGCATGCGCCGACAGCAACGGTACAAACGCCTTGCCGGGCAGGCCCACGCCGCGCATGAGCCGGTCCATCACAAATGCCGCGCGCGCCAGATAGCCGGTATCCTCCAGCAACGAGAGACAGAAGAACAGAATGCAAATCTGCGGCAGAAACACCAGCATCCCACCCAGGCCGCCAATGCCTCCCTTCACGAGCAAGCTGCGCAAGTCGCCCGCCGCCATGTGTTGTTCCATCCACGATCCGAGATTGCTGAATATCGCGTCGATCAAATCCATCGGGATCTGCGCGATGCGGAAAATCAGGAAGAACACCCCCAGCATCACGCCGAAAAACACCAGCACCCCGATCACGGGATGCGTCAACACGGCGTCCAGGCGCTCTGTCCACGGGTGCGTCTCCCGCGGGGAATGCTCCACGCAGTGGCCGACGATCGCGTCCGTCCACGCGTAGCGGCTCTTGAACCGGCAACCACCGCACGCGGCGCACATCGCCAACGCCGGCGCCGGCGCAGTCTTCAGGTGTTCGATGGCGTGGCGCAGTTCGCCAAGCCCGCGACCGCTGCGCGCGACCAGCGGAATCACCGGGCAACCGAGTGCCCGCGCCAGTTTCGCGGCGTCGATGCGGACGCCCGCCGCCTCGGCGAGATCCATCATGTTGAGGGCGACCACCACCGGAAGTTTCATCTCGATAATCTGACTGACGAGAAACAGGCTCCGACTCAGGTTCATCGCGTCGGCCACCACAATCGCCCCGTCCGGCTGGCCCGTCTTCGGAGATCGGCCGGTGATCACGTCCACGGCGACGCGTTCTTCCTCCGATAGCGCTTGGAGATCGTAGCACCCGGGCAAATCAATGATCTCGATGGTTTCATCCCGCACCGAAAAGTGGCCGACGCGCCGCTCAACGGTGGTGCCGGGATAATTTGCCGTCTGTGCGCGCAATCCTGTCAGGGCGTTGAACAGCGTGGTCTTTCCACCGTTCGGGTTGCCCGCCAGGACGAGCCTGTACGTGTCCCGCGACACGACTTCCGCCGACGAACAGCATGACGCCGTGACACTCATGCGCTCCGTTCCACGACCACGTGTCGCGCCAGCCGACCCGACACCCCGATGCGCGCCCCCAGCAGCCGGAGGATGAGTGGGTTGCCCTGGCGGACAACTTCGAGTTCGCGTCCGACACACAGCCCCATTGCCATCAATCGTTGCATCGCCTCTCCGGCGGGTTCGATGTGCTGGACGACGGCCCGCGAGCCGGACGGCAGTTCGTTCAAACCGCACCGGCCCCTGGCGGGCTCGGTGGCCGGTTTGGCCGGTGTGATTGATCTCGTCGTCATGGTCGCCATCGTGTCGCAACCGAGCCCGAGGCTCATTTCCACACCGCCTTGCCAGTCATGCCGTACTGCCCCACCAGGAAATCATGCGCCAACCTCCTCGTTTGGGTCCACCCCCCAGGCGTTGCGCCCGGGGCAGCCGAATAGGTTGGCGCGAGGACCGTTCGTTGACTCTCCGCGATCACAATGCCACGCGCGGGAGTGAACGGAATCTGAAATCTGTCCAAGGAACTGGCAACGTTGTTTTCGTGGCTGCACATGGTTGTCAGTAGGCGAAAGTTTCCAGTTCGTAACGGCCGAGGTGCGGCCGGCCGCGCCGTTCGTTGAATCGCAGGGCCTCGCGGATGGCGTGTTCCTGCTCGCGCATCTGCGCTGTGGATAACGCCTCGATCTGCAACGCACTAGTCTGTTCGATGTACCGGCTGTTCGGGTACATCACCAGGGGCGAGAAATAGATAAAATCGTCGCGGCCCAGCGGCAGGTCGCTGATCAGCCGCGCCGTCTCCCGCACGTGGGCTTCGGCAAACTCGTGGCCGCCAGCGCCCAACAGCGCGATCACTCCCACGGTCAGCCCGGCCGCCTTCAGGCTCGTCACGCATTGCGCGATGCCCTCGCTCGTGGCCGGTTTGCACAACCACTTCAGCAGGTCGTCGTCACCCGATTCCAAACCGATGTAGACCCGGCGCAGGCCAAGCTTGCGTAATCCTTCAAAGTCGGCCGTGGTGCGGCGGGGCCCCATGAACGCATCGAGGAACGTGCTCACGCCGTCGAACCGCGTCGCGTGACCCAGCCACCAACTGGCGGGAACGCGCTCCTCGGTGTGCGGTGGCAGCTCAAAATGCTCGTGGAGCACGCGAAACATGCTCACCAAATCCTCGTGCGGCAGGCTGAGCGCGTTGGCCTCGCCCAGAAAAATGGACCGCCGTCCCCGTAACGCGTTCCCATGGTACGCAATCGCGTCCCTGACGTGTTCGGCAAACTGGTCGGGACTCTTTCGCCCATAGAACACATCGCGATACAACTCGCAGAACAGGCAGCAAGAATACGCGCACCCTTCCGTCGCCTGGAGCACGAGCGCGTTGTATTGGTCGGGCGGAAGCACGGCGACGCGACCGTAAATCGAGTGAAACCGTTCGGCATCGCGGCGCGCGGCGCGCTGGTCAAAACTCGCGGCGTGTTCCAACAACGGCAGGATCTCCACCAGCGCCTGCCCGGGTCCGGGTTTCGCGTATTCCAACGAGATCGAGTTCCCCCGGAATTCGTTCAGCACGTGGACAACCTTCTCGTGGGCTCCCGTCACCAGCGCATCGGCGTCTTCCGCGGGGAGAACGCGGCGTTCGATGCCGCCTCCCTGCTGGACGGAGCGACGGTGCGTCACCAGCACTTGGTGCGACAAGCCCCGACGCCGATGATGATCGGGTTTGGCAACCTTCGTCAGCCGTCCCTCGAGGTCGTAGTGCAACGCCACGTCATTCTCGAAATAGAGCGCGAGTTCGAATGCCGAGAGCGCGATGTACACCCGTTCCCCGCCCGACAGGCGCACCTGTAAACCCGCGGTGTAACGCGGCACTTCCCCGAGCGCCAGCGCCTGCTGGTACTGCAACAGGTTGGTCTTTGTTTCTGTCCCGACTTTCATAAATCAAACCTTCTGCCGCCCCATCAGGCGGTCAGCGCTGTCGCCTCGGCAACACCGATTTCCTCGTTGGTCAAGTAGCACGCCGGGTCGGACGCCCACGGATCGCCACACACCTGCGCCGCGCGTACGCGGAAGCTCCCGCCGCAAATGTCCTGAAACCGACACACTGCGCACCGCCCCTTGAGTAGCGGCAACCGGTTCCGCAATTTCGCCAGGAGCGGGATCGAGTTGTCGGACCAAATCTGGCTGAACGGCCGCTGTTTCACATTCCCCAGCGTGGCCGCTTGCCAGAACTGGTCGGGATGGACGTTGCCTTGCGTATCGATATTGGCGATCCCGATGCCCGAGGAGTTCGCGCCGCCGCCATTCCACTTCATCAATTTGTGGACCCGCTCGGCGCGTTCGGCGTCGCGCTCGCACAACTTCAGGTAGACGTAGGCGTTGTCCGCGTGGTTGTCGACCGTCAGGATTTCCTTCTTCAACCCTCGCTGATGAAACGACATGGTGCGATCAAGGATGATGTCCATCGCGCGCCGAATCTCCGCCGGTGTCAACTCGTCGGCGGCGTTGCCGCGACCCGAGTACACGAGATGGTAAAAACAGGCGCGCTGGATGCCCTCGGCCTCGATGAAATTGAAAATGTCGTGCAGATCCATGCAATTGCGTCGTGTGAGCGTCAGGCGCAACCCGACCTTCTGGTCGACTGCACGGCAGTTGCGCATCCCGCGCACCGCTCCGTCGAATGCGCCCTTCTTGCCGCGGAATATATCGTTGGTCTCGCCAATGCCATCGAGCGAGATGCCGACATACGTAGTGCCAAGCTCCTTGAGTTTCTTCGCGGCCGCTTCATCCAGCAGTGTGCCATTGGTCGACAGGGTGAGTCGGAGTCCCTTGCCGACGGCATAGCCCATGAGACCGCCCAAATCAGGCCGGATGAGCGGTTCACCACCGGAAAACAAGACGGCCGGCACTTGAAACGCCGCGAGGTCGTCGATCACCCGCAGCGCTTCGTCGTGAGTCAGTTCGCCGGGATACTTCTGCGCGTAGCTGTCCGAGTAACAATGCACGCAACGCAGGTTGCACGTGCGCGTGACGTTCCACACGACAATTGGCCGGCGTTCCGCGGCGGATTTCGGAGCGCCGTGGCCATGACCATATCGCAACCCATCGGCGGGCTGCTCTTCACCACAGTAGAGCTTGGTAATGTTGACCATGACGCATCCTCCTGATGTTGCCGTGCTACAAGGCTTCGTCCAAAATCTCCTGCTTCCTCATCCGTCGCGGCTCGTAAATGCAGTGGGGCTCTTCCGCCATGTAATTGCCGCGTGTCGCGTAAAACGCCCGGGCACGGCAGCCGAGGCACACTTTCTTGAATTCGCACAGCCCGCACTTGCCTTCGAGTTGTTCGACATCGCGCAAGCGACTGAATACTTCCGAGTGCTCCCAAATGTCTTGCATCGGCTGGCGTTTCACATTGCCCGCGCTAACGGGCAGATAGCCGCACGGGAACACCTCGCCTGTGTGCGACACGAAGCAAATGGCGCTGCCCGCCAGGCAGCCCTTCGTCATCGCGGCCATCTTCGGACCGCCACCATGCCCCGGGCCTCCCGGATGACCGTGACCATTGCCACGAGCCTGCCCGTGTTCGGGTTTGCCGTGGCTGTGCGTGGCCTCGATAGGCACATGCTCCGCTGCGGCCCGCTGGCGCATGACGCGGAAGTAATGGGGTGCGCATGTCGCCTTGAGATGAAGAGCGCGTTCCTTGCTCTTGTCATACATCCAATTGAGCACGCGCTCGTATTCCTCGGCGGGCAGCATGTTCGACTCGGCAATTTGCACCCCGCAGCCGACGGGGACCAGCATGAACAGGTGCAACGCGTCCGCGCCGAGTTCCTGGGCCGTGGCGTAGAGTGTCTCGATCTGCTGCACATTGTGACGGGTGACCGTGCAGTTGATCTGCATGCTCATCCCGAGGCGGCGCAGGTGCCGAAAACCTTTCACCGCCGCCGCCAGCGAGCCGGGTTGGCGACGAAAACTGTCGTGTGTGGTCTCGTCGGCGCCGTCGATGCTGATCGCGACGCGCTGGATTCCGCTATCCACGATCGCGTGGGCCATGCGTTCGTCGATGAGCGTACCGTTGGTCGCCAGTGCGACCGTCAATCCCTTGTCGCGCGCGTGCGCCGCTATCTGGAAAATATCGGGGCGGAAAAGTGGTTCGCCGCCGGATAGAACGAGGATGGGTTTGGCAAACGCTGCCAGTGCGCGGACGAACAACAGCGCTTCCTCGGTGGTGAGGTCGTTTTTCATGAGCTGCCGGCTCACGTCGAGACGGCGACAATGAATGCACTCCAGATTGCAGCCTGCCGTCGTCTCCCAAAAGAGAAGCCTCAGCTCGTTGTGGTTTTTGGTTTCTGCGACCATGACCGCTGAATGGTTTAGCACTGGCGGTGCCAGCATGACGAGGTGAGGTTTTAACCGGCTGCGTTGCAATAGAATATGTAGGAACGCACGATTCGGCCGGGGTGTCGAGAACCTGACATTTTGGCAAGGCGGCGCGGGCCATGTCGACAAGTTGTCGGCTTGGCACACTTGCTTCAGGGTTGACCGCTGTTTTCCCCCTCGTCCGGCGCTAGAAGCGGACGCTGCAACTGGCGCTGACAAGGTTCGCGATGTAGTTGTTGAAACCGCCGGTGCTGGACTCGTCGTAGGAGTAGAACGCGTAGCGCAGATGGGCAACCACGTTCTTGTTAATCTTGCGACTGACGCTGGCCTGGACCGCGTGGCGTTGGAAATTCAATCCCAGCGGCAGACCGGCGGCGTCATTGTTGGCGAAGTTGTCGGAACGCGAATAGCTGTATTCGAGCGTGAGATCGGTTTTGTTGTCGAGCGCGTAGCCGGTTGTCGCCATGACCGTATACACGTTGCCCCGGTACGTCTGGACGGCGGGGTTTTGATCGGCGGGCGTACTGGTTCGCGTGTCCTGCAACGAGAAGTAGCCGGTCAGATACCATCGGGATAGCGGCGTGACCGTGGCGCTCACGCTGTAGATATTCAAATCGTAATCGCCCGACTGGAGCGTGCCGCCGGGCGTGATCACCGGAATGGCTTCCGTGCTGGTGCGGGTGTCGGTGGAGACGAGTTGGTAGGTGAACGCCACGCTGAACCGCGAGCACGGGCGCAAGGTCAGTTTGGTCATGACTTCGTCGGTGGTGAAATCCTGCGCGGTGATGAATCCGGGATAGCCCACAACCGTGTCGGTGGGGTAGTCGTAGTCATCGTGATCGATGTAATGTCGATAACTGCCGGCCAGCGTCACGCGGGAGAGCGGCGCGGTGTTGAACCCCACACGGTAATCCTGTCGCAAGGTCGTCTCGTTTGAGTCGAGGGCGAGGCTGGAAGCGCCGTCCTGCGTCTCCGCCTGGTCCAAATCGATTTGCTCCTCATTCCATTGGCCCTCGGCATAGAGGGTGGTATACGGGATCTTCGTATAGCGCATGCCGAGCGTTTCCGAGACACTCTTGGTGTCCTCGGATGAACGAACTACGTTGGTCGTGGCCGCCGACGTGCCTTGCATAAGAAGCGCGTCGGAGAAGCCGTGCGTGTCCGTCTTTTCGGCCTGCAATCCGGCGTAGAGGACGAGGCCCTTGAACGGCCCCAACATCCCATTCAGGTTGACCACGTCCGAATCCAAATTGTTCCCGATCCCGTTGGCCGTCCCGCTGATGTCGAACGGCCCAAACGGCGCTGGTGCGACCACCTGCATGTCGCCGTTACCGGAAAGCGAGCTGTGCAGATAGCCGAGTGACCAATACACCTTGTCGTTTACATGGCAGTCCATGTGGAATGTATTGTAGAAGGCATCCTGATGGTAATCCTCGTGGACTGTCACCGTTTGGCTGGAACCGAGGTCTATCGACGCGTCATCCACCGTGTCATCGCTGCTGAAATGTTCATAGCGGAAGTCGTCCAGCAGATGGACCTTGCTAATGTCATACTCCACGCTCAACTTGACGATATCGGTGTGTTCTTTGATGCCGTCGGACGAGGGATAAATGTTGCGCGTGTTCGCGCCCTGGGTGACGCCCCCCCACTCGACCAATGATTCGTCACCATCGCGCGATTGTCGCTCATAGCCGACGGTGACCTTGGGAAGATTGGGCAAGGTCAGTCCGGCCTCGAAGAAGACATCGCTATTATCGACCCGCAGATCCTGATCCAGCCGAAATGACGACGGCGTGAACGGCCCGTAGAAGCCCCCCTGGTTGTCGTAGTACTCGCGGTATTCGGTGTACCCGGCCCGAACAAACCCGAAATCCCGTTTCGTCAACTGTAACTGGAACTTGTAGTCATGCTCATCAATGATGAACCGGCCTTCGCCATCGAGCGTCGTGTCCTTGTTGAGATCGTAATGCAGCGTTCCGTCCTCGACGCCGCCATTCCAACCTTCCTTGATCCCCACGTCTTCGCGGAATTTCTGGGCGTTGCCGGACACCTTCGCATACGTCACTTCCGGCGTGCCGGACAACTGGATCGGCGAATTGGTTTGCGAATCATCGCCCCGCACCGCTGTGAGCGCCATCAGTCCCATGGGGACGGCGACGAAGAGCGCTTTGAAGAGGGTGTGTTTCATCGCCATGGCTCCATCAATACCGCAGGTGCGAGTTGATGTCCGAACCGTGAACGGCCGTGTGGCAACCCGCGCTGAAACAGGTGCCCTGCTCCAGGAAGCTGGTGGGCCCAAACCCGGCGTGCGGCATGTTCCCGATCGACACGACCCCGGGCAGGGTGGGCGAAGCCACCTGCGCGTGGCACTTCAGGCACAGATTATTGTCGCGCTCGGTCAACATCTTCGGGTTGATCGAGCCGTGCACGTTGTGGCAGGCGGTACACCCTTCGCGCATCGCCTCATGCTCGTACACGTGCGGCCGCGCCTGCTCGCGATGGCATTGCGCACAGTCCTCGTTCACGCGGCCAACCAGCATCCCCTTCGGCTTGAGAATGTCTTCACCATGCGGATCGTGACAGGAGACGCAACTCATCCGTCCTTCCTTGACCGGATGATGGTATTGGAGGCTGAATTCGGCGTTCTTATCGAGATGACATTGGAAACACGCCTCCGGACTCTTGCCGGGGTTGACGATCAGCTTGCGATCCCCGCCCGAATCCACGTGCAAACTCCCGGGACCATGGCAACTCTCGCAACCTTCACCCTCGACCCGCGGTCCCTCACCCGGAATCTGGATGCGCGCGTGCTCCGTGAGCTTGAAGTTCTTCACTTCCTTCTCGTGGCACAAGGCGCATTGGTCCATGCCGACGTACTTGGCGCCCGGAATCATCGGCGGGGCGAGGACCACCCGATCCACCGTCGCGCAGGAGATGATCAATGCGCCCAACGCGGCGCCGCCGATGGCTGCGACTGTTACCGTGGTTGAGGATCGTGGGCTATTCAAGGATCACCTCTGTTACCAATCTTCGCCTGCCTGCGAATGGTTGGGCGGCAGCCTTCGACGACCATGCGCCCCCGGAGCCCCCGCCCGTCTCAGAACCATCGCCATCGCGCCCACTCCTACCGGAGGACGGCGTTCGGGTAGGCGTTCAGGAACGTCTTGGTCGGGTTACCGTAATAGTTCGTGCTCAGATCGGTGTAGGTCGATTGCAACAGGCGGATGGTGAACTGCGAGTTGTGCACGCCCATGCTGCCTTCGAAATACTCCAGATTCCAATTCCAGGCGGCCCTGTGTTGCGCTGCCGCCAACGCCGCACTGGTGGTGGAATAGCCGCCGCCGAAATAAACCGTGTCTCCGTGGGCGATGGTATTGGAGAGACCGGTCGTGTACATCAGGGTCCCCAGATCATTCAGCAGTCCCTGCGTTTGCGTCTGGATGCCTTCGATCGCGCCATTCGTATTGCCGTCATAATTTTGGAAGTCGGCCGCCTGGTAGTCGAAGGAACTGACCACCGGCTGGAAGCTTGCGTGGCACTGGTTGCACGCGGCAATGTTCTCCACCAAGTTGGTTGCGCCATTCGTGCCCACATATTGGTACGTCATCTCAAACGTGTGGGAGCCCAACACATCCGCGTAGGTGCCAAGGTTGGCTGCTGTAATCGCAACCGGCGCGCCATTGACGAGGATCGTGTCACCCGCCTTGAGTGTGTACATATGGCAGGTTTGGCAGCTCGCCAGATACGTGTGGAAGGAATTCCCCATCGTCTGGCCATAGTCGTTGGCACCCAGGCCGGCGAAGATTTCGCCCGCGGTGCTCATGTCCGGTGTCGTCGTTTGGTAGTACATCTTACCGCTGCTGGAGCCGCTGACCTGAATTTGCGTCGGCCATTCGCGCGCATTGTGGCAGACCATGCAAGCCGCGGATAGACCCGCATTGGTCACGGTGATGGTGCTGTTGGTTAACTGCAGATTCGCCGTGGTCAGGCTGTCGCCGAGGCCAACGTAGACCGTCGGGCTGTTCGTCAAGAGCGGGTTGCCCAGTTGGACGGTGTCATAGATCCGCAACTGATGCCGGTTTCCCGTGGTGTCCCCAAATGTGCTGTGTGGGTCGTGGCAGACCTGGCAACTCAACGGTCCCGTGCCAAAGGCCACGGCGGTCAGGCCCGCCGCGTTGGTGATGGCGGCAGCGACCTGGTTCGTCGCGACGCTGATAAAGCCAGCGGGTGAATGGCATCGCGCGCAGCTGGCACTGTTGCCCTCTGACGCGGCGATGCTCTCATACCCTCCCGAGTGCGGGGAACTCTCCCACTGCTCGGGGTAGACATGATAATCGCCGTCCTGGTGGCAACTGGCGCAGACCTTCACATCCAGGCTGATGGATGGCGAACCCGGATGCCGGCTACCGGGCCCGTGGCAGTTTTCACACTGGATGTTGGCCAGATTCTGAAGCTGGGCGGGCATCGCCGCGTAGTTGCCCGCCTGCAAGACCTTGGGGAACTCCCAGCCGAGCTGTTGTTGGACGGCATAGAAATTATTGTTGGTCGCCGCCGGCGATTGGTTGTAACCGACGGTATGGCATTGGAAGCAAGACTCGTTGTAGAACGAGCCGAGTACTCCATCCACCCCGCGTTCGGCCATCGTCGAGTGCTCCGTCTGGCTCCACGGGGTAACCATATCGGGCTGACCGACGTTGTTGCCAGGGCCATGACAGATCGCGCAGAACTGCACACCGGTCCAACTGGCCGCCGTATTGGTGAGAGTTGTGCCCGTGACATTGTCCTGAATCACGTACACGCCTTCGACATCCGGCCGCAACGCCGCGATCAAACCATTGGTGTGCGTAAGGGTGGCGACGGAACCAGCGGGTTGGGACACGAGCGACCAGTTCATGCTATTGGTCGCGCCCTTGTAAAAGGCGGTTACGCCGACCGGAATATTCGGTTGCGCGGGCGTTTGGAGGGAACACGCCACGGAGAAAACCCCGGTGCGTGTGACCGAGCCGTTGCTGACGAGAACTTTGAAGCCGTACGTGGCTTCGCCCGCCTGTTGGTTGTCGATGGAAATGCCACTGTCAGTGCCAAACCGATGTTCTGGCGGCACATAAAGCTGATTCGTGTTTCCGGCATCGTCGACACCGACCACGTACTCCGAAGCGGCCATGCTTATGAAGTTCGTCAGCGCATCGGTGGTGAAACTGGTCGAAGCAACGCCGTTGGCGCTCAGCGTAACCGCTTTGCCGCTGGTCTGGCTCCAGACGTACGTCACCGTCCCAGCCAGGTCACTGGTGGGGACGATCGAGCCGTTTAGCGTCACCGTGTTTTCGAATCCCACATCGTAGAGGTTTGTCGTTACAGTGAGAGACCCCGCGGGAGGGGCGTTGGTGACGGCGGTGATGGTAACGTGCAATGTCTTTGAGCCGATGTTCTTGCGGTCAAACGTCGCCGTCACTTTCATCACCGCACCGCCCGCGAAGTTGGTGGGGATGAGAACCGATGTGCCCGACACGTCGTTACTGCCAAGCACCAGACTGCTATTGGTGAGCACGGGGAACGTCGCCCGGAACTTCTTGCCGGTGATCGTGGCCTCGACAACCAACGGACCCGTGTTGGTGATGACATCCAAATTGAACTGGTAGCTGATGTCGCTTCCCGACGTCAGGTTCCCGACAGCTGAGACAGTCCCAAGCTCTGCGGCAGCAGGCGCGGCGTATGTTGGTAGTGCGATCAAGGCAGCCAGCGCGACGACCAGCGCACCGACTCGTTTCAGAAGCTGTGTTCCCGTCATATTCGTTGTCCTCCATCCATCTGCTATCGCAGTGGACGTGCCAACGTCATCATCCTGTTCTGTAAGCTGCGCTTGGACAGCTACTTACCTGAAGCAGCTTGCCGGCGCAAGACAATAAATCACAGCAAGCTGCGCGGTTTCGCTCAAAGAACTGCGCGCTTCCGCGCAAGAGGACATGGATGGATCAACTCCATGCCAGTGCTTTCAACGGTTTCAGGGGTAGAACCAGCGCGCGGCACAAGCAGTGCTGAGCCGATAACGGTATGCTCACGGGCAGGATGCTGGGAATTGTTCTCGCACTGATCGGGTTGATCTTGATCGCCCTGTCAGTGTTCGTGATCCATTTCAGCACTTCACCGCACTGAACTCAGCCCGACATCCGATGTCGGGGTCGTATCCTTGACACCGCTTGTGGCGAGGAGCATCCGCGACGAGCCGTAGGCGAGACGGTAGAATCAGAGAGCCGTGACGAGACGGATAGCCTGAATTTCCAACGCTCTATCTATCGCGGCGCGTCGGCGCAAATCGAATTCTACGAAGCCATTTGGACACGTTGTGGGCTGCGCATCAGCCGCCGCCGGGGGTGGTGTTGGCATTCACGAAGGGCCACCAGTGATAGTGTACATTGGTGCCCCAGTCGCCCCCCGGAAGCGCGTACGACGCGTCCCACCTGATATAGCCGAGCGGAGGCGGGCATTGTTGTCCGGGGACGTTCAGATTTCTGCAGAAGTTGGTGAAGTTGAGCCAAGCCGCATGGCCGTCTCCGAATACGAAGTTGCTGCCCCCAAAATGTCTCGTCACAGTGTCGTACGCACCGCTTATCTCCGGGTAGCTGTCTTCGGGTTCCTCGCAGAAAAGAATGGTGTTGGGAGGACTCGTCATCTGGTTGCGCCGGAATCCAGCACGGCTCTCTTCCGGGTGCCAGCACACACTCATCGAGTACATGAAATAGGCATTCGTGAGCGTGGGCTGGACGGTAACATTGGTCGAACTGGGACAAGACCATACGCTCCTGGTGAGGGGCGTGGGCGGTGTGCCGGCCACGTAAAGACTGCACAAGGATTTCTGGCCGATGTATTGGGGAACTACATTGAACCAAGCGTTCGTGTTGGAGCCGACGCACATAGGTGCTGCGTAATCCCCATCGTAGGGGTAGTAATCCTTCCAGTCGTTAGCGTACAACATGAAGCCGAGTCCCCACTGGCGCATGTTGTTGAGGCAGGCGGCGGCTTGAAGTTGCTGCGTTGCGTCGTTGGATACGGCCAGCAAGATTGTGCCCAAGAGTACGGCGACCGGGACTAGCACCAGCAACTCGGTCAGCGTGAAGGCGTGTGTGGCGCCGCGTTTCATCGTTCAATAAGCCCTTCCGCTTCTTCGTCGGAATCGTACGAAATGCGGGACGCAATTGCCAGCCAATTCAGGCGGGTCGGACAAAGGGGGCGCGCAGAGCTGTTGCCGCACTTGCCAGAGCACGAGAGCGCTAGCGTCTCGTAACGAGAACGAGATCGTCCGCAAGCGTAATCACCGTGTTTGGCAGGATGCCGGAAATTGTTCTCGCACTGATCGGGTTGATCTTGATCGCCCTGTCAGCGGTCGTGATCCATTTTAGCACTTCACCGCACTGAGCTCGCCGGCTGTTGCGGTAAGATATCCGTACTTGATCAACCGGCGACGTAATGCGTCGCGCTCGATCCCCAGCAATTCGGCCGCATGACACTGGTTGCCACCAGCGCGTTCCATCGCCTGGCGAACCAATTCACGCTCCACCTCCGTCAGCGCCACGCCGTCCGATGGCAACTGGATGAGGGAACGGCTATTGGGTCGCGTGCCCAGCCGCAACTCCGCGGGTAAATGCTCGGGCAGCACCAACTCGGCGCGTTCCAGGATGACGAGCCGTTCCATAACGTTGCGCAGTTCGCGGACGTTGCCCGGCCACGTGTATTGCTGCAAGGCCTTCGCCGCCTCCGTGGAAAGCTTCTTCAGCGGCTTGTTGAACTCTTCGGAAAAACGACCGAGGTAATGTTCCGCCAACAGCGGGATGTCTTCCGACTGTTCGCGCAGGGACGGCATCCGCAGCGAAATGACCTTGAGCCGGTAGTACAGGTCCTGTCGGAATTCTCCGTTGGCCACGGCCTGCTCAAGGTTCTGGTTGGTCGCCGCCACCACACGCACGTCCACGCTTATGTTTTGCGTACCTCCCACGCGCTGAAACTCACGCGACTCCAGGATCCGCAGCAATTTCGCCTGCAGCGCCGGTTTCATGTCGCCGACCTCGTCGAGCAATACCGTGCCGCCATCGGCCAACTCGAACAACCCCTTCTTCGTGGTCTTTGCATCGGTGAACGCCCCGCGCTCGTGCCCGAACAACTCACTTTCGATGAGCGCGTCGGGAATCGCCGAGCAGTTGATGCCCATGAACGGCTGGTTGGCCCGCGCGCTGCCCAAATGGATCGCTCGCGCTGCCAACTCCTTGCCCGTCCCGTTTTCGCCCTCGATCAGCACGGTCGTCGCGTCGCTTTCGCCGACTCGGGCGATCAATTCGCGCACCTGACGCATCTGCGGACTCACACCGACGAGGTTCTCCAACCCAAACTTGCGGCGTTGCGCCCGGCGGATGCGCGTCACTTCCCGACGCAGCTTCAAATCCTCCCGCGCCTTTTCCAGCGCGACGCGCACCTCGTCGAATTCGAACGGTTTGCATAAATAATTGTACGCGCCGAGTCGCACGCATTCGACGGCGCGCGCGATCGACGTCTCCGCGGTCAACATGATGACGGCGATGTCGCGCTCCAGGTTCCGGATCTCTTGCAGGACTTGCACGCCGTCCATCCCCGGCAACCGCAAGTCCAGCAGCACCAGGTCGAAGCCGTCCTCACGGATGAGATGCAGCCCCTCCTCGCCGGTCGGCGCCGATTCGACCTCGTAGCCTTCCCGGCCGAGCTTTTGTTGCAGTGACCAACGTACGAGTTTCTCGTCGTCGATAATGAGGATCTTAGTTCTCGGCATGAGCGAACTCCTTCTGTGTTTCCAATCCGGCTGGCGACGCAACCATCCCGGGTTTGCAGGCGGCCAGCTCCAGCGTAAATGTCGTTCCTTTTCCCGGCTCGCTGTCCACCGCAATGGTGCCATGGTGTTTCTCAATGATCGTACGGGTGATCGAGAGTCCGAGGCCTGTGCCGCGATGTTTGGTGGTGAAAAACGGGGAGAAAATCTTGGCGAGATGCTCACGCGCAATCCCCACTCCCGTGTCCCGAACCTGGATGCGAACAATGCTGCCGCCATCGCGCTCCACGGATTCGGTGGAGACGGTAAGCGTCCCGCCATTGGGCATGGCCTGAACGCCGTTGAGCAGGATGTTGAGGAGCGCCTGCTGCATTTGTCCCGTATCGGCCGAAATGTTCGGCAGATTGGCGGCCAGGCGTTCCTCGATGGTGACATGAAACTTCTGGGCGTCGGGCCGCACCAGCGCGAGCATCGGGCGGATGAATCCATGCACGTCGCACGGCGCGATCTCCGGATCGCGGAGCCGGGCAAATTCGAGAAGATCGTGCAATGTGCGGTTGAGCCGGGTGATCTGGCGATGAATCTCGCCGACGATTTCAGCCCGCTGGCCGTTGAGGTTGTTCTCTTCCGATAACACCTCCACGGCCGCGCCGATACCGGCGAGCGGGTTGCGAATTTCATGCGCGATGCCCGAGGCGAGTTCGCCGATCGATGCCAGTTTCCCGGCTTGCTGGATCTGCTTTTGATGCGATTCCTCCAGCTCGCGCGTGGCGTTGTCGAGGCTTTGCACCATCGCGTTGAAGCCGCGGGCGAGTTCGCCGATTTCATCCCCGGTCTCGCTCACCGCGCGGACATCGAGGTCGCCCGTTTGCACTTTGCGCATCTGTTCGAGTACGTGGCTGACGGGCTGGGTGACGAGCCGCACAATGAGCAGCCAGAGCACGATGCCGACCAGCACGAAAATCACGACCCCGTACACGATCAGCAGATTGCGGTTGCTGGCGACGCTGGCCTCGGCGGGGGCGAGCGATTTTTCCACAACGATGGCGCCGATGAAGTTGGATTTCGGATCGTGGCAACGCTGGCAACTCTCGCTGTTAAGCACCGGCCGCATCACCACGGAGAGCCGTTGGCCGTCCTCGACGCGCGTGCCCTGCAACACCTGGTTTTCGGTGAACAACTCCGGCGGCACCGTCATCACCGCGCGCCGCACCTCCTGCGTGTCGGTCGAGAACACCACCGCGCCGTCGGGTTTGATGAGGCGTCCGCGCCAAATTTCGTCCGAGCCCTTGAGTCGTTGCAGGAACCCCTGCACCTCGTCATGGCGGTCGCTGAGCATGACGCCGTTGAGGTATTCGTGGATCAGCGACGCGGCGATCACGTTCTGCGCCTGCGTGCGCTCGTGCCACCACGCGCTCTGCACACGGATGACAAAGTACGTGTAGATCGCAATCACCACGGCCACCGTCACGCCGACGGCGACCAGCATTTTCGCGGTGAGGTTGCGTCTAAACATGGCCGCTCGCCTCCAGCGGGCGGATCGCCCGCACGCGATCCATTGCCGCATTTGCGTCGGAGTGACCGCCAATATCCGGATGCTCGAACAACGGCAGGTAGCGTGCCGCAATCCCGAAGAGCACGACTCCAAATGAAAGCAGATTCAGTACAACGGTGATTTCAATCCATGAGGGGAAATAGTTGGAGTGGGTGGCCGGCAACAGGCCGATCCAGGCGACGTTGAGCCGATTCAGGTTAACCCCCAGGATGACGGGAATCGCCGCGGCAAATGCCCAGCGCCGCCGGCCCGACCATCGCGTCTTCAGCACCACGAACAACGGCAGGGTCAGCAGCAGCATCTCCAGGGTGAACGTGAAGCCCTGAAGCGGACAGCGGAATATGTACATCCAGGCATTCCGCGCCGTGAGATCGGCGATGCGGAGAAACAGATAGACAAACAATAGCGGTGTCATGCCCTTGGCCAGCGATGTGAGCACGCGCGGTTCCAGCGGCTTGTGGAATATCCAGAATGACAGCGCGGACACGAAGATGGCCATGGCAAATCCCGAGACGAGTGCGCTCAAGAAAAACAGGATGGGCAGCAAAGGCGTATACCAGAGCGGCAGGAGCTTGGTGGGTACGATGAGAAACAGCGAGCCGAGCGACGACTGGTGCAGCGTCGAGAGAATCACGCCGCAGATGACGAACGGGACCGTGATCGCGTGCACCGCGTGGGACGCCCGATTCCAGCCCAGTTTATCGAGAAGGATCGGCGCGAACTCGACCGTCAACACGCCCGTGTACAACATGATGCACCAGGACACTTCAAACAGTACCGAGTGATGTTGCCAGTAGAAGATCGGCCGCCAGATTTGGTGATATCGACCGAGATCGACCAGCAGCGCTCCCACTGCCGACAGCATGTAACCGAGATAGGCGGCCAGGACCACCGGCCGAAGGATCGGGTAGAACGTCCGAATCCGAAAGATATACACCATGCACGCGGTGAGGAACCCGCCCGCCGCAAACGCGATTCCGCAAACGACGAACGCTTTCCAGATGCCC
Organism: Verrucomicrobiia bacterium; assembly: GCA_050010195.1. Taxonomy (GTDB): domain Bacteria; phylum Verrucomicrobiota; class Verrucomicrobiia; order Palsa-1439; family Palsa-1439; genus Palsa-1439. The sequence goes on from JBEKLM010000001.1 coordinate 210,098, forward strand.
CAGGGGAACTGATCGGAAAGATTCGTCACCGCGCCGAGGCCCAGTGCATACCGCGAGGTGAACGCGTAACCTCCCAGCCCCCAGAGCACGATCAGCAACGACCAGCCAAATACGCCCGAAAGATGTTTCGGAGTTTGACGGCCGGAGAGCAACCAGCAAACGAACACCGCACCGCTCATCATGACGAGGATGCCGATGACGCGGAACAAGGCCAGGATCCAGTTGAAATCGTTCATGGCTGCTCCGTTGGGTTCCGTGTCCGCCAGCGAACAATCGCGCTGAGTACCAAGCCGACGCCGATGACCACAAACGGCACCTTCGAGATCGCCCTCCACGTCAACGACGGCAGCGGCTCCTTCGGTAGTCCCTGCGGAAACCCGAGTTCTTCCGGCGCCCGGTCCGCGAGATAGATCCACGACGTGCCGCCCACGATGTCTTCGCCGTAGACGTACCGGTAGCGGTCCGGCTGCGCGTCCAGGCGCTCCCGGGCTTCCTGCAACAGGTCGGTCCGTTTGCCGAACTTCAACGTTCCCGTCGGGCACGCCGCGACGCAGGCGGGAGATTGTCCTTTCGCCTGGCGATCGGCGCAGAAATCACACTTGCCGACGCGCGGCATCAGCGCGTTGTCCCATTCGTACTTGGGTACACTGAATGGACATGCCAGAAGACAGTAGCGGCAACCAATACAGATGTTCTCATGGTAGACCACTGGGCCGGTATGGGTCTTTTCCAGCGCGGCAACGGGACATACCGATACGCAGGCCGGTTCGAGGCAGTGCATGCACTGCCGCTTCACGGGTTGCTTTGCGGTCTCATGGCCGTCTCGAAAATCAATGAATGTCCGTGTGCGAAACGTCAGTTTGCCTTCACCGTCGCAGTAGCCAATTGCCTCGGTGGGAAGGGAATCGAAACCCGCTCGCACGCGGCAGGCGTTCTCGCAGGCCCGGCAACCGATGCACCGTGTCAGGTCCACCAAGACGCCGGCCGATTCGGCCGGGTCGGCGGGCGATTCCGCCAACAAGCTGCGAGCCGTGAGGATCGTCAGGGCGCCGGTCGCCGCGGATTGGAAAAATCGTCGGCGCGAGATCATTTCGGCGGCTCCTGGCGTTTCTTACGGCGGAAATGGGGCAGCGCAACACCCAGGAAAATGCCCAGCAGGAACGATAGCGCAACGACCGGCGGGAACACGCGGCGGTTGGCCTGCAGTTCCTCCTTCATCTTGGCGCCGTCCGTTTCCAATTGATCGAGTTGCTCTTTCAGTTTCTCGGGCGTTGCCGCCTTTAGTTGCTTCACTTCCTCATTCAGCGTAGCCCGTTCGTGACTGGCATGAACCATATCGCGATGACAACCGGCGCATGTCTCGGCGCCGACGCCGAACGTGTGCCCCCGCACCCCCAGACCGCGAATCTTCATACCCGCGCCCTTCACCTCGGGCATGTGACAACTGAGGCAGTGCAAGCCTTCTATCGCGTGGGTCGCATGCGAGAAGTCCTTGAGCCGTTCCGTGTGGCAAGTGCCGCACATCTGGTCGGGTTGATCCTTGCGCAGCTTCATCTCATGCATCTTGTGGCAGTCGAAGCAGCGGATGTTTTTCTGTCCATGCGCGCTGACCCGCCACTCGCCATAGGTGATCGCATGGCAGCTCTCGCAAACTTCGGAGGTGACGGGAAGCCCCATTTTCGATTTGTCGGGATGATCTTCCTTCATTGCGCCGTGACAGGATTCGCAACTGATGCCGTCATGCGAGAATTTACCCGTCTGGCGATCGAACTGGCTGGTATGACACACGAGGCATTCCCATTTCTTGCCTTCGTTGGTCCACTCGTTCAGGAAGATGTCATTCATCGTCTGGGAATGCGGCGATGCCTGCCATTCCTTGGTTTCCTGCTCGTGGCACAGCACGCAACGGTCGGATTCTTTCTCTTCGACGTCGGCGCGGGCGGTTCTTGCGGTCACGCACGCAACGGCGAGTACCAAACAGATGGTTATCCTAGGTCGCAGCATTCGGCTTGTTCTCCTGTGAATCGGGGCCACCATCGGCTTTGGGCTTCGTCGTTGCGGTCGGCTCGACGGACGCCCCGCCGTTGTTGGGATGGACCTCACCATGCGAATCTTGGTGCGGCGCTTTCTTGCCGATGAGCCACGCCGGATTCATCGGATACTCTTTCGGATCGAAGATGACCCAATAAAAATGCCACACGAGGATCGCCAGCGTTGCCAGCAGCGCTTCGTAGTAATGGATCACCTGGGCCACGTCATTCCAGACCTTCGGCCACAAGCGCAGCACGGTCTCGGTGAACACCAGCATCACGCCTGTGACAATCATCACGACCGAACCCCAGACCAGCGCCCAATACTCGGCCTTTTCGGCGTAGTTCCAGCGGCGGTGCGGCGGCGGCGTCTGGCGCAGTCCGAGGTTGAACGCCAACTGGGCAATCGCGTCCTTCAAATCATCCCACACGAACCACAGCGACCGCACGCTGGCTCGCCCGCGCTTCGTGCCAGCCAGCGTGGTGAGATGCACCACGAAGAACACGGCAAACGTCCACCCGCAGATGCGATGAATCATCCCGCGCACGTACCCGCCGTTGGGCAGCACGCGAAACGGCCAACTCCACATCGCGTCCGGGAATTTGTGGACGAATCCGGTGTACGCCAGCGTGACGAACAACGCCATGAGCACGAAATGCTGGATGCGCGCCAGCCGGGTCAAACGGAGTTCCGCGTTCTGGTCGGCCCTCACGGCGCGCAGGTGATCCCGTGTTTTACGCAGGTAGTCCAAGCCGTTGAACGCCGCCATCCCGCCGATCGTCATGACAATCAGCGCGATGTAGAGCCGCGAAATAAAATTCACGATCCATGGTTTGCCTTCCGCAGCGCCCGGCGGCGCGTGGATCCGGAAAAACTCGGCGCTCAACCGTGTGCCGATGCCGGGATGACATTTGCCGCAGGTCTCCGGCAGGTTCTTCGGATTGATCGTCGAGAGCGGGTCGTTGGCGGGCAGGATGTCATGGACTCCGTGACAGGACGCGCAATTGGCCGCGGTGAGATTTCCACCCTGCAATGCCAACCCGTGAAAACTTTGGATATAAGTCGTGAAGACATTCGGCGGCAAACGGTATTGCGTGACGATGCGCTGCGCGGCATGGCATTGACCGCACGTCTCCGGAATATTTGCGGGCGAAACCCGGGACGATGCCAGTTTCACCGCCTGAATCGTATGTTCGCCGTGGCAATCCGTGCACACCGGCGCGTCGCGCAAACCCTGGGCGACCGCCGTGCCATGAATGCTGCGGGAATACGTCTGGCGCACGTTCTCATGGCACTTCCCGCAAGTCGCGGGGATGTTCTGCCAGTACAACTTCGATTCCGGGTTCGTGGACCGATGCAGATCGTGTGTCCCGTGGCAATCGGAGCAGACCGCCGCGTTGGCCACGCCGTTGGAATGGGCCAGACCGTGCACGCTGTTCTCGTAGGAGACGACGACCGCGCGCTGCCGCAGGTTGAACTTCTCCATCGCTTCCAGATTCCCGTGGCAGCGGCCACAGGTTTCGGGAATGTGCGCGCGATTTACGGGCGAGGCGGGATTGCGGTAATCGAGTAGCTGGTGCGTGTTGCCATGGCAATCCCGGCAGGAGGCGGCTTCGGCAACGCCCTTGTGAATGGCCTGACCGTGGTCGCTCTTTAGATAAATGTCCGCCTCGATGCGGTGACACTGACTACAACTGACCGGCTTGAGGGTTTCGGCGTGGGGCAAATCGGTGATGTCCGAGTGGCAACTCGTGCACAGGTTCTTGGCGTGGATCGATGCGTTGAACTTCTCCTCATCCACAAACAGCGACACCGCCTGCCCGGCGGCGTTGGTCTTGACCAGCGACTTGTCGGAGTGGCAGGCGAAACAGTCAGCGTTGTCGATGGCCCGTGCGCGCGCCACGGGCCACAAACACAGAATCAGCAGGCATCCCCCTGCCGCCCGCCATTTGTCAGGACCTGGCATAACTGTGGTACCCACTCAGCAGGAAGTTCACGCCGTAGTAGGTGAAAATGACCGAGGCAAAGCCGATGATCGAAATCCAAGCGGCGCGTTTGCCTTTCCAGCCCCGCATGAAACGGCAGTGCAGGAAGACGGCGTAGATGAACCACGTGATCAACGACCAGGTTTCTTTCGGGTCCCAGCTCCAATAGGTGCCCCATGCGGAATTCGCCCACACCGCGCCCGTGATGATGCCGACCGTGAGAAACAGAAAACCAAACGAGATGGTCTTGGCCGTCGCGGCGTCCAGCGCCTCGGTTACGTCGGCTTGCACCTTGCTGCCATTGCGCGACGCGATCAAATACCCAACACCGGTCAACGCCGCGATGGCAAACCCGCCGTAACCGAGAAAGGCGGTAAACACGTGGAAGGTGAGCCAGTTACTGCGCAGCGCCGGCATAAGGGGCTGGATTTTCGTCTCAAACGTGCTCGCGTATGCCAGCGTGACCACCGCCAGCAACGCGGTCGCCGCGCCGAGCACTGGGATGCGGTGACGAACCCGCAGTGCGAGATACACAACCACCATCGCCCACGTGAACAGCACCATCGATTCAAACATGTTACTGAACGGCGCCCGGCCGGCTGCGAACCAACGCGCCGCCATGTACACCGATTGCGCCACCACGCCACCCGCGAGGAACACGGTTGCGCTCGAGGCAAACCATCCCCTTTTTGAAAACAGGTTAGCTGCCGAGAACAGTAGTGCCGTGAGATACCCAGCCAGGCTGAGATTGAATGCGAACGTCATACAGCCGCTCCTTTTCGAGGTTAAGTTTGCTCATCAAGGCCATCGCCCGTGCATTGACGATCTGGTCGCAGGCGGCCAGTTCCTGCTCGCGCGAACGCACGTTCTCACGCACGAGCGCTTCCAGGTCGTCGATGTTGTAGAGGTACACGCCGTCGATGCGTTGCACATCGGGGGCAATGTTGCGCGGGACGGAAATATCGATCAGGAACAACGGGCGGTTGCGCCGGTGTTTCATCAACGCCTCCACGTCGGCCCGATGCAACAGCGTTTTCGGGCAGCCCGTCGACGCGACGACGATGTCGGCATCGGCCATCGCGGTCAGGCATGACTCAAACTGCACCGCCTGCCCGCCGAATTCGTTGGCCAGCTCGACGGCACGGTCGAACGAACGATTGGAGACGAGAATGGAATGGGCGCCCTTCTTGGCCAGATGGCGGACGCACGCTTCCCCCATCTGGCCCGCGCCGATAATGATGACCGTTTGCTTGGACAGGTCGTGGCGGAAAATCTTCTCGGCCAGTTCGACCGCCACGCTGCCAACGGAGGTCGCGCCGCGTCCGATGCTCGTTCGAGCGCGGATGTCCTTCACCGCCTGAAACGTTTTTTGGAAGACGCGGTTGAGCACGCGGCCCGTGAGCCGCGCGGCCTGGGCGATATCGTAGGCTTTTTTTACCTGGCCGGTGATTTCAGTTTCACCGATCACCATCGAGTCAAGCCCGCCCGCAACGCGAAACAGGTGGCACACCGCCTCGATATCTTCATGTACGTAGACGTGCGAGCCATAATCACGCGGTTCCGCGCTGAGCAATCGGAAGAGTGAATCGATGCGGCCGGTCACCCGCGCCGTCGTGCCGTAAATCTCCACGCGGTTGCAGGTCGAGAGCAGGACGATTTCATCCAGGTCACCGCAGATCTTCAGCCGGCACGCCTGGCAGACCAACTTGGACGGTTTGACCGAGAGTTGCTCGCGCAATTCGACCGGCGCCGTCTTGTAGCTCACTCCCGCCACGAAAAGTGTCATGCCGTTCTCCTCCGCGTGTCGAACCAGGGATTGAGGTAGAAGACGATGAACAATCCGGCGATCATCAGCGCGAACCCGGAGTACACGACTGCGACACCGGGATCTTTCACCACTTGCAGCGACGTGTAGGACAAATCCTCGGGGTTATAGCCGGATTGGTAGAATGTGTAGCCTTTGTACGAGAACGGGCTGTTGACCTCGACAACGCGTTGGCCGACGATTGACTCACCTTCAATCAATTCCAGCGTGCTCTTGAACGATTTGATCGGGCCCGCGGGCATCGTCTTTGGCGTCGCCGCGCCGCGACTCTCGTACACCATTTCCAACGGGCTTGGGCCGGTTGACTGGCTGTCCTTCGTGTGCATGTCAAAGTCCGGGAACCTGGCAAACAACCAGCGATGGTTGTGATAGGTCGGGCCGTTGACCGCCACGAGGATCGCGGGATTCCGCGGTTCGTTGGAACGGCTGGTGACATCGCGCGTCTGCATATCGACGACGAAGTCGGGCAAATACTTCAGGATCGTGATTGTGAATTCGCCGAACACCTGCTCTACGCCCACCTTCACCGGCAACGTGGCCTTGAGTTTTTTCTCCGGCCACGAAACCACCACCCCGTCCCCGCCGTTGTCATTCTCCGCTAGCGCTGCGCGATCAACGCCTGTGGCAGGCTGGTCGTAGGTCTCGATTTCGAATTTCCTGAGGTGAATCGCGAACGGCAGCGATTTGGTACTGTTTTCGGTCACGATCTGTGCGTTCGTCTCGCCCTCGCGAAGCTCGATATACCCCTTCTCACCCCAGAAGCCACGGATCACGCCGCCCGTCAGGATGAGAAGGATACTGATATGCGTGAGCATCGAACCGAAAGCACGGTATCGGGCGTAGCCGTTGGTGCGCCGCACAGTGGCAAACCGCCGCGAACTGCATACCGCTACGCTGGCGCAAAGCGTGCCGAGCAAGCTGATAAACCAGACCGAATAGAAGACATGGGTCAGGCCCAGTTTGCCGAACAAGTCCATGCGGCCCGCCGCGTCCGGGTAGTGACGAATGTATTTCGCCACGTCCGCTCCCTGTGGGATCAACGTACCGGCAACGCAGGCGACTGCGATGATGACGACGACCGTGACAGCAAACTTTACCGAGGCCAATCGATCCACTAGCGACGCAGTGAAAGGCTTCTCCGGCGTATCAAACCTGTTTGCAGCTTTAGCCATGGCGACTCAATTGGTACAGCATGCAGTTTAGCAGTGGCCTTGCCAGCAAGTTGCAACAAACGGACACACCTTTTGCAATAAGCTGATTAGCAATGTGTTGCGGTGCGTGAAATCGCGCACACACGAAATCTGGCGAACCTGATAAAAGCGACAGATTGGCGGGAAGCGACCGTTTCGTGACAGCTTGTCATCCAGTCAGGAAACGAAAAACGCCGCGCGAGGCAAACAGCTTCGCGCGGCGTCGTCGATTCAATCGCGACTCGTCTAGTGCTTCACTTTCGGGTCGGGATGCGCGATCTGCGCGAACGCTTGCTCGTAATCGAAGCCGACCTTCTTACCGTCCTTGGTTGTGTAGCGGTCAGGTTTCCAAGTCGGGTTCTGATCGTTGTGGCACATCTCGCAGCTCTTCGACGCGGGATAAACCAATCCGGCTTCAATGGCTTTCGCATGGTCTTCCATCGTGCTTTTCGCCATGTATTTCTTCCCCGGGCCGTGACACGACTCACAGGTGACGCCATCTTCCGGTTTAATCTTTTCGGTGGCGGCTGATTCGGTGAAGTTGTACGCGGTCGAGTGACATCTCAGGCATTTCCCACTGGTCTGTGGATTGTCAACGCCGACTTTGGCGCCGGCAGCCTTCGCCTCGGGTGTGCCAAGCAATTCGAACGCCTTGGCGTGCGGGCTGGCCTGCCATTTGCCATACGTGTTGCCACTGTCCTCCGACTTGTGGCAGATGCTGCACATTTTGGGGCCAACATAGTTGGCCGCGTCGCGGTCGGCCGCGAAACTGCCACTTGCGCTCACCAATGCTGCGGCGAGCATGAATCCCGCTGCTAAAACGAATCGTTGTCTCATCATCGCGTCCCCCATGGATTGTTGCACAGATGTATGTTAACAACTTACGTGCCATTCATTGTGACCACAGTCGCAACAATCTTCAAGCAAGAACGTTCGGTCACGGGCTGAATTAAGTCAGGACTCGTGTCCCATGCATGACTGCGCGATTTCGCGCCCCTCCGGTGCGCGATTTGGCGCAGCGATCGCCGTCAACCCTCTATATACGGCCCCACGTCAATGCTGCGTCTGCGCCGGGAGCTCGTGTGGCATGCCGTAGACGTCGAAGTGGTACTGACGACCGTGAAACGTGATGGTGCTCTCCGAGAGATGACCGACGACGCCAAACGCCACCGCCAACACCACGGCGATCACGCCAATCGTCACGGCGATGGGCCGTTTCTTCGGATTGCGCTCGGGGCTGCGGTCGAGAAACGGCCAGAGCAGCAGCAACACCTGGGGAATCAACGAGACAAACAGCCCCAGCGTCTTCGGAAAGTATTTCAACAACTGATAGGTCGAGAGAAAATACCATTCCGGCTTGATGCCTTCGGGCGTCGTGAAGGGGTCGGCTTTCTCGCCAAGTTCGACCGGCCACAGCACCACGAGCGTCACGAGGATGCCGATCAACGCGCAGAATACCACGCCCTCTTTAAGGACGTGGTTGGGGAAGAACGGGATGCCGTTCGCCTGGTCGATGGGTTTCTCTTCACCCACGCGCTCCAGCGTGGCCAATCCCTGCACCCGCATCAGAACCAGGTGCGTCGCCAGCAGCATCGTCAACACCCACGGCAGCACGACGACGTGCAATACGTAAAAGCGCGCCAGCGTTTCCCCGGTCACTCCTTCGCCGCCGCGCAGCAACACCTTGAGATATTGACCCGCCACCGGAATCGCCCCGGTGATCTCCGTGCCAACGGTCGTGGCCCAATAGGAGAGCTGGTTCCACGGCAGCAAGTAGCCGGTAAAGCCGAACGTCACGGTGCATCCGACGATGAACACGCCGAGCACCCATGTCAGCTCCCGCGGTTTCTTGTACGCTCCCATGAAAAACGTGCGCATCATGTGCACCAGCACGCAGAGGATCATCAGCGTCGCGCCCCAGGCGTGCAGTCCGCGGATCAGCCAACCGAAATGGGCCTTGGTCATGATGTAGCGCACGCTCTCGAACGCCGTGTTCGTGGTCGGGCGGTAATAAATCATCAGCAAAATGCCGGTGACCACCTGATTGAAAAACAGATACAGCGACAAGCTGCCGAAGGTGTGCCAGAAGCCGACGTGCCCCGGCAATGGCTTGTGCGCCTGCTTGTCCGCGAAATGCTCGATGCTTCCCACGTCGTAGCGCGCGGCCAACCAGGGACGAAGTTTGCGGTGCAGGCTCATGTCGATTTCACCAATACTTCACCGTTCACCACGGCCACGCCGAGTTCGGTCAATGGACGCGGCGGCGGACCGGAAACCACCCGTCCGCTGGCGTCGAATACGCCGGCGTGGCAGGGGCACTCGATTTGGTGTCGTTGCGCGTTCCATTGGACGATACAGCCCAGATGCGTGCAGATTGCGGAGAAGGCCCGGAACCCCTGTGGCGTGCGAAAGACAATGACCGGCTGGCCACTGATCGCCACCATCTTGTGGTCCCATTCCTTGAAATCGTCCGCCTTGCCCGCGGACACGGTTTGCACGCTCGGACCGCGCCGCTGCGCCGGCCAAACGTAGCTGAGCACCGGAGCGATAAACGCGATCCCCCACGCGACCAGGCCGCCCATGAGCAGCCAGTCCAAAAACGTGCGGCGCGATACTTTCTGGCTGTCGTTCATCGTCCGCCCCGTTTCTCGATTTGGCCCCGCTTGAGCCAGAACAACACCGCCATCAACGCGAGGAAGATCCAGATCGGCGTCAACGCCAACCGCTTCCAACGCTCCACCCGCTCCAAGCCCGCGATATTCGATTGCGTCAGCCTGACAATTTCCTCAGAGTGCGCGGCAACAGGCTTCAGTTGATCGAGGGCCAGGGTGTGCTGCAACGCTTCCAGTTGGGTGACTTGGGTCTTCGCCTCCTGCAACAGCAGTTGCTCGTCATCGGTCGCCAGGCCGCGCACGGTCGCTTCGTGCACGCGGGTTTCGGCCCGGTCATAGTCCTTCTGGCTGTCGCCAATGAGTGTGGCGACAGCGTCGCGGACGCCGAGTTCCTTCGGATCGTTGGCGTGGCATTGCACGCAGCTTTTCGCATACAGCTCGACCGACGCCTTCTGGATCGCGTGGTTGCCGTGGCAGCTTACACATTCACTGAACAAACCCGCCGCGGCGGCCTCGGCGTGCGGGCTTTTGGCGAACAACTCCCGCTGGCGAACGTGACACTTCCCGCACACTTCGCCAACCTGCGCCGTTCCCGGCGGACTGGCTCCGTGACTGCCGTGGCAGGTCACGCAGGTGGGCGCGCTCAAATCGCCTTTGTCGAACAGCATCGTCGCGTGGTAGCTTGTCTTGTATTGGGCGACGATGTCGCTGGGGAGCTTGTAGTGATCCATCAGTTGCGCGTTGCTGTGGCAGTGGCCGCACGTTTGGGGAATATTGGTTGGATAGACGTGGCTGCCCGGTGTCTTGGGAGACAGGATATCGTGAACGCCGTGGCAATCAATGCAAACCGCCACGTTTTGGTCCTTGTGATCGAACAACTGTTCGCCGTGCTTGCTGGTCTTGTACCGTGCCAACTGGTCCGTGGGCAGCCCGTAGGGGTTCATGCGCCGCACGTCGCTGTGGCAGGAGGCACAGAGTTCGGCGATTCCCTGCTTGGTATTCGGACTGCGGAAATTATCGGTGGCGTGGGCGGTCTCGTCAGTGATTTTGGGATCGCCACCATGACAATCCACGCAATTCAATCCCGCCTGCGCGTGTACGCTGGCGGAGAATTGGTGCATCTCGTTGGTGTGGCAGTTGAGACACGAGATGCCTTCCGCGCGAACGCCGGCGCTCGTCATCAGCAGGCAACACCCGATGGCGATTACATGGGTCCGCCGTTGTGGCAATCGCTGCATTTCATACCTTTCCATGAATCGCCGACGTCTGGCGCGGGATGCTGAAATTCGAGTCCCTGGGCGCTCACGGTCGTCAAATTGGTGCCCGCGCCCTGGCCAATGATGGTGTGGCAACTGGTGCAGTTTGCGGAAATCTTCTTGCCGTCGGCGCTGACGTGTTGATCGTCGTGGCAACGGAAGCAGCCCGCCGATTTGAGATGACCGATGTTGTCCGGATACACCTTCCAACTCGATTTCATCTCGGGGAAGAAATTCTCGTCGTAGATTCGTTGCACCTCTTTGATCGCGGCATCGATCTTGGCCCGGTCGCTCTCGTTCGTGTCGCCGGCCCGCAGGGTCGCGGCGATTTTTGTTTGCGCCTCCGCCGTGGTCGCATAATCGCCCGCCAGCGCCGCCACGGCGTTCTTCTTGATCAACGGCAACGATGGATCGATGCGGCCGAGGGCGAGCGACGTGTCCACCGCGTCGTCGGGTGCCCGGAAGACGTGCGTGGGTCGATTATGGCAATCGATGCAATCCATCCGGCGCGGCGCGGCCTTGGCCAGCTGATCGGGCGTCAGTTTTCCGTCCTTCGTCTCGTACACCGTGGCGTGGCCTGCGCGGTCCGTGATGCGCACCCACGGGATGACCTGCCGCGCTTCGTCCGACGCGATGTACTCGACCTTGTTGGCGACGTTCATGTGCCAGTGGATGCCGCCCACGGGGCCGTGCGTCGGATCGCCGCCACCGACTTTCAGCAGCATCTCGATCGTCCACGGGCTGTTCTTCTCGTCCGACATGAAATGCGTGCGCACTTTCTCGACGGCCCCATAGAATTTCTGGGGCCAGTGGCACTGTTCGCACGTCTCCTGCGCCGGACGCAGGTTCTTGACCGGCGTCGGAATCGGACACGGATACTTGTGAAAGAGCGTGGCATACACTTGATAGCTGCCGGATAGCTTCGATTTCACAAACCACGTGGCCCCCGCCCCGATGTGACACTGGACACAGGCGACGCGCGCATGAGATGAATTGTGGTAGGCCGTATACTCGGGTTTCATCACCGCGTGACAGGTTTGTCCACAGAACTGGACGGACTCGGTAAACTCGTACGTGCGATAGCTGCCGAGCGCGGTAAACATCAGAAATACGAACGTGACGACCGCCACCGCGAGGAACGCATTGCGCTGGCGTGGCACGTTGAAATCGATCCGTGGGTGTCTGGGGATTTCACCCGGCGCAAGCCGGCGGCGATAGCGGCGTTCGCGCAGCACACCGACGAGGGTCAACAACAAGCCCGCGGACAGGAATGTTGGCGCAACGATGTACGTCAGAATGCCCATGTAGGGGCTGCTGAAACCGGCGTAGAAATCAATGCCGATCAGACAGGCCACCGCGAAAAAACTACAGGCGGCCAGAATAATACCGCTCAAGCTGATCCAGTTTTGAATCAGCGACGGCATCTTCTCGGGCGCGTCACCTCGTTGGCGAGAGTCGTCCACTTGGATTTGCGTGCAGTCTTAGCAACGTTGGTGCCACGACATCAAGCTTGTTCGTCAATACCTTCACCGGCAACGGGTTGCTGGTAAATGTCCGGGGTCTGCAGATGCCGTTCAGCCAGACAAAATGACGGGATTCCGGGCCCTGACGCTGACAAGTCGTCAACCGACGACGACTCGACAGATTCAACTCCCGCATGCTAAACATCCCTCAATGCAGAACTTCGGATGAAGCGATAAGCATGGTTTCCAACGCCACCGACCTCAAACTCCTTGAACTACTTCAGGTCGCAGTGCCCGTCACGGAACGCCCCTTCGGCGAGCTTGCCAAGCAGCTCGGGGTTGGCGAACAGGAAGTTCTCGACCGCGTCCAGAATCTCAAGACCGCCAAAGTCATCCGCCAGATCAGCGCCATCTTCGATACCCGCAGCCTCGGCTACGAATCCAGTCTCGTCGCCGCCCGCGTCGATTCGTCCCGCGTAGACGCCGCCGCCGCGATCATCAGCCAACACCCCGGCGTCAGCCATAATTACCTCCGCAGTCACTCCTTCAATCTCTGGTACACCATCGCCGTCTCCCCCTTGAGCAAACTGGGCCTGGAAAAAACCGTCGCGCTGCTGCACCGACAATCCGGCGCCGAATCCACCCGGCTGCTACCAACGCTGAAGCTCTTCAAGATTGGCGTGAAATTCGATGTCGGTGGCGAATCCCGGCCCGATGACCTCGACGCGGTCGTGTACACCGAAAAGAATCGTGCGACCGATACCGCGCTCACGCCGGCCGAAGTCGAGTTCGTCCGCATCATGCAACGCGATCTGCCGATCACCCCGACGCCGTTCGTCGACTTCGCGAAGGAACTCGGCATCACCCTCCCCGCACTGCAAACCCTGCACCGTCAATTCCTCGACTCGGGCAAGATGCGCCGTTTCGCCGCTGTGCTCCACCATCGCCAGGCCGGTTTCAGCGCCAACGCCATGGGCGTATGGGCCGTGCCCGGTGACGATGCCGAGGTGGATCGCGCCGGCGAACTGATGGCCACCTTTCGCGCGGTCAGCCATTGTTATCGACGCCCCTCCTACCCCGACTGGCCGTACAACATCTTCACCATGATCCATGGCAAGTCCCGCGACGACTGCGAGCAGTCCCTCGCCGCCATCGCCGCCAAAACCGGCATCCGCGACCACGGCGCGTTGTACTCCACGAAAGAACACAAGAAAGTCCGTGTCCGCTATTTTACCGCCGACGAGCAAGCGTGGGAAACCGCGCATCGGTGACTGAAAACCTGTCCTCAAAAAGCGGCTCCGATAGGCCATCCATGGCCGAATTTGCCAAGCCTCACGCTCGCGCGAGGTCGAAACGAAGCCAAACGAAGCCAATTGGTTTCTGCCTATTCCTGTTTGCGTAACCATCTGAAGCGTCAATTAATCCGCGGGCAATTTAGCACCGGAAAAATTGGCTTCGTTTTGCCAAAAACGCCCTTTTCTTCTTCCTGCTGCTTTGTCCCTTTATGTCAACGCCAACTCCGAAGGCCTTCGGAGGAAACGCAACCCCGCAAGTTTACCCCGACTCCGAGGTCGGGGCTGCCCATCCGGGCGAGCCGAGCGCAAAATGAATGCTGTCTCCTATGTCAAAGAACCGTCGGGATCCCGGATCCCAGCCCGACCCCCACACCGAACACAAACGTATTCATCATGCAGGAGTATATCCTTGGATGATAAGAAGTCAATCGTAAAGCGATGCCACGCCGCACACCGCATGACTGAGTTCGTCGACGGCTGAGCGTGGCGTAGACGCACCCACACGCGCTCTGCTACGATGACTATGTGTCAAGGAGAAGCGAATTGATCGCCCAATGGAAACGGGATGAAACCGCCGTTTTTGAAGGCTGGGATTTTTCGTACATCAAAGAACGCTGTTTGGAAGAACAGCCGGATTGGGATTATCAGGCGCTGGCGAAACAGTTGATTCAACACTCGGCATCCGTTCTCGACATGGCGACCGGAGGTGGAGAAATGTTTTCGTCACTCGCCCCATTGCCAGCCCATACGATTGCGATCGAGGGGTACCAGCCCAACGTCCCTGTGGCCAGGAAAAAACTGGCTCCCTTGGGTGTGCAGGTGTTGGCAGGGAACACCGACCTGCCGTTCAAGGGAAACACCTTTGATCTGGTGCTGAATCGTCATGGTGCACTTAACGTCGCCGAAATCCACCGGGTCCTAAGGCCCAATGGACATGTGCTCACCCAACAGGTTGACGGAGGCAATCTCATCGACTTAATGGATGTTTTCGATGCTAAGCCAAAGTGGCCGGGTAACGCACTAACCCTTATACAACAAAAGATGCTAGATGCCGGTTTTCACATCGAACGAGGGCAAGAGTGGAAAGGCACAGTACGCTTTCTGGATGTCGGGGCCATCGTGTATTTCTTAAAAGCGATACCCTGGATTGTCGACGATTTCAGCGTCGATTCACACCTCAAGTACCTGCGGAGATTACAGGAAAGACTGGACCGAGAAGGCCGGTTGGAATTCATCTATGCGCGGGCTCTCATCGCCGCGAGAAAATAACCGGTGATGATCAGGTGCGCGGCACCGGTTTGAAGTTCAGTCTCATTCCGGCACATACCAGGCGGCGCGATTCACGGCGTTGGCCCCCGCACAGGTGTCAGCCCGCCCGGTCGCGACCGGGGTAAACGAAGCACAGGTCCTCTCCGTGTTCCACGACACCGCCAGTCGCCTTGTAGAAAGCCACCGCCGCATCGTTCGAGCAGTTGGCGAGCACAAATAATTCCTTCATCTGGCGTTCGTCGACGACGCCACGCAGATACGACAGCAACGCCGTCGCCACGCCCCGCCGCCGATATTCGGAGGCCACTTCGATGCTGTACAGAAAGAGCATCGAGGTGCCATCCGGCCGGGGAAGCTCGTAGGCATACGCAAACCCAACCCAGGCGCTGTCCATCGACGCGGCGAGAAAGAAATGCGAGTCTGAGGCCAGAAATTTCCGAAGCTGGTCAGCCGTTGGCTGCCGCTCGGAAAACCGCAACAGAACCTTCCCAGCGGACTTCACATCCTCGGATCGGAAACGGGAAATAATGGGGTTCATGTCGGCACGCTGGGTCGTCTATCGACATGGATTCAGCCACGCCGGGCCGGTGATGTCAACCGCGACCGCGGACCGAACGGCGCCCGCCGGCGAAGTCACCACTTCGGCCACCAGCGTCCGACGTGTGCACAGTAGACCTCATAGTCGTTACCGAATGTTCGCCGCAACGTGGGCTCTTCGTAAAGCACGACAAACAGGTGGGTGACCAGAACGAACAACCCCGCGTAACTGAGAAGCGCAACCGATTTGTAAAACAGCGCCGCACCCGCGAGCGCAAAACTCGCACCCAGATACATGGGATTACGCACGACCCGATAGGGACCCCGAACCACCAGGCGTCGGGGCGGGTCGAACGGCGCCGGCGTGCCCTTGCCGACAAATACGAACGTCACTACGCACCACAACGCGATTGCGCCGCCCACGCCTGTCACCACCATCCCCAAGACCTGCCACACGCCAATCACGGGGACGGGGGTGATGCCAGACCACGACAGCACACAGGCCGGAAGAAAAACTAGTACAAAGCCGATAAACAGCGCGGCATAGGTCACGGCACGGATGATAACCCACATGGTCATTGCCTCCGTAACACGCGCACAACAGTGATGCCACCGAACAGGGCGACCTGACCCAGCAAGCAACCCAGGCCGCCCCACAACAGAACGATCCACGTAAGAAGAAAGACGAGGACGGATAACGCCGACCACAAGAACCCCGAAGAATCCTCCATTACTGCGGCCCTGTAGTAAAATACGGCACACGCCACGAGCATGACGAACTGCAACGAGTAGAAGTATCCAAACAGATTCATTCAAGCCTGCCAACTTCGTTTACTGCCGAACATTCGATCTCACCGGCCGCCCCTGGCGAGCCGGGTGGAACGTGAATGGAGCGTTCGAATTACCAGCCAGCACTGAGCGGAAAAGCAAGGCGGCGGTTCACTCGACCAGCCCGGTTAGGCGCGTGGAATCACCCTGGATGTTTCGTGACCTCCACCTCCAAACGCGCCGGAAGCGCCGATGATGAAACCGAAGTCGTAGAGTCGGCCACAATTGCGCGTCTCGTAAATGCGTACGTTGGAGGCGAACAAACTCACGACAAATGTGATGGGGCATATCAGACCGTGCCACACGCCTGCCCAAAAACCTGCCGCACGTGCGCCGGGAACTTGATATTTCGAGCCCGGTCCAGCAATAGCCAAAATGTTCATCCAGAATTCCCTCCACACTGATCAAGTGTGCCAACCCCCATTAGACTCCTGACAAAACCGCGAGGAAAGCACAAAAAAGAGCCCCCCGCGTTGAACGATGTCTGAACCGCGCGGGTTGTGCGTACGACGGGTGCCGCACATGCGCCGACATGGCCTTAGCAGACCTTTTCCCGATGGCGGGGCGAACGCTGCGGGTGGCGAAAGGGGAATTTCTCCGGAAACTGTTTCCGTAACCTGCCAAGGCGGTTGTACATGTACCCGCACGTGTACCCATACTCCTGCGCCAACTTCGCCACCGATACCCCGGATTTCCAGCGTTTGCTGAGCCGGTTGACCGCTTGCAACCGTTTGGCCCGGCGTTGCTGCCGCCGGAGTTCACACGCGAGTTTCTCCTGCTCCCGGCGTTTGGCCTGAAGGCGGATGGCCCAGGCGTGGCGAATGACCCGGCTCGACGGATAACCGAGTTCCTGGCGGATTTGACGAATCCGTTCGCGGCAAAGACCATACTTTCGGGCCAAGTCCACGTCCATGTTGGTCGCGAGTTCGCGCTCCAGGCGTAGGCGGTCCGCCCAGGAAAGTCTCCTCCGACCGTCCGAGCTGCCTCGAAGCTGCTGAAGCATCTTAGGGATCCGCATGACCCTCCGTGCGCCGACTGCACAGCCCGATCAGCATTCCAATCGCTCCCTTCTGGCCAATCGCAGTGCGCAACCCCTGGAGCTGTGCCGGTGTACAACCAATGACGTGCCCCAGGCCGACCGATGTGCCCCCATCAACGAACTTCTGTAGCGAGGCCGTCGGGACTTTCAGCCGACTCGACACGGCCATCGGCACCTTGCCCGCTATCAACTCCTCGACCGCCGTCGCTGTCACTCCCATCCGGCTGGCGATGATGTCAAACTTCATCCGTTTCCTCCTTCGGCCAACAGCCCCAAATTCAGCCACACCGAAACAGATTGCAAGCCCGCGGATGCGGAACTGGCTCGTACTCCAACAGCATCGGACTTGGAAACGGCACCTGGCCGGCACCTCGGTGTCTGACACGTCTATCTACTTGGCTTCATGATGCGCGCCGCGCAAAAACCCAGAAATAGACCAATCACAATCAACCCCACAGCCGCACCCCAGTCCACCCGGTGGGAAGAATCCGTATAAAATGGGAAGCAAATGCCGGTAATAATAAACAGTCCAGCAAAAGCGCCGAGCAACCGTCCCAGAAAATTCCGAATACCAAACCCGCGTCGCGCCTCTTGAACCTGCGTCTGGCCATCATCGACAACCTCTTCGCATACCTCCGCCGGAAAGGTCAAACGCCATCCCGGTCGGAGGATATGAGGAGCGTGCTCTCGCCACCATGCCGCAGCCTCCGGGGATTCCGTGGCCAGAACGTCAACGGCGACGTGTCCGACAACGACGTAGACAACTTGCGGCTGGAGACGACCCGACACCACCGCCGTCAAATAGCCAAATAATGTCTTCGGACCGGTGAGGACCCCGGCGCTCCACGCCGTCCGCCGCGGACGAAACCGCGACAACGGAAGTACCAGGCCCACCCACGCCTTGCGAATGTCCTCCGGTGCCTCGCCGGGCGGTGTGCGGATGATTCGTATCTTCCGGACTGGCTGCCGCGACTGGCTAGGCGATGAAGTCATGCTCCTTCCGCTTCCGTGCCAAACGCGCTAACGCGACAAATCCGATGGCCGCCCATCCGTAGAACATCATCCAGTGTCCCGAGAAACCTCGCAGTTCCAGATAAAAGGGAACTTTGTGCTTGGGATACTGGGTGGTGCAATAAATGAAGTAAGCAAAATTCAGAAGCGCGTACACAAAAAGGATGGTGGCTGCCGACCGAACCCACTTCGGCAGTTCGGCGAGCAGATGCTCGAAATTGCCACGCCCCTGCTTGGGCATCGGCATCGTCCGATTGGCGAAACCGACGAGCGGGAACCAAAGCACGAGGATACCGACATGAAGCACGAACACCGACCTGCCCCATGGCGGTTCCATGTGCAGCCACCCCATCACATGGCAAACAACGCTGATGAGAAATCCAGCCGTTGCAACCACCGCTAGAAGGAGGTAGCCCATACATCGCTTGGGATCTTTCTGTTCATACATGCTTTCTGAGTGTTCGAAAACATCCTAGCCGGCTCTCTTGGGTGATCGACGACTGGCCTGCCCGCGACGACGGAGTTCGGCCTTCACCGTCTCCGGAATTTCGCGGCAACCACACGCTTTCGCGTGCGCGAGATGCCAGTCCACCCGCTGCTCCAACGTCGGCTTCTTCGGCATCGGATGCTTCGAATGCCAGGAACCGTTCATAATCCCATTACACCTCTGACGGAACCGCGAGAAAAGCACAAAACGGAGTCCCCGCCACCCCCGAAATCCCAAATTGGACAAACTCCGCCCTCCGCTGACCTGCGTCAACCCGCCCCAAGTGCTGCGACAAGTTATCTTGGGAGCCTGAAGGCACGCCCTGGGTTCTTCTTCTCGGCTTGGCTCACCTCCCAACCGACTGGTAATGATACCTTCCACTGGAAGGTATCTTCCAACATGCACGAACCATTTCCCAAAGACTTGGCCACCGGATCCTACGACTTGGTGGTACTACATATCCTGAGCCAGGGACCAGCCTATGTCTACGGGATCATCCGCCGAATCTCGGAACGGACGAATCATCTGGTCCGGTGGCGTGAAGGCACCGCCTACCGCGTCCTACACGACCTGGAACGGCGCGGTCTGGTGCGAAGCGAGTGGCAGGGACCACGGGAGGGTCAGCCGCGACGGTACTATCACCTGACCGCCCGCGGTCGGCGCGAACTCCAGCAACGCCGCCGCCAATGGCGCGAATTCCGTCGCACCCTCGACAAACTTCTCGAGTAGCGCCGATGCTGTTGTCGCCGAAGATACCTTCCACTGGAAGGTGTCTTCCCGTCACCCGGATCGTGAATGCTGCCGCAGGGAGAACCCACACGGTATGTGCCTTGGACAAATCGGTCCAACCAACAAGCCTCAGCCGCCCCGAAACGACGATGTCAACCGCAAACGATGGAACGGAAGGGGCACTCGGCGTCAACTCCAGCGCAGTGTCAGGCCGCTCACTGGTTGAAGCGCCACGTTGGAACACATGCCGCGAGCTTCTTGGCCGTAACCTTTCAAGATGAGACTCCTGTAGAGCGTTGTTTCGATGTGAAATGCGCCGCAAGCTTGCGGAGGTCGGCCATCTTTACCTCCATTCTAAGTTTATCTTCGACTTCAAGAGAGATAGTGGCTTGAGCAGCATGTCGCAGGAGCGCAGCGTAGAAAGGTTCGAAGTCAATCGTTCCGCGGCCAAGGGGCCAATGGCAATCGCCCTTGCCATCATTGTCGTGCAGATGAACGTGCAGAAGCCGATGATCCATCCTCCGCACCCATTCAGACGCATCCAGCTCAGAAAACAGGTGGGCATGCCCGATGTCGAAGCAGATGCCAAAAGACGGATTGTTGACTTCGTCGACAAGTTTCACCAGCAGATCCGGCACCTGATCTGTCTCGTTCTCCAGCGCGATCTCGATGCCGGCATCCGCCCAGCGACCAATCCCTTGTTTCCAGAACCCCGCGTTGTTCTTGAGCCACAAGTCCTTCATTTTGAAGAGGTCATATTCGCGCCCGTAGCCACTATGCAAGACAACCCGTCTCGCCTTCAGTTTCACGGCGACGTCAAACGTCATGTCTAGGCGGTGATTCACAACATCGCGGATCAGGTGGTCGATGTGACCATACTCCATCCCGATGAACGGGCCGTGGATAGCGATCGTGCCTTGGAATTGGGTGCGGACTGCTTGGTGCCGCGCGAACCGTGCTTCCCAATCCCGTTCAGACTGAACACCAATCAAGCCGTAGCTTCCGAGTTCTATTCCAGCACCAAGTTCGGCAATTTCAGGCAGGAAGGGGAGCTGGTCTGGTTCTCCACGCATACAGATCATCAGATTCATCTTGAGATCCTCATGTTCGCATCCCATCGGCCATAGCAACGCCCAGGCTCAGCGACCTCCACAACGGTCAACCGTGTGAACCGCATTGAACCCCCGATGCAGCGACAGGGAAAGCAAAAACGCGTCGTGACAATCTGCTGCGAAATGAACATGGCAGCTTGCCATGCGCCGCTGTCACTCCGTCAGCAACCTGCGGCCCCCGGCTGACAATCTGACACGTGCGCGATGCCGGGATCCGGACTTATGACCGCCGAAACTCCCGCCGGCCCAAAGCATTGCGTGGAAACTTGCCGCGATGGCACCGGCGTTGCTAAACTGATCCTTCGGTATGGTCTATCTCGATTACAACGCGACGACGCCTGTTGACCCGCGAGTGGCGGACGCAATGGCGCCGTTCCTGCATGAGGAGTTCGGCAATCCGTCCAGCCTGCACGCGTATGGCGAGCACGCCAAGACCGCTGTCGAGAACGCTCGCGACCAGGTCGCCGCCCTCCTCGGCTGTCACAGCGATGAGGTCGTGTTTACCAGCGGCGGCAGTGAATCCAACAACGCCGCGATCAAGGGCGTGGCGTTCACCCTG
The DNA here is from genome assembly GCA_050010195.1 of Verrucomicrobiia bacterium. Lineage (GTDB taxonomy): Bacteria > Verrucomicrobiota > Verrucomicrobiia > Palsa-1439 > Palsa-1439 > Palsa-1439. The sequence continues at coordinate 231,326 of JBEKLM010000001.1, forward strand.
CGTGAAAAGGGCTACCACATCATCACGACGCAGATCGAGCACTCGGCCATCCACAGTCCCTGCAAATTCCTGGAGCGCCTCGGCTTCTTTGTCGATTACCTGCCCGTGGATCGCTACGGCACGGTGAAGGTGACCGATGTCGAGGCCGCGATCCGTCCGACGACGATTCTGATTTCGATCATGCACGCCAATAACGAGGTCGGCACGATCGAGCCCATCGAAGCCATCGGGCAACTGGCTCGTTCTCGCGGCATCCTGATGCACACCGACGCCGCGCAATCCGTCGGCAAAATCCCGACGCTCGTGGACGATCTGAAAGTCGATCTGTTGAGCATCGCCGGTCACAAGTTTTATGCGCCCAAGGGCGTCGGCGCGCTGTACATCCGCCGCGGCGTCCAATTGGAGCCGCTGGTTCACGGCGCCGGTCACGAGTCCGGGCGCCGCGCCGGCACGGAAAACGTCCCGCTCATCGTCGCCCTCGGCAAAACGTGTGAACTGGCTGCCAAGGAACTGGATTCGCGCTGGGGTCATTCCCTCGCGATGCGCGATCATCTTCACGACAATTTGAAGAAAATGTTCGGCCGCAAGTTGCACCTCAACGGCCACCCCACCGAACGCGTGCCCAATACGCTCAACGTCAGCATCGAAGGCCAATTCGGCCAGGAATTGCTCAAGAAAATCCCCGAAGTGGCCGCGTCCACCGGTTCCGCCTGCCACTCCCACAGCCGCGAAATGTCGTTCGTGCTGCGGGCGATGGGTGTGCCGGAAAAGGTCGGTTGCGGCGCGGTGCGGTTCAGCGTCGGACAATGGACCACGACCGGGGATATCGAAACCGTCTCGGAACTTCTTCAACTGCGCGTTCTGCCCACGACCGCGAGGTCGTAACAGTTCGACGCCGACGACATGAACATCGAGATTGCTCCCTTGACAATCGCCGCGTACGACGACGTGTTGGCCTTGTGGCGGCAGTGTGACGGAATTGGCCTCAGCGAAGCGGATTCCCGGGAAAACATTCAGGCCTATCTCCAACGCAATCCTGGCATGAGCTTTCTGGCGACCGCCGACGGAGCGGTCGTGGGTGCCGTTTTATGCGGCCACGATGGCCGGCGCGGCTATCTCCATCATCTCGCCGTGCATCCCCGGTTCCGTCGCCGCGGAATTGGTCGCCAACTGGTGGATCGCTGTCTGCGCGCGCTTCAGCAGTCCGGCATCCAGAAATGTCACCTCTTCATCTTCCATCGCAATCGAGATGGTATTGCCTTCTGGAAGGATGTGGGGTGGGCACCGCGCAACGACATCAGCGTGATCTCGAAAAGCCTCGAACAACCGCGTCGCTAACCTTTTGTGTCGGACCGCCAGCGCTACACCCTGGCTTCGGGTGTGCCGTTCTTCAGCGCCCGATGCACGGCGGAAAGAAGCTCGGTTTTATCGAGCGGCTTGTTGAGGTACTCACACGCGCCGTTGCGGATTGTTTCCATGTATTCGCCCCAATCGCCAAAGGCAGTGATAATGATCACAGGTACTTTGGGAAACGCCGCCTTGACGGCGCTGAGAAACGCCGTGCCGGTCATCCCGGGCATGGAGACATCGGTGATGACGAGGTCGAAGTGCTTCTTGGTGTCATTGATGAACTGCATGGCGCTGGGTGCGTCAGAATACGGGAGGACCTCGAAGCCGTCCTTTTCCAGCACCTTCTTGAGCGCCTTCAGCACTTCGGCGTCGTCATCCACCAATAAAATAGCTGTCTGGTTTCCGGTCTCCCTCACGCTTGGCGGAATAGCACCGTGAATGCCACAAGGGACACCATTTACACAACCCGTTGACGCAAGCCTTGTTGGGAATCTCCTGACAAAGCCAAAGAGCATCACTCTGCCTGCCAGCTTGTCAGTCGCATGCACAAAGGGCGACAACTTGACACACTGGCACGGATCAGTTTTCCGGCTTCGAGAACCGCCGATAGAGCGTCCGCGACGATATGCCGAGAAGTTTGGCGGCCTTTTCCTTGTCCCCACCGCATTGGTTGAGCGCGGCGGCAATGATGCGGTCCTCCGCTTCCGCCATCGGCAAGCCAATGGGAATTGTGATCGAAGGCCCGAGAGATTCCCCGCTGGCGCTCGCCGAGGGCGGAGGGTTCAACTGAAACATCTGGATGGTGTCGCCCGACGCCACGACAATCGCGCGCTGCATGGAGTTTTCCAGCTCGCGGACGTTGCCCGGCCAGGGGTGATTGGCCAATTGTTCCAGCGCCGCGGGGGCGAACGCGTGCACATTTTTCTGCATCCGCTTCGCGTACTTCTTCAGGAAATGTTCCGCCAGCAAGGGAATATCATCGACCCGCTGCCGTAACGCGGGCAACGTGACGTTCACCACGTTGAGCCGGTAGAACAGGTCCTCGCGAAATTCCCCGTCCGCGATCGCCTTGCGGATGTCCACATGGGTCGCGCTGATCACGCGGACGTCCACCTGCACGTCCTTGACGCTGCCAAGGCGCTGAAAGCGGCCGTCCTGCAACACCCGCAGCAGCTTCGCCTGCAATTGCGGGCTCATCTCCGCAATTTCATCGAGAAACAACGTGCCGCCATCGGCCAGTTCGAACTTCCCGGGCTTGGAACCCGCCGCGCCCGTGAACGCCCCGCGTTCATAACCGAACAACTCGCTTTCCAGCAGCGTCTCGGGAATCGCCGCGCAACTGATTTTCACAATCGCGTTATCGCGTCGCCGGCTCAGGTTGTGGATCACGTCGGCCACGACTTCCTTGCCCGTGCCACTCTCGCCCTGGATGAGCACGCTGACGTCCGTCGGCGCGATTTGGCGAATCAGCTTCTTGACGGCCACCATCGGGTCGGTGTTGCCAATGAGCGCGTCTTCGCTCCGTTGTTGCTGCAATTCCTCGCGCAACCGCCGGTTCTCTTCCGCCAGTTTCTGTTTCTCGACCGCCTTGCTCACCGCTTTCACCAACGCGGCGCGGTCGAGTGGCTTTTCGATGAAATCGTACGCGCCGAGCCGCATCGCCTCGACCGCCTTCTCGACCGTGCCATGCCCGGTGATGACGATGACTTCGACCGTCGGACGGATTTCCTTGGCGCGTTTCAGCACCTGGATGCCTTCCAGGTCCGGCAACATCAGGTCGGTGATCAGCAGGTCAGCGCCATCGCTCTCGAATTTCGCCAGGCCCTCCGTCGCGGTGTTGAGCGATGTGACATGGTAGCCTTCCTTGGCGAGAATCTTCTGCGCCGCCGCGCACAGCGCTTCTTCATCGTCAATCAACAGGATCTCAGCTCTTCGGGGCATGATTGGACTCCTCGGCGCACGGCAGTTCGATGATGAAGGTGGTGCCCTGGCCGGGCGCGCTCTCGCAACGAATCGTCCCGCCGTGTTCGGCGACGACTTGTTGCACCAACGGTAACCCCAGGCCCGTGCCGCTCGGCTTCGTGCTGAAGAACGGCTTGAAAATCTGCTGACGCTCTTCTTCTGTCATTCCCTTTCCCGTATCGGAAATCGTGAGCGCCAGGCCGGACCGCACCCGCGCTGTGCGCAGGGTGAGTGCGCCGCCATTGGGCATCGCTTCGATCGCGTTGCGCACGAGGTTCAGGACCGCCTGCCACAACTGGCCTTCGTCACCGTTGATGGCCGGAAGCGATTCATTCAGGTCGGTCTCGACCTTCACGCCGGTCGCGGCGAACAAGGATTCCATGAACGAAATTCCCTGGGCGATCGTCTCATTCAGCGAGATCCGCGCCCGCCGCGGCTTGGGCATCCGCGCGAACTGCAAATAGTCTTCCGTCACCCGCTGGATGCGCCGGACCTCCGAGTCAATCGACCGCAACAGTGACCGCGCTTCCTCGGCAGCGCCGGCCCGCGCCTTCGCCAGCGTCTCGATTTCATCCCCCACCAGATCGATGTTCAGCGTGATCGAGCTGAGCGGATTGCGGATTTCGTGTGCCAGTCGCGCCGACATCGCCCCAATGACCGCCAACCGCTCGGCCCGCAGTTTGTCTTCTTCCAACCGCTTGCGCTCGGTAATATCACGCAGAATCGCCGACCGGCCAATCGGGTGTCCCTGTGGATCGCGCAGTTGGGAAACGCTGACCTCCACGGGTACGCGCCCTCCATCCCTGGCCAGCCGGACCGTTTCCAGATGACTGTGCCCGTCACGGGCAATCTCGCGTTCAATGCGCTGCAATTCACCCATCTTGAGAATCTCGGGCGGCACCAGCATCGCGAGCGGCTTGCCGACAATCTCCTCGGCGCGCCAGCCAAAGACACGCTCGGCAGCCCGGTTCCACGAGCGGATGTGGTTCTCCGCGTCGAGGGCGAAAATCACATCGGCGGAATCATTGACGATGCTTTCGAGCTGCTGCAAATGGCGGTAGCGGTCGCTGGCAATGTACGCATCCATCGCCAGGGACGCGTCGAGCATGAACACCTTTTCCAATGCGATGATGGATTCGTACGCGCGATCGGGATCGTTTGCGAAAAATTCGCGAATGAGCGGGACGAACAACTTGAAGTAGATGTTGTACCCCAACAGGTACCAACGGGGGCTCAACCCCACGCGCTCGTGCGTCTTTCCGATGCGCAAGCGGTCCTCGAGATACGCGTCGTCAAACACGCCGTCCGTGACGCGCATGAGATAATCGCGCTGGAGCCTTTTCAACCGTTCGACGGTCGTGTGATCGCGCAGCAGTTGAGCTGTCTCGGGAAACGCCAGCAATTCTTCGTAGAACGCATCTTCAATCGCCACGACGTGCTTTTCAAACAACGGACGCAACGCCCGGAGCGATTCCGCATCGCGTGGCGTCAACCCGAGAAACTTCAGCCGTTGCTCTCGTTCCGTGGGAGACATTGCACGCCAAGCCTACGAACGCACTGACAGGATGTCAACGCGTAAGCGCCTGCATCACGCAGGCTTGAGTTGGAGAGCACCGATAGTTCTACAGCCCGAGACCGGAAGTAAACAAGAGCATCAGCACGGAGCCGAACATGAACCCCCACGCACTTTCCGATTTCGAGCAGTTGGCGACGCTCACGGGCATCAATTCGGCGGCAACCAGAAGGATCATCGCGCCGCCGGCAAAGCCGAGACCGAATGGCAACAATTCTTCGCCATGGGTGAAACACCGACACGAGCAGGAATGCCGGCTTCCATCTGGCTACGCGCGTGCCGAGGAGGTTGCAACTGGTATAAGTGATCAGGTGATCGGAGTGTATAAGAATTATATGGCACCCAAATCCAAGCGAGTTGAATGACAATATGGCAGTGATGTTCACCAATCTTTTGGACCCGTCGATGGTCCTCATCCCTCATTGTGCCGCCACGGCAACATCTTAGGAAGGCTTTCGGTCACCGGCACAATTTGGTATCGGCTGTGCTGCAAAACGAAACCGTGGAAGCTTTGCTGCGGAAGACGGCGGACTTGGATTACGAACACCTCGTCGCAATGTATGAGGAGTTTGAGCCCAAAGGCGAGTTTCAAGGCCTGCCACCACGTTCGACCTCGCAGATCAAAAAGTGGCTCACCCAACTTGGGGAGCTCGGCTTCTCGCAATTCGTGGTGGAAGTGGGCGGGCGCATCGTCGGCCATTCCATGCTGTGTCCCTCGCAACGAAAAACGGAAGCTGAGCTGGCGATCTTTCTTCATCAAGACTACCGCGGATATGGGTTGGGAAAGGAATTGTTGCTCGGAACGCTTAACTTTGGCTGCAAACGACTTGACCTTCAGTACGTCTGGCTCTTTGTGACGGGCTCCAACCCGGTGGCATTGCGCTTATTTGAGCAAGTTGGCTTCCGTCCACGGTCTGATGGCGATCCGCTGGCGTGGGAAATCGAAATGGAACGGCCCTCCCGCTGCGCGGAGTGTAAGGGCGACAAGTGCACCGTTTTTGGCGAGGGATTCCCTCGGACCGTCGTTGCGCACGCGCGTTGCGCGATGAAGCACTGAGCGAAACCGCGTAGCGCCCGATTCAATCAGTATTGTGGCGTGACAATGTGTCGGGATTCCCCCTACAGGTTGACAGTTTGTCCTCCAAATAACCCGCTGGACTCTTTGGCTTGTGAATTCTTTCACACCGCAAGAACCACCACCCCAAGTGGTTGTGCAATGACTCTTGGCCGCTTCGGAAACTGGCAAGGCCGTTGCTAACCCTGCAAGCAGGCAATGACGCAGACCTTACAGAATACAGTTGTACCATCGAAACCAGTCGTGGCGAAAGTGTCGAACGGCAGCCGGGTCGACCCCGTCTTCCGTCCGAACTCGGTGGCCGTCATCGGCGCGTCGAATCGCGTGGGCACGGTTGGTCACGATCTGTTCCGTAACATTTTATTCAGCGGTTACACCGGTACACTTTATCCCGTGAATCCCAAGGCGGCGTCGATTGCCGGCGTGCACGCCTACACCAACATCGGCGAGATTCCCGATGACATCGATCTCGCGGTCATCATGGTCCCGCCCGCCGTGGTGCCGCAGGTCTTGGAAGAGTGCGGCAAGAAGGGCGTCCGCGGGGCCGTTATCGTCACGGCGGGATTCAAGGAAATTGGCCCGGCAGGCGCCGCGTTGGAGCAACAAGCCATCGAGGTTGCCCGCCGTCATGGCATCGCGTTGATCGGCCCGAACTGTCTCGGCGTAATCAATACCGACGCCGACATCATGCTCAATGCCAGCTTTGCGCGTCGCATGCCCAAGCACGGAAACATCGCCTTCCTGTCCCAAAGCGGCGCCCTGTGCGCGGGCATCCTCGACTATGCCCGCGGCCGCGATGTTGGGTTCTCGAAATTTATCAGCGTCGGCAACAAGGCCGATGTGACCGAAATCGATCTGCTGCGGTATCTGGCCAATGACGACAGTACCGATGTCATTTTGATGTATCTGGAAACTTTGGTTGACGGCCGCGCCTTCATTGAACTGGCTCGCGAGATCACGGGCGAACTCGCACACCGCAAACCGATACTGGCCATCAAATCTGGGCGGACCACGCAGGGCGCGGCCGCCGCCCGTTCTCACACCGGCGCTCTCGCCGGGAGTGACGCCGTCTACGACGCCATTTTCGCGCAGGCTGGCATCCTGCGCGTCGATACTGTAGAAGAACTCTTCGACTTCGCGGTCGGGTTCTCACGCCAGCCGTTGCCCAAAGGCAACCGCTTCGCCATCGTCACCAACGCGGGTGGCCCCGGCATCATGGCCACCGATGCCGCCATCCGTCATGGGCTCGAGCTCGCCAAACTGCGACCCGAGACACTCGAGTCCCTCAAGGCGAAGCTGCCACCGACCGCGAACTTTTCCAACCCCGTCGACGTCATCGGCGACGCCACGTGCGATCGTTATACGGCAGCACTGGAAGCTGTCCTCGGCGATCCGAACGTTGACGGGCTGGTGGTCCTGCTCACGCCCCAGTCGATGACCGATATCGAAGCCATCGCGCGCACGATTGGTGAAATCGCGCCGACCAGTAAGAAGCCGGTGCTGGCCTCCTTCTTCGGTCACGTGGACGTGTCCGCAGGCGTGCGAATTCTCGAGCAACACGGCGTCCCGAATTACGAGTTTCCCGAAAACGCGTCCCGTTCACTCGCGGCCATGTGCCGGTACACGCAGTGGCTGTTGCGGCCACGCACCAAGGAACGCCGCTTCGAAGTCGATCGCGATGCCGTGAAGCAGATATTCGCGAAGGCCCGCGGCGAAGGCCGCACGTTCCTGCCGGAGGCCGAAGCGCTCGCGGTGTTGAAAGCCTATGACTTCCCGCTTCTCCAACACGCCCTGGCCAAAAACGAAGACGAAGCCGTCGAGTGGTTCAAAAAAATCGGGGGACCCGTCGCCATGAAGATTGCGTCTCCCGACGTCGTCCACAAGCTCGATGTCGGCGGCGTCTTGCTCAACATTTCCACGCCCGAGGAAGCCCGTGCTGGTTATAATAAAATCACAAACGGGGTGAAACAAAAACTACCCAGTGCGCGGCTCCTCGGCGTGGAGATACAAGCCATGGCCAGCAAGGGCGTCGAGGTGATCCTCGGTATTAGCAAGGATCCGTCTTTCGGCCACATCATCATGTTTGGCTTGGGCGGCACGTATGTCGAGGTCCTCAAGGATGTCAGCTTCCGGCTGGTGCCGATCCGCGAGCTCGGTGCCCGCAACATGATCAAGTCGATCCGCGCCGCCAAGGTGTTCGACAGTTTCCGCGGCCAACCTCCCGCCGACACCGAGGCGATTGCCGAGTGTCTGGAGCGCCTTTCGCAACTCATTGTTGATTTCCCCGAGATCACCGAACTGGATATCAACCCGCTCATCGTCCACGCCGAGGGCAAGGGCGCGCGGGTGGCCGATGTGCGCATCGCGCTCGCCCCGGACGCGCACGGGCCGTAGGAGGCCGCTGATGCAGACGGTGCCCGCCACTCTTTCCGATGGTCGCGCGGGCGAGGCGCGAAAGATCTCGGTCGCGCAAATCCTCGTCTACGAATTGCGCGTGCGTGACGCCATGAGCAAACCGCCCATCACCGCCGCACCGGCCGATACCTTGCGCGCCGTTCAAAATCTGATGAAAGCGCGGCGCATCTCCGGCGTGCCCATCAGCGACGGCGATCACCTGCTCGGCCTCGTCAGTATTGAGGACATCATCCGCGCGCTCGACAAAGGCTACATCGATGACCGCGCGGACCAACATATGGCCCGCAACGTAATCACACTCCGTGACCATTTCTCGCTCGTGCGCGCCGTGGCCGAGTTCGACCGCCATGAGTTCGGTCGTTTTCCGGTGCTCGATGGAACCGACCGCCTGGTTGGCGTCCTCACCCGGGGCGACATCACGGACTGTCTGATGCAGCATCTGGAGCGTCGCGCCGAGGAAGCCATCACCCAGGAGGCCACCTTGCGTGCGGCACGAATCGCGGACGCCGCCGCGGACCGGGTCGTCGTGCGCGCGCACGTGCGCACGGGTGATTACGACAGCGCAGGGAAGCTTTCCCAGCGAATGCGTCAGGTGTTGCGCGACCGCGGTATCGCGCCGGATATTCGGCGGCGCGCGGCGGTGATCGCCTACGAAGCGGAGACGAACATCATCATCCACTCCCTCGGCGGCGAGATCACCGCCACCATTGACCCGGACAAGGTGTGCATCGAAGCCGTCGATGTCGGTCCTGGCATTGAGAACGTGGACCAAGCCATGCAAGAGGGTTGGTCGACCGCCGGACGGCTGCCGCGCGAACTCGGTTTCGGGGCCGGCATGGGATTGCCGAACATCAAGCGTTGCTCGGACAAATTGGAGGTTACCTCGGACAACAAGCGTGGAACGACGCTGCGTTCCGAAATTTACCTCCACAAAGCAGGAGTCTCCGCATGAAAACGCCCGTCTTGGTTCCTCTCCAGCCACTGATCGCCGCGCTCCGGGCCGAACCGCTCTCCGACAAACTGCCGGAAACATTGACAGGCTGCTACATCTCCGATTTGCTCAGCGACGTTCTCGCACACGCGGAGCCCGGGACGATTTGGCTCACCATCCAGACACACCGCAACGTCATATCCGTTGCCGCCACAAAGGACATTGCCGTTGTCCTCTTCACCTGCGGACGCAAACCCTACGCCGAAGTCATCGCCGAGGCGGAAGAGGAGGGCGTTGCCCTGCTGACCACATCACTGACGACGTATGAAGCCGCCGGGAAACTTTGGGAAGCTGGATTGCGAGGAGAAACCGGCCATGAGTGAGACCATTGTTGCCCCGACAAACTCGGCGACACCGCCTCCCCAGACCCACGCATCAAGCGGGTCCACAGCCCCGTTTCTGCCGCATCACCCCAGTGGCGACCAGCGTTTCGCATCGCTCGATCAGACGTTGCAGCATTACAACTTCGAGCCGACGGCGCTCATCCAGGTGCTCCACGCGGCGCAGCACAGTTTCGGGTATCTCGCGCCGGACGTGCTTCGGTACATCGCCTCGGCGATGAAGCTGCCGCTGGCGCATGTGTACGGCGTCACCACGTTCTACAACTTTTTCTCCATCGTGCCCCGCGGGAAGTACCAGATCATGGTTTGTACGGGCACCACCTGCCACGTCCGCGGCTCGGCGACCGTGGTGGAACGCTTCGGCCAGCAACTCGGCATCAAACAGGGCGAAACGACGAAAGACGGTTTGTTCAGCCTTCAAACGGCGCGATGCATCGGGGCCTGCGCGCTGGCGCCCGCAATCACCATCGGCGACGATGTGTACGGCAAACTTTCGCCCGACAAGATTCCGCGATTCTGCCAGAAGGAGTTGAAGAAGTATGTTTGACGAACTCTCGCTGAACATCCTCGACATCGGCATGAACTCGCTGGCCGCCGGCGCCACCGTGCTGCGCATCACGGTGATCGAAGATGCGATCCACGACCAGTTGCTCATTCGCATCCGTGACAATGGCCGGGGGATGGATGAGAAAACCCTGCGTGACGTTCTGGAGAAGAATGCGTCCACGAAAACGGGCCGCAAGAAACCCATCGGTCTGGGGCTTGCATTGCTCCGGCAGACATCCGACATGTGCGACGGGGTGTTCCACGTTCAATCCGCCCCCGGCAAAGGGACGGGCGTGACGGCTTCCATGCGTCTTTCGCACGTGGACCGCCCGCCGCTCGGGGATCTCAACGCCACGATCTTTGCCTTGTGCGCCGCGAATCCGGACGCGGATGTCCAACTCCATTATCGGTCTGGCGACGACCGGTTTTATTTTAGTTCACAGGAAGGGAAATACGATGAACCTCGACGAACTCAAGAAACTCAAGGAAAAGGCGCAGCGGCAAGTCGCGCTGCGTGAAGGCAACAAGAAGTACCGCGTTGTGTTCAGCATGGGCACCAGCGGCATCGCCGCCGGCGCGCGTGAGGTCATGACCAGCATGCTTGACGAACTCGACAAGCGCGGCATCGAGAATGTGGAGGTCGCCGTCACCGGCGAGATCGGCCTGGTCGATGCCGAACCCGTGATCCGCATCGAGGAGAAAAACGGCGAAAAAGTGACCTACGCAAAAGTCAGCCCCGACGCCGCCCGCAAGATCGTCGCCGAACACCTGCAGAAAGGAAAGGTCGTGGACGGCCTCGCGGTGGGCAAGAAAAAGGAACCGGAGCAGGCAAAATAGATGATTCGCACGCACATCCTCGTTTGCACGGGCACGGGCTGCACCAGTAGCGGCAGCCTCGCGACGCGCGACGCCCTGCTCGCGGAACTCAAGAAGCGTGGGCTCGACAACGAGATCGAAGTCGTCGAAACGGGCTGCATGGGCCGTTGCGATCTCGGCCCCGTGGCCCTGGTGCATCCCGATGGCACGTTCTACAAAAACGTTCTGGCGGCCGACGTGCCGAAGCTCGTCGAGGAGCATTTCATCAAAGGCCGTTCCTACACGAAGCTCCTGCCGCAGGATCCGCAGACGCATCACGTCGTTCTCACGCAGGCCGACTTCACGTTCTTCAACCGTCAGGTGCGCATCGTCCGCGACAACTGCGGCGTCATCGACCCGGAAAACATCGAGGAGTACATCGCCCGTGATGGTTACAGCGCCCTCGGCAAGGTGCTCACCTCGATGACACCTGAGCAGGTCATCGGCGAGATCAAGGCCAGTGGCCTGCGCGGCCGTGGCGGTGCAGGTTTCCCGACGGGCAGGAAGTGGGAGATCATGCGCCAGGCGCCGGATTTCCCCAAGTACGTCGTTTGCAATGCGGATGAGGGCGACCCCGGCGCGTTCATGAATCGCTCCGTTCTCGAAGGCGACCCGCACAGCGTGCTCGAAGGCATGGCCATCGGCGCGTACGCGATGGGTGCCAATCGGGGCTTCATTTATATCCGCGCCGAGTACGGCCTCGCTGTGAAACGCCTGCACATCGCGATCGAGCAGGCCTACAAGTACGGACTGCTCGGAAAGAATATTCTCGAGAAGGGCTTCGACTTTGACGTGGAAGTCCGCATCGGCGCGGGCGCGTTCGTCTGCGGCGAGGAAACAGCCCTGATGCGTTCGGTGGAAGGCCGGCGCGGTCAACCGCAACCCCGCCCGCCGTTTCCGGCGCAGCGTGGACTCTGGGGCAAGCCGACCAACATCAATAACGTCGAAACGTGGGCCACCATCCGCCCGATTATCCTCCGAGGCGCGCCGTGGTTCGCGTCGATTGGCACCGAGAAAACAAAAGGCACAAAAGTGTTCTGCCTGGCCGGAAAAATCAATAACACCGGCGTGGCCGAGCTCCCCTTCGGCACCACGCTGCGCGAGATGATCTTCGACGTGGGCGGCGGCATACCCAACGGCAAGAAGTTCAAAGCCGTCCAGACGGGCGGCCCGTCCGGCGGCGTCATTCCCGAACAGCATCTCGACATACCCGTGGAATACGAATCGCTGCAAAAACTTGGCTCAATCATGGGGTCGGGTGGCATGGTCGTGATGGACGAAGACTCGTGCATGGTCGACGTGGCGAAGTTCTTCATGGACTTCTGCTGCGACGAATCCTGCGGCAAATGCCCACCCTGCCGCGTCGGCACGCGTCAGATGCTCTTCATCCTCGAACGCATCTGTAACGGCCAGGGCAACCCTGATGACATCCAAAAACTCCAGGATCTGGCTGCCATGGTCAAGGACACGAGCTTGTGCGGCCTCGGCCAGACTGCCCCAAACCCCGTCCTGACGACCTTGCGTTATTTCCGCGATGAGTACATGGCGCACATCGTCGAGAAACGATGCCCCGCACGCGTCTGTCGCGAGCTGTTGCGCTTCGAGATCGACCAGGTTGCCTGCAAGGGATGTTCGATCTGCTCGCGGGCCTGCCCCGTGCAGACGATCCACAAGGTGGATGGCCAGAAGAAGTTCTACATTACCACCGAAACTTGCATTCACTGTGGCGCGTGTTATGACGCCTGCCGTTTTGACGCGGTTGTGAAAACGTCGCCCGGCTGCGCTCGGACAGAGACGCCAGAAGAGGAACTGCTCGTGGGAAAGGTGAAATCATGATTGCTGGGAAGGAAATCACCCTGACCATTGACGGCAAACCGTGCAAGGGCGCACTGGGGCAGACAATCCTGCAGGTCGCCGGTGACAACGGCATCACGATTCCCACACTCTGCCACTTGAAGAATCTTTCGCCGTGGGGCGGCTGTCGGATGTGCATCGTGGAGGTCCAGGGCAGCCCGAAGGTCGTGCCTGCCTGCGCCACGCCGGCGACCGACGGCAGCACCGTCACCACCAACAGCGAGCGGCTGCGAGGGCTGCGGCGGCTCACGCTGGAGTTGCTCTTCAGCGAGCGCAATCATTTCTGCCCGATCTGCCCGATGAACAAAGGCGACTGCGACCTCCAGCAACAAGCCTACGGGTTCGGGATCGATTCGATCCGCTATCCATACTTGTACCCGGCGCTGCTGGTTGACGTTTCCGGCAAGTACTTCGGGCTGGACCACAACCGCTGCATTCTCTGCACCCGGTGCGTGCGCACATGCGATGAGATCGAAGGCGTCCACACGCTCGACATCGGCAACCGCGGCGTGAAAAACCAGATTATCGTCGATCTGAATGTCACGTTTGGCGCGTCAACCACCTGCACGTCCTGCGGCGCGTGCGTGGCGGCGTGCCCGACGGGAGCGCTGTTTGACAAGTCGGCCGCGTTCCACAGCCCGCTGAGCCGGTGTCAACAGGTGCGCACGACCTGTACCGAATGTCCTGTCGGTTGCGGACTGGTCGTGTACACGAAAGACAATCGCATCGTGGACGTGTTTGGGGATGCGGAGTCACCGGTCAACCGCGGGCATCTCTGTCGCCGCGGTCGCTACGAAACCTGGATCGAACCGCGCCCGCGCATCCTGCGGCCCATGGTGCGGCGGGATGGCCAACTGATACCCACGTCATGGGGTGACGCCGTCCGTACCGTCAAGACGTTGATCAGCGCCTCGAACGACTGGCAGAACGCGATGCTGATTTCGCCCCGTGTGACGAACGAAACGATTCGCACGTTGCAGACAATCGGCTCGCATTTTGACCGCGTCGGCATGTTCGTCGCGGCCAAGGAAACAGCGTTGTGCACGTCGCCCGAGTTCTCGACGGACGCGATGAAACGATTGGAGGTCGCGGACGCGATTATTCTCGTGGGCGCACAGCCGAGCCGTGAACAGGGAGTCATTGCCGCCAAGATCCGCACTGCGGTCCGAAAGCGTGGTGTCAAATTGGTGATCTTGCATTCACGCCGCAGCGACCTCGACGCCTACGCGGATATTTCCTCCCTCGTCGTAAGCCTCGAACGAAAGTTCTGGAATCGGGTTGGCGAAGTGCTCGCAAACACGAAACGCCCGGTGTTGATCTACGGAGCGGCCGCGATGACGACGGTCGGCGTAACGATTCTGGATCGTCTAACCAAGGCGCTCGCATCCCAGGGCGACGGCGGAGAAATGCTCGCACCGATTCAGTTGCCCACCAGCACGAACGGCCTCGCCCTGGCGGCAGGCGGTGTCGAACCTGTCGAAGATATTTCCACATGGCTCGGCGTGCAGCCGGTGAACTTCCTCCACATCGTCGCCAGCGACGAACCGGACGGAGGCGCGCGGTTGTTGAAGGAGCTGCATGTGCGGGCATTATTGGAGCAAATCGATTGCGTCGTGGTGCAGGCGAGTTACGAGTCGGCATTGACGGACGTGGCCAGGGTCGTCCTCCCGTCGGCGATCTGGTGCGAGAAAAACGGTTCCGTCACGAATTTCGAAGGACGCACGCTGCCCCTGCGGGCGGCTTTGCCTCTCCAGGGTGAAGCGCGCGACGGCAACACAATTTTGGAGACCGTATTTGCGTGAGCGATAAACCGAAAATCAAAGTGGCGACCGCGTGGCTCGGTGGTTGTTCAGGCTGCCACATGTCGTTTCTGGATTTGGATGAGCGGCTGATTGACCTCGCGGGGCTCGTCGAGTTCACCGCCAGCCCGATCACCGACGTGAAGGAAATTCCGGAGGTGGATGTGGGTATCGTCGAAGGCGCGGTCTGCAATGAAGATAATGAGCACGTCCTCCGCACGATGCGCGCGCACTGCAAAGTACTCGTTGCCCTGGGCGATTGTGCGCTCACCGGCAATATCCCCGCATTGCGCAACCGGCAGAAATTGGCGGATGTGTTGGAACGCGGCTATGTCGAAACGGAAAGCACCCAGGCCGGGGACGTTCCGAATGCGCCCGAAGTCCCGAAAATGCTCGCCACCGTGCGGCCGATCCAGGAATTCGTAAAAGTCGACGCGCACATCCCGGGCTGTCCACCGGATGCGGACGCGATCTGGTACGCCCTCACGGAATTGCTTGCGGGACGCCAACCCAAATGGACCCCGGCCAACATGCGTTATGACTGAGACCAACGCCAAAACCATTACGATCAATCCCGTCACCCGCATCGAGGGGCACGCGAGGATCACGATTCATCTCGACGACGCGGGTAACGTGGCCGACACGCGGTTCCATGTGGTCGAGTTCCGCGGGTTCGAGAAATTCTGCGAGGGACGGTTCTTCGCCGAGATGCCGCAGATCACCGCGCGCATCTGCGGGATTTGTCCCGTGAGCCATCTGCTCGCCAGCGCGAAAGCCTGCGATGCGATCCTCGGTGTGGACATCCCGCGCCCCGCGAAACTGCTGCGGGAATTGTTGCACATGGGCCAACTGACGCAATCGCACGCCCTGAGCTTCTTCCATCTGAGCGCACCCGATCTGTTGCTGGGCTTTGATAGCGACCCGGCCTCGCGCAATATCATCGGCCTCATCCAGCAACATCCGGATATCGCCCGTCGCGGGATCCGACTTCGCAAATTTGGTCAGGAGGTCATCAAACTCACGGGCGGACGCAAGATCCACGCGGATTTCCCCGTACCCGGTGGCGTGAACAAGGCGCTGACCGTTGCGGAACGCGATGAACTGCTCGCCGGCTTGCCCGAGGCCGCCCAGCACGCTAGGTTCGCGCTCGACTTGCTGAAGAAGTATCAATCGAACCACCAGCAAGAGGTCGAAGAATTCGCAAGTTTCGACTCCAATTTCATGGGACTGGTTCAACCGGACGGCTCACTCGAACATTACGACGGGAAGCTCCGGTTCTGTGACACGCAGGGCCACATTCTCGAAGACCAAATCAATCCGGGCGGGTATCTCGATGTGATCGCCGAGACGACCGAAGACTGGTCGTATTTGAAGTTCCCCTTCATCAAGTCGCTGGGCTACCCCGACGGAATGTATCGCGTGGGGCCGCTCGCTCGCCTCAACATCGCGGACCACATTTCCACTCCCTTGGCGAACCACGAACTTGAAGAATGGCGGTCGCAGTGCGTTCCGCCACGGCACAGTTCGTTCTACTACCACTGGGCACGGCTCATCGAAATCGTGTACGCGCTCGAACGCATCGCGCAATTGCTGGAAGACCGCGACATCTGCAGCACGGAAACCCTGGTGAGCGCACGGCCTGCCAACGAGCAGGGCGTGGGTGTGATCGAGGCGCCCCGTGGCACGTTGTTCCATCACTACTGGGTGGACAGCGGCGGGCGCGTCGAGAAGGTCAATCTCATCGTCGCCACCGGTCACAACAATCTGGCGATGAACCGCGCGGTGAAGGCCGTCGCGCAGAAGTACGTCCATGCCGACAAGCTGCAGGAGGGCATGCTCAACCGCGTCGAAGCCGCCATCCGCTGCTACGACCCGTGCCTCTCGTGTTCGACTCACGCGGTCGGCCAGATGCCCATGCGCGTGGAGTTGGTGGACGCCGGCGGCCATGTCTTGCAGACGCTCCAGCGCGGTGGAAGCGAACCATGAGAACACTCGTGCTCGGTTACGGCAATCGCAGTCGCACGGATGACGGTGTCGGCTGGTTCGTCTTGGAGCGCCTGGGAGAATTGGGGTTGCCGAACGTCGAGTTGCATGCGTCGCACCAACTCGACGTGGATTATGCCGAACGGATCACTGGTTTCGACGAGGTGATCTTCGTCGACGCCGCGATCCCGCAAAGCCCGCAACCGATCGCCCGTACGGTCGTCCAACCCTGTTTTCGGAGCCACGCCGTGGCGCATTATCTGACACCGAGTGATCTGCTGGCATTGGCGCAGACCCTCTTTGGCCGGACGCCTCGCGGGATTCTGTTCAGCATCCGCGGCTCGGATTTCAACTTCGGCACAACACTGTCGCCCGCGACCGAGCGCGCCGGGCGCGACGTGGTGCGCCAAATCGAAGACTTGCTGTCGACATCGGGGCCGCCGGAAGCGGAGAAGAGAGGGCTGGCGGCACATGCATGAATTGTCCATCGCCGAGGAACTTATGCGGGCCATTGGCGGGGAGTTGCACCGTCATCCGAACGCGCGACTGAAGTCGGCGCTCGTGCGCGTCGGCGTGCTGCGGCTGATTGAACCCGCGACGCTCGAACGCTGCTTCGAAGCCGCCACGTGGGACTCACCATTGGCAGGCGCGCAACTGCACGTCGAACAGGTCAACGCGTCGGCGCGGTGTCGCAAGTGTAACGTGGAGTTCGTGGTGGAACACCACTGGTTCGAATGTCCGCGATGCGGTGAAACCGGCTCCGAGTTGTTGCGCGGTGATGAATTACAACTCGTGAGCCTTGAAATCGAAAACGAGATGGCGAGTGCATCTGCCATTGGATCAGATCGAGTCAGTCGTTGAAGGAGTTTATGGAAACCAAGAGTGATCGGTCCGCCTGGCTGAAAGGCCCGGCTTTCCCCTGTGATGTGGTACCGCCGAACGCGGCGCGGCCTTGGAGACTCGTGTTACTGGGCGCGCCCGGCGTCGGCAAGGGGACCCAGGCGGAACTCCTCACGCAGCGCCTCGGCGCCTGTCATCTTTCCACGGGCGACATCTTCCGCACCGCGAAATTCCTCGGGCAAGATGAACGCAGCCCCGCAATGACGGCCGCCCTCGAATACATGCGACGCGGCGATCTGGTTCCCGACGCCACGGTGCTGCAGATGGTGCGCGAGCGCGTGAACTGCCTGCGCTGTGGTGGCGGTTTCCTCCTCGACGGGTTCCCGCGAACCGTGGCACAAGCCGAGGCCTTGCAGGCTCTGTTGGAGGAACAGCATCTCAGGCTCGATGCGGTCTTGAATTTCGAATTGCCCATCGATGAAATTATCGCGCGCCTGGCTGGACGGCGCACCTGCAACACATGCAAAGCCGTGTACCATGTCACGGGACGCCCCCCAAAGAAGGAGGGCATCTGCAATCAATGCGGCGGACCACTCGTCCAGCGCGAAGATGACCGTCCGGAGTCGGTACGCATTCGTATGGAAGTCTACGAGAAAAGTACGGTGCCGCTAACGGATTTCTATCGCCGCCTCGGTCTGCTTGTTCCCGTGGCCGCACAACCCTTCCCGGAAGGAACGTTGGCTCGAACGCTGGCCGCTCTACAGTCGCGAGATGGGAACGGGCGGACGCCGCGATCTCTATCGGCCCAGCGCCTTTGACAAGTTGTCGTGACCAGAAGCTGACAGTGACAGCGTGTCGCTGGCCTTGGTCAGCCATCCTGCCGATAGAATTACGCAACTAGTTGCTGGATAGGCGATTGTAAAGCGGTTAAACCCCGTGGCATTAGCAGTGCTAACTCTCTAATCAGTGGGTTATGAACGTCAAGATTCTCCGTAACGTGCTGGAAGCGAATGACCAGGTTGCCTCGCGAATCCGCGAGCAACTGGCTGCCAAGCACATCACCGCCATCAATCTCATCAGTTCGCCCGGTGCCGGTAAAACATCGTTGCTGGAACAAACAATCCCTCTTCTCGATGGCCGTCATCGCATGGCGGTCCTTGAAGGTGACATCGCCACCACACGCGACTCTGAGCGCATTGAAAAACTCGGCGTACCCGTGGTGCAACTGCTCACGGGGGGCGCCTGCCACCTGGAAGCGCCGCTGGTGCAGCGAGGTCTCGCCGAATTGAATCTGGATCAGATCGATCTGCTGTTCATTGAGAATGTCGGTAATATCGCGTGCCCCGCCGAGTTCGATCTTGGTGAGACCGTAAAGGTCGGCATCCTCAGCGTGACCGAAGGCCACGACAAGCCGGCGAAATACCCCCTGCTGTTCCACGAGATCGGCGCACTCCTGCTGAACAAGACGGATTTGATACCGTACACCAATTTCGACTTTGAGCAGTTCCGCGGCGATTTCCGCAGGCTCAATCACGACGCGGCCGTCTTTCAAATTTCGTGCAAGACATCCGGCGGCATTGAGGAGTGGGTGCATTGGATCGAACATGTGTGCGCCGGTGAATTGCACTTCGAGCCGCACACGCACGGCCACGACGATTTGGCCGGTGTCATCCAGCCTCATCAACATCCACATCGACAGCACCACGAAGGAGTCGTCCGGGGATGAAAACCCGTGTGCGCGCGAAGGTGGTTGGCCGCGTCCAGGGGGTCGGCTTCCGTCCCACTGTCTATCGTTATGCCACGCAATTTGGTTTGTGCGGTTTCGTCTGCAACGGCCCGCACGGGGTGACGCTCGAAGTCGAGGGCGACCAAAGCAAAGTCGGCGCATTCTTCGATTGCCTCACACAGGAGCCGCCCCAGCAAGCTGTTATCGCCGACATCAAGACCGAAGTGCTCCGCACGAAAGGCTATCGGAACTTCGAGGTCATTGAGTCTGAGCAACAGGGCCAGGCGGCGGTGCATATCTCGCCCGATCTCGCAACCTGTGATGATTGCTTGAAGGACGTTCTCGACGCCAGGAACCGCCGTTGTGGGTACGCATTCACCAACTGCACGAACTGCGGCCCGCGATTCACCATCATCCGCGACCTGCCCTACGACCGGGACAAGACATCGATGAGGCAGTTTACGATGTGTGAACGCTGCGGGCGTGAGTATCACAATCCGCTCGACCGGCGATTCCATGCGCAACCCAATGCGTGCGAACACTGTGGTCCGCGGCTGCAGCTTCGTGTGGCCGGTGGAACGGCATCCGACGACGTTGATCTGGCGAAGACAAAGGAGTTGCTCCGTCGCGGCCGGATCGTGGCGATCAAGGGCGTTGGCGGCTACCATCTGGCCTGCGATGCCACGAGCGCGGAATCTATCGCGCGTCTCCGCCGCCGCAAGCATCGCCCGCACAAATCGCTCGCCGTCATGTTCCGCGACATCGCGGCTGTGAAGAAACTGTGCGAGGTCAATGAGGCGGAGGAAGCCGAACTGTTGAGCACGGCGCGTCCGATCGTGTTGCTGACGCGCAAGCCGGCCAAGACGCGTCTGGCTAAGGGTGTTTCCCCCGACACCAACACAGTTGGCGCGTTCCTGCCTTACACGCCACTCCATCACTTGCTGCTCCAGGATTTCGATGCCTTGGTGATGACGAGCGGCAATCTCACGGACGAACCGATCATCAGCGACGAAGCTGAATTGCCCACGCTGCTCGGTCCGATTGCGGACGCGGCCCTCACGCACAATCGCCCCATTGTTCACAAGTGTGACGATTCGGTGTTGCGCATGGTCAACGGTCAACGTCAGTTTTCGCGGCGCGCCCGCGGCTATGTGCCGAATCCGATACGGATCGCGGCGCTCGGTACGCCGGATCTTCTTGCGGTCGGCGGCGAACTGAAAAACACCTTCTGCTTGGTTCGTGATGGGAATGCGTTTCTGTCGCAGCACATCGGCGACCTGAAGGATTACAAGACGTACGATTATTACTCATGCGAGATCGAGTCGTGGAAACAATTGATGCGCATTGAGCCGAAAGTGATCGCGCACGATCTGCACCCGGGCTATCTGTCCACACGCTTTGCCGCCCTGACGCCGATCCCGCACAAGATCGGCGTGCAGCACCACCACGCGCACATCGCCAGCGTGATGGCCGAGCATGATTTGCACGAACCCGTGATTGGGGTCGCGTTCGACGGGACGGGCTACGGGACCGATGACACGATTTGGGGCGGTGAATTCATGGTGGCCGACCGCTGTGACTTCGAACGCGTGGCTCATTTCAAACAATACCGGCTGCCCGGCGGCGACAAGGGCGTTGAGGAACCGTGGCGCATGGCCGTGAGCGTGCTGACCGATGAGGGACTCGATGAAGCGGCGATGCGAAAACTTTCACCTGCAAAACGGCGCCTCGTGCAGAAAATGATCGAAACGGGGTTCAACTCGCCGTTGACCTCCAGCGCGGGACGCCTCTTTGACGCAGTCGCGGCAATTCTCGGCTTGTGCGATGTGACCAGTTATGAGGCGCAGGCGGCGATTCGGCTGGAGTCCATCGCCGATCCGCGGGTGACCGACCGATATCCATTTGCCGTCCAGACGGGGGATCGTCCGTGGGTGCTGGATTTCAGCCCAACCATTCGCGCCATTCTCGATCAGCGTCGCCAGGGCGTTGCTGTGGGCGAAATCTCCGCGAAGTTTCACAATACGATTGCGGCTTCGGTGCTGGAAATCTGTCGTTTCTTGCGTGGGCAGCGTGACCTCAATGTCGTGGCGCTTTCCGGCGGAGTCTTCCAGAACGAGTTGCTGTTACGCCGCACGGTGGAAGCGCTTCAGTCGCGACATTTCCGCGTATTCACCAACACGGCGGTGCCCCTCAACGATGGCGGTCTCGCACTTGGCCAGGTGGCAGTTGCAGCGGAAAGGATGAAACGGACATGTGTCTAGCGGTGCCAGCGCGAATCGTGGAATTGCATAACTCCACGGCAACGATTTCCGTCGATGGCGCATTGCGTGAAGTGGATGTGTCGCTGATCGATGAGCCGAGGCTGGGGGATCACGTGCTCGTGCACGCGGGGTTTGCGATCCACAAGTGGGACCAGAGCGAAGTCGAGGAATTACAGGCGATCCGCGCGGCGACAGGCGTGCGGGAGGCCGTCTCGTGAAAGCGTTGGTGCAGCATATTGAAGAGTTGTCGCAGCGGGTGGGCCGCGACGTGAAACTGATGGAGGTCTGCGGCACGCACACGATGGCCGCGTTTCGCAGCGGGTTGAGGCAACTGCTGCCGAAACGGGTCCATCTCGTTTCCGGGCCAGGTTGCCCGGTGTGCGTCACGGATCCGAGCTACCTCGATGCGGCGATCGAGCTTTGCGGCCGTCCCGATGTCATCGTCGCCACGTTCGGCGACCTGGTCCGCGTACCAGGCACCGATACCTCCCTGGAGCGGGAGCGCGCCGCCGGCGCAAATGTTCGCATCGTATATTCGCCGAGCGACGCGCTGGTGTTGGCGCGCGAATGTCCGTTGAAAAAAGTTGTCTTCCTCGGTGTCGGCTTTGAAACAACCGCGCCGACCATCGCTTGGGCGATCTGGCGGGCGGCGCGCGATGGCGTGGAGAATTTCTCCGTGCTCTGCGCGCACAAAACGATGCCGCGCGCGATGGATGCCTTGTTGCATGACAAGGAACTCAGCATCGACGGTTTCCTGTGTCCTGGCCACGTCAGCGTCATCACCGGCTCGCACATCTATCGATTCATTTGCGAGCGTTACCGAATTCCGTGCGTCGTCAGCGGTTTTGAGGCATGGGACATTTTGAAGTCTGTCGAGATGTTACTGCGGCAACTCGCCGAGGGACGGGCCGAGGTGGAAAACGAGTACAGCCGGTCGGTCAACGAATATGGCAACGGGGCCGCGCAACGCCTGATGGATGAGGTGTTCGAACCCTGCGATACCGCGTGGCGGGGCATCGGTATCATCCCCGGCAGCGGGCTGGCGATCCGTGAGAAGTATGCGCATTTCGACACCGCGAAGGCGCTCGGCGTGCAATTTCCCGAAGCACACGTGAATCCACTGTGCGCCTGCGGTTCCGTGCTACGCGGGGCTGCGTCGCCGCTGGATTGCCGGTTGTTTGGCCGTCCGTGTTCGCCGGCGCACCCGATCGGACCGTGCATGGTGTCGGGGGAAGGCGTGTGTGCGGCGTACTACAAATACGAGGGGGCTGCGGCGTGAGACGAGACCGGATATTGCTGGCGCATGGCGGCGGCGGTTCGCTCACGCGCGAACTGATCGAAAAGCTATTTCTGCCCAGCCTGGAGAATCCATTGTTAAAGCCCCTGGACGACAGCGCGGTGTTGGTGATGGGAGGCAAGGGGTACGCCTTTACGACCGACAGCTACGTTGTCAAACCCCACATCTTTCCGGGAGGAGATATCGGTAAACTGGCCGTGTGCGGCACGGTCAACGATCTGGCCGTGATGGGCGCGCGGCCGCTGTGGCTGAGCCTCAGTTTCATTCTCGAAGAAGGTTTGTTGCTCGCCGACCTGCAACAAATCGTTGAGTCCATCGGCGTAACGGCCCGGGAGGCTGGCGTGCAAATCGTCACCGGGGATACCAAGGTTGTCGAACACGGCAAATGCGAGGGGTTGTACATCAACACCGCTGGGCTTGGGGAAATCACGACTCCGACCGGACTTGGGGCCGCCAACGTGAAACCGGGCGACGCCGTCATCATCAACGGCCCGATGGGAGAGCACGGCGTTGCGGTGATGAGCCAGCGTGAAGGCATTGCATTTCAGACAAACATCGTGAGCGACTGCGCGCCACTGTGGCCGCTCGTGAAAGACATTTTGGACACCGGGGCCGAAATTCACGCCATGCGCGACCCAACGCGGGGCGGAGTCGCCGCCGCCGTGTGCGACATCGCGCGGGCCTCGAACGTCGGAATTCGATTGCGCGAAGATGCGTTGCCGATTGGCCGCGAAGTGCGCGGCGCGTGCGATTTGCTGGGGCTCGATCCGTTAACGATTGCCAACGAAGGGAAAGTGCTCGTGTTTTGCCGCGCGACCGATGCCGCGAATGTTCTCGCGGCGATGAAGAAACATCCCCTTGGCAAACAGGCTTGTGTCATCGGTGACGTGAGCGAAATACCGCCGGGCGTGGCGCTGTTGCACACAACCATCGGCGGAGAACGGATCATCGATATGCCCACCGGTGAGGATTTACCGCGGATTTGCTGACAACAAAAACCAACGACAAATAAAAATGGAATGAAAACCAATTCACGAACATTCGTAACCATGGACGGGAATGAAGCGGTGGGCCACGTGGCCTATCGCACCAACGAAGTCATCGCCATCTACCCGATCACACCGTCGTCCCCAATGGGGGAATGGGCGGATGAATGGGCGGCGCACCATATTCCCAACATCTGGGGCACGGTGCCGTCGGTCGTCGAAATGCAAAGCGAAGGCGGCGCGGCCGGCGCGATTCACGGCGCACTGCAAACGGGTTCGCTGGCGACGACGTTCACGGCATCGCAGGGACTGCTGTTGATGATTCCCAATATGTTCAAGATCGCGGGGGAACTGACGCCAGCGGTGTTCCATATTGCGGCGCGCTCCCTGGCGACGCATGCGCTGTCGATTTTCGGCGACCATGGAGACGTCATGGCCGCTCGCTCGACGGGATGGGCGATGCTCTGCTCCAACTCTGTCCAGGAGGCACATGACTGTGCGCTGATCGCGCAGGCCGCCACGCTTGAAGCGCGCGTGCCGTTCCTCCATTTTTTTGACGGGTTCCGCACATCACACGAGGTGGGAAAGATCGAGTTGTTGGCCGACGACGATTTGCGCGCGTTGATTGACGATGCCCGTGTGCTCGAACACCGCAGCCGGGCGCTGTCTCCCGATCACCCGGTGCTGCGCGGCACCGCGCAGAACCCCGACGTGTTTTTCCAGGCCCGTGAGGCGTGCAATCCGTTTTACGATGCCTGCCCGGACATCGTGCAACGCGTGATGGACAAGTTCGCCGCACAAACGGGGCGCGCCTATCATCTGTTTGACTACTACGGAGATCCGAAGGCAACCCGCGTCATGGTGTTGATGGGGTCCGGTTGTGAAACCGCGCAGGAGACGGTTGACTACCTGACGAAACAGGGCGAACGCGTGGGCTTGCTGAAGGTGCGATTGTACCGGCCGCTCGATATGGGGCGATTTGTCGCCGCACTGCCCGCGAGCACCACGAGCGTCGCCGTTCTCGACCGCACCAAGGAACCCGGCGCGGCCGGCGAGCCGCTCTACCAGGATGTCCTCACGACCCTTCGCGAGATGGGGCGCAACGTGCCCGTGGTTGTGGGCGGACGTTATGGTTTGTCGTCCAAGGAGTTCACCCCCGCGATGGTCAAGGCGGTATTCGACAACCTGGCGGCGGGCAAGCCCAAGAACCATTTTACGGTCGGGATCAACGACGACGTGACGCACACCAGCCTCGATTTCGATGCCGGATTCTCGACCGAGTCCGATCGCACGGTGCGCGCGGTGTTCTACGGGCTCGGGTCCGACGGCACCGTGGGCGCGAACAAGAACTCGATCAAGATCATCGGCGAAGACACCGACAATTACGCACAGGGTTACTTCGTCTACGATTCGAAAAAGTCGGGGTCGACAACGGTGTCGCATTTGCGGTTCGGGCCGGAACCGATTCGGTCGACGTACCTGGTCAGTCGGGCCAACTTTGTCGCGTGTCACCAGCCGATTTTCGTCGAGCGGTATGACATTCTCAAGGACGCGATCCCCGGCGGCACGTTCCTGCTCAACACGCCATACGGCGCGGAAGAAATCTGGGGCAAACTGCCGCGCGTTTACCAGGAGCATATCGTTGCCAAGAAACTGAAAATGCATGTCATCGATGCCGTGAAAGTCGCGCGCGAAAGCGGCATGGGGGGGCGCATCAACACCGTCATGCAAGTGTGTTTCTTCGCAATCTCGGGCGTGCTGCCCCGCCAGGAGGCCATCGACGCCATCAAGCAGTCCATCAAGAAGACCTACGGCAAGAAGGGCGAAGAGATCGTCCAGATGAACCTCAAGGCTGTGGACAATACGTTGGCACACCTGCATGAAGTGAAAGTCCCGGCGCGTGTTGACAGCCAGATTGAGTTACCGCCGCCCGTGTCAAAGGAAGCGCCGGAATTCGTTCGTAATGTGCTCGGCGAGATGATCGCGGGCTGCGGTGATCAACTGTCCGTGAGCCAGTTGCCCTGCGACGGAACGTTCCCACTGGCGACATCGCGTTGGGAGAAACGCAACATCGCGCTGGAGATCCCGGTGTGGGACTCCGCCGTATGCATCCAGTGTGGAAAATGTGCGATGGTCTGTCCGCACGCGGTGATTCGGGCGAAGGCGTACGAGCCGAACGTGCTCGGATCGGCTCCGGCCACGTTCAAAGCCGTGGACGCGCGCGACCGGGATTGGAAGGGACTGAAGTTCACCATTCAGGTCGCCCCCGAAGATTGCACTGGCTGCGCCCTGTGCGTGGACGTTTGTCCCGCCAAGAACAAGAGCGAGCCGCGTCTAAAAGCCATCAACATGGCGGCACAGCCGCCGATTCGCGAGCAAGAGGTGAAGAACTGGGACTTCTTCCTCAACATTCCCGAAATGGATCGGTGTCGGATCAAAGTGGGCAGCATCCCCCACCAGCAGTTGCAGCAGCCATTGTTCGAGTTCAGCGGCGCGTGCGCGGGCTGCGGCGAAACTCCCTACGTGAAACTGGTCAGCCAATTGTTCGGCGACCGGGCGCTGGTCGCCAACGCCACCGGCTGCTCGTCGATTTACGGCGGCAACCTACCGACGACACCCTGGGCGGTGAACAAGGACGGGCGGGGCACCGCGTGGTGCAACTCGCTGTTCGAGGACAACGCCGAGTTCGGTCTTGGCTACCGTGTATCCCTCGACAAGCAGAAGGAGTTTGCCTCCGAATTGGTGAAAAAGCTCGCTCCGATCATTGGAGACAAGCTGGTGAGCGCGATTCTCACCGCGGAACAAAAGACGGAAGCCGACATCTTCGACCAGCGCGAGCGCGTCGCCGAGTTGAAGAAGACACTGCAGCGAGTTGATTCCGCCGAAGCGCGCGCGCTCCTCGGCCTTGCCGACATTCTGACCAGGAAGAGTGTGTGGATCATGGGCGGTGACGGCTGGGCGTATGATATCGGGTACGGCGGACTCGATCACGTCCTGGCGAGCGGTCGCGACGTGAACATTCTCGTGTTGGACACGGAAGTGTATTCGAACACGGGCGGCCAGATGTCGAAGGCCACGCCGCGCGGTGCGGTGGCCAAGTTTGCGGCGGGCGGCAAACGGCTGGCAAAGAAAGATCTCGGTCTGATCGCGATGACGTACGGCCACGTGTACGTGGCGAGCGTGGCGATGGGCGCGCGCGACGAGCACACCTTGCGGGCATTCCTGGAAGCCGAGAGCTACGAAGGTCCGTCGCTGATCATCGCCTATAGCCATTGCATCGCGCATGGCATCAACATGACCACCGCCATGCACGATCAAAAGGCGGCGGTGAACTCGGGTCAGTGGCTGCTCTACCGCTACGATCCACGGCGCGCGGCCGCCGGCGAGAACCCGATGCAACTGGACTCGCGGAGCCCGAAACAGAAGGTCGAAGAGTATCTGCTGATGGAGAACCGCTTCAAGATGCTCACCAAGAGTGATCCCCAGCACGCGAAGGAATTATTCCGGCAGGCGCAGATCGATGCCGATCGCCGGTTCCAACGTTACGAACACCTGGCCGCGTGGAAGCCGAACGGTCAGCCAGCGGCCTCCGAAGTCGCTCCGCAACCCGCATCGTCCACAACAGCGGCACCGCCAGCCGCATAAGAGGTGACACATGGATCTCCGGACAACCTATCTGAATTTGACGCTCCGCACGCCGTTGGTCGTCTCCGCCTGCGGGCCCCTGTCGGAAGACGTGGACAACATCAAACGCATGGAGGACGCCGGGGCGTCGGCGGTCGTGCTCTACTCGTTGTTCGAGGAACAGTTGCGACAGGAAACCCGTGAACTGGATCATTTTCTCACGCAGGGCACGGACAGCTTTGCGGAAGCGCTCAGCTATTTCCCCGAGCCGGCGGAGTTCCACCTCGGCCCCGAAGGGTATTTGAATCACATCCACAAGACCAAGCAGGCTGTGAACATTCCGATCATTGCCAGCCTCAACGGCGCGTCGACGGGCGGCTGGATCGATTTCGCCATGCAGATCGAGCAAGCCGGCGCCGATGCGCTGGAATTGAATATCTACCATATCCCCACGGACCGAAACCTCAGCGGCGCGGCCATCGAGCAAACGTACATCGATATCGTCAAGGCCGTGAAGAGCGCCGTCACGATTCCCGTGGCGGTCAAGCTGAGTCCGTTCTTCAGCAACCTGGCAAACGTGGCCAAGCAACTCGATGGCGTGGGAGCGGACGGGTTGGTGCTCTTCAACCGATTCTACCAGCCGGACATCGATCTCGAGGAAATCGAGGTGCGCCCGTCGATTATCTTGAGCACGCCCCAGGCCCTGCGGTTGCCGATGCGCTGGATTGCCATCCTGTTCGGGCGGATCGACGCCG
This sequence comes from Verrucomicrobiia bacterium, assembly GCA_050010195.1. GTDB lineage: Bacteria > Verrucomicrobiota > Verrucomicrobiia > Palsa-1439 > Palsa-1439 > Palsa-1439. Next base: position 259,559 of record JBEKLM010000001.1, read on the forward strand.
ACCTGGCTGCCACCAGCGGCATTCATCACGCGCCGGATGTATTGAAGATGCTGATGGCGGGCGCGGACGTGACGATGCTGTGCTCGACATTACTGGCGCGCGGAATCGGGCACATCCGCGTCATCGAAAAAGAAATGACCCAGTGGATGGAAGAGCATTGGTACGACTCCGTGGAGCAGCTCAAGGGCAGTTTGAGCCAGATGCGCTGCCCTGATCCGAGCGCGTTCGAACGCGCCCAGTACCTGCGCGCGCTGACCACGTACAAGCCGAACCAGTCGACGGAAGTGCGGTGAGCCCATGAAATATACGCGCGAGGATGCCCTCAAGAGAATCCGCGAGTTTCTCGTCACCAACACGCGCCCGGAGGAAACCACCTGCGAGGCCGCGGCACGGTTGGGAATCTTCTGCCATGGCTACGACCGGTGGACACTGGAGCAATTGCGCCATCTCTACCCCTGGCTCGCGAAGAAAATGCCCGCCGACACGCCGCGAGAAGAATTCCTGAAGTTGATTGTGGCGTGGGACAACGCTCGCCAATTGGCAAACAGGGTCTCCACGACTTGCGATGCACACGCCGTCGACCACGATGGCTGTCTGGGGTTCGACCGCTTCAGCAATCAACAACTCAAGCGGATGTTCCCGCAACTGTTCCAACCCGACGACGAAATCACCCAGTGGTGAACTGCCGCACCAGCACGGTCTACTCGCCCAAGGTGTGAACCGGGTTTACAGGCAGGGACACTTCGGAATTAAACTGGCTCCCCGCTTTGGACACTTTGCGAACCTTTCGGGTTCAACTCCCGCGATGACGCACCTCAGTGGCTCCACCGCGCTCGGTAGTATCGCGATTGACCGTTCGTCAGTGCTCCTGCATCCACAAAATTTGTGACGGTACCAGTTATCGAAATGTTAGTCACTATGCAAATATCGCCGAACCCATTTGTGCTGTAATTGCCATTTACATCACCGCCACTCGCTTGTAGAGCATTTGTGCCCCCACAAACCAGTGCCCATTCCACAGAAACATCCTCTCCTTGCGGATTGATGGACAATACACAAAAGGCGTTTGTATCCAAAACTGGAAGAGCCAAATACGAGACGTACCCCAACCCGGAGGCAAAAGTGGTCCTGGTGCCGCTCGCGCTGTATTTATAGATGTGGCCTGTGTTCCCCCATTCCCTTCCCGGCCTCTTGCATTGAGCTAATGAGCGATCGGCCGCACCTCGGGAACAAGATCTCAAGGCACTCCAAACATGCGATCCATCTCGCTCTGGAATGGCAGAACAACCCCACGTTGACGCGTGCGCAAATTGCTGCCAGACAGGGTATTTCACGCGCTCGAGTTACGCAGGTCATGAGCTTACTGGCACTCCCCGTGGATGTTCAGCGTTTCCTTGGAACGTTGACCGACTCAAGGCAGATCCGCTTCTTCAGCGAGCGCCGATTGCGTCGGTTATTGTGCCTCCAAGGGCTTTCAGTTCAGCGGCATGTGTGCGAAGAAACCGTCAGAGGATTTAATGGCGCGCTTGTGTGATTTGAGCCAATTCGCGCCATTTGCGCCACTCAAACCGACGACTTTGGCGCTGTTAATGTCCCCCGCAGCCTGCACGATTTGAGCCATTTGCGCCACGGCTAGAGGTGCACCGGGTGGTCGCGGGGTTCGAAGCCGTCCCCGTTTGCGATTTCATTGAGGATTTTGGTCAATTTTTCTGGCAGGTCCACAAATAGGTCCACAAGAAAATGGCTCAGATTGGCGCGGATTGTCGCAGGTTGGCAGGGGTGAGGGGCGAGTCGGTGGGTTTGAGCATCTACCGCCGACGAGCCGCCTGACGAAGGTCAAGGCATGACTGTGCGATTCGCCTGTTGCATCGCGATCGACCGGACGTGAGGTCTCTGGCGACCGTCCGCTGAACCGAAACAGCATTTCGTGCCGGTGATTAGCCGAGCTGGTCGCTTTGGTATGGCTGATCAGATCTCGAGTACTCAACTCAGATGAGTATTTTGACCGTACGGGATACACTCGACCAGCCATTGCGCATCACGGATTCTGCGGGCTTGTCGCAGGGGCAGATAGGGATGGATGGTAAGCTCGTCCGCTCCGGTACAACTCCAGCCGAGCCTCAATCTCCCGGGCCAAGTTTGGTTGGTTCGCCGTGCGCGCCAGTTCAACGGCCTTCTGGGCGGTGGTGACCGCATCCTCGAACAGACCGGTCGCGGCATAGGCGACAGCCAGGACATCAAGGTTGGCGGCCATGCGATTACCTGTAAGCTCACAGGCCCGTTGCGCCAACCCCACCGCGCGCGCTGCGTCGCCGCCTTCGGCCTGCGGGAGTGTCGCCAGAAGCCAGGCCAGTCTGGACTGAGCCGGGACTGAATCGGGCTTGATCCGCAACGCCTGTTCTAATCGCGGGATGGCCTCCGTCCTCCTGCCCAGGCTGATGAGGGCGAGTCCCAGGTTGTAGTGCGCCTCGAAAGACTCCGGGGTGATACGCAGCCCTTGCTCCAGATGCTCGATTCCTTCCGGTGCCCGGCCCTGTTGAACCAGCGCCACCCCCAGATTGAAGTGCGCCCCGAAATAGTTGGGGTCACTTCGCACGGCTTGTTCCCAACGGCGAATCGCCTCCGGAACTTTGCCCATCTTGAACAGGACCGTCCCCAGGTTGTTGCACACCTCGGGGAGATCGGGATTGATCTGCAGCGCGTGTTCCCAATGCGCGATCGCATCGGGCACATCGCCGCGTTGGAGGAACAGGTTCGCCAGGTTGTGGTCCGCCATCCAACACCCCGGGTTCTTTGTGAGCGTGTCCGACCACAGCGTTTCGATATCCCGATACACCTGTGCTTGTTTCCAGGTGAGCCCTGCGAACGTCAGGAGCATGGCGCAGGACGCTATCACCCCAATGTCCGTTCCCAATTTGCCGGCTCGTGCGGTGAGATTTATGCCGGCACCCGTTGCCAACGCGATCAGCCCGACGCTTGCCAAATACTGGAAATGATCGGCAACGAACGAGTAGTGAAAATAATAGATATCAAAGAAACCGAGCACCGGCAGGAGACCCGTCACAAAACAGCCAAACCCAAACAGCCCGGCCTGCCCCCAGGGTTGCCGGCGCCACACGCACAGGACGATCCCCACTACCACGACGCCCAACAGCGGTATCCAGGACAGAAACGATGTCGCGTCCAGCGTCCAACGTGGGTAGACAAATACGAGCGGCTCCGGCCAAACCAATTTGGCCGCGTAAAACCACACGGCCCGGTCCGCAATGACCAGCCGTTGGGCCATGCCGACCTTCCAGACCGCCGGCCCCGACTTCAAGATCTGCCAGCGCTGTTCGAGAACCGTCAGCACCGACATTCCCAACGTCAATGCGAGAAATGGGCTGATCCGCATAATGTCGATTCGCCTCAGCCGCCGCCGTTCCCACCAGACACACAGCAACAGGATCAGCGGCAATATGACCGTCGAGGGTTTGCTCAGCATGGCCGCCGCTCCGCACAGTAGCGCCAGCGCGTACCAACGCCGTTGCTCCTGCGCATCGAATCGAAGAAAACACAGAATGGCGCCAAAGAAGAAAAGTCCCGACTGCGTGTTCTTCAATTCGGTGACCCAGGCCACGGATTCCACATTGACGGGGTGCACCAGCCACACTAGGGCGGCCAACAACGCTCCAGGCACGCGCAGGCGTCGCAACACCAGGAACACGAGCAGCGCATTGATCGCATGCAGCGCGATGTTGACTAGGTGATACGGCAGGGGATCCAGCGCCCACAAGCGCCGTTGCACCCAGAAACTGGTGAGCGTCAACGGATAATACCGGGAAACGGGCATGGACGACCAGATCCTGCGCAATCCATGCGGCGCAGTCATCGCAGGATTGGCCGTGAGGTGATCATCGTCGTCCCAAATGAACCCCGCATGCCACGCCGGTTGGTACACGAAGAAGGCAATGGCGAGGAAACCGACTGTCAGGAACCAGAACTGTGGCAAGCGGGGGACCTTCCATCCCCCGATCACATTGCCGTGAGGAGGATGGTTCTTCGGTTGTGTCATGGTTGTGTTCGACCATTTTCGGGCTCACATCAGGCCAAATCAATACGATTCCGGGATTGGCTATCGAGGGAGAAAACCTCATCTCGACAAAGCGCGTTGCGCTTGACTTCACCCGGGCTTTCGAGTACAAAGAGTCTGGTTTCCCCCGCATGAACCGCTGGTACGACGAGCATTGGTAGTCTGCTTCGGTAGCCTGCTTCCCGTCTCTCGGTGATGAGTCGGTATGTTGTGCGACGATCGAAAACACATTTTGGCGGCTTGATCCAGGAGCAGAGAGCGGGCGGTATATCTGCGTGGGTTTACGCGCTCGCGAGCGCACTTCTCTTAAACTTCTGCTGTTCACAGATCGGCCTCGGCCAATCCCCTAACGCGACGAAAACGCCTGACGCCCGCCGCGAGTCTTCGCTGTGGGGGGGGTATCGTTGGCAGATCGTTGGCGGCATGTCGTTGATCCTTCTTCAAGGTGTGTCGATTGCGGTGCTGCTGTGGCATCGAGGCCAGCGACGCGCGGCGGCGGAGGATTTGCAGATCAGCGAAGCCTATCTGGCGGGGGCGCAACGCCTCAGCCACATCGGAAGATGGGCCACGACGCTGGCCACCGATACCACCGACTGGTCGGCGGAGACCTTTCGCATCTTTGGTTATGATCCCGATGGTATTACGCCGTCACCCAAGCTCATGATGGAACGGATACACACGGACGATCGGGAAGCCGTTCAGACGGCGTTGCACCAGATTCCCAAAGACCCAAAACCGTGCAAGCTCAGCTTCCGGATCACGATGCCGAATGGTGATGTAAAGCACCTGGATACTATTTGCCAACCGATGTGCGATGGGCGCGGTGGAGTTGTGAAATTAATTGGTTCCGTAATGGATGTTACCGACCGAAAGCGACACGAAATGGCAATGGCATCGAGTTCCTCAGAGGAATTTGCCCGGAGCCAGGGCGAGGTGGTCGCCATGGCGCTCGAAGAGTTGGCGAAAAAGACCTCGTTTGAACACTTCCTGTGCAGAATCCTGCAGATGATTGGCCAACGACTGGATGCGTATTCGGTCAGCGTTTGGTTGCGGGATGAGCCCACCGAACGCCCGACGTTGCGTGTCACATTTGCCGAGGGCGAGATTATTGAGAATCTCAACCCGGCGGATCCCGCCGAACGGCCTCTGTACCGGTTGGAGGACATTCCGTTGTGGCATGAGTTGACTCGAACGGGCAGGACCGTCGTGTGCGACGATGTTGCGGCCAGCATCCAATTCACTCCGCATCGCCAATATCTGGACGCGCACAATATCTCGACAATCATTTGTCTTCCGTTGTTGTTCGGGGGAGGCGTGATTGGGATGGTATCGGTTTGCAGTGCGAAGACCACGCGGCCTTCGCCCGATCTCCTGGATTTGGCACAGGCACTGGCTCACCAAGTGACACTGGCGATTCAACTGAAAGACCTGATGGGGCAAAGCTGGCAAGCCGCCGTCCTGGAGGAGCGAAATCGATTGGCTCGGGAAATTCACGATACCATCGCCCAAGCCTTCATCGGCGTGATTATCCATTTGCGAGCCGCGGAAAACGCTTTTGCGCATGGTGTTGTTGCGGAGGCCGGCGAACACATTCGCCGCGCCAGCACATTAGCGCGACAGAGTCTGGGTGACGCACGACGCTCCGTCCGGGCGCTTCGACCGGAGGCATTGGAGCGCGCTGATTTGTGGGGGGCCCTGGACGCGTTGATAAAACAGATGACGATCGGGACGAACCTTCGAGGCGAATTTGCGATGCACGGCGAACCCCGTCGGTTGAGACCGTCCTGTGAGGAGAATTTGATGCGCATTCAGCAGGAGGCTGTCACCAACGCACTCAAGCACGCGAGCGCGAGAACCGTCAAGGTCACGTTGTCGTTTGAGGAGCACCGCGTCGTCCTGGCGGTGCAGGATGATGGAATCGGCTTCGATCCATCGAACCAGCATGATGGCTTCGGTTTGCTTGGGATTCGGGAGCGAACGACTCAGATGAAAGGGGAGTTGACAATCGACAGTGGGGCGGGACAGGGAACGCGGATTTGTGTCGCGTTGCCCTACCAAAATCAAACTCGAGACACGGAATCATGACAATCAGGAATCTTACAGACAAAGGCCCGATCAAGGGCACTCGCGGTGAAATGCCAGACGCGGCCAACGGGGAACCGGATGCCGGCAAGGCGCCAAACATCCGTGTTCTCATTGCCGACGACCACACCGTCGTGCGCGAGGGTTTGGTTGCGATCATTGGCAAATGGACGGACATGACGGTTGTGGCGGAGGCACGGAATGGCCAGGAAGCCGTTGAGCAGTGGAGACAGCATCTGCCGGACGTTTCCTTGTTGGATCTGCGGATGCCCGTGCTGGACGGCGTTGGAGCCATTAACCAAATTCGACAGCAGAATGCGGCGGCGCGAATCATCGTGTTGACAACTTACGACGACGATGAGGACATTTACCAAAGCCTCAGCGCCGGCGCAAAGGCGTATCTGTTGAAAGACTCCCCACAAGAAGACATCCTGGATTGCATCCGGAAGGTCCACTACGGCGAGACCGTCGTACCGTTGTCGGTGGCCGCCAAACTGGCCGAACGCGTCAGCGGTCCCGAGCTGACCGAGCGGGAAGCGGTCGTGCTTCACGCGGTGGCCAGCGGACAGAGCAACAAAGAGATCGGATCCAGCCTTTCCATCAGTGAAAACACCGTTAAAGCGCACCTCAAGGGCATCTTCTTCAAGCTCAATGTGCAGAGTCGGACAGAGGCAATCGCGGCAGCCACGCGGCATGGGCTGATTCAAATCTGAAAATCGTTTCTGGCTGGCCGATTCCAAGCGAAGTCATGCCCCCCTATAAAAAAGGAACTACCCAAAAGGGTTATGTGGCCATCCCTGATATGGGTGAAGCAAAAGCCACACTCCTGCCCGCTAGACTTTGCGGTCGATTCATTATATTTCTCAACCTCCATAGGGAGTAAACTTCAGCATTCGACAAAGGGAGAAGAGGAAATGAACCAAGTTTGTAAAAGCGTTTTATTCGTGAGTTCCATTCTTATATCAGTGGCGTTGTCCACGTCTGTCCGCGCGCAAGATCCTGTAGTTGACGGGTATTTGGACGCGGGCTATGGCAGCGCGTTGTCCACGCAAACCTGCAATACCAGTTACGGCAAAGCCACCGGGGGCGATTCGTCGGGCGGTTCGGAGTTGGACGCCGCCTACGGCGTAGTCAATGCGGGGGATCTGTATCTGTTCATGGCTGGCAACATGCAAAACAACGGCAACAACGTAATTATCTGGATCCAGGGCGCGAGTGGCGGCCAGAGCACGTTGAACATTAGCAGCGGCTGGGGTGCGTCTTCCATGAACGGTGCCAAGTTTAGTCCAGGCTTTGCTCCCAACCTCATGCTGACTGTCGACGACTCTTCGGGTACGCTGTACGCTGACACGTTTGCTCTGAGTGCTAGTGGCAGCGTGAACACCTACATTGGCGACCTGGCGGAATCTTCCAAGGGTTTCGCCGACGGCAGCATCGCCGGCATCGCCATTGGCTTGGTTAACACGAATACGGCTGGCGTCAGCAATCAGGCCGGAACCGCTGCCAACCAAGCGAATTCTGCGAAGGTGGGTGTGGGGTTGGAACTGGGGATCCCGCTTTCTGAGTTGGGCTATACCAGTGGCAATATTGAAGTGATGGCAGCGATCGGCAACAGTACCCCCAACAATCTGTCGAACCAGTTCCTTCCCGGGCTACCGTCGACTTACTCGTCCGGTCCCGCGACGAACTTCAACTTCAGTTCGACTTCCGGTGAGTTTTTCACGGTGGTGCCCGAGCCCTCGACCATCTGCCTTGTCGTGCTTGGACTGTTCGGCGCGATCGGGTTGGTCCGGCGGCATAAAGCCTAGACCGACTGCTCGATGAGCCTCTGGACACCGCGACGTGTCCAGAGGCTCACGAGAAACGCAGGCGATGATTCACACGATGTAGCCTCCTCCAATCGACTCAAGCCTCAGCAGCCACATTTCGGAAAGTACATAGTCATGACAAGATTCTTAAAAAGCGCTTTACTTGCTAGTTCAATCGTTACCGCAGCAACTCTGGCAACGTCCGTCCGTGCCCAGATTACCGTGAACGGTTATTTGAGCTCCGCCTTTGGCAGCGCGTTGGCCACGCAAACCTGCAATACCAGTTACGGCAAATCCACCGGGGGCGATTCCGTGAACGGGTCGGAGCTGGATGCCGCCTACGGCGTAATTTCCGGGTCGGATCTGTATCTGTTCATGGCGGGCAACTTCCAAAACAACGGCAACAACGTCCTTGCCTTTATCCAGGCCAAGAGCGGCGGTCAGAGCACGTTGAACATTACCGGCGGTTGGGATCCGCCGTCTGACCTGAACGGTTCCACCTTTTTCCCCGGCTTCGCTCCGACCTACATGTTTGATGCCGATGACTATGAGGGCACGCTGTACAGTAGCACGTTTGGTCTGAGTAGTAGTGGCAGCGCGAACAACTACCTTGGTCAAATTACGCTAAACAATGGTATTGGCAGCGGCACCGTCGGCGGGCTCTCCATTGGCTTGGTTAACACGAATACGGCTGGCCTAAACCCTAACGCCAATTCCGGAGCCAACCAAAAGGCTGCGGCGGCCGTGGGCGTGGGCTTGGAACTGGCTATCCCGCTTTCCACGTTGGGCTATACCAGCGGCAATATTGAGGTAATGGAAATGATCGCTGGCATTGGCGACAGCGGCATATCGAACCAGGCCCTTCCCGGGCAACCGTATGGGACGGACTACGTCCCGAATGTATTCAGTGCGAATTACAATCAGTATTTCACGATATCGCCCACGGTGGGGAGCGCGATCGAAACCGTACCCGAGCCCTCGAGCATGAGCCTTGTTGTGGTTGGCCTGCTTGGCGCGATCGGGTTGATCCGCCGCCGAAACGCCTAGGTGCATTACCCGGATTAATTTGTCATACCGTCAGGCGATTCATGAGTGAAACGGTTCACCTCCATCCGACTTGCATCGTATTCACCGGCGCGAGCCTGGCAGTGTCCGTAACCACATCACGTTTGGAAAGCAGCGCGCCTCTGAAGTCCAGCAGCACGAGTTGGGAATTTAAGGGAATCTGAAAAGTAGGGGAATCTATCGATGAAATTGAAATCTACACTCACCGTCGCGGTCTTGCTCGTCTTGCTGGGCCGCCCGTCGCATGCCAACATCACCATCGGCCCGGGCCCGGTCATCGGCACCGACAAATTCGGCGTGACCTTTTACCAGGAGTTTCAGGACTGGAGCAACGCCGATGTCCGGGTGCTGGGAACCAACGGAACCGAGTATTCGATCGCGAGCGATACGAATTACGACAACTCGCGTGACCTCATTGCGTTCTATTCCCGCCAAGAAACCACCAATTATTACTTCCGCACGGACTTTTTTGACCTGTTGACCGGCGCCAACACCAGCCACGTGTTCGTGTACGTCGCGATCAACTGCGCGGCAGGCGGCAGCACAAACCTGCCAGACGGCATCAAGACCGTAACTACAATGCCGTATCAACTCTGCGTCTGCCTCTACGGCCCGACCGTGCTAGCCATTAAGGACCTGAATGGCAATACGCTGAACAGCTCCAACTCGATCGGCAGCTACTGGAGCACGTCCATCGGCAGCGTCAAATTCGGCATCCAACAGTCGGTGCTGCAAAGTTATGGCTGGACGCCCGGCGCGCCGCTTTCGTTTCAGGTGTATACGACATGCGGCACCAGCCCGACCGGTGGGGTGTACCATATCTCCGGGCAGAGCGATATCGTGAAAACCATCGGCAGTACGCTGATCCGCAATACCGGCAGCGGGATCGGTCTCCTGTCGGGGTCGATCTCATCCACGGCCACGGTCAATCAGGCGAAGTTTGCCGCGATCGCGCACGGCAACCAATCCCTTACCACCCGGACGAATATTGAGAATCTGATTTACATAGACAGCAGCATCGACCCCACTGCCAGCTATAACATCTGCGGGTACTCCACCATGCTGGATACGCATCAAATGTTCAATGTGCCGTTGAACCTGCACATGAGCGGCACGCTGATCGAAGACTTTCTGTGGACCCGCCAGAACCCCACAGATACGGGTTCCGGCGCTTACCCGGTCCGTGACGGCCCGACGTTGATAAATCGCATCAACGGGCTCGTCCAGTCCAACGTCTGTTCGATCATCGGGGGCGTGTACTCCGAGAATTTTCTGCCGTGGTTCGAGGGGTCCGTGAACCAGGGCTCGATCGCCGCGTTCAACAATCTTGCCCAATCCGTGTTCGGCCTGACGGCCAGTAACATGACGGTCATGTGGTCACCCGAACGCGTCATGGAAAGCAACACGAACTGGGCGCACGCGAACCCGGCCGGTCCCCTCACCGGCCGGCCGTTCGCCGACATCCTGGCCGGCGGTTACCAGGCCACGATTCTCGACGAAGTCTCGCACCTGCACTGGTGGTTTTACCCGCAAGAGGCGGTCCCCGGTTTTGTCTATCCCGGTTATTCGGATGCGGTCTGGACCACCAATTTCCCACCGCGCTGGGCGGGCTGGACGGGCAACAGCCAGGCCCGGTACCATCACAAGATTCACAAGATCAACGGTGTCTTGACTTTCATGATCAATGACCGGGAGGACGGTTACAAATTCTGGAATTGGAACGGTGGTCTGTACCTCGACTCACGGTCCAACCTGCTGGAAATAGCGATGTCGAGCGACCCCGATCAGATCACCGTCGTAATGGATGACTGGGAAGCCTATTCCGGCATTTCCTTCGGCTCCGGCTACAACGACAACCCCGCCCAGTGGGAAAACGTGGTCCGCTGGTTGGCCAACCATCAGTGGATTGATGTGGTGAGTCTCCAGAGCGTCATCAGCATGGCGCAGACCGACTCCAATTGGGTGGTCGATCACGGATACGTGTACACGAACGCCTTGCAGTCGTACGAGTACCTGATGAAAGCCACCGAGCACGACCCCGACAACTGGTACTACGGGTACAGCAATACCACGACCAAGGTCTATCAAGAGAATTACTTCGGACGCGTTCCCGCGACCGAACCGGGCGGGCTGAACATTGCCGGAACGGAATCCTATGGCGACCTGAACACCCCCGGGACGCTGACGCGTGATTCTTGGAACAAGGTGGCCGCCGCGCCGCCGGGAAATCTGCAGACGCTCGCTCAGTGGCAATACTACGCGATGATCTACGAGACGGCGTGGCATGACGAGAACCCGCCCGCCGGGTGGAACAGCGCCAGCAACTGGAGCAGCGCCTACCACTCGTGCAACTACCAGACCAATTTCAACAATGTCCTCACCGGCTCGTACGAGAACTCCAACGCCACCGACGGCTGCTCGGTTTGGTTGGATACGCTCGCGGGGCACATGCGCTCGGTCGGCATCCTTGCTGATGCCGCCCAATGGGTGCAGGACATCAACAATAACGTCCAGGGTTCGAACACCGTCGCCGTCGCGAAGGACGTGGACGACGATCTCATCGATGAGTACATCCTGAAGAACAATCACGTGTACCTCTGCTTCAAGCGGTGGGGCGGGCGTTTGGTGGAAGCCTTCGTGTACAATCCGGCCATTCAGGATGCGGTGGAAGTGATCGGCCAACCCGTGGCCAATCCCGCGGAGGAAAGCGACGAGGAGGACGAGGACAACATCCGCTGCTCGGGTTTCAAAGACCGTTATGTCAGCGGTTTGGCCAACAACAATTCCCAGTATGTGGACATGGATTATGGCCAGAGTGTCGTACAAGGATCCAATTATTGGGTGTTCACTTCCTTGGATGGAAAGATCAAGAAGCAAATCACACTCCCCAACGGTCGCGATGTCGTCGAGGCCCAGTACACCGTGAGCCCCACCTTGGGTACCTTGTCCCTCCGGCACGGCTTCGGGCCGAACCAAATGGATCTTCTGCTTCATGGTGACACGAACCTCATCGTGCAGTCGGACAGTACGTATTACGGTCTGAGCAACGCGATGGGCGGCGCCGTCTACGCCGTCTGCGATGTCAATTGCCTGCGTAACACGGGTTCCCTGCAGAACGCGGGTTATCAAAATCGTGGCTTCCCCATGACCGAGCAGGTTGAACTGTACAACGCCAACGGCGCGACCAATTTCACGACGTGGCTGGCGTTCAGCCCCGCGAGCGCCGTCAGCGTGCAGGGCGACGGCATTCCGAACTGGTGGCGGCTGCAGTACTTCGGCAGCATTACGGGTTCGGCGACCAACAACTCGCTCGCCCAAAATGACGCCGATGGCACCGGTCAGAACAACCTCTTCAAATACGTGGCTGGTCTGAATCCGACGAACCCGGCTTCGGTGTTTGTCCTGAACGTCACGAGCGCGACCAACCAGGTTTCGGCGATGAACCTGAGCTTCAACTCACTGGCTTCGGGCCGGACGTACACACCACAATTCTGCACCGATTTGGTGAGTGGTGTCTGGATGCCGCTCACGACGTATACGAGTATCTTGACGAACGGCAACCAGGTCACGATCACGGACACGAATCCGATTCCGCCACAAGAGTTCTATCGCATCAACATCGCGCTCCCGTAGATGGGGTTGGCGGATGTGGGGGACGCGCCGATAGAAGATATATTGGGGACGTCTTCTGGAGATGCTGACTCAAGTCTCGGCGCGAGTGCAGTGGCCGAACACGGAAAGCGGTCGCCCCGCGCGTTTCGTCGACGTAACCGCAGGTAAGAGTATATGTTTTACGAGGTTGGAATAAATGGATTTGAGCCGCCAAGTTGCCATGTTTGCAACTGAACTCGTTTGGGCCCCGTTGTTGACCCTTCCGTTCGTGGCACGCGAGAATTTCACCCCCTGCGGAGCGCGCCGCTTGTCATGAGGATTCTTCTCATCACCCTTCTGGTCAGCGTCGCCACGGCCGCGCGAGCCCAGCATTACCCGTCGCCCACGGACTGGCGAAACGAGAACATCTACCAAATTCTCACCGATCGTTTTTACGACGGCAATCCGTCGAACGATAATGTCGAAGCCAGCCACGGCTCGCCGTATGCGCCCACCGCCAACAACGGCATCAATGGCGGCGACTTCCAAGGCATCCAGATGAAGCTCGGATACATCAAGTCGCTCGGCGCAAGCGCCATCTGGATCTCGCCGATTGTATTCAACGTCGGCGGAACTTACGCCTATCACGGCTACGGGGCGCAGGACTTCTACCAGTTGGCGCCGCACTGGGGCACGATGGCCGATCTCTCCAACATGGTTGAGGCCGCGCACGCCCTGGGGATCAGGGTCATTCTCGATCTCGTTTGCAATCACACGGGCACGCTGATCACCAGCACCGGCTCGGGTTGGCCGAATTACGTGGCGCCGCCCGGCGGCTACAACATGCAGTACATCAATTCCGCCAACCAACACGCCTTCCCTTTTAATCCGACCAACGTCATCCCCGCGCAGCTCTCGACTCTTTTCCACACGAACGGCGACATCGATGCTTTCAACTACCCCTCGGGCACCCAGGAGGTCGTGTTGGGGGAATTGGACGGCTTGGACGATTTGCGGACCGAGACCACCTATGTCCGAACAAATCTGATGAACATCTATACCAACTGGGTGGGGATCGCCGACTTCGATGGATTCCGCGTGGACACCGCGATCGAAGTGGACTACGGCTTCTGGCAGTACTGGTGCCCCCAACTGCACCAGTTCGGCGCCACCATCGGCAAATCCAATTTCTTCATGTTTTGCGAGGCGAACAGCAGCGACGAACGGCAGATCGGTACCTACACAGGCACGGAGGAAGGCGGGCCGTTCATGTTCGATGCGACGCTGGACTACGCGTTGTATTACAACTGCATCAACTCGGTCTTTGCCACGGCCTCGGGCAACACGGCGCAGATCGTGTCCCATTACAATTACATCTCGGAGTACTACGCTTCCAACTCCTGGTACCAATTGATCACGTTCCTGGACAATCATGACAACGCGCGCTTCCTGAGTTCGGGAAACGCCAACGGCAATACCAACAATCTGACCGTTGGGTTACAGTTCCTCTACACGTCGCGCGGGATTCCCTGTCTGTACTACGGCACGGAGCAGGGGTTCGAAGGCGACGACAACAATAACGACAACCGCGAAGACATGTTTGCGGGCGGATGGCAGCCACAGGTGCCCGTTTCGGGTGACAATTTCGATGAAACCCAGCCGCTCTTCCAACAAGTGGCGCGGCTCAACAACTTTCGACGCCTCTATCCCGCGCTCTGCACCGGTGTCCAAAACAATCTGGCGACCAACTCGAGCGGTCCCGGTATCCTCGCCTATTCCCGCGTGCTCAGCAACGAGGAGGCTTTCGTCTGCCTGAATACCGCCAGCTCGAGCCAGAACCTGGCCAGTTGTCCAACCACCTATACCCCGGGCGCTGTCCTCGTCAATCTGCTGAACACCAACGACACCATCACGGTCATCTCCGGCGCGGGCACGAACGAGACGCCGGCCATCACCGTGCCCGGCATGACCGCCAAAATCTATATTGCCCAATCGCTGGTCCTGCCGCTCGACCCCGTGGTCACCAACCAGAGCCCGTCGCACGCCGCGACCTGCGTCTTAACTTCCGAACCGATTGTGTTGCAGTTCAGCAAGCCGATGAATACCAACTCGGTGCAGGCGGCGTTCTCGGTTGCACCGGCGACCTGTGAGTGCATCAGCACCGGGTCGCTCACCGTCTGCTCGGCGCAAGCCTCCCCGAGCACCCCGCCGATCGCCGGCTCGTTCACGTGGGACGCGTTGCAGGACACGATGACATTTACGCCGAGCGGCGGATGGTCCCCGTCCACGACCAATCTCGTCCATCTCGGCACGAACGCGGTGGATTCCGTGACTGGCAACTCATTTTACGGGCCATTCGACACATATTTTGTGACTTCCGCCACGAATGCAATCGCGGTCAATACGAGTTCCTCGCCTGCCGTCGGTGGTACGACCAGCGTTGGGGGTGGCGTGAACTGCGGGTCGGATGTCACCGTTTGTGCGACGCCCAATTCGTGCTACAGCTTCTTGTACTGGACACAGAATGGTATCCTGGCCGGCACCTCAGCTTGCGATAGCTTTGTCGCGACGAGTAACGAAACCTTGGTGGCGAATTTTGTCAACGGTCAGGGGACCCTGGCGACGGACAACGCCGCCAATTCGGCGTACGGCAGTGAGGGAAGCTTCATTTGGACCAACGGACTCAACGGGGGAACCGGGTTCGGCCCCTGGTGCTTGACCATGACCAGCCCCAACTCCAGTTGCAACGGATTCTTCATTTCCTCGTCCATCGCGAACGCACCCCATGTGGCGCCCGGAATCGACGTTGCCAGCGAATCCTGGGGGATCTACGCCAACGACGTTTCCTGTAGCGGCACCAACATCGCAGCAGCGTATCGAGCGTTTGACATCGGCCCGATCCAAGACGGGGGAGGACAACTCCTAATCAACATGGACAACGGCTCCAACGACGTGGCTGGTTCGGCCGTGGGTTTCACTCTGCGCAACGGAGACGCCACGAACAGCTCCGCCGCCTACACCACGGGTGCCCGTCTGCAGTTCTACCTGGCCGGACGCAGCAACGATTACACGGTGGTGGATGCCGCTGGCGTGCGCAACAGCGGTGTGCCGTTGACGTACGCGGGCGTGCAGTTGATCTTCACGCTAGGCACGAATGACAATTACACGCTGACAATCATTTCGAACGGAACCGGCTCGACCAATACCGTCAGCGGCACACTGGGCGGCACATCGGGCAGCGCGCTGAACAGCATTGCCCTCTTCAGCAATGACGGCGGCGCCAATTCACCCCACAACGTCTACTTCAACTCGCTGTTGATGGCCAACTTCTCGCCGATCACCTACACGATCAACACCAGTTCCTCTCCCGCCAGCGGGGGCACGACCAGCGCTGGCGGTACGGTGAACTGCGGGTCGAACATCACGGTCTGTGCGACGCCCAACTCGTGTTATAATTTTTTGTACTGGACACAGAATGGCAGTCTGGTCAGCACCTCGGCCTGCGATACCTTTCTCGTGACGGGCAATGAAACCCTGGTGGCGAACTTTACAAACTCAACCACTGATAGCGTGGGGGACGGCATCCCCGACTGCTGGCGGCAGCAGTATTTCGGCGGTAGCGGCGCGAGTACCAATGCGGCCTCCTGCGCCACATGCGATGCGGACGGCACGGGGCAAAACAACCTGTTCAAGTACGTAACCGGTCTTAATCCGACAAACCCGGCGTCGGTCTTCCTGCTGAACATCGCCAGTGTCACCAACCAATCGGCGCAACAAACCCTAACATTCATTCCTCTTGCCTTGGGCCATACTTACAACCCGCAGTTCAGCACTGACTTGGTGAGCGGAATCTGGCTGCCGCTTACGAGCTACGTGGGGCCTGTTACGAATGGCAATCAGGTCACCATCATCGACACAAATGCAGTGTCGCCAGAGGAGTTCTATCGTATTGACATCTCACTGCCATGATAAATTGGGAGCGCAACCATGGAGACTGAACGGCAACAAAACAGCAATGCCTCGTTCACGACTCGGTGAACCGTCCCAGGTTGCGCTCCTCATTGACTTTGGTGAATGTGCGTCGCCAATCGTTGGCGCAGCCCGGAAGTCCTGCGTCGGCGAACAGATCCAGTTTTTGAAGAATCCGTACCGCCATGATTTCATAACTCAGCGCGGGAAACCAACCGTACTCCATCAGCCGCGTACATGCCGCACACCAGCAAAACCACTTGCGCGCGGCTGGCCCTGTGATCGTAAGGGCTGTCGCCGAACATGGGGAACAAACATTGATGAATTGAGGTGATGGGCCTCTGCATGTTTGCGGCATTCGCTGTCGGCACCGTCAGCTTACCCATCCATGGCCCTGCCTTGAATCAGACAGGGGAGGTGGTGTTCGTTGCGCAGACAATACGCGCGTGTGAGAGCGTAAGACACGACCAAGCTTTTTGGCGTGATGTGTCGTCCGCCAGAATGTCAAACATAACAACGGTTGCAGTTGTGTCCCCAAATTCGGCAACCAACGCCTTTCAGTCAACCAATGACAATCTCTAGGAAACGTCGAAGACTCGTCCTCCTCTCGATCGTTGTTTTGATCGTGGCCGGCCTGGTCTGGGTTGCGTTCTTCCGCAAAAAACAACCTGTCATCACCGTCGAGACCGAAACAGTCAAACGACGCAACCTCACCGAAGTCGTCGTCGCCAACGGCAAAGTCCAGCCCGTGCTCCAGGTCAAGATCAGCCCCGAAGTCAGCGGCGAAATCATCGATTTGCCTGTCAAGGAAGGTCAGCACGTCAACAAGGGCGATTTGATCGTGAAGATCCGACCGGATGATTACATCGCCAACCGCGACCAAGCCGACGCTGGTTACAAGTCCGTTCTGGCTGCCCAAACCACCGCGGAAGCGAACCTGAAGAAGGCCAAGGCCGACTACAACCGCAATCAACAATTGCTCGCCGCCCGCCTGGTGTCGCAGGCCGATTTTGACCAATTCCAGGCTGCGTACGAAGTGGCCCAGGCCCAACTGACCAGCGCCCAACGCCAGGTCGAAGTCGCCCGCGCCTCGCTTGATTACGCGGAAAAGCAGCTCGTCAAAACCAGCATCGTCTCCCCACTCAGCGGCACGATCAGCAAATTGAATTCACAGGCCGGCGAACGTGTGCTCGGCACGGTCGAAAACGTCGGCACCGAAATCATGACGATCTCCGACCTGAACCAAATTGAGGCCCGCGTCGACGTCGGCGAGATCGACGTCGTCCTGATCCATCCCGGCCAGAAGGCGCGGCTGGAGGTGGATGCGTTTAAAGATCGCAAGTTCACGGGCGTAGTCACGGACATCGCGGACTCGTCGAAAAACGCCGGCTCGCTGTCCGGCGGTTCCGGCCAGACGCAGGAGGCCACGAAGTTCGAAGTGCGTATCCGGTTCAGCGAGCAGGAGGCGTTTCGCCCCGGCATGTCCGTGAGCGCCGAGATTGAGACCCGCTATCGCACCAGCGCGTTGACCGTGCCCATGGCGAGCGTTACAACTCGCGCGGCGAAGCTGCCGGAGACCGGGGGCGCTTCTGGCAAGGACACCGTCCTGTCCCGCGGTACGAACTCGGTTGTGTCCGCCAATCCGAACAACGCGGCGCTTTCGGAAACGAAGCCCAGGGGGGCGTCCCCGCCGGGGGAGGTCGTATTCGTGGTCGAGGGCGATCACGTCAAGGCGGTGCCGGTAAAGATCGGAATCAGCGACGACAATTATTGGGAGATAACCGACGGTCTGGCCGAGGGACAGGAGGTGGTGGCGGGCGGTTATAAAGCCATCAGCCGCGACCTCGAAGACGGGAAGAGGATCCGCAAGGGCCAGTCGACTGACGTGGAGCCAAAGACGTAACGGTGGCATTGATCCGCCTCCAAAACATTTCGCGGCGCTACCGGATGGGCGCGGAAACGATCCATGCCCTGCGTGACGTATCGCTCGAAATCCAGCGTGGCGAATACGTCGCCATTATGGGGCCGTCCGGCTCCGGCAAGTCCACGTTGATGAACCTTGTGGGGTGCCTCGACACGCCCACTTCGGGCCGGTACGAGCTCAACGGCGTCGACGTGAGTGAAATGGGCGACAATCAGCTTGCGGAAGTCCGCAACCGAGAGATTGGGTTTGTGTTTCAGACGTTCAACTTGTTGCCGCGTTCCCCCGCGCTACACAATGTGGAACTGCCGCTCATTTACGCGGGTGTACCGGCCCAGGAGCGTCGCCAAATCGCGTGGGAGGCTCTCACGCTGGTTGGGTTGGCCGATCGTATCCATCACAAGCCCAACGAACTCTCCGGCGGCCAGCGCCAGCGCGTGGCCGTCGCGCGGGCGCTCGTCAACAATCCCTCAATTCTTCTTGCCGACGAGCCGACAGGGAACCTCGACTCCCGGACCGGCGTCGAGATCATGGCCTTGTTTGGGGAACTGTCCCGTAACGGCAACACGATCATTGTGGTCACACACGAGGAAGACGTCGCCCGTCACGCTCACCGCATCATCCGGATACGGGATGGATTGATCGCCGGCGATGAACCAGTCGCGGCCGGCAAGACGACAGCCCGGAGATTAACTTTCGTCGTCCCCCTTGGCACCGGGACCTCTTCACCATGAACTTCTTTGCGGAACTGTGCGAAGGCTTCGGCATCTCGTGGGATGCAATCCGCGCAAACAAAATGCGCTCGGTGCTCGCCACGCTCGGGATTGTGATTGGCATCGTCACCGTCACGCTCATGGGCGCCGCGATCGCGGGATTGAACGGGGCATTTCTGAACAGCATTTCGGCGTTGGGCGCGGACGTGTTTTACATCGAGCGCAACTATTGGACAACCAATACCGAGGCGGATTGGCTCCGGGAGCAAAAACGCCGTCCGATCCGTCTGCCGGAGGCGGAGGCCCTTGTGCGGCAACTGACGCTTGCTGCGGCGGTGGCTCCCATTTCGTATGTGGACGAGACGGTGAAGTACAAGAACCGCAGTTCCAACCGAGTGACGATCCTGGGCACGACCGAGCAGTATTTTCCTGTCAGCGGCATCGGGATTTCCCAGGGCCGCGCTCTGACCGCCGCGGAATCGGCCGGGGGCCGCCCCATGTGCGTCCTCGGCACGCAAGTGGCGAGCAATCTGTTTCCGCACGAGGATCCGGTGGGTAATCGCAT
>JBEKLM010000002.1:0-158200 GCA_050010195.1 Verrucomicrobiia bacterium
GGTTCAGGGATACAGGGACACCAACTTGATCTACGACGAAACGGTGGTCGCCAGTGCCACAAATCCAACCCTGTTCACATTCAATTTCTTAGACATTGACCGCCTCTATTTCAACGCCTACGGCGGCGAGCCCGCAGGTTTTGGATCCATCGCGGGAGCAGAGTTCGCCATGGACAACTTCGAATTCGACTTCATTCCCGAGCCATCCACGTTTCTGCTGGCCGCACTCGGCGCCGTATCCCTCGTCGCGTTTCTCAGGCGTCGCCGGGCGTACCACGATGGGTTGCCATGAAAACCCGGTCACTCGCCCTGCCACTTGTTGTTCTTGCGCTGTTCGCGTTCGCTGCCTTCCCAACCCGCTCGCAAACCGTCCTCACATTCGACGACCTCTCGGAAACCGGCTCCGGAACTTACCTTGGCGAATACGGAGGCCTCTCGTGGAGTGGGATCGGATGCAACAACGCCATCCTCTGGACCAACATTTGGGCAAGCATGCCAGGGAGCGCCGGCACCGCAGCCACTAACGGACTGACAGGGAACTTCTACGGGATGGTCTCCGCCTCCAATGTGGCGGACGTTATTGGCACCGGCGAGATTGATTCCCCGGGCACGAACTTTAACTTTTACAGTGTCTACCTGACAGGATGGATCAACAGCAACCTGAACGTTCGCGTCCAGGGATTCAGCGATACCAACCTTGTGTACGACGAAACGAAGGTCGTTGCCGCAACATATCCCACCCTCTTCAACTTCGACTATCTCGACATCAACCGCCTCACTTTCACCTGCTCCGGCGGACAGGTTGCGTTCGGCCTCTATCCCTACGAGAACGCCGTCATGGACAATTTCGAATTCGAGTTCATTCCCGAACCGTCCTCGCTTCCGTTGGCCGCACTCGGCGCCGTCTCCCTCGTCGCCTTCCTCCGACGCAAACGCGCGTGACGGCCCCCGACGGTCCTACGGCGCGGCTTCCCATCATTCGTCACCGTTCTGTAACCGATCCGCAACCGCAATGATGCAGCAGGGTGGCATCATTAATCGGGGTTACCTGATGGCCAAGCACCGATCCATTCTCATTGCGGAGGACGAGCCGGATACGGCGAACTTGCTGCAGTTTCATCTGCAGCGACGCGGGTATCAGACGACTGTTGCGTCCGATGGTCTCAATGCGCTGAACCTCAGCTTCGAGCGGCGCCCGGATCTGGTGATCCTCGACTTGATGCTGCCGAAACTCCATGGATTCGAAGTATGCCGGATGCTCAAGACCAGCCCGTCGACGCGCCACGTCCCCGTATTTATGCTGACTGCGTTGGCGTCGACAGAGAACAAACTGGAGGGATTCAGTCTCGGGGCAAGCGAGTACATGACCAAGCCGTTCGAAATGTCCGAACTATTGGCCCGGATCGATTCGGTGCTGCGTTTGCCCCGCACTGACTAAGGGTTTTGCCTGTCTTCATACATGCTGGACCGCTCAGGGTTTCTCCGGTCGAATTCCAAACCGTACCAGTACCATCTCTACGAAGGACGCGACATTCGTCACCAAAACGGGTAGACTGTGCCGCAATCGTCGGGGGTCGCCGCCTGTCGCCGGCCCGGCTGACGACAGAAGGAGAATAGATGAAGTCATCTTCCAAGAACCGTTACTGGCTGGGCTTCGATCTTGGCGGGACCAAGATGATGGCCACGGTCTTCGACAAGGACTTTAACATCGTCGCGTACCGTCGCAAGAAAACCAAGGATGGCAAGGGCTCCAAGGGCGTACTCGCCCGGATCGTCGAAACCGTTGAAGAAGCGCTCCAGGCCGCGCATCTCGATCACAAACATCTGGGCGCCATCGGCATCGGCATCCCCGGCTGGCTCGACCTTGATCGCGGCGTGGTCCTGTTGGCGCCGAACCTCGGCTTGCGCAATGTTCCCCTGAAAAAGGAACTGACGAAGGATTTCGGGTGCCCGGTCGTCATCGCCAACGACGTGGACGCGGGTACTTACGCCGAATATCGGTTTGGTGCTGGCCAGGGCGCACGCTGCGTTCTCGGTGTGTTTCCCGGGACCGGCATTGGCGGCGGCATGGTCTATGAGGGGAAACTTTTTCGCGGAAGCATTGGGTCGTGTCTGGAAATTGGCCATATCCACATGCAGCCCAAGGGTCGATTGTGCGGCTGCGGTCGCCGCGGCTGCCTGGAAACGGTCGCCAGCCGCCTCGCGATCGCCGCCGAAGCCGGTGCGGCCGCCTATCGCGGCGAAGCCCCGCATCTGCTCGAACTTGCCGGGACCGACGTCGCCGGGATCCGCAGTGGCGCACTGGCGTCGGCCATCCGGGCTGGCGATCACGTCATTGAAGAAATCGTTACCCATTCGGCAAGGGACCTCGGGATCGCCATCGGCAGCGTCGTGAATCTTCTCGCTCCCGATATGGTCGTCCTTGGCGGCGGATTGGTGGAAGCCATGCCGGGTCTCTACGTCCAACAGGTGCGGGCGTCGATCAAAAAGCAGGCATTGCGTCCGTACACGAAATCGTTGAAAGTGGTCGTGGCGAAACTCGGTGACGACGCCGTGGTGATGGGCGCCGCGGCCCTCGCCGCCGAACACGTCCGTAACCGGGAGTGAACTTTATCATGTCGGATGCGACAACCAAGACACTGATGCCTGAGACGACCCCGCGTGTTACTGCCGGCGCGCGACCCGTCGCGGTGATCGATATCGGGGCCAGCGCCATTCGGTTGCGGATCGCCGAGATTGGACCCACCGGCGAGGTCCGCAACCTTGACTCTCTCCAGCAAGCGCTGCGTTTGGGCAAGGACACATTCAGTACCGGGCGCATTCAAGCCTCGACGATTGAGGATTGCATCAAAGTCTTGCTGGGCTTTCGCCGGGTGATGACGGAGTACGGGATTACGCGCGACGATCAGATTCGCGCGGTCGCCACCAGTGCCGTGCGGGAGGCGGAAAACCGGTATGCGTTCGTCGATCGCGTGTACATGTCGACGCAAATCAATGTCGAAGTCATCGAAGGCACGGAAGAGAATCGTCTCACCTACATCGCCGTCCAAGACGTGCTCAAGCAGGATGACCTGCTGAAAAATGCGGATGCGATCATTGTGGACGTCGGTGGAGGCAGCACGGAACTGGTGCTGGTACAAAAGGGCAGTGTCACCTTTGCCAACAGCTACCGGCTCGGCTCGTTGCGCATGCGCGAGTCCCTGGAAACGTTTCGCGCACCGGCGGAGCGCGTCCGCACGATTCTGGACCAGCACATTCACCGCGTGGTCGACCAACTCTACCGCAACGTGCCCGTGGACAAGGTGAAGTACATGGTCGCCATCTCCGGCGACGCCCAATTTGCGGCCTCGATGCTCTCTCCCGAGTGGGCGGAATCACGGCTCAGCTCGGTCAGCATGAAGACCTTCGCCTCGCTCACGGAACAACTGGTCCCCACTCCGGTGGACGATCTCGTACGAAAATACCGGATTCCATATCAGGAGGCCGAGACGGTCGGGCCCGCGCTCCTGGCGTATCTACACCTGGCCGAGGTGTTCCACGTGAAGCAAATCCTCGTTCCCAAGACGAGCTTGCGTGAGGGACTGCTGAAGGAGATCGCCGCCGGGGGCACCTGGACCGAAGGGTTCTCCGAGCAGGCCATTCAGTCCGCGCTCGCCCTCGGCGAGAAATACTCCTTCGATGAAAAACATTCCAAACAGGTTGCGGAACTGAGCGTCCGCTTGTTTCGCGAATTGCAGCCCGAACATCGTCTCGACAAACGCTTCGAGTTATTGCTCAAGATTGCCGCGCTGTTGCACGAGGTGGGAATGTTTATCGGCGATCGGAGCCATCACAAGCATTCGATGTACATCATCATGAACAGCGAGTTGTTCGGGTTGACGCGGAAAGATATTTCCCTCATCGCCCTCGTCGCCCGCTACCATCGCCGCGCCACGCCGCGTCCCTATCACGAGGAGTATACATCCCTGGATCGCGACAGCCGCATTGCGGTGGCCAAGATGGCCGCCATCTTGCGCGTGGCCGACGCCCTCGACCGCGATCATATGCAACAGGCGCGGGCCATGACGTTCACCCGCGAGCCGGGCCAGTTCATCATATCCATCCGGGACGCCGCCGATCTGACACTGGAGAGATTCGCCCTCAAGGAAAAGGGCAATCTGTTTGAGGAAGTCTTTGGAATGAAAGCCGTCGTCCGCAACGCGGAGTCCACGCAGGGGTTGGTGTCCGATGGATAAGACCCGCGATTTGTTTCTGAACCGCGAGCTCAGTTGGTTGGAGTTCAACCACCGCGTGCTCGAGGAAGCGACCGATCCGTCGGTGCCGCTGCTGGAGCGTGTGAAGTTTCTCGCCATTACGAGTTCGAATCTCGACGAGTTTTTTATGGTGCGGGTCGGGGGTCTGCAACAGTTGCTCAACGAAGGCAAGAGCGTGTTCGATCCCGCGGGCATGACGACCCGCCAACAACTGGTGGAGATCAGCCGGCGCAC
Source organism: Verrucomicrobiia bacterium (assembly GCA_050010195.1). Taxonomy (GTDB): domain Bacteria; phylum Verrucomicrobiota; class Verrucomicrobiia; order Palsa-1439; family Palsa-1439; genus Palsa-1439. The sequence goes on from JBEKLM010000002.1 coordinate 4,488, forward strand.
GCGCGCCCTCGTGTCCGAGCAATACACCTGTTTCTTGCAGGAGATCGAGCCGGGTCTGGCGAAGGCCGGGATTCGCCGGTTGAACGCGGAACAGATTGGACCCGAGTACGTGGAGCATTTGGAACGGTTGTTCGACCGCGAGATTTATCCCATTATTACGCCACGCGCCGTCGAATCTCCCGCGGATTTCGCCTCCCTGACCGGCCTGGGTCTCGATCTTCTGGTGCGGCTAAAGCCGCTCACCGCCGGCTCGCGCAAACCACGCTTCGCCGTCGTCACGCTGCCGAAACGTCTCAGCCGGTTTATCACCGTGCCCGTGCAGCAAGACGGGTACGATTACACACTTGTGGAAGATGTCGTGGACCTGTTCAAGGAGACCCTGTTCCCCGGCGAATCCGTCGTCGAGTGCACGCCGTTTCGCCTGACGCGCAATGCCGACCTAATTGTTCGGGAAGATCTCGCCGGCGATCTCCTGGTCCAGATGCGCGAGGTCATCGACGCCCGCAAGCGCAGCGGCTGTGTCCGGTTGGAAGTTGGAGAAACCATCTCCACCGGTTCGCTATCGTTTCTGAAACACGCGCTCGATGTCAACGACGATCAAATCCATGTCATCCCCGGCCCGCTCGATCTCGCGGCCTACCGTGAGATTGCCGGCCGGGCCGGCCACGAGAACCTGAATTACGAACCGTGGCCGCCGCAGGCTTCGCCGTGTGTTGCCCCCGGCGAATCCATGTTTGAAGCCATCAGTCGCCGCGACATTCTGCTCCACCATCCCTATGAAAGTTTCGAGCCGGTCGTGCGCCTGGTGGAACAAGCGGCTGACGACGCCGATGTACTGGCCATCAAACAGATTCTGTATCGCACCAGCGGCAACAGCCCGATCGTGGCCGCCCTGGCGCGCGCCGCCAACAAGGGCAAACACGTCACGGTCATCGTCGAGCTGAAAGCGCGGTTCGATGAGGCACGAAACATCGATTGGGCGCAAGCGCTCGAGTTGTCGGGGGTGCAGATCATTTACGGGCTGCGGGGGCTGAAGGTGCACGCGAAAGTTTGCATCATTGTTCGCCGCGAAGCCACGGGAATTCGTCGGTACGTCCATTTCGGTACCGGCAACTACAACGAAGTCACGGCGCGGCTGTACAGTGACGTGAGCCTGATGACCTGCAACGAGGATTTCGGGGCCGATGCGACGCAGTTTTTCAACACGATTACCGCGTACTCGCAACCCATCAAGTACCGGCGGATCGAAGCCGCACCGCTGGGGTTGCGCGCCCGGTTGTTGGCGCTGATCGAGAGCGAGGCGCAACGTTGCAAGCAGGGCCAGACGGGACACATCATGGCCAAGCTCAACTCGCTGGTGGACGCCGATGTCATCCAGGCACTGTACACGGCATCGCAGCAGGGCGTGAAGATCCAACTCAACGTGCGCGGAGTCTGCTGTCTCCGGCCCGGCGTTGCCCGGTTGAGCAAGAACATCGAGGTCGTCAGCATCGTCGACCGGTTTCTCGAACACAGTCGCATCCTCTACTTTCATCATGGTGGAGCGCCACTCGTGTTTATGTCCAGCGCGGACTGGATGCCGCGCAATTTGGATCGGCGGGTCGAGTTGCTCGTGCCGGTCCAGGACCCCGCGTGCCAGGCGCGGCTCATTTCCATCCTGAATACCACGTTTCAGGACAACGCGAAATCGCGAAGGCTGTTGCCCGACGGGCGTTACGAACGGTTGCAGCCGCCGGATGCGACGAAGCCGCTGCGCTCGCAGCAGGTGTTCTTCGATCAGGCGCGGGAGGCAGCCAAGCAGGCGCAGAAAGACCGTTACCAAACGTTCGTACCGCAATGGCCGGCGTCGCGGCCGACTACCAGTTGATATGAATTGACATGCCATTTCCCCTGCGCCGAACCGGTCGATTGAGCATCGACGAAGTGTGCGCGGCCTACGATAACGAGGACGTGCACAGTGAGCACGTGACGGCGCTCGCACTGCGGTTGTTCGACCACACCCGCGCGGCGCTCGACCTGCCCGCCGGCGGACGGCGATTGCTGGAAGCCGCCGCCCGGCTGCACGACGTCGGCTACAGCGTCGATCCCGTGCATCATCTCCTGGCCAGCGCGGAGATCGTTGCGAAGGAAGGGATCAAAGGGTTCAGCCGGTCGGAGTGTGAACAAATCGTCCAGATCATGGTTCGCCACTCGGGCAAAGTCAGTACGAGCGGCGTTCCACCCCGCGTGCTGCAACTGGCGGCGTTCTTGCGAATCGGCGACGGATTGGATTATAGCCACGCGCAAACGGCCAGGATCGCAAGCATCCGCCGCGGGCAGCGAACCATACGCGTCATGGTGCGCAGTGAGGCCTTCCCACAGTGTCTCGCGCGGGCGGATCGCAAAGCCGATCTCTGGCGCGACGTGTTCCCCTACGACATCCAATTCGAGGCCGCCCCGAGCACGAAGGACGATCACAATCCATTGATCCGCAGGGACACGCACGTGATCGAGGCCGCACGCCGATTATTATCGATCCAGTTCAAGACGATTCTTGCCGATCTGGATGCGGCGGTTGCGGGGGAAACGAGCGAGCCGCTGCACGACATCCGGGTGGCCCTGCGCCGGATGGGCATCCTCCTCCGGGCGTTTCGGAAATACCTGCCCGATGGACCGCGACAGGAAATTGAGAAAATGTTGCTGGAAATTACTGCGGAGCTTGGTCCCGTGCGTGACTTCGATGAATGGGTGAACCTGCTGGAATCCAGTCCGGTTCGCGTGGCGGTCGCGCGAAGCCGACTGTTTCCCACATACCTGCGGCATCACCAGCAGCGACGCCAACTAACCTACGCCACGGTGCGCCGCTGCTTCCGCGGACCGCACTTTGCCAGCCAGCGGCTCAAGATCAATCGGCTGCTGCGCGTCGAACTGCCGCGTCTGATAAAGACAGAGCCGCCCGGCTCGCTGCCAAAACTCGCCGCGAAGCAATTGGGCAAGGCGATGCGTCGGGTCGTCAAGAACGAGCGTCTGCGCCATTCGCGGTCGCCGCGAAAACTGCACAAACTGAGAATCGCCCTCCGCGAAGCGCGCTATCTGGCGGAGTTTTTCGGGTCGGTGCTGGGGCCGGACACGGTCAAGCTGGCGAAACGACTGCATGCCGTCGAGCGCGTGCTGGGACGGATCCACGACATCGATTTGGGGATGGAACATTTGACGCGGGAAGGTCCGCTACCCCCGCGGGCGATTGGCGATTATCTCCAACGGCAACGCGCACGGAACCTGGCGGCACTGGCCAAAGAGTGGCGGCGGTTTGCGGCGGGGAGGCGTTAGCCACAGATGAACACAGATTCTCGTGAATGCTTTTTCTATGATATATCGGCAGCCGGTTGCAGCGCCGAAACACGACGGCTGCGTCTCGTCCGACTCGGCTTATCATGGTTGGAGCGGGACGAACACGAGCCAACTACATTCAGCGAACTTATGGCGGGACGGGTGGAAGGAGATTGATTCAGGCTTGGAGAGACGCGAGGAGCGTTGCATGTCAGGATTTTGTGAATTGTAAGGCGTTGATCCCAGTAGACGCCTTCTTCATGGCACCTCCAGCCTGGCATCGGCGATGTGGATGCCCAAAAAGAATCCCTCTATAACCCCGGTGATTCTGATTGGGTCTCCTTCATCAAATTGCCACAAGCCAGGGAAGTCCTTTTGTAAAACGGTGCATTCGCAACTCATAAATGGATCGCCTCTGTGGTCGGGATGATAAAGCAAGACTCTCACCTTACCAGTCTGTGCGTCGGATTCAGCACGTGTAAAATTCAGCCGCCAGTCGACGCGCCTTCCAATGAACTTTTGTTGCGTGCCGGTGATATCGCGATTTGTTAGTCTAGCGGCCCTGAACTCCTTGTAAATCTCTTGCAGTTGGACGGCCTTCTCCGCCTGCGGTTGAGGGGAAATTGGTTTCACAAAAGGAGGTGGGCGAATGATTCCGGCCGCAGTTGGTAAGTTGTACGCTTCCCCTTCTTGTACCATAACTGTTCTACGTGCCTCTCCGTCGCTGTAGGTGATAAGCAGCGTCTTGGCGCGTCCATAAACCGGGTCACCAAAAACTTGTGTGCTGGCTCTTATGATTGTTGTGCCTGTTGAAATAATGCCCTGAACGATTCCGGTCACATCAGCCAACTGTCCGCGTACTCCCCATACCGCCTCGAGCAATTGGAAGTGAAACGGCTCGTTCCTCGGTATGGGATGGGGATGGGCGAGGAACCGGACGTCGCGTTTTGGCTCCTTCGGCGCGACCGGTTTCGGTGGTTTGCCCAACGCGGTAAGAAGTTGACGCCAAGCGAGGTCAAGGTCTGCGCCATCGGTGAAATCAATGTGCGTGAGAGCACCAACACGGAGCGGCTTTTTGCACTTCTTCTTGAGGAGCGGGATCACACGTAGCTTCCGGTTGGCCGGGGTGAGGGATTGAACCATTATCTCCTCCAACTCGCACCACTCACTTTTGATGTAGTCCGGGGTGAGGATGAGAAGCGTCTTGCGGCACTTGCGAACGCCGCGTTCCATTTCCTTGATGCTCGACGCGCCGCGGGTGAAGTCGCGGAAGTCGATAAAGGCCCTCAACCCGGTCTTTTCGATGCGCTTCAACAGTTCACCACGGACCCAGTCTTTGTCCTTGCTGGAGTAGGAGATGAACACGTCGTAATCGAATGTGTCTTTACCAGCCATCCGCATTCCTTCCGTGGAGCTGTCAGGCGAGTATGTTCGGGTGGGCGACCTTGTACAAGTTGTAAGTGTGGGGCCTACAACGGCGGCGGAGGAGCGGCGGGCGACGGCGCAGGCTAAAGCCTGCGGCTACGGGTTTTGTCAGGCGCTCCTGGCAAGTGCGGCTAGCGCGGCCAGGGCGGAGACGGGGGCATGACAAGGGGCGGCCCTCCGAGAGGAGACGGCGGCAACCGGGACGGTCGCCCTACCATACGGAGACGGGGCGCCGCGTCGGCTCGGCGCTTCATAGAAGCGCCGCTACACGAGGCAGCGGCCCAAGCGGCCACCGGTCACATCCCATCGCTCACACGGGTCACATTGCGCGCGACGCGGTATCGGGTTTCGGGTTTGACACGGGTATCGACCTGTGATACACGCAAGGGTCGAAATATGAAGATGGACACTCAAAGGTCGACATCCGAGACTGGGGATGGAAGGGGAGCAGGGCTGCCAGCGATCAGCGGTTTCGGAAACAGCGGCACGGCGGCAGAGCGCCGTGGCTACAAGGGCTCGTCTTACGACGGACAGGCGGTGGACGGGACATTCCGCGCCAACGGCAAAGCGGCGACGAGTCGCCGCACTCCAAACAGGGCGGTGGGGGGAGGGTTGCAAAACGAACCCAATTTCGTTCAAGCCGGCGTGGATATTTCCAAAAAACAAAGCCAAAAACGAACCCATTTTCGGGGGGTGGTAGACTGGCAAAATGGCCATTCTGATGGCAAAACGAAGCCGAATTGAGGGACGTGGACGGCGCACAACAAGCGGTCGTGCGGAAGCCCGACCCTCCGAGCGGGGTGGCGGATTCCGCGTTTGTGCGCGTTTTCGACACGGAGTAGACTGACAGCATGAGCCCGCTGGAGAAGATCAATGATTGGTTGTGGGAATTGCCGGCGTCGTACAAGACCGGGATGCGTGTCCCCGGCAGGATTTACGCGACGGAGAAGATGTTGGAGCACATCGTGGGCGACAATTGCCTCGAACAGGTGGCCAACGTGGCATTCCTGCCCGGCATCCAGAAATACTCGCTGGCCATGCCGGACATCCATTGGGGGTATGGTTTTCCCATTGGCGGCTGTTGCGCGACCGATCCGAACCAGGGGGGCGTGATTTCTCCCGGCGGGGTGGGTTACGACATCAATTGCGGGGTGCGACTCATGCGCACCAACCTCAAGCGCGAGGACGTGGCGCCGAAGATCCGTGACCTCGTCTACCAACTGTTCCGCGACATTCCGTGTGGACTGGGCCGGGGGAGCGATCTAAAACTGTCCTATGGCGATGAGCGCAAGTGCGTCAACGAAGGGGCGCGCTGGGCCGTGGAACACGGTTTCGGCGAGGCCGATGACCTGGAGTTCATTGAGGAACACGGAAGATTGGAGGATGCCGAACCAACGAACATTACCGATCGCGCGCTGGAACGCGGCAAAGGCCAGCTCGGCTCGCTCGGCAGCGGCAATCACTTTCTCGAAGTACAAATCGTAGATGAAATCTTTTACGAGAACGCCGCCGACGTGATGGGATTGTTTTTGGGCCAAGTCACCGTAATGATCCACTGCGGCTCGCGGGGATTTGGCTACCAGGTCTGTGACGATTATTTGAAAGTGCTGCGCGGCGCGCCCGCGAAGTATGGGATTCATCTGCCGGACCGGCAGCTTGTGAGCGCGCCGGTGCGTTCGCCCGAAGGCCAAGAGTACCTGTCGTCGATGCGGTGCGCGGCGAATTACGCGTTCGCGAATCGGCAGGTGCTGATGACGAAGGCGGAGAAGGCGTTTTTGCACGCGCTGCGAATCTCGCCGCGCGAGCTGGGCATGGAGCTGGTGTACGACGTCCCACACAACATCGCCAAGCTGGAGAAGCATACGGTCGATGGGTACGAGAAAACCGTGTGCGTGCATCGGAAGGGCGCGACGCGGGCGTTCCCGCCCGGGCACGCGCTGATTCCCGACCGGTACAAGCCGATCGGGCAACCGGTGTTGGTGCCGGGCGACATGGGGCGATATTCGTTTGTGCTTGTGGGGACGGAGGGCGCGATGGAACAGACGTGGGGAACGGTGTGCCACGGCGCGGGACGAATGATGAGCCGCGCGCAGGCGAAGAGGGAGCACAGTTTTCAGGATTTGCAGCGGGAGCTAGACGAGCGCGGCGTCGTCATGATGGCCCAGGGACACGGGACGGCCCTGGAGGAAGCGCCATGGGTGTACAAGGACGTGGAGAACGTGGTGGACGTTTGTCACAACGCCGGCATCGCGCGGAAGGTGGCGCGGTTGCGGCCGATTGGAGTGGTGAAAGGATGATGGTGTGATGAATGTGAAGGAACTGGTGTGTGTGTCGTCTGCATTGAGGTCGATGCAGACTCATTTTTGATACGTTAGGCGCAGGCATGAAAACAGACTGGCAAGATGCGACCAACAGTGGCAACACGGAGCAGGTTCGTGTTCTCCTCGATGCTGGTGCTGACATCAACGCTCTTGATCGTCATGGCCAGACGGCTCTTATGAACGCCGCTCACAAAGGCCACACGGAGGTTGTTCGCCTACTAGCAGAGCGCGGCGCAGACCTCAATCACACGGCGAAGTTTGGCCTGTCCGCTCTAATGCTGGCCGTGATTGCCGACCGCCCCGACGTCGTTCGCGTGTTAGTAGATGCGGGTGCAGACACCACACACCGGGGCAATTCGACCCCTGCTTCCTTCTACAACAAGACCGCACTGGGACTTGCGGAACAGATGAACCGCTTCCACTGTGCTGAAATACTTCGAACAAAGGCAAACTAAATTCGAACTGAAACACTACCTTGAGGTCGATTGAATTGACAAGGCAAGCGTCGCCTGCCTAGTCTGGAGGATTATGTTGACGGACAGAATTGCGGCGGACATGAAGGACGCGATGCGCGCCAAGGATGCGCCGCGGCTCTCGACGCTACGCATGCTCAAATCGGCGATTGAGTATTACAAAATCGAGAAGAAGCAGGAAAAGTTGACGGATGCGGATGTGACGACCGTGATCAAGAAGCAGATCAAGCAGCGGCAGGACTCGATTGACGGGTTCGAGAAGGGCGGACGAGCGGATCTGGTCGAGAAAGAGAAAGCCGAGTTGGTGGTATTGAAGTCCTACCTGCCCGAAGAACTTTCCCAGGCACAAGTGGAAGAAGTGGTCAAAGCCACGATCGCGGAACTGGGAGCGACAACCAAGACGGACATGGGCAAAGTCATGAAAGCCGTACAAGCGAAGGTCGCCGGTCGCGCCGACAATCGGCTTGTGAGCCAACTGGTTGCCGCCAATCTTACCTAGTGTCCGCGCACCACGCGCATGAACGAGCGCTCCGAGTCCGATAGAATCTGTTTGGACGTACTCATCGTTCTCATCCTGACGGTCGCGGCGCACGTTCACGGATTGCGGGGCCAATTCGTGGAATGGGACGACACCTCGCACATTACGCACAATCTCGCCATTCGTTCCCTGGGTTTTCAAAACTTACGGGTGATGTTCACGCAGCCGACGGCCAAGTTGTACTGTCCGCTGACGTGGCTGTCCTTCGCCATCGATTATCAAATCTGGGGCCACGATCCTTTTGGGTATCACCTCACGAACCTGCTGTTGCACGTCGCCAACACTCTGCTGGTGCTGATACTGGTGCGGAAAGTCTTGCGTGGCCGATACGCATACGCACTAACGACGGCGCTCCTGACCGCAGTGATGTTCGGGGTCCACCCGTTGCATGTCGAGTCGGTCGCGTGGGCCACCGAACGCAAGGACGTGCTGTTTGTCTTCTTCTATCTTCTTGGTCTGCTCAGCTACTTCCGCTGGTTGGACAGCCGCAAGCTCGCCGACTACGGAATTTGTTTCGGGTGTTTCGTCGCATCCGTATTGTCAAAGTCCACAGCGGTCACATTCCCGGTCGTGCTGCTGCTCATCGACCACTTCCTCGCCAAGCGGAAGGCCTGGGGAGAAAAAGTCCCGTTCTTCGCTGTCAGCCTGATCATCGCCGGAATTACGTTCGTGTGCCAGGCCGGCGGTCTAGGCGAGACGGTCGCAACCCCGGAAATCATTCCACTGTGGGCGCGGGCCGGGCTGGTTGGATACTGCTCCCTCTTTTACGTTCGGAAGTTCTTCTGGCCGGTCCATCTCTCGGCAGTCTATCCGTCATTCGACGAGATGCACTGGAACGTTGTCCTGAGTATCGAATATATGGTGGCGTTCGCGCTCGTCACGGCGTTGGTGTTTGCGGCGCGGCGCCGCTGGCCCGTGCTCTGGCCTTCCTGGTTGTTCTATATCATTGCCCTCTCGCCCACCATCGGACTGGTTCCTGTTGGCATCCATGTGGTTGCCGACCGGTACTCCCATCTCGCGATTCTCGGACTGATGTTGCCCGTGAGCATGGTCATTGCCCGGGCGGCTGGGGCGGCGCGCGACGCCGGCGCCCGGATCGTGTTGGGGGGAGCGATTGCCGCTGTCTTCATCGCTCTCGCTCTGGCGGCCGAACGGCGGACCGTGATTTGGTCCAATTCTGAGACGCTGTTCCTCGATGCGCTGCAAGAGAATCCGGATTGCCTGCCCGCCCACATCAACCTCACGGTCTGGTACACGAGCCTCAAGGAATTCGACCAGGCGATCCAACATGGTGAACGGGCCATTGAGATTGCGCCCGACGGCATTCCCGGTCGCAAGAATCTTGCCTATGCGTACATCAATCAGGGCAAACAGCGTGAAGCCATCCGTGTGCTGCGTCCTCTGGCACAGCACAACATCGAGGACCCTGACGTTTGGAGGGCCCTCGCGGATTGCTTTGAAGCGCTCGGGGATACGAACAATGCGGAGTTGGCGCGGAAGAGTGAACGCAGTCTCGAAGGAAAATTCTGACGGACCGCGCTACTTCCTGGTGACGAAGTCGAAGTCGACAACGGCCGTGTGGTTGCCGTTGAGTTTCACTTCTTTCGTCAACACGCCGAGGACCTCATGCCACGCGTAGATCTTCTGTGTGCCGGAAGGCACGTTGTGAAGCACAAACCGGCCATTCTCGTCCGTCAGTGCGGCCCACGGATGAGGCAGCACCGCGACATACGCGTTCATCCACGCATGCCCGTTGGCGGATACCACCTGCAAGAGCGTCGGTTCGCGAAAATTGGCCAGTTGATAGATCTTCTCGTAGCCGGCATAGGGTGTCGCCGCCTTGAGCAATGTCCGCGGCCCGTTGGTCCCACTCATCGCGTCGATGCGAACCACGTGAAGCACGGGGTCGCTATTTCTGAGAATTAGTGGGGTGCCACTCCGTGCGATCTGGATCCTCGGCACAAATTCGCAATTGCGCTGGTCAAGGACAGCGGCGTCATTCGTGCCGCTGGTGATATTGCTTGGTGCGTAACCTCCCAGATAGATAATCACGTCGCGCACGGACTGGTTTGTGCCCAGGACAAGCGACTTCGTCTGGCGCGCCTCTGTCCCGCAGGCATCAAAGTCCACCTCTGGCTGGACGGTGGGGATGTTCGGGGCCGGGCCAAGCAAGCGAACGGTTCCCGAAATGACCCCTTCGCCATTCTCTCCGCACGCCAGTAACGGGGCCAACCCCACAAGCGCCGTCAGCACCAGCGATGAGATCAACCTAGGCAGGTGCATACCAGTGATAGAGCATGAAATACACGATCACACCGGTCACCGACACGTAAAACCAGATCGGTAACGTCCAACGCGCGATCGACCGGTGCCGGTCAAAACGCTCACGTAGCGCGCGGGACAAAGTCACGGGCACCAGATAGAGAGCCACGACGATCGCGAGTACGGTGTGGGTCAGCAGGATGATGAAGTACACCGGCCTTGCCGGTCCCTGTCCTGCAAAGGGCTTGTGTCCTACATGCCAGTGATACGTGAGATACGAAATCAGGAACAGTGCCGAGACCACTACCGCGACCATCATACAAGTCCGATGCGCGGCCACCCGTTTCCGACGGATGCATCCATAGCCCAACGCCAGAAAAACAGCACTCGTCGCGTTCAGCGTGGCGTTCACCGCGGGCAATTCCGACACGGTGATCATGATCGCTCCGCCAACACCTCGCGCGCGTCACGAACAAGCTTCTGCATCTCGCTTTCGTCCGTGCTGTCGTAATACCCACGAATCGCCCCATGCCGATCCACCAACACCAGCTTCGTACTGTGAAGAATCGGCATCTCTTTGGCGGGATCACCCTCTTGTGTTGCCAGTCGGAACCCATCGATCGACAAATGGTAAACCTGCTTCTTGTCGCCGGTCAGAAAGGACCAGTGACTTCGATCCGCGCCAAACGAGCGGGCGTACTCGGTGAGCACCTTGGGCGTGTCCCAATCCGGATCGACCGAGAAACTGACGAGCCGCAAATCGTCACGCACTGGCAACTCCCCTTGCAGTCGCACCTCATGATGCATCAGCGTCGGGCACGCCTCGCCGCAGCGGGTAAACAGGAAACTGGCAATCCATACTTTGCCGATCAAATCCCCGCGACGTACCGTGGCGCCGCTGGCTTCCGTCAACGAGAATTCCGGCACCCAACCCATGACCGGGACCTCCATCGCGGAAGCCGGTGTCGGTGTCCCCCGGATGACAATCAGGAGAATTGACCCCACAACGGTGGCGAACGTGCCAGCCACCCCGATGTTCAAAATGGTTTTCACTTTCATTGCAAATCTCCTCGCGTCGTCCGTTGCGCCGCCCAGAGCGACAACACAAACATCCCCGCGGCAAAAGCTACGGTTACGGCCAGTGCGAACACCGCATCGGGGTGCGGCAGTCCCCAGTACAGCCCTTCCCGCAACGCTGTGACTCCGTAGGTCAACGGATTGATCTTCATCAACCAACCCAGGAAAACTTGCGCGCCTGCGGCAGGAAACAGCGCGCCGGATAGTAGCCACAATGGGATCAAAAACAAGTTCATGATCGCATGGAAACCCTGAGTGGAACTCATCTGCCAGGCGATGACAAATCCCAATCCAGTCAGCGCAAACGAAACAAGGAACATCACAACCGCCAACCAGATCAACGACTCCACCGTCAAATGCAGGCCCAGCAGCGGCGCCAAAGCCAGAAATACCAGCCCCTGCACAAACGCCAGCGTCGTCCCTCCAAGAATCTTGCCCAATACAATGGCAAATCGTCCCACGGGCGCGACCAGCACCGCCTGCAAAAAACCCTCGCGGCGATCTTCAATGACCGAGATGGTTGAGAAAATCGCCGTGAACAACAAGATCATCACCAACGTGCCCGCGAAAAAATACTCCAAATACCCGTGTCCCTCGGGTGCGCCCGGGGTCTTAAACGAATTCCCAAGCCCAAAGCCGAGGAGCAGCCAGAAGCAAACAGGCGTCAACATTGCCCCGACCACTCGATCTCGCTGACGAAAGAAGCGCACCATCTCACGCCACCAGAGCGTCAACGCAGGCAGCACAAAATAATTGGCTTGTGACTCGTTCACGCGTCATCTCCCTCAAACCGATGTCCGGTCAAGCGGATAAAGACATCTTCCAAGGACGGCTTGTGAATACTGACAGCATCGATTTGCCCCGGGAACGCTTCGACAAGGTCCGTAATGAACCTGTGGCCATTGGCCCGTTCGACGCGCACACTCCCGTCCAATACCTGCGCCTCGACCCCGAACCGTTTGGCAATCTGTTCCGCCAACGGTTGCGGTTGTGCTGTTTCGACCGAAATCACATCGCCACCAATTCTTTCCTTCAGTTGCCGCGGGGTGTCGAGCGCGACGAGCCGACCCCGGTCCAGAATGGCGAGACGGTCGCATCGATCCGCCTCCTCCATCAAGTGCGTCGTCAACAAAATCGTCATACCATCTTGATCGCGCAACTGCTCGAGGTAATCGGATAATTCGCGCCGGACGCGTGGATCGAGGCCCGTACTTGGCTCGTCGAGCAAGAGCACCTGCGGTTTGTGCAACAAGCCCTTGGCCAATTCGACCCGCCGCCGTTGTCCGCCGGAGAGCGTTTCCACCAGATCCGCCTTGCGGTCGGCCATTCCGAAGCGCGAAAGCATGTCATCAATCCGTGATTGCAAGTCGCGTCCCCGAAGATTGTAGAGATGGCCCTGATGACGCAGGTTTTCCAGCACGGTCAGTTTACGGTCGAGGCTTGGCGACTGGAAGACCACACCAATGCGCCGGCGAATTTCACCCTGATGGCGCGCCACGTCGATGCCGAACAAACGTACATTTCCCTCACGAGGGGTGACCAACGTGCTCAAGATGCGAAACAGCGTCGTCTTCCCGCCGCCATTGGGACCGAGCAGGCCGAAGATCTCGCGGGCGGGAACTTCAAAGCTGACGTTATCCAGTGCCGTGCGTTCGCCGTAACGGTGTGTCAGTGCTTCGACCACAAGAAGGGAGTCGCTCATCTCGATCAACTCCTAAAAGCCGGCGTCGACGATGATGAGGAGCAATAGCAAGGGAAGGTACACGACCGAAGCTTTCAACAGGCGACGCGCGTCAAGAAAGGATTTCGAGCGCGTGAACAGCGCGCCGACCACCAACAGCGCCACGCCCATCACGAGCGCGCCAATGCAATACACCTTGCCCGTCATACCGATGATCGTGGGCAGGACCGAGACACCGATCAGCAGCACCGCAAACAGGATGGTCTGCCGAAACGTGCTCGCGCCACTCGGGTCGACCACGGGCAGCATCTTGAATCCGGCGTTCCGGTAGTCGTCCCGGAACATCCACGCGATGGCATAGAAATGCGGGTGTTGCCATGCGAAGAGAATAAGAAACAGCACCCACGCGCCCGGATCGAGCCGCCCGGTCGCCGCCGCCCAGCCGCACATCGGCGGAATCGCGCCGGGGATGGCGCCGAACGTTGTATTCAGCCATGTGAGGCGCTTCATGGGCGTGTACACCAGCACATAGAGGAACGAGGCAAGCAACACGAGAAACGCCGTGAGCAAATTGACCGCCCAAATCAGAGCGACCAGCCCGATCAACACCAGGCTGATCCCGAAGGCGAGCGCGTTGGAGGGCTGGATGGTTCCCGCCGGCAGGGCGCGATGACGCGTGCGCTCCATTTTGCCGTCCGCGTCGCGTTCCAGGTAATTGTTCAGCGCCGCCGAGCCGCCGGTGGCGCAGCCGACTCCGAGCAGCGTGACCAGGAGTGTCGGCAGCGGGTGGATCCCCTTCGCGGCAAGAAAAAAGCCGATGGTTGTTGTGACCAGTACCATCGACAGGATGCGGGGCTTCGCCAATTCAACATACGAGCGCAGATTCTTCACGAAGGGACTCCCTGGGGCAACGGCAATGATGGTTCTTCCCCGCCAGCCGCGAGAAATCGAAAGGCTTTGAGAGTCATCACCAAACTGGTGGCCAGCACCAGCGCGCCAAGTGCCAGATGCACGGTCGGCACCAGCACCTGGACCGTCGATAACTGATCCACGGCGTTCTTCGGCACGTGCACCATCAACGTGATCAAACCCAGCGTGATCTGCACGGTTACCATTCCCTGCAACACAACCGCGAGGCGCAAAAATCCAGGGGGTTTCGCCGTGAACAACACGACGCACAGGGTCGACATGACGCAGCCAAAAACCGCAACGGCACCGAGCATGTGTGCGAAGACACCCCATTCGCGATGACGAATCGCCGCGCCGAGGATGATCTGAACATAGACCGCGATGGTCGAAGCAAGGGCGAGCCGCTGCGCCAGCCGAACGTCAGAACCACCGGGGGGATGTGTTGGCTGCCGCCACGTTTCCGATGTGACCAACGCCAGGGCCACCGTAACACAGAAGAATGCTTCCGCGAGACAGGCATGCGCAATCGAGACCACCGGGGGCAGCATAAGCTTAACCGTCAGGCCACCCAAAATCCCCTGCGCGATGACCGCGGCAACGGCGGTGATCCCGAGACGTCGCACCCACCGCCGCGGCTCCACGCGGACCAACCACAATGCCAGCACGACGGTGAGCATGCCTACCACGCTCGCGATGAGACGATGCCCGTGCTCGTAAAAGATGTTACCCACCCACTTCGACGCCGGGAACGAAAACATGAACTGGCCGTAGGTTGTCGGCCAATCCGGCACGGACAAACCGGCCCGGTGACTGGTCACGCTCGCCCCCGCGACGAGCAACAGAAACGTCGCCGATGCCAGGAAGCAGGCAAATCGATGCAACCATGGTTGGGGGTTTACGGTCATTTCGTTCGTCCGGGATTTGTCGGGCGCGCGACTAGTCCCCGAGCGAGTCCTCCTGATCCTGGAGCCAGGCCTTGTACTGTTCTTCCGTGTCGATATTCAGATAGCCCTTCATGCGGTAATGACCGAGGCCGCAAAGCTGCGCGCAGGCGATTTCCGCCGGGTATCGGGGCCCGACGCGCACTTCCGTGATCCCGTTTTCGACAAGTTTCGCGGCGGTGTCGGCGCTGATCGACCGTCCCTTCTTCACCAGGATGCTACCATCCTTGGCTTTGTAATCTTCCATGGCGACATCCGAATCAATGCTCTTGGCCGGAGGAAGCGCGACCGTCATTGCCAGCTCTTCGCGCATCTGATCGGACGTCTTATTGGGGACAAAATGAATGGGAATGAGCATGCCGGGAACGGCGTCCTGTTTCACGCGCATGACGGGCAGAGAAAAGCTGTGGATCACGTCTTTCGTTGTGATCTCGATCACCGCCGGACGATTGACCGGCAAATGCAACTGATTCAGGGTCACAATATCATCCTTGGCGCGTGGATCGCCCTTGCGATCGAGGCCAATCGGGTTCGTCTGCTCATCGACGAGCTTGATGTCCGTGCGGCCGAAAATGCCGTCCGGCCCCGGATAATGAATGTTCCACGCAAACTGCTGGGCAATGACCCGCACGTGCACCGTTGCCGGGTCTGTCGGGAACGCGCTGACCTTCCAGGACCAAAACGGAATCGACAGGCCGACCAACAGGAGGACTTCGACCACCGCCACCGTCGCCTCCAGATACGATGAGGTGTGTGTTTTCACGCCGGTGTAGTCGGCGACGGGATTCTTGCTCTTACGAAACCGAAGGAGCGTGTAGAAGAAAAACACGATCCACCCCACAAACAGCACAACCATCAGGATGTGGACGTACAGAATGAGTCGATCCACGCGCGCCGCGTGTTCGGAGGCGCTGACCGGTAAACCAAGAATCTTCTCCAACATGGTGTCGTCCTTTGTGATTAACGAGTCAGGGGTTCAATTCCGCATTGTGTCGGCGGGCCCGTCTCGCAAAACAAAAAATCATCCCGCCAAAACTGCTCAGCACCACGCCGGTCACACCCAGCATGGTAAAAATGCCGAAGTTCATGCCGCGCGTCTGCGGAGCGTCCGACGCCCCGTAGCAAACGGCGCACGCCAGCACGGCCCGCGGCAGCACCCCCATTCCCAGCACTACGGCGGTGATCATCAACCTTCCGAGATATCGTGATGTCATTTCTGTTTATTCCTTGTCCAAATCCTTGAATTTTCGCAGAAATCCGATTTCGTACACCACCAGCAACACGCCCATCCCAAAAGAAACGCACCCTGCGATCGTATAGGCGGTGCGTCCCCGCGCGTAATCCGAGTCAATGCACCACGCGCCGAAACCAAGGCATAGCAACACCGAGATAGTGATGAAAAATACATGAAACGCTTTGAGTGACATGGCTACTCCGTGTGACCGTTTGTTGGCTTTTCCTCATGCGGAACCTGCACGCGCCCCGCCGGCACGGCGAAAATCCCTTGCTGGCGCCCTTGCTGGTCTGCACGGCTGAACATAATCAACCCCGCCATTGCCACGACAAACACTGCAGTGAGCACCAGCACCCAGTAGATGACCTTTCGCTCCGCGACCAGATGCATGAAAAAGCCCGCCACCAGCGAGCCTTTGACCGTGGCGATCAGCAGCGCCACGATGATGCCCAAGATGATTCCCAGATGAAGATTGGAGGCCAGTACGGTAACGAGGGTGCCGACCGCCAGCGCAACGAACACCTTGATGTAGGTCTTTACGTGACTCTGAACGTCTTCGTGATGTGTGTCGCTCATGATGCTTCCATCCAATCTATTTGCCCGGCAACAGATACAGGGTCGGAAACAGAAAAATCCACACGAGATCGACGAAGTGCCAATACAAGCCGGCGACCTCGATGCGGTTGGTGAATCGCTGGGGATCGGTCTTCCACATCTTGCTGCCGGGGCCCCAGAGGTAACTATTGACGATCATCCCGCCGATGACGTGCAGGCCGTGCAGTCCCGTCATGGTGAAATACAGCGCCATGAACGTGCTGGTCGAGGGAAACAGTCCGGTCTCGAATTTGTGGGCGTACTCAAAACTCTTGACCACGAGGAACCCGACGCCGCACAGGATCGTCAAGCCCATGTACAGCTTGTACTTGCCGAAATTGTTCATCTTCAGCGACGCCCAGCTCATCACCATCGTCACGCTCGAGATGATCAGCACCAGCGTGTTGATGGTGGCCAGCGGGACGTTCAGGAATTCCGCGCCATGTTCCCATGTTTCCGAGCCGGTCCGCAGCAGCACATACGTCGAGAACAGCG
This sequence comes from Verrucomicrobiia bacterium, assembly GCA_050010195.1. Classification (GTDB taxonomy): domain Bacteria; phylum Verrucomicrobiota; class Verrucomicrobiia; order Palsa-1439; family Palsa-1439; genus Palsa-1439. The sequence continues at coordinate 21,747 of JBEKLM010000002.1, forward strand.
CGCCGAACAACATCACTTCCGACGCCAGGAACAGCCACACGCCCAGTTTGGCGTTGTACAGCCCCGTATCGGGACGCTCGGTCGAATTATAGGGAATTTCAATCGCGCCAGACATCTAGGCCTCCTGAGGTTGGTTTTGAGGAAGAAAATCCCGTTTCGCGCCCGGCACACTGTACTCGTAGGGTCCGCGAAAGACTTCGGGGATTTTGAGGAAGTTCCCGTGCGGAGGCGGCGTCGGCGTGGCCCACTCGAGAGTCGTGGACTCCCACGGGTTATCGCTGGTCACCTTCCGCCCCGCAAAGATGCTCCAGAAGAAGTTGACAATAAACACGAGTTGAAAGACCGCCAGCGCCCACGCGGAGTAGGACATCCCCTTGTTGAAGACAAGCACATTCTGGGCATGGAGATACGAGGTCCCGCCGTCGTACAACCGCCGTGAGACACCGGCCATCCCTTGGATGAACATCGGCATGAAAATGCCGTTCATGCAAACCAGCGAGCCCCAGAAATGGATCTTGCCCAACGTCTCGTTCATCTGCCGGCCGCTCGCCTTCGGGAACCAATAGTAAATACCCGCGAACAGCGCAAACAACGTGCCCGGAGCGACCACGTAATGGAAATGGCCGATCACGTAATACGTATCGTGCAGGTGAATGTCCGCGCTTGCCAGGCCGAGCGGCAGGCCCGTCAGGCCGCCGATGCCGAACATCGGCAGAAACGCCAGCGCGAACAGCATCGGCACATTGAATCGAATCGACCCGCCCCAGAGCGACAGGATCAATGCTGTCAATATGACGATCGACGGCACTGAGATGATCATGGTGGTCGTCTGGAAGAACGCGTTGATGCTGGTGCCCATGCCGGTGAGGAACATGTGATGCGCCCACACAATGAAGGACATGAACCCCAGGAAAATCACCGAGTACACCAGCGACTTGTATCCCCAGAGCGGCTTGCGGGTGTTGTTGGCGATCACTTCCCCGACAATCCCCATGGCCGGCAGGATCAACACGTACACCTCTGGGTGCGCCAGAAACCAGAACAGGTGCTGCCAGAGCAACGCGCTTCCGCCGCCGCTGACATTCAGGGCCTTCCCGCCCACCACCAACCCACTCGGCAGGAAGAAGCTGGTTCCGGCCATGCGATCCATCAATTGCATCACGCCGGCGGCCTCGAGCGGGGGAAACGCCAGCAACAACAGAAAGCCCGTCACCAACTGCGCCCAAACGAAGAACGGCAGGCGCATCCAGGTGAGCCCCTTCGCGCGCAATTGGATGATCGTGGTGATGGTATTGATCGACCCCAGAAGCGAGGAGGTAATCAGGAACACCATGCCGGTCAACCACATGGTTTGACCCGTAAACAGGGAATGGCTTTGCGGCGTGATGTCCGACAGCGGTGGATAGGAAGTCCAGCCGGACTGGGCCGAGCCGCCCGGCACAAAGAAGCTGCAGAGCATGACCACACCACCGATGAAGTACACCCAGTAACTGGACATGTTGAGTTTCGGGAACGCCATGTCCTGCGCCCCAACCTGCAGCGGCACCAAATAGTTGCCGAACGCGCCCACCGCCAACGGCACTACGCCGAGGAAGATCATGATCGTGCCGTGCATCGCCCCGAGCTGGTTGTAAAACTCGGGGGCCATGATGCCGCCGGGCATCCGCGCGTCACCGAGCCAACTCGACAGAAACCCGATCGGCAATGGCTTGCCCGGAAACGCCAACTGCCACCGCATCAACATCATCAGGCAAAAACCGAAGAACAAAAACACCAGCGACGTCAGGCCGTATTGGATACCGATGACTTTGTGGTCGGTCGAAAAGATGTACTTCCGCCAGAACGGCAGCTCGTGCCCATGTTCTTCGTGATGCTCTTCGTAATGATGCGCTTCTGTCATTGACCCGATTTCCTTTCGGAAAAACCACTCCACGAGCCCGTCGTTCCCCAACAGGCTCTCCTGTACGCCAGTTTTCTCGTCACCCCGGCTCTACTCAGCCGGCTTCGTAAACTTGAAGTCGACGCTCTTGGCTTCGCCGTCGCCGACCTTGATCTTTTGAACCTTCTCGCCGTACTTCTCCTGCCACGCCGCCACTTCATATTCGCCCGCAGGTAGTCCCTTCAACGAAAACGTACCGTCCTCGCCCGTCACGCTGTAGAACGGATTGTCCAACACGCCCACATACGCCGACATCCACGGATGTACGTCGCACTTGAAATGCACCATGACTTCGGTATGAGCAAACGTCGCGCTGCTCTTCATCCCCTTATTCGGCTGACCCTTGTTAAATTCCTTGTTGTTCGGATCGGTCGGCATCGCATGGATATTATGAAGCGTGTCATCGTCGTTGTAGACGTCGAGCCTCTGTCCAGCCATCATGCCAAACACGTGAGGGACGTAATGGCACTCCCTCTGGTGAATCTCCACGGGCGTCGCTGGCTTGTCGTACGTCTTGGTTAGCCCGCTCTTGATGTACACGAACACGTTCTGCAATGAGCCGTCAGGGCTCACCACCACCTCTTCGCTCAACAGGGGCGAATCCGCGTGCATTTCGGCGCATTTCGGGTCGGCATCCGTGTTGATCTTCTTCCGTTTGGGCGGGGTCCCGTCAAAGGTGATCTTCCCCGAAATCGACGCGGAGTCCGCACCGTGGGAAACCACAGCGAATGAAAGCGATACTGCGACAGCCATCAACAACTTGAACGATTTCATAAGTTCTCCTCCAGCCGTTAACCTACCATTTTTTCTATTGGAACCAAAGTTTTTCAAGGCCAAACTTCATGGTTGCGCCGTCGCCGCCGGTGCGACCGCTGGCGCCACTGCCACCGGGGCCGGAGCCGTGCTCGCCTGCGCCGTTTGTTCGTTCGCTCCCATCGTCAACACGTAATCCACCAGCGCTTCGATTTGCTTGTGTCCATCCCCGCCGAGAATGTTCGGCGCGACGGCGGTGCCATATTCGAACTGGGGCATGCGCGTGCCCGGCATCTGCGCCAACGGCTCGACCAACCACTTGTTGACCAGCCAATCCCGTTGCAGGCGCGCGTGCGCCAGCGAGAGGTTCGGCGCCAATCGCGGCAGGTCTTCCTCGGGAATCTCCGCCAGTGGTTTCCCGAGCGCCTGCCCGTTGACAATATGGCACAGCGCGCACTTCAACTGCGTAAATAATTGTTTGCCGGCGTCCAGATGTTCGGGGGACGTGTCCATCTTCGGCGTTTGATAGGGGAATTGCGCCCGCCCTTCCTCCGCAAAATACTTCACGAACACGTTGGCCTCGCCATCCGTCAGCCCGAACGTCGGCATCCGCACGTGCAGCCAGGGACGAATCTCGCCTGTTTCCGGGGACTTGATAAACCGGAACAGCCAATCCGGTTGGGTGCGCTGGCCCTCATGCACCTGTGTCGGCGTGCCGATCAGCATCGGCGGCTCCATGCCTTGCGGGATTCCCGTCGCGCGGACCGCCCCGCCTTGCGCCTCGACGATGTGACAGCCCACGCAGTTCAACTCCTTCGCCGTCCAGCGCCCGCGCTCGATTTGGAATTCCGCCGGTGTGAGCTGGCGCGCCTCCTTCGCGGTCAGTTTCTCGTCGGTCATGCCGGAGATGACCGTGACGATCTGGTCGATCTGGTCGTCAGTCAGATTGAACTTGGGCATCTTGAGCAATTCCTGGGGTGACCGGGTAATCCATTCTTTCGGTGACGTCGCCAAGTCGATCCGTCCGGTATCGAACGACCGCGGCTCATGCAATTTCTGCTTCAACCAGGCGATCCGGTCTTTTTCGATGTCAAGCAGGCCGAAATCCAGTTTGTCGATCGGCTTGCTGCCCCATTCACTCAACTCGGTGCCGATGGGTTTGGCGGTCTCGAACCCGTGAATGTCGTGGCAGGCAAAACATCCGTAGCGCGCGACCAACCGGCTGCCCAGGAAAACATTCTTCTTCTCGACTGGTGTCATCACCGCAACCTTTTGCTTCGCTGCCGCCATTTTGGCCTTTACGGCGTCGATCTCGGCAGCCAATTTCTTGGCTTGGCGGTCGATCGCGTCGTCAAACGTATCCTGATACTGCTTCTGTAAATCCGCCAACTTCGCCTCGTCGCGCGCCATCCGGGCCGGGTCCTGGTAATAGGGCATCGTCGTCTCGTCGACGAAATACATCTCGATAAGATCATTGAGGTCGTTGATCTTCTGTTGCGCCTCGGCATCCGGCAGCGTGACCTTCAAATACTCGACCGTCTCGCTGTCCAGCAGATCCGATTTGACCTCCGGCAGGGCTTCCTGGTCGGTCTTGTCGTGGTGCAGCGTCGCGAGATAGGCGGCGATGTCCGCGGCTTCCTGATCGCTCAGGCGGAGGTTGGGCATCTTGGTCCGCGGATTGTACTGTTTCGGATTCTTGATCCAGGCGTAGATCCAATTGACATCCGCTTTGCTGCCGATGCCGGCCAACTGCGGGCCCTGGGAGCGCAGCCGGCGATATTGCCACTCGTCCATGTACTGCTTGAGCGTGGCGGGCGGCTTGATCTCCATCAACTTCTCGTCAATGACATGGCAGGCCATGCACCCGACCTGGCCGACGAGCTTCTTGCCGTTCTCCGGATCACCTTGCACAGGCGGCGCCGGATATTTCGGCTGCTCGCTCACGGTGAAGAGGAAATTCGCGATGGCGTTCATCTCAACGGCATTGCGATTGGGTGTGCCCTTGTTGTTTTCCAGGCCCCAAAACCGCGGCATGTACGTGTTCGGACGGAACGCGACAGGATTGGCGAGCCACTTGCGGACCCACTCCTCGTTCGTCTTGCTCGCGACCTTGTAGAGGCTCGGGCCCGGCTTCCGCAGGGTACGGATCGGGATGTTGACCTCCTGCCCGAGGGTCAGCGAAACTTCTTGCGGGAAACCATTGAGCCGGCGCACATCGTCGGGATTCACATCGTAAAACTTGCAGATACTGTCGAAGTCTTCACCCGCAGCCACGTGATGCGTGGTGTATGTCTCCAACTGCTTCATCTTGTGGCATGACCAACAGCCCAGTTGCTCGATGAGCCGCCGGCCGTGATCGAGTTGTTCGCCCCCCTTGAGATTGGTCTGGTCGCTGTGGCATTTGAGGCAGCTGGCCTCCACATACTTCGCCGCGTGCATCGGTTGGAGGAGAAATTCCTGCTCTTCCCAGTTATAGTTCTTCCGCCAGGCGTCCCGCTGCGTCATTTGGACGGTGTTGGTCTTTTCCAGCGACGCCTTTTGCAGTTTGGCGTCGTCATCATCGTCGTCCTCATGCTTCTCGACCTTCACCCACAACTTCTTCGAGGAATCATACGTGTACGGCTGTTTTTCCTCGGCATCGGGCGTGTGGCCCGCGTGCGAAAACGTGGTCTCGCGGTCCCAGCCCCAATGACAGGTTGTACAACCATACTTGGCCATCGGGTGCGGCGAGGTGTCGCCGACAAACAGATCCAGATTCGGGTGATTGCGCAACGGCTCGGGCAGCTTCGACCATTCGATAGCGTCGATTTTGTACTTGGTGCGGAACGCCAGCTCGTCCGGCGTCGGGTCCTTGCGGTCGATTGCTTTATGACAGGTGATGCAGCGGTCCACACGGGGAACCGTCGCGAAGTTGACGTCCACATGGTGGGTGTCTGCGACAATCTGCTCGACCTTGTACGTCGAGGCGGCAAACTCGATCACGGGTGCGTTGACCACGTCCTGGATAAGTGGGCTCTTCAACTGGTTCAAGCGCTTGGTCAATAAACCGATGCTGTCCTCAAAATGTTTGATGCCGCGCTGAAGATCTTCCTCATGACCCATGAGCGCGGTCAGGTTAGCCTGGGCCTCCTGAAGCTTGGCGTCCGCCGACTGCTTGCGGAGATCGAGCTTGTTGACGCGGTCGTTCTGGGCATCCGCCTTGTCCTTCGTCTCCTGGACGTCCGGCGCGTCCTTGTTCATGTGGTTGGCTTCGAGCGCCTCTTCGTAGGACGAGCGGTACTGATCGCGCACGCCTTTCTCCATGGTGAACTCGCGCGTGATCATGCTGTCGTCCACGCGCATCTGGTCGACGTCAGCCTGTAACTTCGCTTCTTCCGCCTTTTTCGACGCGAGTTGTTCCCTGGTCTTCTTAAGGTCGCTTTCCAATTTGCCCAGGCCCGCCTCGTTCGCTTTGGCTTCCGCAACCTTGGCGTCAGAAGCCAGCCGTTTCTTCTCGATGTCGTAGAATTTGCGCTGGTAATTCTTCCATGTGCGATCGCCATGCAGAGCCAACCAAGAGGCGTAGCCACCGGAGTAATCCACCCAGATCATCAACCCCAGGCTGAACAGAAACACGAAGCCACTGAGGAAAAACCACCAGTGCAAGCGCGGGATATTGTACTCGTGGAGGGTCTCGGGTTGGTTTCTCATCGGCTCAGAACTTGATCCACGGGGTATCCACGAAATATTTCAGGTTCATCGTCCAGCGCAACACCATTTTCAGCGGCAGCGTGAACATCGTCAGAAACAGGCCGACGAGGACACTGTACCGCGCGAAATCCATCGACGCGTAGAACTTTTTCAGCAGCGTCTTCGCCAGAACGCCCGGCAGGGCCAGGAAGTAGAACGCGAGGAACAGGATACCGGCAAACTCCCGCTTGCACGCGTGTCCGACCTCGACGAGGAAGAGCTTGATTGATGTCCAGTCAGGCGGGATCAACTGCGGCACCTTGTTGACCACGTTTGGCAAACCCTGATTGAACCATTCAATATGGGTCGTGTGGTAGATCTTCTGGAACCAGACCACCCACACGTAATCGGAAAGATTAACGTTGTTCAGCGCGACCACCTTGTGCGGATCCCAAAACTCAAATGGCCCGAAGAAGTTCCACCCCGGGCCTCGCAGGAAAGTGCCGGTGATGATCATGAACACCCACAACGCCAGGTAGCCGAACAGGAAAATCCCAATCGAGAACTTGCGCTCCGCAAACGTGAAGTAGCCGTTGCCCTTCGGATTGACGTCGATATACGGAATCGCCATCAACCCGACCACAATGATGCTCGGCAGGACAACTCCCGCGTACCACGGATCGTAATAGACCAGCATTTCCTGCAAGCCGAGGAAATACCACGGCGCTTTCGACGGATTCGGCGTGGCGGCGGGGTTGGCGGGTTGTTCGAGCGGCGCGCGGAGGTAAATCGCCCAGAAAATCAGCACGAACGAGCAAATGATCAACGCAATGAACTCAATGTACAGCAGGTCGGGCCAGACCCACGTTTTTTGGTTCGAGCTTTCCTTCTCGTCCGGCGGCAGCTTCTGTTCGGCGCGCCGGTCGTTATTAACCGCCTGCGCCATGGCCAGCCACAGCACAAACGTGGAGACGAACAGCATCGCCGTGATCGGCACGTTGTCCGGCTTGCCGACGATGAGATAGAAGTTCGGGTCCTTCATCCCCCAAATGACTGCGCCGGCCTCGATGATAATTACCAAGACGCCGATCCACCAGTTGAATACGTGCCGGCGGAACCGGAGCATCAACAGGAGCCCGCCCGTCGCCAAGACAAAGCTGAGCTTGGGGCTGGCCATGATATTGGCCAGCGCCTTGAACGCCTCGAATAAGATACTATGACTTGCCGTTGCTTGTTCCATTGGAAAACCTTGCCCGCTCCCGCGTTAGCGTTTAGAGCGGGCCGGAGACGCCGCCGTCCTTGCGAATGCGCCAGAAATGCACCGCCATCAACACCGCTGCAATCAGCGGAATGCCGATGCAATGCAACACGTAAAACCGCAGTAACGTCGTGCCGCCCAGTTCCTTGGCGCCAATCAGGAAAAATCGAGCGTCATCGCCCGGATGCACCAGTGGCACGCCGCCAATCTGCAAAAAGTCCGCGAACGGTCCACCCGCGCCGACCAACGGCGTCGCTTTCGCCATGTTCGAGCCCACGGTGATCGCCCAAATCGCCAGCTGGTCCCACGGAAGCAGGTAGCCCGTGAACGACAGCAGGAACGTGAGCACCAACAACAACACGCCGATGCACCAGTTGAACTCGCGGGGTGGTTTGTAACTGCCCGTCATGAATACGCGGAACATGTGCACCATGACCATGATGACCATCGCGTGCGCGCTCCAGCGGTGCAGCTCGCGCATGATGCCGAACGGCACCTGCGAGCGAAGATCCAGCATGTCCACGTACGCGCCCTCGACGGTGGGCCGATAGTAAAACATCAACAACACGCCCGTCAGCGTCAGCACCAGAAACAGGAAAAAGCTCAACCCGCCGGCGCACCACGTGTAGCGCAGTTTCACGCCGCTGGTGCGCACCTTTGTCGGGTGCAAATGCAGAAACACGTTGCCCAGCACGATGAGCACGCGTTTGCGGTCGGTGTCGGGAATGCCGACGCGAAAAATGGATTTCTTGATCTGCGAATCCAAAACCGAGTTTTTGAGTTTGTCTAACATGGTCGTTACACCGCGATGAAGGAGCGGGGATCGTCAAACTCGCCCTTTTCCCAAAAGAACAGCCGCCCCTGGTTCACGACAATCTGACCGTCGTCGGCCAGAGAAACCTCATAGCGCCGCATTGGAAATGGCGCCGGGCCCTCAAAATTAATTCCGTCGATGGTGTACCCGCTTCCGTGACAGGGGCATTTGAACTTGTGTTCACTGTCCATCCAGTTGGGCGTGCAACCCAGATGGGTGCACACGGCCTGGATGCAGAACACCTTGTGATCGTGGTTCACGATCCAGCAGCGGTGCGCCGCTTTGAACGATTCATCCACGGTATTGGGGGCGAAATTGGCCGCCGGGCCCACCTTGAATACATCGATCTTCGTGAAATCGACGCGCGGCAGCATGAACGCAAAGAGCGCGGCCATACCGCCGCCCATCGCCGCGGCAAACGTCGCCCACGCGAGCACGAGGCTCACGAAGAACTGACGCCGAGGCATGGGTTTGCCTTCGGGGTCGAGAACCCCTTTCGCTTTCAATCGGCGAACCGCCTCTTCCCGCGGACTCAACGCCTGCCCCTGTTGGGGTCTGTCCGCACCAACTACTTTCAATTCAGCCATAACTATTTGTGATTCAAACTATTGAGCTGCTGAATCGCAGCGTTTCGCACCTGCAAATCCGATTCGCTGGTGCTCATTTTTTCCAATAGTGGACGGGCTTTCGTTGGATCCAACTTCGCCACCCAGACCACTGCGGCCACCCGGTACCGCTGGATGTTCTCCTCCAGCGGGCGACCCTCCCGGGGCATCAATTCAGTAACACGGTCTACGTATTCCTTGTCAAGCAACCTCGTCAACACGTCCCACGCGGCCGGGCTTCCTTTGTTTGCCAACCCAAACGCCGCATTCCACTTCACCAACTCGTCGGGGTCGTTCAACGACGCCTCCAACACATGGCGCGCGTCCGGAGTGTTCATGGAGCCGAGAACGTATACGGCCATCAAGCGGACGGACGATTCATCGCTGCGCGTCAGATTGATGATTCGCAACGCCGAACCTTCATCCCCGATCCGTCCGAGCGCCCACACGCAATTCTTCACGGTTTCGGCGTCCCCATCATCGAGACCGTCCCGCAACGCCGTGACCGCCCCGCGATCCCCCAATAATCCCAGCACGAGCGCCAGATACCGTCGTGTCCGCGGGTCCTGTCCCTTGGACTCGTTGAAGACCTGGAGAATGTCCGTGACGGCGCGTGGATTCTTCGCCAGAAACTGGTCGCGATCCGCGCTGATCTGCGCGGTCACATCGAAAATTCCCTGCCACCGCTTGGAGTCCTGGATGTAATTCAGGAGATACTGCGCCTGCTGGGTGCGTTGCTCGCCCGAACTGGCGCGCAACGCGTTCAGATAATCATCCAGCCCCTTCCGCTCGGTCGTCAGCCAGATAAACAGGCCCGCCAGCGCGACGCAAAACAGCACTACCGCCAGTGGAATCACGACCAACTGCACGGTCAGGGTTGCCAGCTTGGACTTCTCGTCCGGCAATTCCACCGTACCGGGCGACGATGCTTCCACTGGCTGCTTCGCGTCACTCATTTGAAAGAACTAATGCTTTTCCAACTGGGACGGCAACATCGCCGCCCGGTGGGTCGGGGCATTCGGCACGATGATCGCGTCCTTGTCGCACACGATCTCACACAGCCGGCACGCCACGCATTCTTCCGCCACCACTTCCGCCACTCTGTAATGACCCGCGCCTGTATGGGTGGGGTCTTCCTTCATGTAAATGCAATCGAACGGGCAAATATCCACGCAGAACTCGCAGCCGGTGCAGTCGTCCACAATGACCTTGGCTTTCGGGATCTGGCTGGGCTTGATGCGGGTGACGAGGTTTCCGTACTGGTCCTGGATGCAGGAAACGGGGCAATAAATCGCGCACACCCCGCAGTCGATGCAGCCCTCGGGGTGAATCACGTACAACTCCTTCGACTTGCCGCTGATCGTGTCGACGGGACATTTCAGCTCGCAGACAGTACAGCCAATGCAAGTGTCTGTAATGAAATACGCCATGCCTTTTCTGCTCTCTTGTGCGTGCGACCCTATGCGACCCACTTTGAGAAAATTTTCACAAGGAATATACCAGCCGCGCCCCAAAGTGCAACTGCTTTTCTGGCGGGAAAACCAGGTCAAATCCAGAACAAGAGAGGTCAAGCGGAGAGGCGGATCAGGAGGCCACTGCGACGCGGAGAAAGGATTCGAGCAGCCCTCTTGCCGCCCTCTACGGCGTGATGGCGAACCGATAAAACCCCTGCGGCCCGACGGCCCCGCCCGAGTTGGTCAATGTCAGCAAAGCCCCGATGCTGTTGGTGACCGAGACGCCGGGGACATTCGACCAGTTACCGGAAGCCGGGTCAGTGGTAAACTGCAATTGATACGTCTCGCCTGCCACGGACGGGATGGAGACGGCGACATCATTGCCCACGATTTGGAACTGCGAAATCTGGTTGGCCGGAGGGTTCAGAGGGACGCAAAGTTTGAAGACCGTTCCCACGTTGTTCACACCACCTCGCAGGGTTGTTGCGTAAAAGCTATCCCTTGCATTTCCCACGCCCCGACGTATAAAGAGGCTGGAGAGTCGAGCGAGGGGTTCTCTAGGGATTTTTTAGGCGAAGTACGCTATTTTCCGATGGGAAACGGAAGGCTTGAACGTTCGGGCCTGAGTCTCGACTCTCCAACTTATTTCCGCCGCCAAAGCTGCCAACCGGTTTCTGTCGGCAGCCGACTCGACAACAGCGGGGCTTTCCGCGGGCACAAACTACGGGAGAGGCATCAAGGCCGATCTGTCTTCTCGAACCGAAACCGATCCGGATGGTAGCAATAGACGACAGGACCAATCCGTACCGCATACTCGCAAGCGTCGGGGTCTTCCATCAGGCATTCCGAGAGATCAGGAAACTGCTCCAGACACATCGTCCGACATTTTTCCGGATCGGGAAGACGCCTTCCACCGCTGACCATGTCGTCGGTCATGGCAGACCCGCTTTCTCGAAGCTTCGGCGATCCGGATGAAGACAGATGATGCTGGAGCCAAAAGTTGCGGCATACTTGCAACCGCTTGGGTCTTCCATCAGGCAATTCGAGATATCGAGAACTTTCCCGCGATACCTGGTCCGGCATATTTCCGGATCTGGAAGACGCCTCTGATTACTGACCGCGTCATTGGTCATGCCCGACGTTCCTCTCCCAGCCGTTGCCTGCCTTCGTTCAGAACCCGAGCGACTCCCGCCAATACGGGATAACAATAGCATTCCCCCCACGGCAAATCGAGCAGTTTTCCGCCGCCACTACGTCCTCGCCTCCAATGCCTCCGCCGCCAATTCCCGCCAGCCCCCTTGCGTTTTCGCCAATCAGTCCTACATTGCAGTAGAGAGTCGAGCGACCCTCTCGTCAAGTCAGGTAGAACCAGGGAGAAATACCCACCCTTGGGAGCGGCTCGGGGGTTTAAAAGCGAGAGATGAGCCTCGACTCTCCCTTTGTTTTCAGCCGCCACTGCGTCCCGCCGCCATAGTCCCGCCATTGCCTCCCCGCCCTTGCCAGACCGAACCGATTGCGTTTGACAGAAGGACGAGCCGATTTCACCATCGCCGTGGACGAAAAGTCGGGAAGAAGTGGCGCATGATGCAGGATGAGGAAGCCGACGATGAATTCATTCAAAACAATCAGATCGGTCGGGCTGGTCGGGTTAGCGATTGTGATCGCCGTGAATTTCGTCGCCTTGCTTCTGTTGAAAAAGCCTTCGGCGGAGTTTTTCTCAGACAATTGGTGGTTGGACTGGTTTCCAGCATACATTGTTTGGCTGGTCTGTAGCATTATCGGGGTTGCGGGTTGCCGGCAGAAATAGAGACGGACGCTTGCGGATGCCCAACCAGTCGCTCCGGCCATGGGGTAAACACCCCATAGCGTCCCGCCCCTTGTTTGCGTAGTTTGATCCGTCTTGTTTTGTAGCGGGCGACGATGGCGTCAAAATTGGCGTCTTCGTCAGCGAAACTATAACCTGAAAGGGAATACCACGATGGGCAAGAAATCCAAATCCGCACGGTCCGACGCCAAGAGAGCTGAAAGACACGCCGCTAAAGCCGCCCGCACCGCCTTATACGCCTCGCAGGCCAAGTCCAATAAGAGGCAAAAGAGCCAGGGCGACGGGACGGCGAAATCGTTTACCAGCCACGCAATCTCCAACTGCGGAAACCCGGGCTGCAAGCGATGCTACCCGCAGCTGATTCCGCACCTCGCCGCCTGATCCCAACGGCAAAATGAAAGCGGCGCACTCGGTTGAATGCGCCGCCCTCAGTTTTCGGACTCTTCGGTCTCCAGAACGGCGGGGTTGATGGTTTGTGGGCTCGACCACTGGAACCCCTGTTCCTCTAACCCGCCCGCCGAATCTCAAAGACCGACAAACTGAAGCTGAGACAGGTCATGTTTCTTCCTGCGCGCCTTTCTTATCCGCCTTGAAGATCGCCCACAAACAAACCGCCAAGCACAACAGGAAACATCCCGTCCAATTATAAAGGCTTTCCCTATGGATGTCTTTTTGGTTGAAGCGAAAGACAAGGATGGCAAAACTGATTCCACTCCAAAATCCACATGTCACCAACTTTGCTTTGTCTTTCCTGTTCATTTACTCTCCTCGTTCGTTACATTGTCGTACGCCAAAATTGCTCCAAGTGAGCCCTTGATAGGCATTGGCAATCAATCTTCCGTAGCCGTTGTCGCAATGGTCATCAAACGTGACCACGGTTTGGGAACGGGTGGAAACGGCAGAGAAAACGAGTGCTGAGGAGAATCCAGAGACCAGCAGGAACCACCGCATCGTCATGGCAAATTCCCTTCGGTTTGACGGTGTTGATGGTACCAGAAGAGAGGAAGCAAAGCGAGAGAATTCGGAGCATCGTGAGCAGGCGGATGCTTCCCGCCGCCGTAGCCTCCTGCCGTCGTTGCACACTGCCGCCATAAAGCGGTTGAGGGAATTTCATTTACAGCGGAAGGGATATATCCAATCAATTGGATGCGGAGAACGGGGCGAGACGAAATGAACCCCATCTACAAACATGACATCACTGTAACCGCCGACATGGTCGATGGGAACGGGCACGTCAACAACGTCGCTTACGTCCAATGGATGCAGGATGCCGCCGTCCACCATGCCCAAGTATCCGGTTGTACTCAGGCGTCGTTGTCTCTGGGGGCAACATGGGTGGTGCGAACCCATCATGTCGAATATCTCCGACCAGCATTTGCCGGCGATACCATCACCGTTTTGACGTGGGTTGCCAACTTCCGAAGAGTTGGTTCATTACGCAAATACAAGATAATCCGTGCTGGCGACGAAGCGGTTGTGGCTCAAGCCGAGACCGATTGGGTGTTTGTTGATGCGACGTCCGGTCGCCCCAGGAAGATTCCCGACGAAATCAAGAAGACGTTGCCGGTTGTCAGCCAAGAAAGGGAGCCATGACCCTTGATAGCCGCCCGGATGCCTCCACGCCGCCATTGCCCCGCCGTTGCCCCACCTACCGCATCGTGCTGCCGCCAAACCGCACCCGCGTCGGTTGGTTCCTCGATGATGGGGATGTCGCTTTTGGCGCAGAAACGGGCGGGGCTTTTGACTTGGGCGACTTTACGTCAACTGGCGTCGGGGGGGCTGATGGTTTGACCAGCGTAGGAGTTGGCACGCAAACCGGCTTGCCGCATTCTGGACAGTCAATCGTGAAGCCTGCCGCCGCTCGGTCAACGATGAGATGCCTTCCACATTTATCGCAGGCGAATTTAATGTCCATGGTGCGCGCTCCTCTTGATTGGCGACGAAGACAATGGTAATGCGTTCTGACAATGTTGCAAGTGCCGGAGGCTTGCTTCGTCGGACAGAACCGGCAAAACTCCAATCGCACGGGGGAACTGGATATGGCAGAGACAAAGAACAAAATAGAGGACTACAAACTCGTCATTGCAAATAATCCCGAGTCATTGGCATCCGCGGTTATATCACATCTGCAACAAGGTTGGGAATTGTCTGGATCACCGTTTCAAGGCAACGATCCAGACGCCAAAAGCCAGCCCTTTTATCAAGCCATGGTGAAACCGAAAAAGGGCAAGATAGATGCTTTACTTGGCGACTGAGCCAGACGAAGCGCTTTCCGGCTCGGTTACGCCGCCCTCGCCATCTCCGATACGACGGAGCGAAGATGATTGAGTGCCAAGCGCGAGTCGGCCATGACCATAGGGGGTGGGGTCTTCAATAAGGAATCTCCATATTGGCGGTTGGATTTGCCTTTGCGGGCTGGGAGGCGTCGATGAATCAGGGCAGGTTTCCGTCTGCATTTCGTCGAAGAAAATTACGGGCGCCTCGTTCGCCGGAAGAATGCGTGGATGTAACTTCGATACCAGTTCTCGTCCATGCGCGGCGGGGCACTCGATTTCTGCTTTCCTCGTGGTTCCATCAAAGGTGTAATGGGGATACTGTGAACATTCGCCCTTATGAGCCATCCGACCTGCAACAGGTCATTGCGTTATTTGGGGCGTCCGTCCATTCGCTTGCATCTCCCTTTTACACCGCAGAGCAGCTTGCCGCTTGGGCCCCGACGGAACAGGACGTTGGCCGCTGGCGGCAGCGGCTCGCGCCGCTTCATACGATTGTCGCGGAGCATGACGGAGTTATTGCTGGCTTCGCTTCGTATGAGGTAAATGGCCACCTTGACTTTCTCTATACGCATCCAGCCTTTGCTCGCCAAGGCGTTGCGACACGTCTCTATCGCTGCGTCGAGTTGGCCCTACAAGGTGTCGGCGTATCGAGGATCTATACAGAGGCGAGTTTGGCCGCCCGACCTTTCTTCGAGTACTGCGGATTTCAAGTCGATACCGAGGAGTTTGTCGAGATTCGGGGCGCTCAACTGCTCCGCTACGCAATGCACAAGCAAATTCGTGCACCCTAACCAGGCGCGCCAGCCGCCCCGCCCACCCTCGCCCGCCACGCGGCCAGTTCCCGCCGCCATTGCCGCCTCGGGGGGTGTAATTATCCGGAGTCCAGACAATTTCCATCGAGGTGGAATTACGCTGGCGGTGCGTGAGGGCTTCAGGGATTCCCCCCACGCCACCAAACCTCATAATCTGCTGGCTTGACAGCCGTCAGATCGCGGCAGCAAAATGCAGCAGGTCAGTGGCCGGCTGTTCGGTGCATTTCAGGGTCGCATCAAGATGCGGGCAAGACTCGTCGAGGCAAGAGCCCTGCAAACAAAGAGAACCATGAGAACATTGCGAATCCTGATCACACTCGCCGGCGCAACCTTGTTGCTGGCCGCCACCGCCAACTCGCAGGCGCAGTACAGCCTGCTCCACAACTTCGCTGGCTGGCCCAAGGACGGCATCAATCCCGAGGGCTCTCTGACTCTGGATGGCTCGACCCTCTACGGCATGACCTACAGAGGCGGCAGCAGCAACTGGGGCACGATCTTCCGGATCAATACGCATGGGAGCGGCTACACCATCCTGCATTCGTTTGGCAGCGTCACCAACGACGGCGGTTTTCCCCGGGGCTCGCTGACGCTGGACAGCCCGGCCATCTACGGCATGACCAGCGCTGGCGGCAGCAGCGGCAGCGGCGTGGTCTTCCAGATCAACATCGACGGCAGCGGCTACACCAACTTGCATTCGTTTGCGGGCTGGCCCAACGACGGCAGTCTTCCCTACGGCTCGCTGACGCTGGACGGCACGAATCTCTACGGCATGACCAGTGCTGGCGGCAGCAGCAACTGGGGCACGATCTTCCGGATCAATACGCACGGGAGCGGCTACACCATCCTGCATTCGTTTGGCAGCGGTGCCAACGACGGCGGTCTTCCCTACGGCTCGCTGACGCTGGACGGCACGAATCTCTACGGCATGACGCAGTTGGGCGGCAGCAGCAATAACGGCACGATCTTCCAGATCAACATCGACGGCAGCGGCTACACCATCCTGCATTCGTTTGGCAGCGGTGGCAACGACGGCGGTTTTCCCTCCGGCTCGCTGACGCTGGACAGCCCGGCCATCTACGGCATGACCAGCGCTGGCGGCAGCAGCGGTGGCGGCGTGGCCTTTCAGATCAACATCGACGGCAGCGGCTACACCAACTTGCATTCGTTTGGCAGCGGTGGCAACGACGGCAGTCTTCCCTCCGGCTCGCTGACGCTGGACCGCGCGAATCTCTACGGCACGACCGTTCTAGGCGGGACGGACGATGATGGCACGGTGTTCAAACTCGCATCCGCTGAAGTCTGCACTTACACACTGAGCCCAACGAACATCCCAGCCGCGGCCAATGGCGGCTCGAAACATGTGGGCGTGAAAGTCAAGGGTTTGGACTGCTCCTGGACGGCCAGCACCGCGTATGACTGGATCACCATCCGTTCGGGCGGCAGCGGCACCAACAACAGCAGCGTTGTCATTGCCGTCGCCACCAACCTGGACACCTTGGCGCGTACGGGCACCGTGAGCATCGCTGACCAGACCGTCACCGTCGCCCAGAGGGCGGCAAAATGCAGTTTTACGCTCGACACGAATGCCGTCACCTTCACATCGTCGGGTGGCTCCAGCGACGTCGTGGTCACCGCCAACGGCGGCAACTGTGCTTGGAGGGTGGTTAACAAGGCGGAGTTTCTCACCATCACTTCCGCCACGGAGTTCACCGGCGATGGCACCGTCACCTATATTGTGGAAACCAACACTATCGCCAAAGCCCGCACCGGCGCCGTGACCATCGCCGGAAAAGCCTACAAAGTGAAGCAGGAGGCCGCACCCTGACCCGGGTCAGGACGCCGCCGGGCGGGTTGCCCGGCGTATCAAAAAACTCGTCCGCGCCTGACTTCCTATTATCTTCCAACCAACGCCCCCGCCCGCATCCCGCCGCCGGTTCCCGCCCTCGTCCTTGCCCATGTCAGAACCCAACACGGTCAACATGTTGAGACTGCTCCCAGTCCAGCACTCTCGACCGCCGGACTTCGGCGACGCCCAGACGGACCGTACCCTGTCTTTCGGTGAAGACTATGTCTTCGATCAAGGTCGTGGTCACGCTCTTGATGCCCCGGGCGAGTGTCTTGGATTCCAGCGCCGCTTCCGCCATTAGTCGAATTGCGTCAGGTGACACCTCGATCCCTGCCCCGAACGCCGCCAGCATCTGCCTGCCAGCCGTGTCGCGGGTCAGGGCAGGTTCGCGTTGACGGACGACAGCGTGTTGTTAATGGTGTGGCCGAGACCCTTCAGCACCAACACCGATACGACAGCAATGAGTGCCAGAACCAACGAGTATTCGACCAAGCTCTGACCTGATTGCTTTCTGACCATGTAAACGAGTTTTTGCATGGGTAACGGCAGGGCAGTTGGTGTGCCAACAAGTAACGATACCGAGGGCGCAAGCTCCGCGCGCACGCAAAGCTGAGCGCATCAACCGATTGCTGAGACGACAAAATTCCAGTGCGTCTCGGGAGGCGGTAACCGACTGTCCAGCTTGTTGAACACAGGTGTTCAGTGACTGTCAATGAGGCGTACAGTTGTTGGGTTAAGGGGACAGCCTCATTGCCACAGGTTTCCAAAGCCGCTTGTCAATTAGTCGTTGATTTGGTGTAGTCCGAAACAACATGACGAAACTACCGAACTTGAAACCCGGCGACAGGGTCATCCGCCCCCATGCCTTCCGGCGTCGCACAACGAGCAGCGCCGACAGGCCGCCGATCCCAACGGCCAGCAACCCCAAAGCCGAGGGTTCAGGGATGGGCAAAGTGACGCTTTGGAAGGCCAGCCCGGTAGGCACATACAACCCGGAGGCAAAAGTGCTTTGCGCTCCGCTCGGCGCGAATTCGTATATATAAGCACCCCCTTCATACCCGGTCCCTTCATCCGCCTCAAACAGATCGCCCGCGCTGTTAAAGGCCAGTCCTTCAGGAAAACTCAAGCCAGAGGCAAAGGTGCTTTTCGCTCCGCCCGGCGTGAACTCGTAGATGTTGCCGCTGCCCGCATCCGACTCAAACAGGTCGCCCGCACTGTTAAAGGCCAGTCCCTCAGGATTCAAGCCAGAGGCAAACGTGCTTTTCGCTCCGCCCGGCGCGAACTCGTAGATGTTGCCGCTGCCCGTATCCGACTCAAACAGGTCGCCCGCACTGTTAAAGGCCAGCTCTGTAGGCCAGTTTAACCCGGAGGCAAAGGTGCTTTTCGTTCCGCCCGGCGTGAACTCGTAGATGTTGCCGCTAACCGCGTCCGCCTCAAACAGATCTCCCGCGCTGTTAAAGGCCAGTCCCTCAGGATTCAAGCCAGAGGCAAACGTGCTTTTCGCTCCGCCCGGCGTGAACTCGTAGATGTTGCCGCCGCCGATCTGGTTGTCCTCATCCGCCTCAAACAGATCGCCGGCGCTGTTAAAGGCCAATCCTTGAGGATAATTCAACCCCGAGGCAACGGTGCTGCGCGTTCCGCCCGGCGTGAATTCGTAGATGTTGTCACTCCCGAAATCCGCCACAAACAGATTTTGCCCCTGTGCGCCGGCGGTCAGCAGCAGGACGGCTCCCGCACAGACCGCGACGCCCAATGAATGCCGCATAGTCAGAATGTTCGTTTTTATGGCATCGGGGTTCATGGTGTTTTCTCCTTCCGAGGCATGGGTCGAACCAGATGGCTCGACAGGATTGTGGGGCGGATAGGAGCAGGCAAAGAACTGCTGGAAAACTGGCGGGGACGGGAATCCCTTTTCGCGCGAACGTGGCACGTACGGGTACCAAGACCTAAGAGTCGCAGCATATGTCATTCGCTCCTGCGCGACCCGAAGCCACAGAAACAAATAGCTGCCAAACACCGGGATTTTTACAACGGCGAACGAATGACCGTCAAGCCATAAATATCCTGACTTAGCTGTCAAATTGCACCCCTCGCCCCCATCCCGCCGCCAGTTCTTCGAGAACCGCTGTCGAAGAACGTGAGCCTGCCCATCGCCACACTGCCATGCTCCTACAATAAGTGATCAGTTTGCCAGCGTTGCTAGCCGAAGTCTCATATGCCCAATGGTTTCTGTATGTAGCCGACTGGGTAACGGCAGGGCTTCGGCGGGCATATACCTTGCTCATGGAGGAAAAGCATGATTACGCCACATATGAATAGCCATACATTCAACCGCAATAACCAAGGCTTTACCTTGGTGGAAATCATGATCGTGGTCGCCATTGTTGGACTGCTGGCCGCTCTGGCAGTTCCCGGCTTCGTAAAAGCCCGCAAACAATCCCAAGGGCGACGCACCATGAATGACTGCCGTCAACAGGACGCCGCCATCGACCAGTGGTCGGTCAACTCCGGGATAGCGGACGGCACCACCGTCGATACCGTAGCCGCCGGTACCTACCTGAAAACGGCTTGGAAGACCCTCGACGTGCTCGGCAACTCGTACCAATTGAATCCGACCGGCACGGGTCAGATTCAAATCAGCACGGCGACGAAGAGTTCCCTCGCTGGTGTCGGTATCGATTGGGGAATCTACTAAGACTGTGTGCTGGCAGGGATAGCGAGGACGCTGTCGTCGAACAACGACAATCGCCGCCGTAGTCCCGCTGCCTTTGCCCTGCCATGACCCGGGTGGGGGTGTTGCTCGACTGGTTCAGGGCGATACCCCATGGGGTCAACACCCCATAGCATCCCGGCACTTGGTCGCGTAGTCTTCTGCCATGGAACTAAACTTCCACCGTTATGAAACCAAGACGCTTGCTGAACTCCTGAAACTCGATGACGAACTGGTCAAGGAGTTGGGGGTTCTTGGTCACAAGTTTGCGGGTCTTCAACAGAGAATTGACGCTTTGAAGGCTACCCAACGGAAGCCAAAGCGGGCAAAGAAGTAGTTTGCAGTCCCCCCGCCACTGGGTCCTGCTGCCATCTGCCGCCATTGCACCTCATCCAAGCCAGTGAATTATCGCCATCAGGAGGATACCGACAGTGAGGACATCCGCCGAAATGACCAACGGAACGACCAACATGCTTGCCCACTGTGGTTCCTCAAGGCATGGCTGGGGCAAACCGAGAGATTGCCCCAAAGACCTGGTCCGACATTCTTCCGAATCTAGAAGACATCGTTGACAGTTGATTGTGTCGCCGGTCATATACCCTCCGAAGAAGAAGCCCTGCAACAATCATGCCGTACTTTGAAAATCCACCTCAACCCGCTAGTTCAGAGGGAGTTCTCAAAAGAGTCAATATGCTCAAAGCACTGACAATCTGGCGTGAACGATTTGGAATGAACGACACGATGACGCCGTTGATTGTCGGAATCCAACATCCAAGGGTCAGCCGATTTGACCATGGGAAGTTGAGCAGCCAATCCTCTCTTGGTTGTCCTGCCGCCGTAGTCTAGCCGCAGTTCCGCCGCCAGTTCCCCCTGAATCCGTCCCCCGTTTTCGCCCCCATCGCTCTTGAAGCCGACCTGCGTCAGTGGTACAAGCGTCAAGCGGAGCCAATCCGAACCGGAGCCAAACATGAAACGACGGAACCTCTTTGTTGCGGTGATAATCTCCATGACATTCCTATCCCCATTCCTCTCGGGATGTGGAGTCCGAAATGGGCAGGGGACGAAGACCTTCCCAGACGGATCGATGTACGTCGGCGAGTTTCGACACGGCAAGCCGGACGGACAAGGGACAATCACAATGCCAGACGGACGCAAGTACGTAGGAGAGTGGAAGGATGGCAAGTCCAATGGACAGGGGACCCTCATGTTCCCAAATGGAGGGAGCTACGTTGGGGAGTTTAAAGATGGAATCCCGAGTGGCCAGGGGACATTCACGTTGGCAGATGGGCGGAAGTACGTTGGAGAAGTTCAGGAGGGCAAGCCGAATGGTCAGGGAACGTACACTTGGCCAGATGGACGGAAGTATGTGGGAGGGGTCAAGAACGGCAATGCAGACGGGACTGGCAAAATGACGTACCCAGATGGCAAAGTCGAGGACGGGCTCTGGCAGGACGGCAAGTTCGCGGGAGCCTCAACGAAGCCATAGGGGTCCACCCCGCCCTTGAAACCCGTCCCGTTCTCGCCCCGAGATTTCTTGTCTGTGAATTTGCAAACCGGCTTCTTGGGGGTTCCCCAGACAACAATGATTATGGCAGTGTAGCTTCCGATCATCCCCCCAATGTGTAGGCGCTCCGACAGGGGATGTCGAAGCGAGAGAACGTCCATCCCTACACTGCCAAAACAATGTCCGTCCTTTTTCGGGCTCTGTCAATCGGTAGGCCGATGGAGCCGGATAAGTCAACGGGACAGGCGAATCAGATTGCCTTCTCTGTCTTCTCGAAACCACGCCGGATAGGATGGCGACAAATGACGCCAAATCCGATACGTACTGCAAACTTGCAATTGTCAGGGGTGTCCACGAGACAATGCCAGAGATTGACGCATTGCCCCAGATACCTTGTCCGACATATTTCCAAGTCTGGAAGACGCCTTTGAAAACTAACCGTGTCGTTGGTCATAATTACTAAAAACGCCCTGGCGGCACATGCTCCAAGCCAACGTCAGACTCGCATATCGTGTGCCGTCCGAATGCATGAGTTCGTTGTTATAGTGTAAGCCGTTCATTGACAGGGGGATGCAAAATTGAACGACTTTCTAATTGCTTCGTGCTATTCAGGGTGACTGTAAGTTATCTCGACAGTCAACCAGCCGACCATCTTGCTTCGGTCTTTGGAATCGACCTTCCCGCAAAGAGTTACGCAACAACCCGAATTTGTAAGGTGCTTTGACATTGCCAGTCGTATCCCGCCGCCAAAGTATTTCTGTCGGTAGCCGATTCGGCAACGGCGGGGCTTCGGGGGCATCAACGACGGGAGAGATCTCAGGGCGGATGTGTCTCGTCGAACTCACGCCGATCCGGATGGCGACAAATGACGCCCGAAGCCAAACGCAACGCATACTCACAACCGTCGGGGTTGTCCACCAGGCAATCCGTGAAGCCGAGAGATTTCCCCAGGTACCGAGTCCGACAGATCCTCGGATCTGGTAGACGCCGTTGTTCGCTCGCTGTATTGTCGATCATGTTGGGCCTGCCTTCTCGAACCTATACCGGTCCGGATGATAACAATAGATGCTGAAACCAAAACGCACCCCATACTCGCAAGCGTCGGGGTCTTCCACCAAGCATTTCGAGAGATCGAGGAATTGATCCACCCACAGAATCCGACATAGCTTCGGATCCGGAAGCCGCTTTTGATTACTGACCGTATCATCGGTCATGCTCAACGTTCCCTCTCAGTCTTTGCCGCACTGGATCAGAACCCGAGCGACTCTCGCCAATACGGACGCAAGGCTGCCATCTCAGACATGGCAAGTCGAGCAGTTTCCCGCCTCCAGCGGAGCCCCATCCATCTTGAAGCCAACCTGCGTCAGTGGTACAACATCAGAACCAGTCCGAACCGGAGCCGACGATGAAACGACGGAGCCTCTTTGTTGCGGTATTTCTTGCCATCGCAATCGCATTCCTGCATGTATCCGCCTCCGACGCCCAACAGACCAATACCCTGCCCAACGGAGCCAGATACATCGGGCAAATGAAGGATGGGAAACCGGAGGGACGGGGGGTGGAATTTCTGCCAAATGGAGGCCAGTACTTTGGTGAGTGGAAGGATGGCAAGCCGACTCTTGGTAAGGCTACGTTCTCGGATGGGACGAAGTGCATCTGTGAGTTTAAGGACGACCTGCTGAATGGCCAGGGGACGATGATGTCGCCAGATGGAACTACGTATTTTGGAGAATTTCAGGATGGCAAGCGAGGTGGCCAGGGGACGCTGAAGTTGCCAGATAGGACGGAGTACATTGGAGAGTTCAAGAACGGCCAGTTCGGGGGCCATGGGACGAAAATCCTGTCAGATGGCACCCGAGAAGTGGGCGATTGGAACCATGACGGAACCAAGAGCGGTGGAACCATTACATGGAAGGATGGTCGGCAATACAAGGGGGATTGGAAGGTCGTAGAAGGTGCTCCCGATGTGCCTGACGGCATTGGATAACAGCGGGGCTTTGGGGAAGCAAAGACTACGGGAGAGACATCCAGGCGGATCGGGGATTGGGCGGAAGTGGCCGCACTGCTACAATGTTAGCTTAGTGGTCGAGGATTCGGATGCAGGGGCCTCTGTGACCCCATTCTCGCCGAAACGGTCCGCCCTTCACCAAGGAGTTCGTCAACGGTAGCGACCAGTTGGGCGGCGATTGGCGGCTCTGTGAGCAACTTGTCAACCCCCTTGAGATACCCCTTGGGCACCGAATCAGGGTTCATGGCCGTGAGTCCAATGAGTTTCATTTTCGGGTGAAGTCGCCTGACGAGCGTGAACGTTTCCTCACCATTAAGCTTCGGCATACTGCAATCGAGGACCACAATGCGGATGTCACGAGCAGCATAGTGGAGCATCTCCAATCCCTTCCGTGTGGAAGATGAAGTCAGCACATTGAAGCCCTGCTTGACCAGCAAGGTTTTGAGGGTCTGGAGCAGCGTGAGGTCGTCATTAATCACCAAGATGGAGGCTTTTGTTTCAACCCCGTAATTGGAAGGACGCTTCTGTAGTTGTTTTTGCTGGCCAACGCCACCGGGACTGAATAATGCGACCGCTGCGGAGAACATGCCCATATGCTTCTTATCCCCAACCTTTTATAGCCATCGCAAGCTGCGTCAGCAGCTCGGCATCGGCTTAGCATGAACTTGCACGGGGGTTATGTCAACACAAAACAGCCACGCAAGTCAGCATTTGACTGTCACAGAAGCGAATGGCCGAGAATGGAAATTAATGAAGAGCTGCCCCACCGCCAGTTCTCTGATGCCAAATGGATTCTGTAGTTACATTGCTTGTTTTCGTTTCTCGGTGCCATCATACCCGTCGGAATCGCCCTGTCGTCGCCCGATCCGAAGCATGTGGAGAACAAGGCGCAAGCGGGCATCACGATCCGAAACACGTTCTGGTGGAGCAGGCTCGTGGGAGATGCCTTCCAAGTCTGTCTCGCACTGGTGTTCATTCTGCGGAACGATTATGTCGCAAGCCTCGTAGAAAAACCCTCTCCGCCAGTTGATGACACGGGGCTGTCCTAGCCGCAGATCCTGAACCAATTGCCGCCCGCCGCACTCACCTGATGACTCGGGGAGTCCCTGCCCCCATCCGCTCCCGCCCGCATCCCGCCGCCGGTTTCCGACGGAAGCTGTGTCTATGACTGCCGGGATTGGGAGGCGTCGATTCCAAAGAATCTCATGTAAACATCACGCACCAGCCGGGCATCATGAAGAGCGTGGTGTTGGATGTATTGCTTCGTATCGATGCCCAGTTCCGCCGCGTACGCGAACAGATCCGCGGGGTCTTTGCCGACCCCAAACATGATCGAGGATAGATCCACAGGCAGCCAATAGCAGGGCTGACCGCCTGCTGGAAAACCGAACAACTTGTAGAAATACAACGTGTCGAAAGCATTCACAAAACCGACCGCATACGGCTTTCCTTTGCCAACGAATTCCCTGATCCGTCGCCGGGCTTCTTCACGCGTGATGAAGGGTCCCTTCAGTGTCGGGATGATATTCTCATTCACCCAGTCGCCGAGAGGGCCGGTGTGTTCTAGTTCCAGATAAAGCTCCTGTCCCGACATCTTCACCATGCCAATCGACAGAATCTCGCCGGTATACGGATCGAGATTCGAAAACTCGGTATCGTAGAAGATGACGTTGCTGGAGAATGGCGTTGGCATTTTTCAGTTTCGACATAGTACCATAAGGCTTCCCCAAGTCGGACTGTGTCCCGAGTTGAATTGCGAAATCGTCTCCATCCCCCGCCGTTACCCCCGCCGCAACTGTCCTGGCCCGCGTAGCCACCGCCTGTTGACCCGCTGGAAATGGACGAACCCGCCACCTGCGATTTGCAGATGCTCGGGTTCGCCATCAACAAACAACCATTGTCAGAACACAACCTGCAATTCCTGAGCCAATTTCAGCAATTTCTCTTCCGCTTCCACCAGTCCCTTGCAAACCAACGCTTCGGGCCACGAGTCCATTTTGCAAACGCCCCATCTCGCCGCACGATCAACTGACAATCTGTCGTCCCTGTTCGTTCTGATTGACATGGCGGCAGTTGTTCCGACTAATTCCCCCCCCGACCGGCACTCACCCGCACACTCACCCCGATGACCCCAAAATCGCCCGTTTGGGTGAGTGCAGGAGAATCCAAGCCGAGCCGGTCCGGAGGCGAAAAGGCGAGCACAACCCGCCGATTACCAGCCGCCTGTATCTGAGGAAGTTTGGACCGGGCAATGGGATTTTGGCGTGCCAGCCGTAGCTCGTGGGACGCAACGGTCCGCCTTCGCCTCGCGGACTCGGCTACGTGCGGACAGCCTCCGCTCTCCGCTACGCTGCGAGCGAAGGCTGGAGCGGGCGATGGGAATCGAACCCACCTCGCTGGCTTGGGAACTCTCGGAGTCTGAAAACACATCTGGAACAGAGGGCGTTACTTGCTACGGATTGAACGGCTGACACTCACCCGCCGCACTCACCTGATGCTGGCGGAGGCTCTGCCGCCAGATATGCCGCCGGTCATGCCGCCCTGCTCCGCCGCCAAACCGTTGGATGAACAAAACTGCTTGCTTCTGATTTTGAACGGACGAGAATTGAAGACAGGAGAAGAGGATGAGCGTTTGTAGGAAATCAAACTATCTCATGGGCGTTCGCGTTCTCATCGCGGTGCTGCTCATTTGCGGGGGGAGTTGCATCGCTCAAACAAACGTCACCGGAGTAGTTGTTGACACGGAGAGCAATGCAATTGCAGGTGTTCGATGCTGCATCAGCGGTTTTCCCCAACCTACTGGGGGGCGTATTCTTTATAGCGGATTGCGCGGCTTCGTTTTCACCGATAAAGAGGGAAGATTTTCGATTCCGCTTCCTCGTCGCGACCCGCTTGTTGATCTTCAGTTCGATGGCGGCTTGCACGCGCCGGCATTTCTTTACAAGGTCAACCCGGCTGACTCGCCTCTCAGGGTAGTCATGACAGATGGCAAGGTTCTACGAGGACGCATCGTGGAGCGCGTCAAAAACAACGTTGTGCCCATTCCTAATGCGGAAGTGGAGCTACAAATGGCGCAGGAGGATTATTGGTATCAGAACCGGCAGGCAACAGACACTAAAGGCGAGTTCCATTTCAGAATCTCCGAGCCACCGGGTAAATCGCCGTGGGTGCTTTTTTTCGCCGGCAAGAGAATCGTCATTGATTACGCAGGAGTCACGCCGGGGACGGTTGTGCAGATTGAGGTCAACGTCAAGGTGACGCAAACTAAAGAATCAAACTCTCCAGCCGACGAGGCTTCGCCCAATCGTTGATCCTGCAATCTACCAACCACCGGTCGCGTGCTTCTGACTCCTTGACCCTTTTGCACCGCTCCGCAACCATCAGGCTTGATGATTGCGGTCAACAACCGAGCCCGATTGCTCCGCCGCCCCTCCCGCCAGTTCGTTCTTACGAAAGTGGGCGACTGTCGGAAGTGCGGCGATTTGGCACTCGGCCTTGTTTTGCCGAATTGGCTTCGTTGGGGGTGGCCGGGCGGGCGTCGCCGTCCCGGGAAAATTGCTTTACTCGGGAACGTGCGGGGCCTATGTTTTGGACCGGAAACGCGGGCGTAGCATAGTGGTAATGCACCGGCTTCCCAAGCCGGCGAGGTGGGTTCGATTCCCATCGCCCGCTCCACTTTTTCTCGCCGCTTCCGTGGCCAAATCAAGCCAAAGTTGGTAAACCCGCGCGGGTTTGGTATGGTACGGATGTATGGCACCACCGATCGAGACGGGGCAACCGGGCGTCATTGTCATCGGGGAGACCGACACGAAGGACGAGCTGTCCCTGCCATGGAACGTCATCGTCCACAACGATCCGATCAACCTGATGAGCTACGTGACGATGGTGTTCATGCGGGTGTTCGGGTATCCGCGTCCGCGGGCGGAGACGTTGATGATGGAGGTGCACAACCAGGGCCGGTCGCTGGTGTGGTCGGGCGGACGCGAGCAGGCGGAGCATTACGTCCATCAACTCCACAGCTATCAACTGCTGGCCACGATGGAAAAATCCGCGGCATGATCGACCTGAACGTCCAACTCCTCGACGAAAAGCGGATCCTGATCAGCGGCATCCCAGCCGTCCTGGCGGCCATGCTGCGTGAGGTGCCCGAAATCCTCGAACTTCGTGATTCGCCGGACGCGCGCGCCCGGCTTTACCCGAATCCGACTACGGGGAACAACACAATCAACCAGGAATGGCACCAAATGACCGGGCCGGAACTGCGCCATCTGTTCGTCTCGGCTGGTGAAACCGTGACGCGGGACCTGACCGCGCTGACAGCCGACAAGGAAAACGCCCAGGCCTGGCAGGTTGCGTTTCCCATCGAGCACGTATCAGCGTGGATGAACGCCCTCAACCAGGCGCGGTTGATCCTGGGGGAAGTCCACAAGATTGACGAAGTGGAAATGAATCGGACGGATTTCGACCCACAGAGTGCCAAACATATGGCGGCGTTGCGCATTCATCTACTCGGGTACCTCCTGCACCTGTTCGTCGAACTGGACAACACCCATGAGCCTGAAAACCATATTTGAAGGCCAGGCGATCAAGTCCGAGATGGTCGTGTTGATCCTGGAGAAGTGGGGACTGCACCCCGCCATGGAAGAGAAGGCCGCCATGCCGAACCCGGACGACCTCGCCCGCGACACGCGCGTGCTCATACCCGAGGCCGAATACGAGCAGGCCCACGAAATCCTCTTTGGCGAAAGCGAAATCGAACGCGCCGGGTTCTGATGAATTCTGCCCCGGAGGACATGCCCAACACAAGCGGTGGCGCGCCAATCTGGCGACACATGGCCAGAAGCCGTCTTTGGGATGTCATGGCCGTAATCGTAGCGTTGGCGTCCTTGGTTCGGTATGCGGACTTGATGCCGCAAGCGGCGCGTGCCAGCGACTTTTCCCACTATTACCTTTCCTGTCGGATGCTTCTCGAGGGCCGCAGCCCGTACGCGACGCCGTTGGTTTCGATGGCGAAACAATACGACCTGGTGCTTTCACCGGACTCGACCACGGGCACGAATCCACCGGTTCTGCAATGGCTGTTTGTCCCGTTCGCGATGCTCAATCCCCGCGCGGCGTTTTGGTTGTGGTCGTCGTTACAAGCAGTGGCCCTGGGAGTCATTCTCTGGCTGACACGCGTCTTGTTGGCCGACCGGCTCACGACGCGGGCCTGGCGCTTCGTCGTGTGCGGCGCGGTGGCTTCGGTGCCGATGGTGATCCACTTCACCGAGTCGCAGACGCAATTATTGGTCGGCGCTCTGATGCTCGCGGCGCTGGCCCTGCTCCTCAAAGAACAACCAACCGCCGCGTGCCTGACCGCCGTGGCCGCCGGTCTGGTGAAATTGTTTCCCTTCGTCCTGCTCCCGTGGTTTGTCTGGCGGGGCGGGCGGACGTGGCGGCAACGCGTTGCATTGGCTGGTGTATCCCTCACCGCCATCGCCATCGGCGTCGTGATTTCGGGACCATCGTTGTGGCAGGATTTTATCCAACATGGGTTACCGTCGGTGGGGTACTGGTCGCGGAACTTCACGTTCAACTATTGTCTGGCCTCATTGGTGACGCATTGTGGAGGGAGTTGGAACGCCGGCGTGGTCGTGGGATGTCTGGCACTGGTGGGCGCGTATGGACTGTGCGGGCGCCTGCGCGACGACACGGAAGCGCAGTTCTGTCTCCTGGCCCTGGCCATGCTCGCGGGCGGGACAACCTCCTGGTCGCATTACATGGTGCTGGCCATTTTCCCGGTGGCCGCCATGGCGGCGCGCGTATCGGCCAACCCGTCTCGGGCACGGGTGCTCCTGTTCGCCGCGGCGGTGATGGCGTTGGACAACGTGGACGCGCCAACTTCGGCGTTCCCGGCGGGATGGCATCTGGCCAAACTGTTTTGGGTCTACACGCCCTTGTTCGGCCAACTGGCCCTGGCGGCGATGTTCGCGACCCGACCGAACCCCCCGGGGAACGCGATCACGCCACCTCGAAGTGGCTCATTACCTTGAACCGATCGTACCGTTCCTTGATTTCCGGCTGGGTGAGCGATTGGAGTCGGTTGAGACTGAAATCTTCCACGCAATACGAGGCAATCACGCTGCCGTAAATGATGGCGTTGCGCAGGGAGTTGTGGTCGACGCGGTCCGTTCGCGCGAGATAACCGGTAAACGCGCCGGCAAAACAGTCACCGGCGCCGGTGGGATCGTGGATATCCTCGAGCGGATAGGCCGGTGCGCTGAAGAACAAGTCGTTCGCGAACAGCAGGCAGCCGTGTTCGCCCTTCTTGATGACCACGAATTTCGGGCCCTGTTTCAGAATGAGCCGCCCCGCTTTAATGAGGTTGGTCTGTTTCGTAAACTCGCGCGCCTCGCCTTCATTGAGCATGAGGCAATCGATCCTGCGCAATAGCTCAGCGAGTGCGTCACGCTGCGTCTCGATCCACAGGTCCATCGTATCGGCCACGACGAACTTCGGCCCGGCGACCTGCGCCAACACATGCATCTGGAGTTGCGGCGAGATGTTGGCGAGGAACACATACGGGGTGCCCTTGTAGCTCTCGGGCAGGGTTGGTTGGAAGGTTTCGAAGACATTCAGGCAAACCGACAGCGTCCGCCGCTTGTTGAGGTCCCATTCGTACTCACCGCTCCAACGGAACGTCTGGCCGTCAGCGATCTGCAGGCCGTCGAGATTGATGCCGTGCTGGCGGTAAAGTTCGATGTACTTCCTTGGAAAATCCGTGCCGACGATCGCGACCATGTTGACCGGCACGAAAAAACTCGCCGCCACCGAGGCGTAACTGGCCGAACCGCCCAGCAAATCGCGATGGTCCTCGATGGGCGTCTTCACGCTGTCCAGCGCCACCGAACCTGTGATGAGAACGCTCACGTGACAGCCGCCAGCCGCTTCTTGAATTCCGCAGACGCCTCGGTGGTATCCGAGGCCCTGAGGATCGCCGAAACAACCGCCACCCGCGTCGCGCCGGCCTCCAACACCTGGTTGATGTTGTCCAGCGT
Organism: Verrucomicrobiia bacterium; assembly: GCA_050010195.1. Lineage (GTDB taxonomy): Bacteria > Verrucomicrobiota > Verrucomicrobiia > Palsa-1439 > Palsa-1439 > Palsa-1439. The sequence continues at coordinate 52,257 of JBEKLM010000002.1, forward strand.
GATCCCGCCGATGGCAAAGAACGGAAGCTTCACCTGCGCCGCGACCTGGCGGACCAGATCGGTCCCGACGGACTGGGCCGCGGGTTTCGTGGCTGTCGGGAAAACCGGGCCGACCCCGATATAGCTGGCGCCGTCACGTTCCGCCGCCAGGGCCTGTTCGATGGAGTGGGTGCTGATCCCCACGATGCGCATGTTGGCGAGGCGATCGGTGCGGTGTTCGCGCGGGATGGCCGCCCAATCCTCCTGACCCAGGTGCACGCCGTCCGCGCCCGATTCGAACGCGGCCTCGATGTCGTCATTGATGATGACGGGCACATGATAGGGGAACGCGGCCGAGACCACCCGGAGTCCGATATCGACCCGTTCGGCGTGCGTGCGTTCCTTGGCGCGCACCTGCAAGATGTCCACGCCGCCCGCAACCAAATCACGCACCACTTCGCCGGGGTCGAGGTCCTCGACGTACATCGTGTCGATAAACCCGTACAATCGACACCGGGCAAGTTGGGCCGTGGACATCAACCGAAAAAGACCTTTGCGACATCGTAGAGTTCTTCCGGCACGCAACGGTTGCGCACGCGCAGCTTCGGTTTGCCGGTCTTTTTGTCCGTGACCTCGACGATGACCGAGTCGAGGGTGATGCCGATGACGTCGGGGCCACGCAACGCAACCATTTTCCCAAATTCGCCGTTCATCGCGAGTTCGACGGCTTTCACGCCGTAGCGCGTCCCGAGCACGCGGTCGTAGGCGCTGGGAGTGCCACCGCGCTGGATGTGGCCGAGCACCACCGCGCGGCTCTCAATTCTGGTGATCTTCTCGATTTCTTTGCAGAGCGTTTCGCCAATACCGCCGAGGCGCACGTGGCCGAACGCATCGAGTTCTTTGGTAGATAAAACCTCCGCGCCCTCCAGTTTGAAACCTTCGGCGACCGCGACGATGGAAAAACTCTTCCCGCCCGCCTGACGGCGCTTGATGATCTTGCAGATCTCAACCAGCGACATGGAGAATTCGGGCAGCAACACCAGGTCCGCGCCACCCGCCATGCCGGCTTCAAGCGCAATCCAGCCCGCCTGGCGTCCCATCAATTCCACCACCAGCACGCGGCTGTGCGATTCCGCCGTGCTGTGCAGGCGGTCGATGGCCTCCGCGGCGATGTTGATCGCGGTGTCGAATCCGAACGTCTGGTCGGTGCCGTCGATATCGTTGTCAATGGTTTTCGGGACGCCAATCACCGGCACACCGCGTTTGTGAAGGCGGGACGCGACACTCAATGTGTCATCACCGCCGATGGCGATGAGCGCCGCCAGGTCCATGCTCTTGATGTGTTTCACCAGCGTATCGAGTTGTTCGTCGGTCGGATTGGTGCGCGACGTGCCGAGGATTGTGCCGCCCAAATGCAGGATGCCCGACACGCGCTCGCGCGTGAGCGGGAAATAATCTCCTTTGAGGACGCCGGCCCAGCCGTTGCGGAAACCCAACACCTCGTATCCTTCGAGCAAGGCTTTGCGTGTGACCGCTCGAATTACGGCGTTCAATCCGGGGCAGTCGCCGCCACCGGTCAGTGTCGCAATCTTCTTCATGTGTCTTTAAATGGCTCCTTTAGAAATCACAAACCCTATGAAGCTGCCAAACCTCGACCCAAATGAAAAGGATTATCTCCCAGCCACAGACCGCACCCCGCGCTCCCGCTACGCGACCCAATTGGGTTCGTTTTTGGCTTCGTTTTGGTAACTTTTCCACACCGGCTTGTGTAGAATTGGGTTCGTTTCGCAACCCCTCCCCCGCGGCGTCTTCCTCTTGTAACCGCAAAACTCTTTCGCGGTTCCCTCCGCCCCCGTCGTTGCACAAACCTTGGCCGCCCTTGGTGCCGGCAGACCCCAAAACGAAGCCAACGCGAAAAACAGCCCCGTTTTCTTCCTAACTGCTTCTCCATCAACCATCGCACAGCCAACTGGTTGTCAAGATCCCTTGGCTTCGTTTTGCCGAATTACATATTATGGGCCCCTCGGGGTTGCCGTCGCACATCCATCTCCATCGACCATATTCCTCATATCAAAGAATAGTAACAATCACACGGAGAATATCGTATGACGATACACCGGGTCAAGAACCAAATTACAGCAGTGGGGCGGCCATCTCGCCCGCCTTGCCCCAAATACAGGCCTCTTGCCATCCACCATTGGGAATCGCTATCCTGCGTGCCGTGAGCGCCAAGAGGATTACAATCGACGGGTTCCTCGACGAGTTCAGGCGGCGTCACGAACAAATGACCGACCGCCCTTCAGCGGCGACGACCAGCCTCAACAAGCTCAGAACTAGTCACGCCATCGCTTTCGGTGACTCTGCGTGCTCCCTTGATTATTCCGGCGTGCCCGCGGGTGCGGGGGTCAATTCCTGTGCCTTGGGCGGCACCAACGGCTGGCGAATCGCTGAGATCCGGTCCCGAAATGAATCCGGCGTTGCCAAGTGCGGGGTTCGGGAGTAAGCTTGGGCCGTTATGGCAACGACCAAGCGAGTTTCCAGCGGACGTTCGCAGCGCCGAAGGTCGAGCGGTGTCCGGCACGCCAGCGGACGCAACGGCGCGACCGCAAAGCCGGCCACATTGGAAGCAAAACTGCGCCGGTATGTGGTGCGCGAGGAAGCACGGGGCGCGTATAGTCATTTCCGCGACCCCGCCAAGGCCCTGGCTGAGTTGCGCAAGCGCGCCAAGAAACCGCCCTCGAATTCGATTCGAGGCAAGCGTCATGCCATACGAACTGCGGCGGCTTAACCGTTTCCTGCGGGAGTTTGAAAAACTCACCGCCGCCGAGCAGCAGGAAATTCTTCGAGCGCTCGAGGCCCTCATTGCGCATCTCAACAGCCGTCAGCCATTGCCGAAAGGGCTGGGCATCAAGAAACTCACACGCCGTCACTGGGAAGCGCGGGCAGGATTGCAGTTACGCATTGTCTACGACATCGAGGCAGGCTTTGTCCGACTGATTACAGTTGGCAATCACAACGACGTGGAACGTTTTCTGCGGAATTTGTGACGGCAGATACTGTCCGATGAGTCTGCAGGCGGCGATCTCCTGATTCTTCATTATTCCGGGGTGCCCGCGGGTGCGGGGGTCAAATCCTGCGGCTTGGGCGGCACCAACGGCTGGCTGGCCGCCAACAGCCGGTCGATAAAGTTCGTCGAGTATCTCCCCCGACGGAAGTTCGGGTCCTTCAATGTCAGTTTGTGCAAGGGGATGGTCGTCTTGATCCCCCGGATGATCAGTTCGTCCAGCGCGCGCGCCATGCGATCCAGTGCCACGCGACGGTCCGTACCATAGCATATCAGCTTGGCAATCATCGAGTCATAATACGGGGGGATGACATACCCGCCATACACGTGGGTGTCCACGCGGACGCCGTGCCCGCCGGGAACGTGCAGGAACTCGATGCGACCGGGGCTGGGCTGGAAGTTGTTGAACGGGTCTTCGGCGTTGATGCGGCACTCGATGGCATGCTTCTGAAATTGGATGTCCTTTTGGTCGTACCCGAGATCCTCGCCGGCGGCGATGCGGATCTGTTCCTTCACGATGTCGATCCCCGTGACTTCCTCCGTGACGGGATGTTCGACCTGGATTCGGGTGTTCATCTCAATGAAGTAAAACTGGTTGGTGGCATCGAGCAGAAACTCGATGGTGCCGGCGTTCACATACCCGACCGCTTCGGCCGCTTTGATTGCCGCCTTGCCCATTTTCTTGCGGATGTCGTTGGTGAGGGCCGGCGATGGCGATTCTTCGACGAGTTTCTGATGGCGACGCTGGATACTGCAGTCGCGTTCGCCGAGATGCAGCGTCCTGCCTTTCCGGTCGGCCAGAATCTGGAACTCAATGTGGCGGGGGCTCTCGATGTATTTTTCGAGGTAGACGACCGAGTTGGAAAACGCGCGTTCGGCTTCCGACCGCGCCGTGTGGTAGCCCTTGACGAGGCTGGGGTCGTTGTGCGCCACCCGCATCCCGCGCCCGCCGCCGCCGCCGGCGGCCTTGACGATCACGGGGTAGCCGATTTTTCGGGCGATCTTGAGGGCGTCCTGCTCGTTATCGACGGGACCGTCGCTGCCGGGGACCACGGGCACGCCCGCTTTGCGCATCGTTTCGCGGGCCGCGACCTTGTCGCCCATCGCGCGGATGGCCGAGCTGGGCGGGCCGATGAATTTGATGTTGCAGTTCTCACAAACCTCGGCGAAATGGGCGTTTTCAGCGAGGAACCCGTAACCGGGGTGGATCGCCTCCACGTCGCCCACTTCGGCGGCGCTGATGATCCGGTCGATCTTGAGGTAGCTCTCCTGGCTGGGGGCGTCGCCGATGCAGATGGCCTCGTCCGCCAACTGGACGTGGAGCGAGTCGGCGTCCGCCTTCGAATAGACCGCCAGTGTCCGAATACTCAACTCCCGGCACGCGCGAATGATGCGCACGGCGATCTCACCGCGATTGGCTATGAGGATTTTGTCGAACATGGCAATCTGTGTTTCCAGAGCGGAAGCTGCGCAGCCGCGTCCGCCTATTTGACGCGCACCGCAAAGAGCTTCTGGCCAAATTCCACGGGCTTGGCGTTTTCCGCAAGAACTTCCGTGACGACCCCTTTGACCTCGGCCTTGATCTCGTTCATCACCTTCATCGCCTCGATAATGCAGACGACGGTTTCAGGATCGACCTCCTGACCGACCTCGACATAGGTAGGCGCGTCAGGCGACGGAGCGCGGTAAAAAGTGCCGACCATGGGCGACACAATATGCCTGGCATCTGTCGCGACGGGGGCCGACGCGGGCGCCACGGGCGCCGGGGCGGGTGCCGGCGCGGCAACCGCACCCGCGGCGGACGGTGATGGTGCCGGCGGGAGGGTCACAGACTGCTGAAAGCCCTCGGGACCGCGTTTGATGCGGATTTTCAGCCCATCCTGTTCCATTGAGAACTCGGACAGGTCGTTGTCCTTCATCATTCCAATAATCGCCTTGATTTGCTCCAGTTCCATGGTTCTGGCTCTGTCCTTTTGAAGTTGAGAGGGGCGTTCTTCCATCCGCTCGCCATCTGTCTGCCAAGCCCGCGTCTCGGCACGTTGCGGGTCTCGCTACCACCAAGGTGCACCTATCACTTGGAGGATCGCGTTCCCTTGGCGGGGTCGGACTCTAGCAAAGTGCCTGTGGATTGTCTAACGCTTTCCTTGGCAGCGGCCAACGCCTGACTGTAGCGGGGATTTGTCGGGTTCAACTCGATGGCTCTACTGAGAAGTTGAAGGGCTTCCGCATCAACACCATGCGCGGCCATTTTCGCTCTCGCCAGTTGCCACCAGCCGGAGGCCCGGTACGGATCGCTCTCAATCGCTTCGAGGTACGCCGCGAATGCTTCCTCGCTCCTGCCAGCTCGGAGAGCCACCTCGCCCAGACCCGATTGAAGGCGCGAATTCCAAGGCGCCAAACCCACCGCCCGTTCGCTTTCGTCGAGAGCAGCCACGGGATTGATGCCTTCCATTCGACGGGCTTCCTCGCCCAGGAAGGCCGCCGCCAGCGCCCGACATTCGATCCAGAGTACGGCTGTCACCAAAACCACACAGACTCCCGCCACCAGCCAGTTTTTCCGTCGACGCGGCGCCACGGTGTCGGTCTTGGGCAATTCCTTCAAACCTTGCAACGTGCCGAGCAGAACAAACGCAGGCAGCGCGACGCCCGGTACATACAGCTCGAAATCAACCAGTCCGTGCACCGTCCACCCCACCAACGCCCCGCAGATGGCGGCAGCAGCGACATCGCCTGCCCGCTCTCGCGCCAGCCGAAACGAGTCCCGCACCGCGACGATCCACAACGCGGCAAACGCGATAAACGCCAGCACACCCGAATCCGACCACATCTGCAGGAAATTGTTGTGGACGGCCGCGGCTTCCTCGGTCAGCGCCATCTTGTACATTGGATAGATCGAACCGAACGTTCCCGGCCCCGTGCCAATCCAAGGATGATCCTTGATAATGCGAATCGCTCCGCGCCAATAATCCGTCCGGGCTTCGAGGCTCGTCGTCCCAAAATGCAACAATCCACCCTGTCGGGCGAGCGCAACCACAACGCCCAGGACCAGAACGAGCAGTGTAATCGCTTTCGCCGCTCCCCATCGGCCCTTCGGAACCAGACACCACAAAACCGCCAAGGTCATGAAACCGAAGGCGACGAACCCGCCCCGAGAACCCGTCAACAGAAGACAAAACAGCATTTCGCCTGCGGCAAACACCAACGCGATCCATTTCACCCGCATGTCCCAACCGCGCGCGCGGACCCAAATCCACGCCAGGACCGGGGCGAAGGCCACGACCAGAAACCCCGCCAGCGCGTTGGGATAAACGAACGGGCCGAACACGCGGTTGCTGGTCATACGCGCCAGAAAGTCCCGTGGCGCGGTGGACGCATCCACGTGAGTTGACGCATACGCGCGGGTCTCTTCCAAGCCTCCGAAATGTTGTTGCATCGCCATCAGGCAGACGAACAGCGTCGCCAAGGCCAGCCCTCCGAATATCCGTCCCGTGGCCGCGCCATCGCGCGCAGACCAGGCGCCAACATAAAATAGCAGGACCGCCGCCGCGAAGAGCATGACCGTATCGATCGTCTCCTGGGGACAAATCGTCCACGGGGCGGCCAGTATCTGGGTCAACAGGAAGAACAGCGGCAGCACGAACAGCAAATCCACCCGTGCCAACATCCGATCCCGGTCGAGCACGAGCCAGATGAAGCCGGCGAAGACGAGGATCACCGCGAGTTCATTGGGCCATGTGAAACAGAGCCACTCGATGGCGCCGGTCGGCGGCACGACGGCCCATTGCACCATGGCGGGCGCGCCGAATTTCAGCGGCGCCAGAAACGCCACGGCTGCCAGGCCCAACACGAACCGGTTCGCAAGTCCCTTCATTCAATCGGCCGCCGGCCGTCGGATTACCGCGCCACCATCGTCGCTTTCGGTGTCAGCTTGAGCAGTCCCACCTCGAACGCCAGTGTCTCCGAAATATTGCGCGCAAGCGCGTTACGGATTTGCTCGATGGCCTCGAGGTTACGGCAGGCGAGCGAACTCGTCAACCCGTTCGCGATTTGCCGCGTGGTCGTCGCCTGGTCGGGATGGGCCAACAGTTGGTCGTCGGCTCCCTCGGCGCACAGCAGCAGGTCGCCAAACCAACTGTACATTTCTTCCAACACCTGCTCCCGGGCGGCCCGGTATTCGCCCTCGATCCGCGCTTCCATCTGTTCTTCGAGCCGCTCGCGCACCCGGGGTTCCAATTCCTCGTACCGGTCGAGGTCGAGTTCCGCTTCCACGCGGGCGCGCGTTTCGTTGCGGATTTCCTGAAGGAGCGCCGTCAATTCCGACAACAAACGGTAACTGTGGGAAATTCGTTCCTCGGGGGTGGCGGAGAATTTCGCCAGCAGCGGCAGTAATTCTGCGCCATAGGAAGAGGTAACGCCGGCTGTGATCGGACCGAATGATATTCTCAGGCACCGCGACAGAATTGTCGGCAGCAGACGCTGCGGGTCGGCGGTCAGCAGCAGGATCACCGTCTGGGCGGGAGGCTCTTCCAGCGTCTTGAGAAACGCATTGGCCGCTTCCTCGCCCAGGCAATCGGCGTCCACCACGATCCCGACTTTCACCCCCCCCAGTGACGACCGCAGGTTGACCGATTTCATAAACTCGCGCATCTGGTCGATCTGAATGCGCCGGCTCTTCGACTCCGGCCGCACCCAGTACACGTCGGGATGCACCCCCTCGTCGACGCGCCGGCAGGAATCGCACCGGTCGCAGCTGTCGTGGTCCTTTTCCGAACAGTTCAACGCCTTCGCCAGCGTCCGCGCCATGGCTTCCTTGCCGCTTCGGCGTGGCCCGGCAAACAGATAGGCGTGCGCCAACCGTCCGCGCTCCAGGCTGTGACGCAGTTGCGCGGCGATCTCCTTCTGTTCCTGGAAATCGCTAAAGGACATCCTTTACCAAACTCCAGATTTGCTTCGCGATCCCCTCGATGGTTTGCCCGCCATCGATCACTTTCACGCGATCGCTTTCGCGTTTGGCCAGGTCCAGATATCCCTGCCGCACGCGGTCGTAAAACTCCAGCGCCTGGTTTTCCATCCGGTCGAACAACTCGCGGCCACGGACCCGTTCCAGACCGATTCGCGGGTCGAGATCGATCACCAGCGTCAGGTCGGGCAGAGACGCCCCCACGGCAAAGCGGTTGATGGTGGCTACGGCCTGTGGATCGATCTTTCGCCCCACGCCCTGATACACGGTGGTCGAATCGAGAAACCGGTCGCAGATGACGATGGCTCCGTCGTTCAACGCCGGCTGGATCACCTCCCGAACGAGCTGGGCGCGGCTGGCGCAAAAAAGCAGCAACTCGGTTTCAGGAACCATGGCCGCCGACTGTTTGCTGTATTGGAGGATGTGACGGATTTGTTCGCCCACTTCTGTACCGCCGGGTTCACGGGCGATGAGCACTGGATAACCTCCTTGCCGCAAGTGGGTTACCAAACGGTCGATGTGGGTGGACTTTCCGCTGCCTTCGCCGCCCTCAAAAGTGATGAATTTGCCTCTTTTAGCCATTTTCCCGAGAAATTTTCACGGATGATAGTGCCGCGTTCCGCAGTGGTCAAGATTTGGCACCGAGCCTGCTCTTTTTGATGTCGATATTCATATCATCATTTGGGTGGGAAACAAGAGATTGGGAGGATTTTCAGATGCCACTGACAGCCGAAAATATCGGGCAAACGGATACGCTCAATGCGCCTGGCCAGGATGCCGTTCCGGCCACCGCTGACGGGTCCCTCATCCGCGTGCTGGCGATTGACGACAACGAGGAGTTCCGCGTTCTCATCACCGAACTGCTGCGGCCCTTTGGATTTGACGTTCAGGCCCTCGCCAGTCCCGTAAAGGCGCTGGAAAAGTTCACCCAGGAAAAAGACAAAATTCAGCTCGTGCTGCTTGACTACTACATGCCCCAGCTTGACGGCGCCAAGACGTTCGAGTGGTTGAAGAAACTCAATCCGAACGTGAAAGTCATCATTGTGTCTGGCGCCGAAGAACTGCGGCTCCGCCAGATCCTCGCTCAACACCCGATCGACGGCTATATCCGCAAGCCATTCCGCGTCCAGGAAGCCCTTCACATCATCCGCCACGTGATGAGCAGATCCGTCAATCGCCCCACCGCTGGCTAACTGGCTTATCCGAAACGTCTCGCGGGGCAGGCCACCATGTCTGCCCTTCTGGCCTTCCTAACCGTGAAACCACTTCCACGCTCGCATGTACCAGGGAGGGGTTTGATCCTGAGGAGGCGCGGCGGGTTGTGCGGTCTTCGCGGGCGCATTGGTTTCACTCGAGCGGCCAGCGGAAGCCGATGGAACGTGGACGACGCTCGCCTGGTTCTGGGTGTTTGTGCCTGACAACCGCGCAAGGGCGGTCTTGTATTCTTGTTCGCGCGGCGGGATTTGAGACTGCAAGTCCGTGATCTTCGCGTCCAGCGACGTCAGCGGCCCCTGTTCCTGGGTAACCCGTTGCTGGTCCGAATTGATTTCGGCTTGTAGCTGCGAACGCTCGGGATTGGAAACCGGTTCCCCCATGTTCTCCCCCTGCGAAACACCCACCGCCCCGGCCGTCAACCGACCCGCGAGGTCACGTCGACCGCCTTGATTAGCCGCCGACGCAGATCCCCCTGTGTCCGATATGTTTGCGAGCCGGGACCGTGCATCGGCGAGTTGCTTTTGGGCGCCAGCGAGCTTCTCGGCTTGTGCGGCACGTTGCGTCTGCGCATCGGCCAATTGCTTCTTGAGAGATTGAAGAGCGGTTTGTGCGACTTGCGCTTTCTTCTCATCTGGCGTCAGCCACGTTCCGGCGAACTTGACCTTGCCGCTCGCGACATTGGACGCCTCGGTCTGCCAGTCGGCCAGACGATGATTAATGTCCGCCGCGAAGCTGGAGTTGGTGTAGGTTGTCAGGAATTCCTCAAAGGCCGCGATTCCCGCGTCGTACTGGCCCTTCGTGAGTTCCTGGTTCGCATTCAGGGCATAGGCTCCCAAGACTGCGTAGTCCGCCTTCTCGTGTTTCTGTTCGAGGCTCTCGCGGACGATGGACTGAATGTCTGACCTGGCCACCTCTCGCGTTGAGAGAATCGTGCCATGATAAAAGGAGGCCTCGATCACGAGCTGCGTATCCGTCTCGGAAAGGATTCGCCCGTCCAGAACCTCGCCAGAACGTAACGTCACGGTGTCGGCGTTAGCGGTCGACACACCACCGGCCAAGAGCACCCCGGCAAGAATCCAAAGCAACCGACTGAGTGAAACTTCCGTCCCTCTTGTCGGAACGCCACTTTTCGGAATCGTCATTTTATCGCTCCATCGGATTGCAACGCCCTCGTTATCGAAGTCTACGAATCACACTCGTACCAAGCGCGGCTCGGCCATGGCAAGGGCTTTTGGTGGGAACCTCGCTCAAACGGGAGCAATTGACAAGCGATTCGGAGACGCGACCGCGCGGGTTGCCTGAATGTGCGCCGTGGACGGTTGCATCAAGACCGAAAGCGTTTCTTTCGTAATTGCGGAGTGAAATTCTGCCTCCAAGAATCGGCAGCGGCAACACGGTCTTGACCACGCCCTCGGTGAGGTATAGCGGCCAGTAGGGGATACTGGCGCTACGGGCCTGGTCAGCTTTCCGCGCTGCCGCTGCAAGTATTATCCGCCAACTGGAAACCGTTCTTGGGAATCCGCGTGTCCAGAACCCCACGTGCAGGCCGCGACGCAAACGTATCGTGGCTAGTCCTCGACGGTCCGCGGGGTTTGCGCTGCGATTCGCGACTTCATTCGATTCACGTCTGCCCGCTTGACCCGCTGGAGTAACGCCTCGCTCGTTCCCGCTGACCGGCCGGCTGCCAAATCATACCCACAGCAATAACAACGTTCCTTCGTCCTATAATTTTCCGCCCCGCACGACGGACATTGCAGCAGGCTCACATGGCCGGCATCTTTGCGCCGGCTTCCCGGTTGGATAAAGACCGCCGGGACGACAACAAACACCGCAAGAAACAAGAGTAGTATAACGATCTCAGTCAGGTTCACAATCGTCTTTGCACCTTTCTCAACAGCACAATCACGCGGGAGCCTTACTGCCAATAAGCATTACGTTCCGTTTCGAGCCTCGAACCGGCGGGAGTCGAGCTACAATCCTGGCACCGGCTGGGAGAATGCGCCAACCCGTGAACTGCGTCAAGGTGAAACCGCTGAAACATGTAGCTTGGCGGATCACGTGTGCGTTGCGCGGTGATATGTTACCGCCAACAGTTGGCCTCAGATAGATCCTAACCAAGTCTAGGAACACTAGAAGCTGTTGCCAGAAGACTTCTCCTCCAGCGCATATCAGAGGTAATATCGATATCTCGCGACTGATGAGTCCATAGTGTCAGGTTCCGACAATCACACCAGAGCTTGTACGGATTGCCTGAAACGTTTTACTTACAACTGCTGTCTATCTACATTTTCAGCCATTGGTATCCTCTGTTTCGGCCTGGTAGGCCATCTCGGCACTCCCCGCTCCATGCACAATGAGCACGTTTGCCTCTCGCTGCCGTCAAGGCGTGATGGCAAACCGGTAAAACCCTTGCGGCCCGACGGCTCCGCCGGAGTTGGTCAACGTCAGGAGAGCCCCGATGCTGTTGGTGACTGATACGCCCGGGACGTTCGACCAGGTTCCACAGGCCAGATCAGTGGTAAACTGCAACTGATACGTCTCGTAGGCTACGGACGGGATGCTGACGGCGACATCGTTGCCCATGATCTGGAACGCTGAAATATGATTGGCCGGAGGGTTGAGGGGAACACTGAGTTTGAACACGGTGCCTTGGCCGTGCGTCCCGCCTGCCCAGGTCGTCCCGTAGAAATCACCATCGCTGCCCTGCACCAGCCCCGCATGTGGATCGTTTCCATCGTTGGGGGAGCTACCAAATGAGTAAAGAACCGTCTCCGTCTGTGCGTCGGCATTAGGAATTGTGAAGCTGAGAGCGGCCACTCCCAGTAGTAGACCAACCAGCAACAGTGCAATTTGCAGTTTCGTGATCTCCTCCCGTGTGCGCTTGTGCGCACGAGACGAGTGTACGGCAGTCCGGAAATCCTGGTATGTAAACTCGGATGTTCCGGAACCTTCCACATGGATGTTGGTGGGGTCGGGCCTCGCGCTGATGATTGGCTTGGCTCGCCGTCGTCGGTAGCACGAATTTGAAATAAGACCCTCGGAGGGCGTCCCGGCGTTAGGGACGCCCTCTTTGCTGTTTGGTGACGGCACGGTGACACAAACCTAACCGTGTCCCTCGCTACGTGGGAGTGAGCCAATTTCTTCGTATGAGTGCGAATGTTCCGGGTTCAGTTGCCGAGACGACGCACCACGCGGCTCCGAAGACACTTGAAAACTCAACCCTTGCCGCGTCGGCGCATCAACGGAACCAGTGCGATCAGGCCGACGGCCAGCAACCCCGAAGACGAGGGTTCGGGCACCTCCTCGACGATTAGCACCAAGCCGTTGCCGGTGTTTTCGCCCCCGACGAGAACCTGATTCGCCCCGCCATCGAACGAACCACCGCCGCCGCCGCCGCCACCAGGATAGCCCCCGCCGCCGCCGTAGCCGCCGCCGCCACCACTATAGCCCCCGCCGCCGCCGCCGCCATTATAGCCGCCGCCGCCACCGCCGCCGAAGCCGCCGTTGCCGAAGCCGGGGGCGTAGCCGGCCCCGCCCGCCAGACCTGGGAACCCCTCCCCCCCATACCCGGCAGTTTGGCCATCACCGTTGCTGTCGAGGCCACCACCGCTGCCGCTGCCGGTGAAGCCACCACCACCACCGCCGCCATCGCCGGGCATGATACCACCACTACCGCCGCTGCCGCCGCTGCCGTTGGTGCCGCCGCCGCCGCCACTATAGCCCCCGCCGCCGGCACCGCTCGTGCCGACGAGGCCGGGGCCGCCGAAGGCGCCGTTCAACCAGCTGTTGCCACCGCCGCCGCCAGCGATGACCAGCGGAGTGCTGCCATTGACAACAAAGCTACCGCCGCCGCCGCTGCTGCCGTTATTGAAATAGGTGGTGCCGGCACCCCCCACTGCGATAGTTAGCTGCTGGCCGTTGGTCAGGCTAAAAACGCCGCCAATTTCGGCTCCCAGCCCACCACCAGCGGGTACGACCATGGTGCTGTTGAACCCGCCTTGCGCACCGTCGGCAGTGATGTCGTAGGTGCCGGTCGCCGGCACCGTCCACGTGACACTGCTTCCGGTATAGCTGAAAGTGTTGGTCGTCTGGGCTTGGGCAACACCGCCCAAGGCGGCCAGCAACAGGGTGAGGATGAGTTTGCAGTTCACACCGTCAGTTCTCCATTAGCCGACATTTCCCATATGACCTGCGGCCCGCGACCATTGCGGGCCATTCAGTTTCATTGATCGCATTTTATCCCTCCTGACACTGCAAGCAAGCCCTTTCTAGGCCCCGGAGACGATGCCTTCGGCTCTGGATTGCGTTCTGCACTGGTTTTCGACCGATCGGAGGCAAAGCATCGCCGTCAGCCATTTTGCTTTCCCGCATTTGCCGCCCGGCGAGCATCAGCCGGGCAGTGGCATGGGCAATCTCAGCCACCCAATCCTTTCCAGAATCGTTCGGAACAATTCCCGCGAGACCGCCACCTCCGCCATCTGGAAGATCACCTGCCGCGAATGGCGCACCACCTTCGCGCCGATCTTGATCAGTTTCTCCCGCAACGTGGTCAGCGTCCAGTGCCGCACCGCTTGGGGCAACACAGCCTGACGCAGGAAGTTGCCCAAGTTGTACGCCAGCACAAATAGCTGCAACCGCACTTGGTTGTCCACAAAGTCGTGACAGGACAGGCGCGTCCATTTGACGGCGTTCTTGCCTTCCTTGATCCACTGCTCCGCCGTGCCCCGCTGGTTGTAGAATCGCACGACTCGTTTGGCGGGGCTGTCCAAGTTGGTGACAACAAAGCCGACACGCGGGAACAATTCCCCCTTGTGCCACTCGACCTTGGCCACCACGCGGCGGGCGCGTTCCCAACTCTGCGCCTGATACAAAAAGTCATCATACCAGACCACCGGTGCGTTCGAGGGACGGCCCACTGGCCGAGTCAGCAGCGGCGTGATCTCCTGTTGCAACACCTCATTGGCCGGGAGACGGATGGCGTACCCGTAGCCTTCGGCTTCCAAGAAGCCATATACCTCCGGGTTCGCAAAGGCCGCATCCGCTCGGAAGTAGCGCGGCAACTTCTGGCTGCGGTAGCGGGCCACCACCGGCTCCAACACGGCCCGCCAATCGTTGGCGCTATGGACGTTGCCTTCCCGCAACAGGGCTTGTTCCACATCGCCGAATTGATTGAAACAAAACAGCGGGTGGTAGCAGGTACAATTGAAATGCCCGTTGTAGGCCGTGCCTTCCTGCTCCCCATAGGTTTCGCTGACCGAACTATCCATGTCGAGGATCAGTTCCCGCATCGGTTGGCGTTCCCGCAACTGCTCAATCCATAACCCCGACAACCTCGTCAACTCCGTCAGATTCCGCGGCTGCGTCAACACTTCCGTCTCGAAGCGACCCATTTGGCTGGTGGAGGCTGCCGTGCGCTCCGTGGCTCGCCCGCCAACGACCTGTCGCACGGTCGGATCGACAGAGAGTCGTTCGGCGTCATTGGTGTCTTCATATCCCGCCAGCCGACTGAAGATCGACTGCCGCAGCAGGGCCACCAGCGAGTGTTGCGTGTTCTTGCCCGTGCGCCAGTCATCCAACAGGCCACCACTCCTTGCGGTCAGCTCCAACGCCTCATCGAGTTCCCGGTACACGAGCAGACCTGCATCGGAGGTGACCTTGGAACCGTGAAACTCCAGCTTCAAACGACTATCGAAAGTTACCCGCAGAGCCGATTTGTTAGTTGCACCCATTGGATTCCCCACCTTTTGTCGCTTCAACATCGACCAAAGCCTTTGTTTATGCGGCCAAATTCTATGTCACTAACACTGACTTGTGAAGCGAATCCGGGAAATGTGGGGTAAAAGATATGTAAAACTTCGCGGGGGCTATCGCGGGAGGAGGACCGTGAAGAGCGCGCCGCCGCCGGGCGCGTCGGCGTAGGTGACGCGGCCACCATGCGCTTCGGCCAATCCTTTCACCAATACCAAGCCGAGCCCCAAACCCGCGGGCGCATCGTCGCGGTTGCCGCGCGCGAACGGACGGAAGAGTTTTTCCCGCGCGTCCGCCGGGATCCCCGGTCCGTGGTCACGCACGGACAACGCCACCGACCGATCGGCCGGGGAAAGCGCGACATGAATCTCCCGGTCACGGGCCGTGCGCGAGTATTTCTCGGCGTTATCCACCAGGTTCTGGATGATTTCGGCGATCGCATCCCGGTCGAAGCGCGCTTCTGGAAACTGGTCCGGGATGGAAAGCTCGATGCGAGCCCCGGCGGCTTCGAGGGCGGGGCGCTGACGTTCGAGGCATTCCCGCACGACAGCCGCCAGGTCACCGGGCACGGGACGGACATTGAGCGCACCGCGCTCGAGGCGCGAGAACCCGAGCACATTGGAGACAACGCGGCCCAGGCGCGCGGCTTCTTCCGCGACGCGATTCGCGTAGTCCCGGGTGCGTGTCGGGTCGCCCAACCCATCGGCGAGCATCTCGCTGTACATGCGCAGACCGGCGAGCGGGGTGCGCAGTTCGTGCGCGGCCGAGGCGGCGAATTGCGAGCGCTGGCGCGCGAGCCGTTCGGTGTTCCAAACCAACGCCACGACGCAGAGGCCGGCCACGCTGGCGGCCCCGGCGCCGGCCCAAAAGAGCTGCAGAAAACTGACCCAATTGTGACGGGCCAGCGCATCCGCCGCGGCGAATTCTTTGGCGGCGCTGACGACGATGTACCAGCCCGTGCTTTCGAGCCGCGCGACGGCCACATACGAGCCCGTGGTGCCGTTGGGCGTGAAGCGGGCGGGCAACGCGGCACTCTTGAGAGTGTCCGCCACGGCTTCATTGGAGATGACAAAACCCTGCACGAGGACACCCACGGGCGTGGTGACATTGCGCAACGCGACGAGGCACGGCCCGTTGGAGGTCTGCAGGGAACACCATTGGAACTCGCCGACGCCGATGGAGACGTTCCGCTGCCCGTTCTTCAGGTGAAATCCGCCTTCGGCTAGCGTCGTTCCTGAATTGGTGCCGAATTTGATGTCCGAATAGATCCTGGCCGCCAGCGCATTTTGGATCCAAGCGTCGGCCTCCATGACTTCGACATGCTGCTGCGGCAGCGATGCCGGAGACGGCGACGCGGAGGCGTAGAGGCGCGGCGAGGAGGAGGTTGGCAACGGTTGCGGCAGCCCCTTTTGGAGGTACGCGACGCACGCCGAAGCCTGCGCGGCCACCTGCAAATCGCTCTGGATCGCACGTTGCGCCTCGACTTTGGCAAGGATTACGCCATCCACGTCCGCGTCGGGCAGCGTGGGCAGGGTGACCCGTCCCGCCGGGTCGATTTGGAAGTACGCGCGGATGAGCGGGTCGGTCGGTCCCTGGGCCAGCGGCGAGGGGGTGACGGACGGGCCTTCGGACGCGCCTCTCGGGTCGTGATAGAGCGATTGATATTGATAGAAGGGACGGTTGGACTCGGATTCCAGAAGCGTCTGGAGTCGATCCTGAAGGCGTTCCACCAGTTGACGGGCGGTGTCGCTGGCGAAACGCCGCGGCGGCGATTCGATTTGGTCGACCGTGCGTTGCACTTCGCGCGAGCCAACGATGTACCACGCGCAACAGGGAACCACCAGCGCCGCGATCGTCAGGACGAGCGCCAGGGTCGTGCGACTGCGCCAGAACCTCATCGCTGGCCCCAGGCGTAGCCGACGCCCTGCACGGAAACGATGATCACCGGCGCGGCGTGATCGCGCTCGATCTTCTGGCGGAGGTGGGCGATGGTCACGTCGACGGTGCGGGTTTCCATGTCCGCGTTCGACCCCCAGACCTGTTCGAGCAATTCGCTGCGGGAGACGGCCCGTGCCCGGTGTCGATGGAGCCAGCGCACGATGCCGACTTCGCGGGGCGACAGCGGGATGATTTTGTGATGGCGGCACGCCTCGCAGTGCCCAAGGTCGAAGCGGCAGCCGTCGATCTCGATGATCTCCGGCTCCGCGGGCGCGGACTGGGCGCGGCGGGCGAGAGCGGCAATCCGGGCGAGGAGTTCGCGCGCCCCGAACGGCTTGGTGACGTAATCGTCCGCGCCGACCTTCAGGCCGCGCACCTTGTCTTCCTCGGAGCCCTTGGCGGTCAACATGAGGATGGGCAGGTCCGGCCGGGCTTTGCGAAGCCGGTGACAGACTTCGACGCCGTCGAGTTTCGGGAGCATCACGTCGAGCACGACGAGGTCGAGTTCGGGATCCAGGCCGCGCTTCGTGGCGGTGAGGCCGTCGGCCACCATGTCGACGGTATGGCCCGCGCCCTTGAGCAAGTCCGCCAACCCGTCCCGCAGCAGGGGATCATCTTCGACAACGAGGATTTTCATGGTGTTCCCAATCTCAGTGTAATCCGCCGCATCGATGGGGGAAAGTAAAAGGTGTGTAAAAACCGGGGGGTGATTACAAAGTGGTGATTGCTGTATCAACCGTCCCTCTCACCCGTCCCCGCAAACGACGGCGGGGCCGGACTCTCCCCCGGTGGGGCGAGGCGTGCATTGCTGCCATTTCCTCTCCCCGTGGGGGAGAGGATCAAGGTGAGGGGTGCTGTTTGCGTCTGACCACCGCCTTTAATTAGGCTCCAAAAGCCGTTGGCCTCTGCGCGGATTGTGGTACAAGGTTTCCCGTGATGAAAAAGATGATTCGCGGCGCGACGTTGGAAATCGTACAGGGCGACATCACCGCGTTGGCGGTGGATGCGATTGTCAACGCGGCGAACGGTTACTTGAAACATGGCGGGGGCGTGGCCGCGGCCATCTCGCGCAAGGGCGGGCCGACGATCCAACAGGAATCCGACGCGCTGATTTCGACGCGCGGGCCACTCAAGACCGGCGAAGCGGTCATCACGGGTGGCGGCAAACTGGCGGCGAAGTTTGTGATTCATGCTGTCGGCCCGGTCTGGAGCCGGCACGACCCGTCGGAGGCGGACCGACTGTTGTGCGAGGCGGTGAGGAGCAGCCTCACACTGGCCGAGGAGAAAGCCTTGAAGTCCATCGCGTTTCCAGCCATCAGCACGGGCATCTATGGGTTCCCCATCGAGCGCGCCGCGCCGTTGATGCTCCAAGAAGCGAGACGCCACCTCGAAGGGGAAGCAGGTTTGGAGCGCGTGTTGTTTTGTCTGTACGACGCGGCAAGCGATCAGGTCTTCGAGTCGGCATTCGCAGATCTTTGAGCGTCGTCCGCCGCCATCGATGCCACTTGAGCGTTGTCGCGTCCGATGCTAGCTTTCCCGCATGAAAACTTTCGCGCTCGTCGCGGTCGCGCTGCTTTTACAAACCATGACCATCCACGCGCAAGCCATCGATAAGATCGCGGTCAAAGACATTGACCACAAGGAGACAACCCTGGGGGCGTACCAGGGCAAGGTGCGGCTCATCGTCAATGTGGCCTCCAAATGCGGCTTCACCCCGCAATACGCCGCGCTCGAGAGCGTCTACGAGAAATACAAGGACAAGGGCCTCGTCGTCCTCGGGTTCCCCTGCAACCAGTTTGGCGGGCAGGAGCCGGGCACCAGCGAGGAGATCAAGCTGTTCTGCTCCAGCAAATACAATGTCACGTTCCCGCTGTTTGAGAAGATCGATGTGAACGGTCCGCAGCGGCACCCGCTGTACACGCTGCTGGCGGGCAGCGATTCGCCGTTCCCCGGCGACATCAAATGGAATTTCACCAAGTTCCTGATTGGCCGCGACGGCACGATCCTCAAGCGGTTTGATTCCAAAACCACCCCGAACTCACCCGACGTGATTACCGCCATCGATGCCGCGCTGGCGGCGAAGTAGCGCGGAAGGGTCAAGATACACCCGAATCAGGTCTTCGACTCGGCCTTGGCCAGCCTCTGAGCCGATTGTCGCACGAAGAAGTCAAGCAGGGGCGGACAAAGCCGGCGCAGCCAGATGGCAATCCGCGCGGAGACGGTCAACACGACCTGGCGTTTGTGCCGGGCGCACCCGCGAAGAAGAGCCTGGGCGACTTGTGCGGGATGTTGTCCCGCGAACGGGCTCTGGCGGACGGGGCCGCCGTACCGATACATGTGATCGAAAAACGGCGTGTCGGTGTAGGCCGGCAGGACGGAGATGACCTCGATTCCCGTCCCCTGCAATTCGATCCGCAGCGTATCGCTCACGGCCAACAGCGCGAACTTGCTGGCGCAGTAGGCGCTGTTGCGCGCCGCGACCACCATGCTCAACACGCTGCCGACATTGACAATCTGTCCGGCGCCCTGCCGGCGCATCTGGGGCAATACGGCCTGAATGCAGCGGATGGGTCCGTAGAGATTCACGTCCATGAGCGACTGCACATCGTCGAGCGGCGTATCGGCGAACGTGGCGCGCATCCCGACGCCGGCATTGTTGACGAGGATATCCACGCGGCCGAACTTCTCGACCGTGGTTGCCACGAGTTGCCGCACGTCCTCGTCCTTCGTGACGTCGGCGGGCACGACCAGCAACCGGTCGTGCCACTCGGGATGCGCGTTGGCGATCTCGCGCAATTTGGTTTCATTTCGCGCGGCAAGGACGACGCGGGCGCCTTCGCGGGCAAATTCCAATACGGTTTCCAAACCGATGCCGCTGGAGGCGCCGGTGACAATGACGACCTTATCCTGAAAGCGAACGCGCATGGTGAAGTCGATTTCTCTTCTCAGTCGAACAAGACCATGGTACATGGCCAGCGGTTGCCTTGGCAACGCTTGAGCCATGAACGACGATCTTGTCACCTCCCCGAAGTACGTGCTCGCCATTGACGACGAACCCGAGATTCTGGAGATTATTCGACAATGTCTGGAAGGCGAAGGGATGCCCGTCCTCACCGCCCTGGGATCCAAGAACGGACTGGAGACGTACGAGAATCGCTGGCGGGAGATCGGAGTGGTCCTGCTGGATTACGTGATGCCGGAGATGACGGGGGACCTGGTGCTTGAGTTTCTCCAACGAATCAATCCCGACGTGCGCGTGATTTTGTTGACGGGGTGCGACGACCAGGTTGCCCGCGGGATGTTCGAGGCCGGCGTGCGCGGTTACATCCAGAAGCCGTTCTACATCGACGATCTGGTGCAGCGCGTCCGCGACGAATTATTGCAGGCGTGATTGGAGGCGTGGTGATACAAAATTCTTGGAAACACGACCCGAGCCGGAGTAGATTGCGCCATGAGCAAAAGTGAACGGTCCGAGAATCTGGTGGAGGTGCATCACGCGCACGACGAATGGGAAGGCAGCATCATCGTCGGATATTTGCGCGACAACGGGGTGGAAGCCACCCTGCAAGAACCACCGTCGATGCCGCCATTCGATGCCGCCGAGTCGCTGAGCGGCACGGAGAGAATGAACGGCATCTTCGTGCTCGAACACGACGCCGACCGCGCACGCAGCCTGTTGAAAGAGTTCCTGGACACGGTGACGGACGAACAGATCGTGGAGGACGCGGCCGGTCAGAAGCTGAAGGTCGACAAGGAAACGATTGGACGATTGCGCACCGCGTTGCGGGAAGAACGCAAGACGTTTGCGTTCCTCGGGTGGACCGGGGTCGTGTTTCTCGGCGCGGCGGCCCTGCTCTGGGCGATCTGGCCGGCCTGGTTGAAGATCGGGCCACCACCGGCGGAGTTTCGGTGGGTGGTCGTGGTCCTGCTCGCGCTGGCGGCGGTGTTTGCCGGTAATTGGGCCAGCCGACCCACGAAATGAAGCTGGCGTGCAACATCGACCAACGGGGCAAGCGGGCGCGGCTGATCGGCGGGGCGATTGTCGTGTTGTGCGGCGGGGCGTTGATTGTCACCGGTGTGATCAGCGGATCGAAGGCGCTGCTGGTGGCCGGCGTTTTTTTGGATGTTGCGGGCGCGTTCATGATCTTCGAGGGCGCCCGCGGCTGGTGTGTCCTGCGCGCCATCGGCATCAAGACACCGATGTAAAGCGGCATGGAGCAACTCAACCGTTACGGCGTATCCGGCTGACGACTTCTGAGTGGCGGCAACGATTGCTGACGCCCTATCACGAAAGTCAA
Organism: Verrucomicrobiia bacterium; assembly: GCA_050010195.1. Taxonomy (GTDB): domain Bacteria; phylum Verrucomicrobiota; class Verrucomicrobiia; order Palsa-1439; family Palsa-1439; genus Palsa-1439. The sequence continues at coordinate 73,459 of JBEKLM010000002.1, forward strand.
TTGACCTATTTCCCGTCGCTCGCCGGGGGTTGAGGCTGCGGCTGCGAGAACCACACCCAATCGCCCTGGTTGAAGTCCTGGTGTCGCGAATTGCCCGTGCCGGTGAAAGCGATCTGGCCACCGTCGTCAACCCCGTTCCATCCGATGGAGTAGAGCACGTACTGACCGTCCGGCAGACGGCGGTAGCGAAGCGACTCGCCGTCGATCACGTCATGCGGCACGCTGGCCAAAAACTCGGGCACAAGTGTTGGCAACGTATCGGGCAGTTGCCCGTGGACAAGCCGATACCGTTCCAGGGCGCAAGCGACGGCAGCCTCGTCCACGCTGGTTTGCGCACGCGCCAGATGGTTGGCGGCGTTTCCCAAGCCGGCCACGAGGAGCTTGCGCATCACGTTGTATGGCGTCTTGCGCATCGATTTCGTTGACCGATCGATGTTCCCGAACATCTGTGGATCGATCCGCCGGTGCTCCTCATCGATCGCCGGCAGGTACGCTTCGGTGTAGAATCGATCCGTCGCCAGTTGATTCTGGTACAGCCAGCCGGACGGCACGGCGCGATCCAGCCAATTCGTGGGCGAAAGATCGTCGTTCGCGTTCATGAGTGCATTGACGAATCCGGATTGCGAAGGGTGTTCACGCATGGAGCAGATGTAGTAGTAGTTACACAACCGTTCGCCACGCATGGCCTTCACGAAGCTGGCGAACAGGTCGGCCTGTTCGAATCCCACCCGGAGCGCCGCCAACTGGCTTTCATTCCACCGGTGCGCGACGACCCCTTCCCATACGGGCTGCGCGGCCGTGTCCAAGACAGCCGCGCGTACCAAAAACGAAATCAGTGTAGGCTCGTCCTTCAATTTGTCCGCCAGCCGCAGACACATCTGCACGTCGTCGAAGGCCGCGTCGGTGTTGCCCACGGCCAGTTCCGCCAACGCCCTCAACCGGTAGACTCGCGCCAGACTACGAAGGTAGTTCAAGTGGGGTAACAGCATGGCGCCGCCGTCTTCGTAGCGGATCGGGAAACGGGAATACGGACGGTGGCTGGCCTCGGAGATCTCGCGCAAGATGGGCTCGTACCTCGATAATGCGGCCAGCAGATCGGCGTTTGTGAAACACGCCTGCCACGCGCTCAGATCTTCCATACGCCCCGTACGCCAGTTGCCCAAGGCGTTCGCGCAGGCCGGCAGGCGGATGGCGTACAGGCGCGGGTGCGCCGGTGGTTTCGGGAACAATTCCGCGAACAGCGGTATGGTCGCGAAATTCTCACTGTCAGGAACCGCGGGCGGGACGACGGATGACCACTCGAAGCTGTCGCCGTTGGCCTCGCGTTCGCGCTGGTACGTGTCCCAAGCATGTTTTCCGCGCCAGTCTTCCTCGGCGTAGAACAGCGCCACGAGGGTAACGAGGCAGGCGATGACGAAGAGCGCCCAACGAAAGGTTTTTTTGAGCATGTCAGGCCTCCCCGGTGATCCGGCAAGATTCACTTTGCGGTCCCGGCGGGTACGGATGTTTTGTTTCCGCCGGAGACTCGGCAGGGGAACCCAGTAGTTGCGCCAGCTCCCGTTGTTGTTGGGCCAACGCCAAAGCCATGTCGCGGGATGACGCCGGTGATCGTTCGGCCAGTTGTCGTTCCGCAGCCAGTGGCCGAGTGGCCACGTTCAACGCCAGGATGACCACCCAGACACACGCCAATCCCGCCCATGCGGACGGCGAGGGCCACAACCATTCACGCCACCATGGCGGTTGGAAAGCCTCCGGTTGCGCGGCCGTCGGGAGAATCACGGCCCGCCACGCCGGCGGCACGTCGCGCAGCGGGTGCTTCTTCAGAAACTGTTCAAACTCGTCCATGTTGCTTGATCTCGTCATAGAGTGGACGCAGCCGTTCGCGCAATTTGTCTATGCCGTAGCGGTAGCGGCTGGCGGCGGTGTTGGGCGGGATGCCCAATGTCTCCGCGATGGCCTCGAATGTCATGTCCTCCCACAGTTTCAGGTGAACGACGGCGCGCTGGTCGGCAGGCAGTTCTGCCAATGCTGCCGCCAGGCCCAGCCGAAACGCCGTATCATCGGGGTTATCACTCGGGGCGAATACCGCGGCGGATTCCGCAGCGAGCTGGTCGTGGTTCCTTTGTCTCGTCGCGCGGCGTCGCATCAGATCAATGGCCTGATTGTGGGCGAGACGGATCAGGAATGCGCGTGGCTCGGTGACATTCTGGAGCAACTGCGGATGACGACCGAGTTTGAGGAACAGTTCCTGCACAACGTCATGGGTATCGGCTTCATGGCGGGTGAAATTCAGGAGAAACGCAAACAGGGCCTGTGCGTGGTCGTCATACAGCCGTTGCAGGTCGTGCGGCGCGGCCATTTTCCTGTGATTGACGCTTCTGTCAACGGGATTTGTCTATACTACCTGCGCTTCCCGTACGTGTCGAGAAGCCAAGCGGACGGGTAGTGGGTCAGTTTGAAAAAAGCTCACCATTCGGTCGGTTTCGTAATGGTTGTGCCGGGAATTGAATCGGGAAATTGAGCGGCAGCCAAATGCACGGCCCTTATCTGATGTTTGAAGTCTGCTTCTTTGGCCAATTCGGTGGCTAATTTATTGTGTGGATTGATGATTCCCACCTTCTTGTTCAAGTGTCCCCTAACAATTTGGATTGCAAGCACGAGGTCAGAATCGTTGGAAATAATCGCAGCCACTTCGTAACTCCCAAGCCATGCGTCATTGAGTAGATGAATCGCCAGATTTACATCGGAACCTTTTTCCTTTGTGTCAACCACCTGCACGTTAATTCGATCTTTGGAAAAGAGTTGGTGATCTTTTCTGGGATGGTCGCACTTTGGAAGGGCAAGCGGTCGCCAGACGTTGTGCGTTGCAAATAGTCCTAAATGAATCTCAAAGTTTGGAAGTGTCCGCAACGCCCTGAGGAACGTTTCCTGCCGGGCCGGACCGCCGGGATTCATTTTTGGAGAAACGCGAGCCGTGAAGTACTTGATCTTCACAATGTCGTTGGCCGGCATCAGATTTCTACACAGCAAGTCAAGATTGAGCCACTTGTATTTCGTGCCTCGCACAGCACCGTAGTACAAGTTGAAGCCGTCTACGTAAACAATAGTCTTAGGAGGGGCCATAAAAAGTGCAGGGACTGCCTTTGCCGCAGTCCCCGCGTCCTACAGTCGAAGCAGTAGGAGTAGTTATCTGCCGTAAAGATAGCTATTCCCACACCAGATGCAAGAGAAAAGAGTCTTGATTTTTGGTGGTTTTTGTGCATTCTAGTTCAGAAATTCAACAGTTTCGTTGATTTCCAATACATGATCGGCAATTCCGGCCTCCATTGACGGGGTCACACGCAAAGTTTGGTGTATCCGGCAGAAGTTGTAGTACATGAAATAGAGCGCAATCGCGTGCTCGTGGTTCTCCAACTTCTTGCTAAGTGCGGCAATCACCGCCACCCTCTTTTCTGCATTTAGCACATTCGCCATATCACACCGATGTTTATCTTCTTGACTGTATTTAGTTAATCTACTAAATTTAGTCAAGTGAATAAGGAGATATAATTATGGCAACTGTGATGGTGGCAAATCCGTTCAAGCCCGGAGCGGGTCACATGCCTCCCTATTTGGCGGGCCGGGATAAAGAACTAAAACAGTTTTCAACTTTGTTGGGTCAGAAAACAATCCTCACCAATGTCATCTTGACCGGACTGCGAGGAGTCGGAAAGACGGTGCTCCTTGAAAAGTTTAAGCCGTTGGCTCTGGAAAAAAAGTGGCTCTGGGTCGGTACAGATTTGTCTGAATCCACCAGCATCAATGAAGAGACTGTGGCAAAGCGGCTACTCACTGATTTGTCTGTTGTTACATCGCGTATCAATATTTCTGAAAACACTCATCCGGTAGGCTTTAGCGAAAAGGGTAATACGAAGGAGAAAACACTTACTTACAAGGCGCTCTACGAATTGTATGAAACATCACCCGGTCTGGTTGCGGACAAGATAAAAAGTGTACTGTATTTCGTTTGGCTTTGCACAAAAGAGCTGGGGATTAACGGAATAGCTTTCGCGTATGACGAAGCGCAAACAATGTCAGACCACGCAGACAAAGATCAATATCCGTTGTCCCTGCTTTTGGACGTTTTTCAATCCATCCAAAAGAGGGACATACCATTCATGCTCGTGCTTGTCGGCCTGCCCACTCTCTTCCCGCGACTTGTAGAAGCGAGGACATTTGCAGAACGAATGTTCACAATTATCATGCTTGACCGACTGGAAGAAACGCCAAGCCGAGAGGCCATTCTAAAACCGATTGAGGATGAAAAGTGTCCAGTGCGCTTCAATGAAAAGTCGATCAATCTGATTGTTACCACATCAGGCGGCTATCCCTATTTCATTCAGTACATTTGCAAGGAGATATTCGATATTTTCCTTCAGAAAACTGCGAAGGGAGACGACCTATCCGTGCCTTTGACTGAGATCATACGAAAAATGGACAGCGACTTTTTTGCTGGTAGATGGGCTAGGGCAACCGACCGTCAAAGGGACTTGCTCAAAGTCGTTGCATCTTTGCCAAACTGTGACGAAGAATTCTCGGTTCAAGAAATTGTAGCGGCGTCTAAGAAGGTGCCCCCTCCTTTCAGCCCCAGCCATACCAATCAAATGCTTGCTTCACTATCTGACGCTGGACTAGTGTACAAAAATCGGCATGGCAGATATGCGTTAGCGGTTCCGCTTTTGGGACAATTCATCCGGAGACAAGAAAAGGAACGGCAGCAATTCCCTTGGCAGCCCCGACTTCTCTAGCTCTTGGGAGTCTTGCGCCCCGCTATATGAGGCGTATGCCTCATAGGCTCCGACCCCGTGACCTGCTCCACGATGCCCAGTGCTCGCTGGCTGAAGTCCTGCCGGGTTGGCCTTTTGGGTCGTGTTGGCCGTTTTGCTCTGGTTGGTCTGCCAATGACCCCGACTGCGCCATGCTTTCCAATTTTTGGAAAGGTTGAATAATTTCAAACTGACCCACTACCGGCGGACACTGTCAGATGCCAGGGTCACAGCGGCTGGCATTCGAACGAAATGGAAAAGCCGGCTGGTGCCGACCCGGCGGGAACGTCGATGACGAAGTCGTCCGCGTAGAATTTTCCCGGCACCCAGCGTTTGACCGGCCAGACGGATTGGCCCAGGGGTTGGAATTGTGAGCCGAATTGTCGGATGTCGCGGTTCCGAGCTTCCGACCGAACGCGACAGCGGACTGCAAGGTCGACATCCACAGGGACCGCGACCGAGCAGAAGATGGTGATGTGGATTTGATCGTGGGGGCTGGCGCCGGCGGAAGTCAGCGCGGCGGCGGTGTAGCCTTCAAACGTCACCCCTTTTCCCAATTCCGTTGATTGACGAACGACTTCGGGAGGCAAGGTGTCGCGCTCGACGAGTCGGCGGGCATCGATGGACTCGCCGTGCCGCGAGTAGAGGACAATACCGTCTTCCGCATCGACGAGGTGCAACTGCGGTTGAGATTCGGCTTGTCGCTGGATGTCACGGAGGTTCTTCAGCCAAGTGAGACTGGTGGTTGATCTCCACGAATCACGCATATCCAGGAGCACGCAATCGATTGGCGACGGCAGGGGCGGGGTCACGTACAGATATTTCTGGGTGATGAAATGGGCCGCGGCGCGCTGGGTGGCGAACAAGGAGGCTTGTCGGTCGATGCGTTGGGCGATCCGCTGCACGATTTCCGGGCGGTCCGGTGGAGTTGGCAGTGCGACCAGGGCCGGTTTGCTCCAGAAGATGTTGCCAAAAAACACGGACAGCAAGATTCCCGTGACGGTCGCGCCGGAGAGAACGGCCCGTTGTCGGGCCGGGGTGGCGCGGGACAACGCGGCGGCCAGGGCCCAGAACACCACGGGGAACAGGGCGAGCTGATACCAGTAACGGATGCTCTTGAGCGTGGGATCCAGGCAATCGAAGAGAAACACCAGCGACCCCACGAAAAGGATCGAGGGTTTCTTCAAGGGCACGAACAACAGGGGAGCCAGCAGGAGCGCGGCAAAATAGAACGTCGATGGCGCGAACAGATTCCCCCAAAAAGCTTTGGGGTTCGCCCATGGAGAAAAGAAGATTTCCTTGTTGTTCTCGCCGATGGCGGCGAAGTGGCTTTGCGCCATGTACGGCTGATGAGACATCGCGGGAATGACGACGGAAGCCATGACGAGAAAATACGCGAAGGCGACCACGGCGGTTACGATACCCAGCTTGCGACGGTTGCCAAACAGGGCGAGGTAGAGTCCGAATGTTCCGATCGGGATCGCCGCTTCCTCCTTGAGGAGGATGGCCCACACGGCGAACAGCAGCGCCCAGCCGCGGCGTTCCTTGAGCCAGAATGCCAGCGCCAGAAAGAACAGCGGCAGGCAGAGGTTTCCGCAGTGGAATCCGTAGGAACCACTGTAAATGAATTGTGACACGGGCGGGAAGACCAGCCAGGCCGCCACCAGCAGCAGCGCCGCTGTTCTGTCCTGAAAAAATTTTCGGCCGATCCAATAGATGGGCAACGCGCAGGCCATGACGGCGAGGACCTGGAGCAGGATCGTTACTTTCAGGTCCGGCCACAAGAGCCAGAGCGGGACGAATGGCAGAAAGCCTGGTTGAAAATGGTCGTAGAACAGCGGTCGGTCGGGATTGACGCGCAGGAACAGCTCACGCGGATTGTAGAGCGTGTTGTACATGGTGCGGGCGTAGTCCCCGCAATCGGCGTAGCCGAGTTGGAAATTGTTGAAGCAATGGATTTGTTGGACGAGGTAATAGACCGACAACCCGACGGCTGCGGAGACAACGGCTGTCGCCAGTAAACTTGCCGGTTCGAACTCGTAGCCGAAACCGGAGAATCGCGAAGACGAACTTCGTTCCGGACTTGGCGACGGGGGGTTGCGCAACCAGAGCGCGATCGTCCAACCACAGGCGGTGCAGAAGAGGATCGGGTCGAGGCATTGCGGGCGCAGGCCGAGAAATCGTTTGGCCAGGATGAAGCAGGCAGCGGCTGTCGTCATAAGGCCGGCGTTGAACCAGCGACGGCATTCGTCAGGACTCTGAGCCGTCGAACGCAGAAGCAGGGCCGTTGCCGCCGTGCCTACCAGCATCAGCACGATTTCCAACTTGCCGGGGACGGCGGGCAAGGCCCAATAGAGTTCCGGGGAATAATTGGTTCCGAGCAGGACCCAAAAGGCGCCGAGGCAGAGCGTGGCGATGACCGCCAATGCCAGAAACCAGGTGTACCGGAACGCGGAGCGCATGGTATGTCCTCAGAAAAGCCGACAAACGGGCGTCACGGGAGTTGATGGTAGCGCCGCATTCGGCCCCGGCTCAAGGCGGAAAGCAGATTACGATCATCAACGGACGAATGGTGCGGACAGCAACAGCACCCCTCACCCTAACCCTTTGCTCCGAACTACGGTCCGTAGGTTCGGAGCGTCTCGTCAAACTCGGCTCCCCCCAAGGGGAGAGGGGATTGCGGCGCGCGGCCTACAATTCAACTCACGGCTCTATTCGCATTAGCGACCGGCGCTTCACAGAAGCGCCGCGACAACTCGGGCTCGGCTGGATACCCTCGTCGGACTCGGGCATCCAGCCCTACAATCTGGAGTAGGCATCCAGCCCTACAATTTGCGGAGCGCGGCCTACTCGCCGCGTAAGGGCACGCGGCCTACAACGGCGGCGGGTCAGACTTTGTCGCGGAAGTAGTCGATGGTTTGGCGGAGGCCGTCTTCGAGTTTTACCTTGGGTTCCCAGTGGAGCAGTTTCCGGGCGCGGGAGATGTCGGGACGGCGTTGCTTGGGGTCGTCCACGGGCAGAGGTTCGTAGACGATCTTACTCTGGCTGCCGGTGAGTTTGATGATGAGTTTGGCGAAATCGAGGATGGTGAACTCGGTCGGGTTGCCGATGTTGACGGGTTCGTGGAAATCGCATTGGGAGAGGCGGAAGATGCCGTCGATGAGGTCGCTACAGTAGCAAAAGCTGCGGGTTTGCTGGCCTTCGCCGAAGACGGTGAGGGGTTCGCCGCGCAACGCCTGGCCGATGAAGGCGGGGACGACGCGGCCGTCCTTGAGTCGCATGCGGGGGCCGTAGGTGTTGAAGATGCGGACGATGTGGGTATCGACCTTGTGGTAGCGATGGTAGGCCATGGTCATGGCTTCGGCGAACCGCTTGGCTTCGTCGTAGACGCCGCGGGGGCCGATGGGATTGACGTTGCCCCAGTAGGATTCGGACTGGGGATGTTCGAGCGGATCGCCGTAGCATTCGGAGGTGGAGGCGAGGAGGAATTTGGCGTTTTTGGCCTTGGCGAGGCCGAGGGCGTTGTGGGTGCCGAGCGAACCGACCTTGAGGGTTTGGATGGGGAGTTGGAGATAATCGATGGGGCTGGCGGGCGATGCGAAATGGAAGACGTAGTCGACGCGGCCGGCGAGGTAGATGAATTGTGTGACGTTGTGGTGGATGAACTCGAAGTTTTGGTTGCCGGCGAGATGGGCGATGTTGTCGGTATTGCCGGTGATGAGGTTGTCGATGGCGATGACGCGGTGGCCCTCGGCGAGGAGGCGGTCGACGAGATGGGAGCCGAGGAAGCCGGCGCCGCCGGTGACGACGGTAACGGGAGCGGGTGTGGTGGCTGTCATGTGCCTGAGTGATTCGCAGAATTTGGGGCGAGGGGCAATAAAAATCCGCCTTCGCTGAAGCTACTGCGGACAGGGAGCGGGGCGGGCCACGAATTCACGCAGATAGGCGCGGATGTTCACCACGAAGCACACCCTTCGAGGACTCAGGGTAAACTCCGGGCACGAAGAAGACGGGCTGTTTGCGCCACCGGCAAGTCTGTGGCGCGTTTGCCGCAGCCGACAGCGGCGTCTCGTCGGACTTGGCTCCGGCGGCCAGTGCCGCCTTCGGCTCCACGCAGAGAGCGCCCTTCGACCGAGCTCAGGGCAGGCTCCGGGCGCGGACGGGGTTGTTTTCATGATATGTCGGCAGCCGATATATCATGGACTGCCGAGCGTCGGGCGACGCGAGTTGAATGATGAAGGGTGTGGCAAGGGCTATGGCGGACAGGGGGACGATGCCACACGAGGGTTCTCCGTTCGGAGGCGGACGAGGGCCGCGCGTGGGAACGTCTGGCCCGGAAATTGTGAGGCGGTGGGCGGTGATCACATGTTGCAGCGGTGAGACCTGACCCGAATTCCTCAATACCTTCCACTGGAAGGCATCATCTGTGACGGGGGAAACAATGATACCTAGTAGTACTAGGCATCATGGAGTTGGCGGTCTGTGGTGAGGACCTCAAAGAGAGTGGGGACAATACATGGTGCCATGTATCGGGAGAGAGGAAGGGTCAGCGACGGTGGATCGGCGGCGGTTGCGGAGTGGGGAGGGCGTCCATATTCTCAGACCCCTACCGCGCCGGCCCTCGTCAATTGTTTTATGATGAGACCTGACCCTGCTCCCTTTTTCGTCCGGTGAGGCCATCTACGAAGTCTGATCTGTAAATTGTAAAGCGTTGACCCCCTCTAAACTGGAAGTTGTGGAGCGTTGCCTTTGTCTCATCGATGATGCCTAGTAGTACTAGGCATCGGGTGACCGGCGGCGAATTTGTAGGTTGTGAGGCATGGCCCCCTCGGGCTTTAAAATTGTACCAATGATTAGACCCGACCCCAAAAACCTACCCCTGAAAACTCGTCTTTCATTATCGTGGGCTTGGTGAGCGACAGGGTGCGGCAGAGAACATGCCCTACGTCGAGTACTTAATGTTGGCAACGGCGCGAAAACTGTAATGGCAGGAACGTGTGTCCCGCCGGTTCATGCGCTCGTGGCCAACGCACACCCCGCCCGTCTCACCCTGCGTCCTCCGCGCAGAAATGAGTTCGTGAAGGAAACTGTGAATGTTGAAACCGCCATGAGTGCATTGGGTGTTAGGGCAAGGACAATATTCACCGGGCGGGTTCTCTAATGTATACGTATGGTTTGTCGTCTTCCCAAAGCCCAAAGGGTGCGCAGTGACTTCCACCCGCAATTCAACGACCTCCGGATATGCCTCACGAAATGTGGTCAGGTGTCCGAGCAAGGGCTGGGACTTAGCTAAATCATCCTGTGCACTTGGTTTTTTCTTCATAATTCTTTCATCCTAACTTCTCGCGCACATCGCGAAGAGCCATATTGTAAACCCGCTCAAGGTCGCGCCTAGTAAGTTCTGTTAGGTGTGCAAACGGCTTCTTCATTTTCAATCGGGCTGCCAGTTCCGGGTAGTATGAGTCATTGTCAACACCCAGTTGCCTCATCGCCAGCTTGATTGCCCTGTACCGCGCATTCCGCCAAGCGTCCGGAACTTTCGTCTTGAGCTTGCGAGTGCCAATGGCCTTTTGCCGTCTATACCAAGCTTCCGCATCGCCGAGTTGTGATTCGAGCAACTGCTCGTATTTGTTGATCCCGAAGAACTTTTTGAACCGACTCCACCACATTTTGTACGCATCCTCGCGCGTCATGCCGACGGTGTTCTCGACGAGATTGTCAATCCATTCATGGATCTGCCGTCCCTGTGCTGGTGAAATCTCTCCTCCTGCACGTTCCAGGACATGCTCAATTTTGGGAGGGCGGTGATACACATTCTGGTTGCCCGCAATAAAGGTATTGTTATCGCCGATTTGAAACTGAGCATTGCCGGCGTTTTCGATGTTCACGTATGATTCAAGCAGTTTGCTGGCGCGACGGGCATCCTCCTGCGACAGTTCGATGCTGCCGTTGCGCTCGTGCATCTGTTTGATTTCCGTGAGTAATTCAACCGTGTACGTATTTGGTTCAGCATCCACGATCTTGTGATGGCGACGGCAGAGTAGAATCAGATTTTCGGAAGCGTGCCGTTGCTCATCTGTTTGCTGGGGGTCATAACGCGGACCTGGTCTCTTCGCTTTGATATGACAAATCTCGCCGGTTACCGTGTCAGAGATTGGTTCAACCAGTGGCGTCCCACACTCATGAAAGGCGCACCGGTTTCCAGAAACTGCAAACAGCTTTTTGACAGTTTGTAAGGTCGGTGCATTCATAAGTAGTCTCTCACGCCAGTTTCTTCGCGATTTGCTCGTCGAGGATTTCGCGGACGGTGAGGGGGATGATGGCTTTGCCGGACTTCTTGAAGAAGTGCTCGATCTCGGTGAGGGCGTCGCTGGAGTAGTCGAACGCGATGAAAAAGCCTTTGGTGCGATCTTCGCGCGTCATTACGGCTTCGAACTGGTCCACGTCGGGGCGACCGACTTTGTCCTTCTGCTTCACCTGAATGGGATACCATACGTCCATGAATTCGAGGTGGCCGGTTTCCTTGCCGACGCGGGCGGGGGCGGCGCTGACGGGATAAATGCGACCGTCGATGCCCATGTCGCCGACTTTCGTTTTGTTCGGGATGCCGCCGAGGGCGATGACGGCCCAGTTCTCGAACTCGAAGGGCGGAATCTCGCGGAGTTTCGCTTCCGTCCACGGCAAATCGCGCACGACAAAGCCTTTGCCCGCACGCCACAATTGCTCGTCCTCCTTCATGTAGCAGACGTCGCGGAGGCGCTTGGCCATCACGCGGCAAGCGGTCGGCGAAATATCAATGCCGATCCATTGTCGATTTAGCTTCTGCGCGGCTACCAGTGCCGTACCGCAGCCACAGAATGCGTCCAGCACGATGTCGTTCTCGTTGCTGCTCGCTTGGATGATTCGCTCAAGCAATGGAAGCGGCTTCTGCGTCGGATAGCCCAATGATTCTTTGGCTTGTGAGTTGATGGGGTTAATGTCGTCCCACACGCTGCCAACCGGAAGCCCCTTTGACTCGTCGAGGTATCGTTTGTACCGGGGAGTCTTTCCGCCGGAAGGGATGGCGACACGACCCTCACGGATGAATTGGTCCATTTTCTCTTGGCTGTATCGCCAGTAGCCGTCGACACCGAGGACTTTGTAATGCGGATTCCCTTTCGACGGTGCGGCGCCGCCGGGCGCGCGCAGGTCTCCCCACTGGAATCGCCTCCCGTTTTCGTCGACTTGCGAATAGTGCGACTCGACGTAGGACGGGTCAAGCGAAACGAATTGGTGGTTCCATACGTAATCCTCGCTCCCGCCACAGTAAAAAAGAAGAACGTCGTGCAGCCGTCCATAGTGTTTGCTGCCCTGTGCCGCGTCGTTGTGTGATGTCTGCCGTTTCCAGACGATTTCGTTGATGAAGTTGTTCTCCCCGAAAACCTGGTCGAGCATGACCTTGACGTAGTGGGAGGCGTGCCAGTCGCAGTGGTAGTAGAAGCTGCCGGTGGGTTTAAGGACGCGGCGGAGTTCGGCGCAGCGCGGGCGCATGAACTCGATGTAGGCCTGGGTCGAGGCATGGCGGTCGTCGAAGGAGCGTTTTTCCTTGGTCTCGCCCCAGAAGACTTCGTAGTTGCGGTTGGAATTGAACGGCGGGTCGATGTAGATCAGGTCCACGCAGGCGTCGGGCAGTTTCTTCAATTGCTCCAGATTGTCGCCGCAATAGATGACGCGCGTGTCGACGAGCGGGGAAGGCTTTGCGGGGCCAGCAGGCCGCTCGGGCACGGGAGGAGTGGCTTTCTTCGCCATGCCGTGGAGTGTAGTCAGGCGGGGGGCGTTCGACAAGCCTCGAAGGTTTTTCTGGAGGGCAAGAACGGAAGGGGTTGATTGACGAGTGCCCCCTCACCTCGATCCTTTGCGACCGGGGCACGGCGACGTCGCGTCTCGCGGACTCGGCTCCCCCCGGAGGGGAGAGGATTCGGCGCAAAAAACGGCGGGATACCTACACAACAGGCATCCCGCCCAACAATATGGAGCGTCGCGCCCTGCCACTTGCTCGTGTTGCGCGACACGCGACCTGTCATCGTTTCGGGCTTGACTGTTGTATCGGTGTGCCGATAGGATGGGTGGGTTGGGAAGTGTTTTGCATTGCGACCGGGACGCGACGTGTTCGCGTTTGCGAGCTGGGCACGACATGCTCGCGCCTCGTCTGACTCGGCTCAGCGGCTAGTGCCGCTTTCGGCTCCGCCGCTCCCAGCGGCTTGGCTTTGAAATAGGGGGCTGCGGCTGCCTCGGAGAGGCAGCCCTACCGACGACGACGGCAGCCGGGCCGGGCTGCCCCGCCAGAGGCGGGCAAACGCGGTGCCCCGAAAGGCCTCGTGAAACGAGGTAAAGATTCGGGGTAAAGCTACAGGACGACGGCAGCCGGGCCGGCTGCCCTACAATTTATGGAGGCGGCGGGGATACCCCGAAACGACGCGGGGCATTCCGCCCAATTTCGGAGAGGGGCGCATGTCATTCCGTGGTTGACTTTATACCACAGTGTGGTGTAATTTCAACCACAATCGAACAAAAAAATTAAAAAACCGCGACGCGTTGGCGGGGTACAAATTAACGCAGGAACTATGACCTTTGGCAATCTCGTGAAGGATTTGCGCATTGCGCAGAAAAAGACGCTCCGGCAGTTCTGTCTGGATCACGGGCACGACCCGAGCAACTGGAGCAAGCTGGAACGGGGGGTGAATCCGCCGCCGGGGGATGAGAAGACGCTCCAGCGGTGGGCACGGCAGTTGGGGTTGGAGGCCGGTACGGACGAGTGGCAGACGTTTATGGATTTGGCCGACATAGCGCGGGGGGAGATACCGAAGGACGTGCTGAGCGATGAGGAGCTGCTGAAGAAGTTGCCGGTGTTTTTCCGGTCGGTGCGGGGCGCGGAGTTGACCTCGCAGCAGTTGGATGAACTGATCCGGATGGTGAAGGAGGCCCATACGCCCGGTGAACGGAAGCGTAAGGTATAGGGACAAGGCGGCGCTGTGGCAGGCCGCCGATGAGTTTCGCGAGTCGGCTGAGCTTCGGGGGCATCATTTCCCGCCAATCGATGTGATCTACATCGCGGAGGTGATCCTGAAGCTGGATGTGATCCCGCTGGAGAACCTGTTTGCCGCGCAAAGGATTGACGCGGCGCTGTTGCCGGATTTGAGCGGGTTTTACATTGATGAGGACGCCTACATGTCGTGGGAGCGCGGCGTCCGCTGGATCGAGCAGCGGTTGCGGTTTTCCTTCGCGCACGAGTTGGGTCATTTTGTGTTGCACGGCAAGGAGATCGAGGAGCGGCAGTTCGAGAGCGTGGAAGAATTCAAGGGATGGGCCGCGATGCCGTCGGAGTATGGCAGCGCCGAGTACCAGGCGAACGAATTTGCGGGGCGATTTCTTGTGCCCCGTGAGATTTTGCTGAGCGAGTACGATCAGGCGTGCAAGAACCTGGCGAGCGCGGAGCCCGGGTGGCGCGAGATTGAGGGGGCGCGTGAGTTTATCGCGAAGAAGATCGCCCCACGATTCGGCGTGAATCATCAGGTCATCGAAACGCGGTTCGACCACGAAGGCATCTGGCCGGCGGAGTAGGCGTGACGGGGGTCGGGAGGGGGAATTCCAGCACCCACCCCTAGCCCCTCCTGGGAGGGGAGCGAATGGGGCGAGGGAAAGCGGCAGGGGCTGGTACGGATCAACGTGAAACGTTTAACGCGAAACGTTCAACGCGGAACGTTCAACGTTCAAAGGTGGAGTGGGGGGAGACGAATGGCGCACCCCTCACCTCAATCCTCTCCCCCAAGGGGCGAGGAGACGCGTGGGGCGGGCGTCCGGGGCGAAACGCGGTTGGGGATGGATGGGGCGGACGGCTCGGCGAGCCGTCCCTACCAACAGGCGAATTCACGGCGACAGAGCGCCGTGGCTACATGGAGGAAACGACGGAGGCGGGAGTCGGGAGGGGGAATTCCAGCACCCACCCCTAGCCCCTCCTGGGAGGGGAGCGAATGGAGCGAGAAAGGGCGGCGGGAGCGGGGACGGGAGGCAAGCAGTCAGTAGCTAGTAGCTGGTAGCTTGGGGGGAAGGTACTACGACGGCAAGCGGGACGCTCGCCCAATTCGGAGAGGATCGGCGGACGCAGGCGACCCCGACGTCGGATGTCGGGGCAGGCGGCGGTATGGGCGGGTGCGGGAGAGGCGGTGTAGCGGGCGATGGTGAGGTTGTGTATTTTGTCAAGGTTTATTTTGGTTGTGGGGCGGGTTTGGGAGGTTCCAAGTAGGGGGAAGTGGAGGGAAACAGGGGGTAGTATGAGTTCACTTGGCGCCGAGGCCGGTGAGGACGATGGGGATGGTGCGGGCGAGGATTTTGAGGTCGAGCCAGAGGGACCAGTTGTCGATGTATTGCATGTCGAGTTTCATCCACTGGTCGAAGGCGATGCGGTTGCGGCCGCTGATTTGCCAGAGGCAGGTGAGGCCGGGTTTCATGGAGAGGCGGCGGCGATGCCAGGGGTCGTAGTGGACGACTTCGGTGGGGATGGGGGGGCGCGGGCCGACGAGGGACATGTCGCCGGCGATGACGTTCCAGAGTTGGGGGAGCTCGTCGATGCTGGTTTTGCGGAGGAAGCGGCCGAAGGGGGTGATGCGGGGGTCTTCCTCCATTTTGAAGGCCGGGCCGCGCATTTCGTTGAAGACCTCGAGTTCGGCCTGGAGCATTTCGGCGTTGGTGATCATGGAGCGGAACTTGTACATGGTGAAGAGGCGTCCGTGGCGGCCGCTGCGCTTCTGCTTGAAGAGGACGGGGCCGGGCGAGATGAGCTTGAGGGTGATGGCGACGGGCAGCATGACGAGCGGGCCGAGGATGAGCAGGCCGAGGGTCGAGCCGATGACGTCGATGAGCCGCTTGGCGACAAGTTGCCAGGAAATCTCGGGGGTGGTGCGGAAGATCAGCAGGGGCTTGCCATAGAAATCGTCGACGGTGGCGCGGGCGATGGAGGTCTTCACGAAGTCGGCCACGAGCCAGGCCTCGACGCCTTCGACTTCGCAGGCGAGGATCGCCTTCTCGATTTCACCGAAGGCGGTCTGGCTGACGTTGAAGACCACGCAGCCGACGGGGTAGCGGTGGAGCATCGCGGGAAGTTCGGAAACCAGGTTCATATTGGAGTCGAGTTTGGCGGCGACACGGAGGCTCCATTCCGGGTGTTCGTCGAGCAGCGTGGCGAACTCGGCATTGCGTTCCTCGGAGCCGACGAGGATGATCTCGGTGACTTCCTTTCCGCTCCGAGCGCGATGGCGCAGGAACGCCTGAAAGAGTCGATCCTTCACATACAGCACGACGATGCTGAACAACGAGAAGATCACCACGACGCCACGGCTGAGCATGGCCAGACGGAAGAAGAACATGGCCGCCATGACCGCCAGCGTGCAGATGATGCTGCTCTTTACGAGAATCCATACCGTGTCGCGACGCTGCTGGCTGTGGGAGCGGCTGTAGAAGCCATTCACATCGAGAAGAAACGGATACAGGGGGAGTATGATCAGGTACAACCACTTGTAATAGCGAAAGGGCGCGATCATTCCGTGCTCAATCGTGTACCCGAGGATGTGGTACGGAAAGGGAAACGAAAAGGCGAGTTGCTCGCGCAACGCGTGGGCAAACCAAAAAACGACGGCAATCAGCAGCCCGTCAACGATCTGACTGGCTTGAATGATGAATTCTCTTCGTCTATCTGCCATTGGAACGCTCCGGCGTCCCTGGTGCGCCGTCCACCAACCCGCAGGCAGTCGGTTCCGCCAGCGCGGCTATTTTTCGATCAGGGACGGGTAGATGTCCTGAATGAATTTGGAGACCACTTTCATCGCAGCGTCTTGCGACTTGACGGCGGCGCCCCGTTCCGCATCGCCCTGGATCGGCAGGTGAATCAGGATGTAGGCCCAACGGTGGTTTGTATTGTAAAAGACCCGATCCTTGGCGGTCCAGTAGATCCGTTGCCAGTGATAGGGCGTCATCCGATCCTTGCCGACAAACCAATAGGCAAACACCGACCGCGCCTCAGTCGTCCGGCCATCGGCCAGCCGGACCGTGCGAGAGGCGTTCATGCGCATCACACTCAACACGCCGCCCGTCGCTGTTGCCACGGGGATGGATTGCGTGTACTCGCTCTGGATTTTCCAACCTTGACCGGGCAGGCAGAGTTCGGGCCGGTGAATACTCGTTACGTCGCGTCCCGCCAGAACAATCGAGCAAAACAGCTCGTTGCCATCCTTGTCCCTAAAGAGCCGCCGCGAGCCTTCTGTATCCTTGGGCAGAAGGCGCTGTTCGTCCTCGGTCAAACCTGTCTTCTCCCCGCCTGACCAATCGCCCGCCCGATCGACCAGATACGGGGTCCCATCGGGATACAATTTCACACCCGGCTCGGAAACTTTCGCCACGTCAGAAGTCGTTGCCGTGAGCAACACCCCGACCGCCAGGATCACCACCACGATGGAGATTTGTTTCGTGCTCGGACCCCGTCGGTGTGGCGCGGCGGGTTGTCCGGCCGGTTCTACAGCCGCTGGCGGCGTTGTTGTTGCGGATGATTCACTCATGAAACTTTTCCCATCAGGCTGCAGGCGGAAGCCTATCGTCATCCAGCCCCTTGTCCGGCGGCGGTGGCGGCGGATTCAGCCAGTTTTGGAACACGCGGCGAAATGGAAAATTCAACAGCAGTCCGATGAGTACCATCACCGCGAGAGCTACTGGAAAGAGGATAAACCCCGACCACTCGTGGTAAACCTCCGTGGCCGTTTTCTGACCGTATACTTGGGCCACCAGCGCGATCGAGATCACCCGCGCCAGGTTGCCGAGCACTGCCAACGGCATGGCGCAAAAAAACAAAATCCAACGCTTCCACTGCGCCCGTTGCGTGACATAGGCGTAGGCGGCGGTAACGGTTGTCAGCGCCATCAGCGAGCGGATCCCGCTGCAGGGATCGGCCACATCAAAACTAAACACGGGGGAGATGATGCCGGACCCGCGTTGCACCGCTTCGATGCCCATCCCGTTCAAGGCCATTGTGGAAATCCTGGCAACGAACATCCGCAACGGAAACCCGACCACGTCGTCCAGAAAATTCAGTGGCACCATCAGGAAGAGAAACGTGATCGGGAAAAACACTAGACGAAAAACATCGCGACCACGAAAACTCAACGCCAAGCCGTACAACAACACAATCCCCGAGACGACAACCACGCGGGGCTGGACGGCTTTCACTCCCAGATAATACATCGTCATCGCCACCGCCACGACCGCCGGTCCGGCCGTCGTGGACGGCTCCTCTTGTCCCACCAAATGTCCCCGCAACGCCCACACCTGCCACGCCATTGTCAACGGCAGCAACATCAGCGACCAGTAGTAGGCCTTCTCCTCCCAATCCTTGTTAATGGAACCGCCAACGATCCAGATCATCAAAACGGCACCGGCGCCCCCCATCGCCTGCCAATACGGTCCCCAATCTTCATTTCCGGGGCCATGCTCCGATAGGTTCCACCACAGCAGAGCCGAAGCAATCAAGGGAATCAGCGGACCGTGCGAGTAATTCGAGATCCGGCTCCAATGCACGATCAACCACTGCCAGCACGTGAGGTCGTGCTCGACTCGCTGCCCCCAATACGCGTAGACCGCCAATCCCGCCAGAACAACGCACAAGGCACCCTTCCGCCAATCGATTGGCAAAGGGGAAACCCCGACGGCGGCGCTGGCTGAACCATTACCCATGCGGCCTACTAGTGTAGTTTGCGCGCCGCCCAAAGTCAAACGCCAGCGTGGCCCCCGACCTGCCGGTGGCGCAACCGAGCATCAAACCCCATCCAACGAACCCAATTAATAGGGGGGACGAACCCAACGAAAGAATCAAGTTCTAAGCATCCTAACTGCCTGTCCCACAATCTCATTCGCGCACACTTTTAGACAGCACATCATTGGGTTCGTTTCGCAAAAACACCCTTTTTGCGTGCCCCCATCCCCCGTAGCGTCGGCCGTCCTGCCGTCTGCTGTATGCAACGCAACACACTTGCATACAGATGGATGGCGTAAGATGAACGGTATCATGCTCCACACCAATAGGTTGGGCTTTCACGATGGCGACATTACTCGCGCCCACTCAGGCTTCATCCGACAGAGCCACGAACGATCCCCAGGCCCGATCCCTCGGGCATGAGGCTCTCTGGTGTTCGACGAGCCCGTTGATTTCCTCCTCCCCTGCGAACCGCCAGCCTTACAACCCACCCGCCTCAATCTCCAAGACCACAACCGATTTCGCAGGGAGCGTGACCGACAGGTCATCGCCTTCGAGATCGAAGGCAGTGAAGGCCATCGGTGTCACGGCTTCCGGATCGTCGAACGTATTGTGCGCGTCCATCGTCGCTGCCGTGAGGATGCGGCCCGTGATGCTCTTCACCGCCGCGCCGGCCAGCTTCGCCGCGACCGTGCTCGCCCGTTGCGGATCCAGATTGACGAGCGAAACATGAATGCGCCCGGCCCGGTCCCGCGACGCGGTCGCGTCGACCGACGGCACCGCGCTGTCCCCCAACTTGTACTCGGAGGTGGTAATCTCCACGGGTAGCCACATCGCGTCCTGGTGCACCTTGTACATCTCGAACACATGGTACGTCGGGGTGACGGTCATCTTCTCTTTGTCGGTCAGGATCATCGCCTGCAACACGTTCACCATCTGCGCGATGTTCGCCATCACCACCCGGTCGCAATGCCGCTGGAATATGTCCAAGTTCACCGCCGCCACGATGGCGTCGCGCATCGTGTTCTGCTGATACAGGAAACCGGGGTTGCCGCCGGGCTCGACATCAAACCAGTCGCCCCATTCGTCCACGACCAACCCCACGCGCCTCTGCGGATCATACTTATCCATGATCGCCGCGGTCCGCGCGAGCATCCCGTCCATCTGCAACGTCTCCCGCAGCGTCGAATGCCATTCCTCCTCCGTAAACCCCGTCGCCGTGCCCTTCTTCGTCCATCGCCCCGACGGAATCGTGTAATAGTGCAACGATAACCCGTTCATCTGCCGGCCCACCATCGACATGACCGCCTCCGTCCAGTTGTCGTCTCCGGCGCTTGGGCCGCACGCGATGCGCTCGACCCGATTGCCCGGGTCGTCCTTCACAAACGTGTTATACCTCCGATAATTGTCCGCATAAAACTCCGGCCGCATGTTGCCGCCGCATCCCCAACTCTCGTTCCCCATCCCGAGGTACGGGAGCTTCCACGGCTTCTCGCGCCCGTTCGACCGGCGCAGGTTGGCCAGCGCCGTGTCCGCATCCGAGGTGATGTATTCGACCCAGTCCTTCATCTCCTCGGGCGTCCCGCTGCCGAGGTTGCCGCAAATGTATGGTTCGCACCCGAGTTGCTCGCACAAATCCAGGAATTCGTGCGTCCCGAATGCATTGTCCTCCACCACGCCGCCCCAATGCGTGTTGATCGTCCGCGGCCGGTCCTGCGTCGGGCCGATCCCGTCCCGCCAGTGATACTCATCCGCGAAACAACCGCCCGGCCACCGCAACACCGGCACATTCAGCCGCTTCAACGCCGCCACCACGTCTTTGCGGATGCCGCGCGTGTTCGGGATCGGCGACCCCTCGCCGACCCACACGCCTTCGTAAATGCCACGCCCCAGATGCTCCGCGAACTGCCCGTAAATGTTCCGGTTGATCGTGCCACCGGGTTTGTCGGCATGAATCGTCAGCGTGGCCTTCACGGGCGCGGGCGCAGAATCCTGCGCCACAACGTTCCCGATCATCCCCGCCACAATGAGAAGCGTAATCACTTTCATAATCCGGTCCGGACGCTTCTTATCCTGTTTCCCCATCACTTCCGCAACCATTTCCTGAGCCGCCCGCATCTACGGCTTGCTGTGCAGGACGCCCGGCGATACTGTCGGCATCGACATGCGTGCGGCTTCGGTCATCGAAGGAGGAAAATCATGGGACAGAATATAGTGAGCAGGTTCTTCGTCCGTCTACTGACGACCATCGGCGCCGTCGTTCTCCTCGCGGCGATCATCGGTGCGACTTCCTTCCTCATTGTTAAGAGGTCCATCCCGTCCAAGGTGATTCTCGAAGTTGATCTCGAAAAACGTCTGGTCGAATACGTGCCGGACGATCCCGTCGCGCGGATCGTCTCGGGCCGCACGCCAACGATGCTCGACCTGATCGAAGCCCTGCAACGCGCCTCCGCCGACAAACGCGTCGTCGGCCTGATCGCCCGCGTCGGGGAAGCCGGTTTACCGCTGGCCGATGTCCAGGAGATTCGCGACGCCGTCATCGCCTTCCGCCACACCGGCAAACCCACCATCGCCTACGCCGAGACATTCGGCGAAGGCGGGAAGGCCAACGGCTCGTATTACCTCGCCACCGCCTTCGACAAGATTTACCTCCAGCCGTCGGGCGACGTCGGCCTGGCCGGCCTGATGGCCGAAACCCCGTTCCTCCGCGGCACACTCGACAAACTCGGTTTCATCCCGCGCATGGATCACCGCGCCGAGTACAAGAACGCGATGAACGAGCTGACCGAGACGAAGTACACTCCCGCACACAAGGAGGCGACCGAAAGGATCGTCGACTCGTCTTTCGGCCAGCTCGTCGCGGGAATCGCCGAGGCCCGCCAGATGTCCACCAACGACGTGCGCACGTTGATCGATCGCGGCCCGTTCCCCGCCGACGAAGCGCTCGACGCCAAACTCGTCGACAAGCTCGCCTACCGCGATGCCGCCTATGACGACATCAAGAAAAAGCTCGGTCCCCACGTCAAATTCCTCTACGTATCGAAATACCTCGACCGCGCCGGCTCGCCCTACGACGAAGGCACGACTGTGGCGCTCATCTACGGCGTCGGCAATATTCTCCGCGGTAAAAGCGGCTACAACCCCATCTTCCAGGATGTCTCGATGGGAGCCGACACGGTTGCCGCTGCCTTCCGCGCAGCTGCGGACGACAAGAGCGTGAAAGCCATCCTGTTTCGGATCGATAGCGGCGGCGGGTCGTACGTCGCTTCCGACACGATCTGGCGGGAGGTGGCCCGCGCCAAAAAAGCCGGCAAACCAATCATTGTCTCCATGGGCGCCGTGGCCGGCTCCGGCGGCTATTTCATCGCCCTGCCCGCCGACAAAATCGTTGCCCAACCCGCCACGCTCACGGCGTCCATCGGCGTGTTCGCCGGCAAGTTCCTCACCACCAATTTCTGGGACAAACTCGGCATCTCTTGGGACGAAGTCCACACCAGTTCCAACGCCATGGTGTTCACCGGCCTGCAGGATTACACACCCGAGCAGTGGACACGGTTTGAAGGCTGGCTGGATCGCATCTACGACGATTTCACCACCAAGGTTGCCGAAGGCCGCAAACTTCCCAAGGAAAAGGTCCTCGAGATCGCCAAGGGCCGCGTCTGGACCGGCGAGGACGCCAAGGCGCTCGGATTGGTGGACGAACTCGGCGGATTTCCCGTGGCCCTGCGTCTCGTGCGCGAAGCCGCGAAGTTGCCCGTGGATGCGAAAATCAAACTGAAACTGTTCCCACATCCACAATCGCCCCTCGAACGATTGCTTGGCGAGGGCCCCGACAGCAGCCAGAAGGCCGGCGACGAAACCATCGCCCGCGCCCTGGAAATCATTCAACCCCTCGCCCGCGCCGCCCGCGACCTCGGCCTCACCACCGACACCGACGTCCTTCGCATGCCCGACCCCGGCGTGGAACCGTAAGACGGTCTTTCTCGCTGGCTGACAAATGGGTTGTCGCCGATGCGCTGGCGGTCTAAATTCGGGGTGAATCCAGAAAGGATGGTTGCGATGGCTTTCACATTACAAATCGGAGACAAGGCGCCGGATTTCAAATTGCCCGCCACGGACGGCAAGACCTATCGGCTCGCGGATTTCAGCGATGCCAAAGTCCTCGTCATCTTCTTTACCTGCAACCATTGTCCCTACGTGACGGGTTCCGACGAGGTCACGCGGAAGACGGCCGAGCAATTCGCCGCGCAGGGCGTGAAATTCGTCGGCATCAATTCCAACAGCAAAAACACGTACCACGAAGACGACTTCCCGCACATGGTCCAGCGCATGGAAGAAAACAAGTTTCCCTGGGTGTACCTGTATGACGAATCGCAGGAAGTGGCCCGCGCCTACGGTGCCCTCCGAACACCGCACTTCTACGTGTTCGACCGCGCCCGCAAACTCGTCTACACGGGGCGCGGCGTGGATACTCCGCGCGATACGAGCAAAATGACCGTCAACGATCTGGAGAACGCCCTGCGCGAGCATCTCGCGGGCAAATCCGTGTCCAAACCCCTGACCAATCCCATCGGCTGCAACGTCAAATGGGACGGCAAAGACCAGCATTGGATGCCCGCCGACGCCTGCGACCTGGTCTGAGCGATGCAAGTTCTCATCATCGGCGGGACGGGCCTCATCAGCCGGGGGATCGTCAAACATCTGCGCGCGCGCGGCGCGGAGGTCACCGTCTTCAACCGCGCCCAGCGTGAGGACACACTGCCGCACGAGGTGAAACGACTCCGGGGCGACCGCAATCAGTTCAATGAATTCGAGCAAGCCATGCTGGCGGCGCGCTTCGACGTGGTCATTGATATGGTCTGCTTCGGCCCCGAGCAGGCGGCCGGCGCGGTCGGCGCGTTTGGCGGACGTTGCCAGCAGTTCATCTTTTGTTCGACGGTCTGCACCTACGGCGTGAAGGTGCCGCCACAAGTCCTGATCGACGAATCATTCCCCCAGGAACCCATTAGCGAATACGGGCGCAACAAACTGGCCTGCGAACAGATCTTTCGCCGCGCCCACGAGTCCGGCCGCTTTCAATTGACCATCATCCGGCCCAGCAGCACCTACGGCCCGGGCGCTCCGTTGATCGACAACCTCGAACCCAATGCCGTTGCGTGGGATCGCATCGAACGCGGCCAACCCGTGCTCTGCGCCGGCGACGGTCTCGGTCTCTGGCAGTCGACTCATCGCGACGATTGCGGCAAGATGTTCGCCTACACCGCTCTCAATCCAAAAACCTACGGCCAGGATTACAACGCCACGCGCGACGAGATCCTCACGTGGCGGGACTATTATCGCCAGGCCGCCGCCGCGCTCGGCAAATCGGCGCAACTTGTGTTCATGCCCGCCGCGTGGATTGTGCGCCACGACCCGCAACGGTTCGGCCTGCTCCACGAGATCACCCAGTTCCACGGCGCCTACAACTCCGCCAAAGCTCGTCGCGACGTCCCGGAGTTCCGTTGCGAGATCGACCTCACGCGCGGCGCCGCCGAAACCTTCACCGATATCCGCCGCCGCAACGCCTGGCGCGACAGCACTACCGATTCGCTCTATCAAACCATGATCGACGAAGCGCTTGCCTCGGGCGTGTCACCGGTCCCGGCGTAGACGCCACCCCCAACCGTCATCGAAACAGGCTGGTGTACATTGGCCTCACGCGCACCGCGCCGCCGGGAAAATAAAACGTACTGCCGTAAGAAAACGTGCGCGTGACCGTATCATAGAGCAGCGTGCGCGGGCCGTCCGTGTAGTTCGGGTCATACACGTGGAACGCCAATTCGTCCGGCCCCGGCCGTTCGGCCTTCTCGAAGACGGTGACGGCGTGATTGATGTCCACGTGTGGGAAATTATAGAGCCACACCACCATCGGGTGGCCGTGCTCCATCCAGTACTGCAAGTCATCGGCCACACAAGACTCCTCGTCCAGCGACGGCAGGAACGGCATCGGGTATTTTCGCGGATGAAAATACGTCGTCCAGCCCGCGCCCATGTTGGCCCGCAACACGCGCCCTTCTCGTTCGCTCAAATCGTGCAAGCTGGCGAAGCCGGGAAATGCGATCCGCTGTTCCAGTGGCTCGCTTGGCCACCACGCCGCGAGGTTCCGCACCCGGCGAATCCGCCGCGCCAGCTCCGCCTCCGACACCGGCGGGGCTTCCGGGTCAAATCGTGCGTGCTTCCAAAATTGCACCACGCCGGCGGCCATGATGAAACACCGTCGCGTGTAGGCATGCTCGCGGTCCGGCGCATTCGTCGAGGAGACTGGGACACCGTTATCGTAGTTGAAAACCAGTTCGTTGGCGTAGGCGAACGTGTCGCGCTGTAAATCGAAGGGTCGTCCCGCGCCTGTCGACGGCCGGACGGACGCGCACCCAATAGACGCAGCCACCAACCCGATTGCAATCAGAATTCGCATGTTTTCAACTCCAGAAGGCACTGCAAGTCCGCATCGTTGTTCGTCGATCGTGGGTGAAAATAGAACTCGTGGAGTCCGTCGCCGAGTTGTTGTATCGCGCGCCTCACCTCACCGGCTTGCATGCGAAACGTCCGGCCCAGGCCCCATAAAGTGTCGCTGCACCGATAAGGACAGCGCCGCCGCCGTGGCCTCATCCACAACCAATCGGCTGGTCCCATCCAAACCGCATCGAAGTTGGCTGAGAAAAAGCGTGGTTTGCCAAGCCGCAGCCAACCATCAAACGACGGCTTCAACACATCGAGTACTATCTGGTACACAAACGGATGCGCATGGAGATGATGGTGCGAATTGACGAATGCACACGTCAACCCCGTCGCGCGAAACTCCTCCCATTGCGCCCGGACCTCCTCGCGCATCAACCACCTTGCTCGCTGTGACAAACCGATGGCCCACCCCGCCCGCCGATAGGAATCGCCCCATGGCCACGCGGCGCACGTGACCGGCTGCGAGTTGTCGAGGTGCAGATGCCATCCCACGCGCAGGCCCGGATTGTCCTGCGCCGCGCGAACGGCGTCGGCTGTCCCCGGCTGGCCAACCATCAAGCTGGCCCCATGCAGCACGCCCCGGCGATGGGCCTCGACGACGGCCCGGTTCACCTCCGTGGTCATCCCGAAATCATCTGCGATGAAAAATACTTCTCTGTGGCTCACGTTTGACGTAGATTCTGCACGAATGGGCGAGTCGACGCAATTCCTGATCACGGGTGGCACCGGGTTTATTGGCCGACACGTCACGTACCGGCTTCTGGGCCGGGGCGCGGCGGTGCGCGTGTTCTGCCGTGCACCGGAGAAAGCGCAACGCCTCTTCGGCAATCGCGTGGAGATTTTCCGCGGTGATTTGCGCGATCGCGCCAGCGTGGCTGCGGCGGTGCGGGGCTGTTGCGTGGTCGTTCATCTCGGCGCCACCTTTCAGTTCGGACGGGAAGCGCGACGCGTCGCCGAGGAAACCAACGTGCGCGGCACGGAGCATCTGCTCGAAGCCGCCAAGCAGAACGGTAGCGAACGGTTCGTCTATGTCAGCTCCAGCGGCGTGCTGGAAGGGAGACCCGGATTGTTGACCGAGCACGATTTCCCGAGTGATGTCCCCCGCCATGAGCCCTACCGCCGCTCGAAATGGCTGGGCGAACTCGCCGCTCTGGCGGCCGCGCAACGCGGCTTTCCGGTAACGATTGCCAGTCCAACGTGCCCGCTCGGTGAGGGCGACGAAGCCCCAACCCCCACGGGGCGCATGGTGCTGGACTATCTACGCGGGCGGTTCCCGTTCAGCGCGCGCGTGGGGCTGAATTTCATTCACGTCGGCGACCTGGCGGACGGCATCCTGGCGGTGGCCGATCGCGGACGAATTGGTGAACGGTATCTGCTCGGCCATCACAACGTGTGGCTCCAGGAGTTTCTCCGAGCGCTCGCACGGGCCACAAATCGTCGAGCGCCCCGTTTCCTGTTGCCAAGGCCGGCCATCGTATTGGCGGGCGCCATCGGCGAAGCGATCGGGAGTGAACGCATTTGCCGCGAAACAGCCGCCCACGCGCGCCGGCGGCAGTGGTTCGATTCTTCGAAAGCGACGCAGGAACTGAAGTGGAACCCGCAGACACCGTTGCAGACCATCGCCGACGAGGCGGTCCGCTGGTTTCAGGTGACCGGACGAACAAACGCGGACCTCGTCTTGACTGAGTCGAATGTCGCCGCTTCTTGAATGGACGCTGGTGGGCTGGTCGCTCCTGGCCGTGTGCTGGTGGATCATTGCCATCAGCCTGGTTTCCTGCGAACGCAACCGATCCCGTCGAATTCGCGCGAGCGCGCCCACGACCACGCCACAAATCAAACCCACCGTTTCCATATTCAAACCGATGGCTGCGTTGCGCGAAGCCGCGCCACCACTCTCGCTCATCTCCGCCATGGAATCGTTCGTCCGCGAGTTGGACGATCACGCGGAAATCTTGCTGGGTATCGAGGACAAGGACGCGGTGAAATGGCAGACGGTGATCGAACAGTGGCAACGGGACTTCCCGGCCGCACGCCTGAAGACTGTCGTTGCCCCGCGGCCCGCACAATTCCTCAGCCCGAAAGTCTCGTGGTTTCAGACGTTGTCCGAACACGCGACCGGTGAATTCTGGATGTGGAGCGATACCGACATTGTCGCGCCACCGGGTTTCCTGGATGTGATGCGGCAGGAACTCCTGGACGGTCACACGGGTCTGGTAACCTGCCCGTACGTCGTGCGAAACGTCGAAAGTGGGCCGATGATGTTGGAGGCGTTGTTCGCGAACATCGAGTTCTATCCCGGCGTGCTGTTCTGCGGTCGAACCGGTCTGGTCCAATTTGGGCTTGGCGCCGGAATGATGTTTTCGTCGGCGCGGTTCCGCGACCGCGTGAATTGGGAAACACTGGGCGCACGCCTGGCGGATGATAACGCGCTGGGTCGGGCGCTGGCTCCCATGAAAGTCAGCCGGGTCACCTTGGAAACACAGGCCTCGGAATCGAACTGGAGAGACGCCATCCAGCACTACATGCGTTGGCAAAAGACGGTACGCTGGTGTTCGCCGGCCGGTTATGCGGGTCTGGCTCTCATTGTGCCGGCGCTGGGGTGGCTGGCCGCAGCCCTCACGCACCCGGGTTGCGCTGCAGCATGGCTGGGACTGTTGGTGACCACCCAGATAGAAATCCTGACGGCGGCCGTGCTATTCTGGTTGGTCGGCTGCGACCTGCGCCCCTGGTGGGCGTCCTGTTTATGGAGCATGCTGTTGCGGCCACTGACCTGGCTGGCCTGTTGGGTGCCATGGCCGGTGATGTTTCGTTCGCAGAACCGAAAATGGTGGAGCTTGTATCGATCGGCTCCGCTGGGAGGAAAAACATGAAGCAGGTGCTGCAGTTGCCGCCATGGTTGTTCATGGCCGGATTCATCATGTTCCAGGTATGTGGAAGTTTGCTCCTGCGGGTGGCCAGTCAACGAACTGGTTGGGCGGCGTTTGGGTGGTTCTCCTTCGGCAATTTCGTCGGGCTCTGCGGTGTGACATGCATGACGCTGACCCTGCGGACGCAAAATCCGAACCTCACGTTTGCCCTGTGCCAGGGCGGGGCGTTCTGCGTGTTGCAACTCGCGTGCTACTGGGCCTTCCGGATTCCGTTGCGACCGGCGCAGTGGATCGGCGTGGCGTTCATTGCCGCCGGGGTCGTCTGTGTCCAGTGGAACGGTGCCGCAGCGAAGTTCCACCCGCAAGCGGTGGCACAAAATCAATGAACCCGGAATCCGGATATCGACGAAAGTTTCTTACGGGAAGTTGACGGGATGAGTGAACGCGTTGTCGTGACGGGCATGGGCGCGGTGACGCCGTTGGGCTTGGATTTCCCGAGCACATGGCGGCAACTCGTGGCGGGAAGGACTGCCGCGGCTCCGGTCACGCTGTTTGATGTGGCGAGTTGCCGTTGCAAACAAGCGGCAACGTGTGCGCTCCCCGATTTTGCTGACCTTCCCGCCAAAACGTTGGCGCGGCTGTCCCGCGCCAGCCGACTCGCCCTTGCCGCCGCCCGCGAAGCGTTGGCGGATGCGCGCTTGTTGGATAGCCGGGGAAAGTCGTCCGTCCCTCATCTGCCGCTTTCCGTCAGCACCACGGGAGGCGGGATGGCGTTGGGGGAACAATTTCTAAGTTCCATGCTCGCCCAACATCGTGGTCCGGGACAGTTTTACCGCGCTTCTCGATATCAGGCACAGCATCAAACACACGATCTCCAGCGACATCTCGGTTTTCACGGGCCAGTGACGATCATCGCCAATGCCTGCGCCAGCGGCGCCAACGCCATCGGTCACGGCGCGGACCTGATCCGATCCGGTGCGTGCAATTGTGTGCTGGCCGGCGGCTACGAGGCGTTGACCGAATTGATCTACGTCGGCTTCGATTGCCTGCAGGCCATGAGTCCTGACTGCTGCCGTCCATTCGATGTGGCCCGCAATGGTCTGATGCTTGGCGAAGCGGCCGCGTTCGCGGTGCTGGAATCGGAATCCCACGCGCAGGCACGCGGTGCGCAGATTCTGTGCGAACTGGCCGGCTACGGTCATGCAACCGACTTGCATCACCTGACCCAGCCGCATCCCCGCGGAGCGACTGCGGTCACCGTGATGCGCCGGGCCATCGCGCAAGCCGGCGTGAACGTGACGGACATCGGCTACGTCAACGCGCACGGCACCGGCACTCCCCTTAATGACGTCAGCGAGGGCAAGGCGTTCGCCACGATGTTTGGGGATGGCTCAACCATTCCGCCACGCCTGCGAATCAGCTCAACCAAGGCCGCCATCGGACACACACTGGGCGCGGCGGGCAGCGTCGAAGCCCTGTTCGCCATCGCGGCCCTACAGTCAGGCCAATTACCGCCAAATTTGAATGTCCAACAGCCCGAACCGATGGTCGCCGCAAACCTCGTTGTCGTGGGCGAACGACGGATGGATATCCCGGCAACGTTAACGGTAAATCTCGGTTTCGGTGGATCGAACGCCGCGCTGGTTTTCAGGAGATACGAGCCACATCCGCGCGCAGCGACGCATGCCGGTGCTCACAAACCGCAGATGTCTCTCGCCATTTGCGGGATGGGCGCGCTGCTTCCCTCGGAAACGTCTCCGCGCATGAAAGGCCTGAACGAATCAACCGGCGAACAAGTCGTTTGTTGCGTGGACAGAACTCGCGAGCCCCTGGCAACGGTACAGAACGAGGCGCGGGTACGCCGGGCCAGTCCGCTCACGCTGTACATGCTCGCGGCGGCGCAGCACGCGCTTGCGGCAGCCCCCGAATTGGCCCGAGATCGACTGGGCGTCGTCGCCAGTTTCAACACGGGCGCGGTTGTGGCCACCCGACGGTTTTTTGAAGGTGTCATCAAGACCGGCCAACGCTTTGCCAGCCCGAATCTCTTTCCCGAGACAGTGTTCAACTCACCGACCAGCCACGTCGCGGCGGTGCTTGGCGCCGCCGGGCCGTGCTATTCGCTCGTGGGCGACGACGCCGCCTGGGTCACTGCGATCCGCGTGGCGGCCGCGTGGCTGGCCAACGGTTTGGTGGACCACGCACTGGTCATCGGCGCGGTCGAACTCGATCCTATCGTCATCGATGCCTTCGCGCGGACGGGTTGGTTGCCGCCACACGGACAAACCGGCTATGTGCCGAGCGAAGGCGCCGGGGCCCTGCTGTTACGGCGCGCGGAATTGCAAGACGATCTGCAGATCGTGCAGTTGGCCGACGGGTTCACCTACCGCAACCGGAACGATGCGCCGGGTTCCGCGCGGGATTGTCTGGCCCAATTCCCCGCGGACGTCGTCCGGTGTCACACCGCCCAGCACAACTGGTTTGGCCGCATCGAAGAGCAGTTGCCCGGCGGCAAGCGGGTAACGTTGCCCTATCATGGGGACGCGTTTGTCGCGTCGGCCGCATGGAACACAGTCGCCGCCGCGGAACTCGCGCGCCGCGAACACCGCAGGATTTTACTGCCGGTATGGGGGTTAACCGGCGAATGTTCAGCTTTGCTTTTGGCCGCGGAATGACCTAATAAAATCGGGAACACGTGTGAGGTCATGGCTGAAATCACGCTGGATGAATTAAAAAGGCTGGTCGTGGAAAATTGCGTCCTCAAAATCCAACCCGAGGAAATCGGGGAAGCGACGCCATTATTCGGGCCGGGGAGCGTCGGTTTGGATTCGCTGGACGCACTGCAATTGACCGTCGCCATCGAACAGCAATATGGGATCGTGATCAACGACGCGAAGGTCGCCCGCGAGGCGATGCAATCACTGGGCACGCTTCGCCGTTGGCTGGCACAGCAACACGGTCCCCGCGCGAAATCGTAGCACCATCATGAGCACTCCGTTCGTGTACGATACCATCATCATCGGCGGCGGCCCGGGCGGCACCACGGCGGGCGCATTTCTGGGCAGGGCCGGCCAGCGGGTGCTCTTGCTGGAACGAGAGGTCTTTCCCCGGTTCCACATTGGCGAATCGCTGCTGCCCTTCGGCAATGACGTGCTCAAGGAAAGCGGCGTCTGGCCAAAAATCGATGCGGCCGGGTTCCAACGGAAGTACGGGGCCGAGTTTTTTGTCAGCAATGGTTCGCGCTGGCAGCGATTTTGGTTTGCGCGCGGGCTGGTGCCCGGGTATGGCGCGACATTCCAGGTCGAACGCGCAAAGTTCGACCACATGCTGCTGGATCACGCGGCAAGTTGCGGGTGTGAAGTGCGCCAGGGCTGTCCGGCAAACGATGTCACGCGCGAGGGCGACCAGTGGCGCGTAGAATTGGATAACAGCGATGTGCGCGGGCGTTGGCTGATTGACGCGAGCGGGCGCGACGCCTTTTTGGGACGCGTTCTGGGATTCACGAGGAAGCCGATGAACCTCACCAAGCGCATTGCCACGTATGCACATTTCAAGGGCGTCTATCGCAACCCGGGCGACGCCGAGGGGAACATCACCATCGTGCGGCTGGAGGATGGCTGGTTCTGGTTGATTCCCCTGGCGGAGGGGAAAACGTCGGTGGGCATGGTGCGGACGCTCGACGATCTGAAGCGATTTGGAAAAACTGCGGAAGAATGGTTCACGAAAACGGTGGAGTCGAGTTGTGAGTTGACGAGACGAATGAAGGGGGCGGAGCGGGTGAGCGAGTTCTACAAGACCGGCGATTACAGCTACCGCCACGATCAAATGGCCACCGACCGCGCGCTCATGGTGGGAGATGCCGCGGGTTTCATCGACCCGATTTTTTCATCCGGAGTACACATCGCGACAAAGTCCGGACAGGTTGCCGCCGAGCTGATTCAACGTGCGGATGCCGAAAAACGCGGGCTCACCACAAGGGAGCAACGGCGGTATTCCCACAACGTGCACCGGTACATGGAGGTCTATCGCCAGATGATTTCGATGTATTACGACAACCGGTCGTTTGAAGTGTTGATGCACCCCAAAGGACGCTTTGGCATCGTACCGGCGGTGACCTCGATCCTGGCGGGCAACTTTCATCCGTCGTTTAACATGTGGTGGCGTGTGAAGCTGTTTCGCATTATTTGTGCGATTCATCGTCGCGTGCCGATTGTGCCACGGCTGGACTACTCCGAGGCTTGAAACCACATTATTCGCAGACGCTGTACCGCGCCTTCTGGTTCGACACGGGCGTCCGACTCGCGCGGCTCCTGGGAGTCAGGGGCGCCCGACGGACCGCTCGTGTGCTCGCCGAAGCCTACCGGTTGGCCCATCCACGGGCGCAATCAGCCGTGCGCGAAAACCTCGCCCTCTTGTGCGGACCGCAGCTTCGGGAAAGCACCGTGTGCAACACGTTCGGCAATTTTGGGGCGACGCTGGCGGATTATTTCCAGCTCGGGGCGCGCACCAAGCAGGACGCGCTGGCCCTGATCGAATCGCGATGCGGGTTCGAGCATATCCAAAACGCGTTGGCCGATGGAAAAGGGGTGCTGCTGGTCACCGTGCACACGGGATTATTCGAACTCGGCGGTTTGCTGATGGAGGAATTCCGTCTGCCGCTGGTGGTACTCTCGCTGCCCGAGCCGAGCCCGGCCCTCAACCTGTGGCGCGCGTCGTATCGCCAGCACTGGGGCGCGGAAACGCTGGAGGTCGGCGTGGGCCAATTCAATTTCATGGAGATCGCGCGCAAACTGGGCGAGGGCAAATGCGTCGCCATGCTCATGGACCGTCCTCAGGGTAACGGCGACGTCGTGCTCGTGGATTTTCCGCATGGAAAAGTGCCATTCTCGACCGGGCCGGTCTGGCTCAGCCTCTTGACGGGAGCGCCGCTCGTCGCCGCCATCATTTTGGCGACCGAATCCGGCGGATACGCGTTCGAAGCGCTCCCACCATTGCGCACGCAATGGCGCGGACCCGACCGCGCAGCGACCGTCCGCGAATTCACGCTCGAACTGGCCAGCCGTTTTCGCGAGCCGTTATGCAATCATCCCGATCAATGGTATCAATTTGTGCCGCTGTCGCGGCTGTGCTCATAGCCTTCAGCCCGAGCATCGCCCGCGCGGATACGACGAATGCCGACGAGTTTGTCGCGCACCAGGCTTCCACGCAGACGTTCGAAGCCGACCTGCGACAGGTGTTTCACTGGAGTTTCCCGCGCCGTCACGTCGACAGTCTCGGACACATCAGCTACCAGGCCCCGGATTTCCTGTCGATTGTCCTCACCAATCCCGCGCCCGAATTCGTGCTGGTGCGCGGACAAGATCTCTACATCAAGCGCGACAAGAAGGCGATCGCGGCGTACAAGTTGGAGGTGCACAATGGCAAACCGACCCAGCAAGTGCAGTTTCTACTAAGCTTCTTCCAGAATGGCTGCACGAATTTCGCGGATTTGTTCGATATGAAGATCGCGCGCACGCCCGATATATGCACCGTGACACTCACGCCCAAACATTTGCTGCAAATGTTGCCATTGCGGTCCGTCGAGAATGAGATCGCCTGGCCATCGATGGATGTGCGGTCCATGCGCATCGGTCTCGTAATGGACAGTTACATCACCTACGAGTTCCGCAACCCGCGTCGCAACCAGCCACTCGATGCAGCCGTTTTCGCGGTGCCGAAACCATGAGCCTCACACCCCACGGCCCCGGCTTTTCTTTCCTCGATTCGTTCGAGATTCTCGAACCTAGCAAGCGCGGTCGCGGTCGTAAATGGCTCAACCCCAAAGCGCCGTTCTTTGCCGACCATTTTCCCGGCAACCCGCTGATGCCCGGTGTGTTGCTCGTCGAATGTGCAGCGCAGGCCGCCGGCGTGCTCTGGCAACAGCCCGGTGTGGCTTATCTCGCGGCCGTTCGCGATTTTCGTTTCCGTAAACCGGTGCTGCCGGGTCAAACGTTGGACATTGACGTGACGCTGGAGAAAGAAATGGGCACGTTCGCCCAGTTCGACACCGTCCTCCGCGTCGGCCCAACTGTCGTGTCTCAGGGCAAGCTCACACTGAGCCGCGCCCTCAGTTCGACGGTGTGAAGCTTGCCGCGATCGGTCCGGGGACGCGCGGCGTCAAGCAACCATCTCTTCGGCAATTTCCACGCCGATAGCACCCGTAACAAGCCCTCTTCGAGATCAATGCGTGCGTGTGTGGTTTCCACAGCGGCAGCCAGACAATCGTTGCCGCGTTTGTCTCTCACCACCGTGACCCAGGCGTCGCTGACGCCACGGAGTTCGCGCAAGGCCCGCTCGACTTCCGCAGGCGAAACCTTTTTGCCGCCGATATTGGCCACTTCCCCGATGCGACCGAGTAGCCGCAGTTCGCCGTACTGATTCCATTCGCCCAAGTCGGGCAACGTGGCCTTTCCAGCGCGGCTGCTGACGGACACGCAGCTACCACGCCGAATTCGGACTGCGACGCTATCCATCGGTTTACCAACGCCCCTGCCGCTCAACGTGGCGTTGCCCGTGCGGTCGTAGCAGATGCCACCGGTTTCCGACGAGCCGTAGAAATTGTGGATCTTCAGGCCGTACCGCCGGTAAAACTGTTGCGCCACTTCCGCCGACAGCGGCGCACCCGCCGAGATCACAAGCCGCAGGCTCGGTGGTTTGGCGACACCTTCGACCTGCGCCAACGCCCGCAGGACTGCGGGAACCGTCGGAAGAACGCCGATCTTATATCGCTCGATCCATTGTAAAATCTGCCGCGGGACGAACGTTTGCGCGCACACCACCGCCGTCCCCTGCAAGAGCAGCGGCATCACAAGATTGCCAAGTCCGTATGAGTGGCCCAGTGGGATGATGGCGAGATTGCGGTCGGAGGGACGGATACCCATCGTGCAGATGATGTGTTCGCCGTCGGCACGCAGATTCGCAGCGGAGCAATAAACGAACTTCAGGTCGCCGGTCGTTCCCGAAGTGAGCTTGATGCAACACGAACGCGACGGCAATCCCCTCCAGGCACGGCGCACCGTTCTCTCTTGCGCCTCCGTCGAAAGCGATGGATCGAGGGGGAGTGCAACAGCGCCGATTCTCTGGACACCAAGGAACGCGGCTAGCCAGAAGGCGCTGTTGGGCTGACAGATGGGGACAATGCGACCATCGAGTGGCGCGGCGATGCGTTCGGCCAAGGTTGTCAACTCACGGTAGGTCCACTCGCGGCCGGTGTCAGCGTCAATGACGACGGTTTTGGCGGCGCCACGGTCCGCGGTGGCTTGCCATATTTTCCAAAGTGAGGTCATACGCCGGCGCGTAACTCGTACTTGTACCCGATTCGCCCAAAATCGTATCGCAGGAATGTGACGAGCCTTTCCGTACCTTGGACAGGGGACGTCGCGACCGCGAGAATCGGGCTCATTCAGAAACCGTCGCGGCCGACGTGCCGCTGCGCAGGTGTTCGGCAACACCGATGCGGCTGGGTTGGCATCCCGCCTGTTCGATGGCCGACAACACGAGGCCCTCGTCCATGATCACGCGGTCGCGTTTGTAAATGGGATAATCGTCACGAACACTGCGCGGCGTGAGGTTGATGGTCGCGAGATTCGCCCCCGCTCGAAAGGCGCGCACGTAGCCGTTCTTGGAGACCAGTTTCATGGCGCTGACAGCGGGAATGATCCAATGCGGCGATGCCAGTCGCATCCATGCCACGCAATCCAGTGTTAGCTCGATGGATCCGTCCGCCTTGCACTCCAACGGCGTTTGTTCCCCGGCCACGAAGGGACTGACGCTGCACCCCGCCAACGGCAACTCGGTCAACAACTGCAACGATTCGCGGACATGCTCCTGCGTCTGGCCGGGCAGTCCGACGATCAGCCCGGAGGACACCCTCCAGCCCGTGCGGGCCAGATACCGGATCGCCTCAACCCGGCGGGCCAGTGTTCCCGGTGCTTCCAGAAGCCGATAATGCTTCGGGTTGGCCGTCTCGATCTTCAACACGTAGTACTCGCCACCAGCTTCGCGCAACTCGTCGTACTGGCGCACGGTCAACGTCCCGAGGCACAGTGTGATGCCGAGGTCGGTGTGCCGCCTCAACTCGCGCACCAACGGCAGGACGACTTCGCGGACAGCCACGGGGTCTTCACCCGCTTGGATGTCGATGTCCGTGATCGACGCCGGGCGGTGATGAATGATCAGGTCGGCCACTTCATCCGCCGCGAGGCGGTACCGTGCCAACTGGTGATTGTCACGCCGCATGGCGCAGTAGTGGCAATTCTGCCGGCAGTGGTTGGACACCTCCACCACGCCGCGCACGAACACGTACCGCCCAAAGACGGCATCCCGTGCGGCCGCCGCCCGCGCATGAAATGCTTCCTGCGGTTCGACCGCGCCATTTACCCGCAAAAAGTCTTGCCTCGTTCGACCCATTGACTCCGGCATGATAGCGGATTGACGGCGAAACACAACCCTGACTTCCGTCTCCATGCCAAGCCGAGTCAGGTTTCTGACGGTTCGGGCGACCACCTCGATTCCAAGCCCAACGCCATGGAAACGGCTCCCAAGTTTTCCTGCAGCAGCCGGTTGCATTTCGGGTCATTCACGGCTACTAATTGCCTGAACATCCCTTGTAGGAGGATTGGCACTGTGGACCTGAGCGTCCTGACGCTGTCGCGCTTTCAATTCGCGCTGACCATCATGTTTCATTACCTGTTTCCGCCGTTGTCAATCGGTCTCGGCGGCATCCTCGTCATCATGGAGGCCATCTACCTGAAAACCGGCTGCTTGGAGTACGAGGCGATGACGAAGTTTTGGACGAAGATTTTCGCGGTCAACTTCGCCATGGGCGTCGCGACCGGCATCACGATGGAATTCCAGTTTGGCACCAATTGGGCCACCTATTCACGATACGTGGGGGACGTGTTCGGTTCGGCGCTGGCGGCCGAAGGCATTTTTGCGTTCTTTCTGGAATCCGGGTTCCTGGCGGTATTGGTCTTCGGGTGGGACAAAGTCTCGCCGCGCATGCACTTTTTCTCGACGTGCATGGTGGCGCTCGGCGCATTCTTCTCGTCCATTTGGATCGTCATCGCCAATTCCTGGCAGCAAACACCGGCGGGCTTCCACATCGTGGGACAAGGACTCGGCGCGCGAGCGGAGATCACGGATTTCTGGGTGATGGTGTTCAACCCTTCCAGCATGCATCGATTGGCGCACACCGTGATCGGCGCCTACATCCTCGCAGCGTTTTTTGTGATGAGCATCACCGCCTACTACATCCTGAAAGGACGGCACCTCGATTTCGCGAAGAAAAGTTTCACCATCGGCCTGATCGTGGCGACCGTGGCGTCGCTCGCCGAGCCGATCTCCGGCGACCTGCAGGGCAAGAAGGTCGCGCAAACACAGCCCGCCAAGCTCGCGGCCATGGAAGCGGTGTTTCATACCGGCCCGGGACCGACGCCGCTGTATCTGTTCGGTCAGCCCAATCTGCAGGAGCAAGAGGTCAAACATGGCATCGCCATCCCGGGGTTGCTGAGCCTCTTGGCATATGGCGATCTTCACAAACCCGTTCCCGGGCTCGATCAAATTCCGCAACGGGATTGGCCTCCCGTTACCGCGACGTTTCAGGCGTACCACATCATGGTGTGGCTGGGCGGGCTCTTCGTGGTGCTGACGCTCCTCGGAATGTACTTTCTCTGGAAGGCCACCCTTTTCGAGAAGCGATGGCTGCTGTGGGTGTTTGTGCTGGTGGTACCGCTGCCGTACGTCGCGAACCAGTTCGGCTGGATGACCGCCGAGGTCGGCCGGCAGCCGTGGGTTGTGTACGGATTACTCCGCACGAGTGATGCGCTCTCGAAAGCCGTCGTCGCCAATCAGGTGCTCGGTTCCATCATCATGTTCGTCGTTATCTACGCTCTGCTGTTCGTGGTCTGGGTGTTTGTGTTGGACAGCAAGATCAAGCATGGACCAGACGAGATCGTGATCCGTCCGACCGCGACCGCGACCGGCGGACTGCTCGGCATCGCCGGCCTGCGCGCCGGCACGGGCGGCGCCTCGCTGACCGGGGCCGACAACGTGAAGGAAAAGGAATAGCGACATGGATTTGAACATTCTCTGGTTCATTCTGCTCGGCGTGTTGCTCGCGGGCTACGCGATCCTCGACGGCTTCGACCTGGGCGTCGGCATCGTGCATCTGGCCGTGAAGAGCGACCAAGAGCGCCGGATCCTGATGAACTCCATCGGGCCGCTGTGGGACGGGAACGAAGTGTGGCTGGTCACATTTGGCGGCGCGTTGTTCGCGGCGTTTCCCATCGCCTACGCGACGGCGTTCTCGGGATTCTATACCGCCTTCATGGCGCTGCTGTTTGCCTTGATCTTTCGCGCCGTGTCGATGGAGTTCCGCAGCAAGCACGACTCGCCGTCGTGGCGCTCCTTCTGGGACGTGTCGTTCTCGCTCGCCAGCGGCGTGGCCACCCTGTTGTTTGGCGTGGCGGTCGGCAACGCCATGCGCGGCATGCCCATCGGCGCGGACATGGAATTTCACGGGGCGTTCCGCGATCTGCTGCATCCGTACGCGTTGCTCGTCGGCGTGTTTGCGGTGGCCACGTTCGCCATGCACGGTTCGATCTATCTCTATTTGAAGACGGAGGGTGATCTGCAAAAACGCATTCACGGGTGGATGTGGCGCACCTTTGGCCTTTTTCTCGTCCTGTACATCATCACGACGATCTTCACCCTGGTTGCCGTGCCGCTGGCAACCCGCAATTTCCATCAGCACCCGTGGGTGTGGATTGTCGTCGTGCTCAACGTGCTGGCCGTCGCCAATATTCCGCGGGCGACCTTCCTGGGCCGGCCCGGTTACGCCTTCCTGTCGTCTTGCGCGACGATTGCCGCACTGACGTTCCTGTTCGGGGTCGCCCTGTTCCCCGACCTGGTCCACTCGTCGCTCAATCCCGATTGGAGCCTGACGGTCTACAACGCGGCTTCGTCGCACAAAACGCTGGCGATCATGGCGACCGTCGCCGCGCTCGGCATGCCGTTCGTGCTGGCCTACACCTCGGTTGTCTATCGGGTGTTCCGTGGTAAAGTGCAGTTGGGTACGCTCAGCTATTAACCAAGGAGACAATTCATGGACATTCTCATCCAGGCCGAGGGGGTCACCCTCACGGAAGCGATCAAGGATGCCGTTGATGAGAAAATCGGCCACGTCGGGCAATACGCGCCGCGGGCGTTGCGTGCCCGGGTCTATTTGCGCAAAGTCAGTGCGCATCACTCTCCTCGCCAGTACACCGTGCGCGTGCTCTTCGAGATTCCTGGCGCCGACCTCAGCGCCGAGGAATCCCACGCCGATGTGATCAGTGCGCTCGACGTGGTGGCGGGGAAGATCGAGCGCCGCCTGCGCAAACGCAAGACCGAGCGCCTTGCCAATCGCGAGCGCGGCCCCCGCCGCAAGCCGTAGGAGGAAGTCCCCCGACGGGTGAGTCGACCGGTCTTTTCTTGTGCCACCGGATTCAGGGTTTGTGTTACGCTGGCGATGTGATCATCCGCAACGTCATCTTGGACTGGTCGGGCACGCTCGTCGACGATTTGATGCCGGTGGTGAAAACCACGAACCACGTGTTGGAATCGTGCGGGTTGCCGGCCATTACCCGCGAGGAATTCCGCGCGCAATTCTGCCTGCCAATCCGAAAGTTCTACGAGCAGCGCGTACCCCACGTGCCCCAGGCCCGGCTCGAACAAATCTTCCTCTCCGAATATCCAAAGCATCACGCCGAGATCACTCTGCTGCCCCACACGCTGGGGTTTCTGCGTTTCTGCCAGCAGCGGCGCATGGGTGTGTATATCGCCAGCACGGTGGATGCTCATACGTACGAGACACAGATGACGCGGTTCGGTATCGGACCCTATATCACCAAACCCTATATCGGCATCGAGGACAAGACGGCCAAGATTCATCACATCCTGAACGAGAACCGGCTCGACCGGGAGGAAACGATGTTCGTCGGCGACATGGAACACGACATTGAAGCGGGCCGCGCCGGCGGCATCCACACCTGCGCGGTGTTGACGGGCTACAATCCCCTCGACAAACTGCGCGCGATGAACCCGGACCTGATCTGCCTCCATCTCGGTGAATTGCAAGAATTCCTTGCGGCACGAGAGGTCGTGCGTGGATAAGATCGTGGTCAAGGATCTCGAAGTGGACACGCGTATTGGTGTGACCGAAGTCGAACGTGCCCGACCGCAGCGATTGCTTATTACCGTGGAACTCGAGTGCAATCTGGCCGAAGCCGGACGAACGGACCGGGAGTATTCCACCACGCCGTACGATGTGGTAGCCGATATGATTCACAAGACGGCCGCGGAGCGGCCACGGAAACTGGTCGAAGCTCTGGCCGCCGACATCGCCAAAGTCATTCTCTA
Organism: Verrucomicrobiia bacterium; assembly: GCA_050010195.1. Lineage (GTDB taxonomy): Bacteria > Verrucomicrobiota > Verrucomicrobiia > Palsa-1439 > Palsa-1439 > Palsa-1439. Next base: position 113,838 of record JBEKLM010000002.1, read on the forward strand.
CCGCAAATTGGCGCAGGCAGTGACCGTCGAAGTCAAAAAATTCAGTATTCCGCGGAGCCAATATGTTTCCGTCCAAATCCACCGTACTCACTAGAGTCGGCTCGTGGACGCACTGGTGCTGGTTGCTGGCGGTGTTCGCGCTGGCCACCGTTTGCGCTCGCGCGGATACCGTCACGCTCAAGGACGGCACGGTGCTGGAGGGCGACATCCGGACGGAGGATGATGCGACGCTGTCGATCTATCTCGAGTTTGCTGGCGGCACGATCACCGAGACGCGGCAAATCAACAAGACGGACATTGCCAGGGTCGTCCGCTTGACGCCCGAGCAACGGGCGGCCTGGCAGGCGAAGCGCGATTACGAGGGAATTGAGAAGTATCAGTTGAATCCGAGCGTCAGTTTTCCGCTCAACTACTACGACCGAATTGTCCGCGACGTTTTCCACACGTTTCTCGCCAACCACCCGGATTCAGCCTACACGTCGAACGTGACCACGCGCATTGCGCAGTGGGAGACAGAGCGCGACCTGGTCGCTGCTGGAAAAATGAAGTTCCACGGCCAGTGGTTGCCGGCAGCGGAAGGCACCCGACTGGCGGAGCACGAACGCGGCCAACAGTTGCTGACACAAAGCCGCTGGCTGATTTCCCAGGGCCGGCTCGAATCCGCCATCCAACAACTTCAGGCGGTCCTCTCCCTGTCCTCGCAACCCGACCTTGTCTCCCAAGCCCGGACGCTGCTGGCCTCTGCATTTCAACAGACCATCACCTCGCTCGACCATCAGCGTCAGCAATTGGAAGGTGACGTTGCTTCCGCACGACAGTGGGTCGATCGAGCACAACAAGCGGTCAACACAGCGGAGGGGTCGCGGAAGCAGCCCACCAGCAACGTGCAATCTCTCGGAAAGGCCGCGCCACTCACCTCTTTGCATCAGTCACTGGGGAGCGGCGATTCTCAGTCCTTTGTCCAGAACCAGGCCGCCGTCAACGCGGCCCGCGACAATCTTGCCCAGGCCCAGAGCTATCTCGATCAGACCAGAAGCCAGTTGGACGACGTGGTCCAGAAACTCGCCGCCCTTCGATCACGGGCGTCGACCGTCGAAGCCAAATGGGGAATCGTTGCTGGAGGCGGCAACTCCGACACAACCAAAGCCCAGCCGGCAGGTTCGTCGCCAAGCTCATCGGCCACCACCAATTCTCCCGATGTGCTCGTCGGCACCGTGGCCTGGCTGAAGAATAATTGGGTCTTCATGGCGGTGGGGCTGGTCGTGCTCCTGTTCTTGCTGTCTCGCCTGATAAAGGGATGAGACCGGGGCTCCCCTTGTTTGCCAATATCGCATCCGCCGCTTTTGTCGTTGCAGAAACCGCGGCCTTCGCCGTAGCATGTCGCCGCAAAGAGGAGCGGATGTCCATGATATCGTTTCTGCGCGGCAACGTCGTCCGGATTCTGATTTTGGCCCTGGCTCTGTTCGGCACATGTATCGCGTCGGTTGCCTTCAGTCAAACAACCGATTCCAACATCAGCGATTATGTCACCATCAAGCTCAAAGACGGTCGTGTGCTCGAAGGACCGGTTCTCTTCGAGGACGACCAGCAAATCACCATCGAAGCGCAATTCGCCAACGGCACCATCACCCGCAAGGATCAGATCAACAAGAGCGATATCGCATCCACCTCGCACTTGAGCCCCGTCGACCGCGACCAGCGCCTGGCGACGATTGCCTCCCACGATCTCGGCAAGTACCAGCTTGATCCACAGAACTCGTATCCCTTGTCCTACTACGACAGCGCGATTAACGATGGCTTCCGGCGTTTCCTGACGCTGTACCCCCGCGCGCTGGAGGCGACCACGATCACCAACCGACTCGCCGAATGGCAGGAGGAACGGGACAAGGTCGCGTCGGGACAGGTCAAATACCACGGGCAATGGATGCCCGCCGCCGAGGCAAACACACTTGCCGAAACCGAGCGCACCCGGCAAATCATTCAGGATGCCAGGGCGTTGATGGCGCAAGGGCAATTCGAGGCTGCCACCGAAAAGCTCGCGCCCTATTACAATGCGGCGCAGCCATCGCCGCTCGTGGTCGAAAGCCGGCATCTGCAGGCCGATGTGTATCGCTTGTGGATCAGCACCCTCGAAACCACGCAGGAACAACTCACCAAAGACCTCGAAGCAACCAGGGACAGGGTCACCCACCTTTCAGAAACACGATCACAAGCCCAATCCAACTATGACCAGGCTCGCAGCAAGAGTCTGAGCACGACTTCGAGAGCCCTGGGGGACAGCGCGATATCCAGCCAGGCCAGTGCGGATTATCTCCGCGCGGAGAAACAGTACAGCGAAGAGCAAAACCGCCAGTTTGCGATTCAGGAACAACTCGACAATACGATTCACCAGTTGAGACAGGTCCACCAAAGCCAGGATCTGTTCGCAGCAGCTTATCCCCCCACCGAGGTGGTGAAGGAGACGCCGCCGCCACCGAAGACGAACGCCCCCGCGCCGCCGCCGCCACCACCACCGCCACCACCGCCGCCACCGACGGTTCTCGAGCAGATGGGAGATTGGTTCGGCAGAAACTGGATCATCGTTGCCGGCGTCGGACTGCTCGGGCTCTGGGGTGTGTCGCGCTTGTTCACGCGCTCCTGACGACGAGACGGCTATTCCCAATACTTCTGGAAGTCGTCCGCGTTCGCCTTCTCAAATGTCGGGAAACGCGTATGTCCCGGATCGTTTGTTTTGACTCCGATCGCCTTTTCGATGTACTGGTAAACCTCAATCGGCTTCTGATCAAAACGGACCGTCAAGGCTTCGGGATTGTAGGGTTCCCAGATTTGGGGAACGATCACCGAGAGGCTTGTCATGACGCAACACACCAGGATTGTCGAGGAGATCAGGCCGAATACGAAACCCAACACCATGTCAATAATCCGCGGGTAACGGGGTACGGCCTGTTGTGTGACCTGATTCAGCACCAGAATCAACGGCAGGCACCCCAGCAGAAACACGGCCCAGTACGCGCCGAACGCGCCGTACGCACCCGCCCCCGGCATCACCGATTCCACCAATGCCGTCGCCTCATACCAGTACCGCATCGTCACCATCATGGCAAAAAACAACAGGAGTGAGCTGGTCAGTTCGTAAAACACGCCGAACACCGTCCCGCCCCATGCCAGCGACAGGATCAGGACCAACGCCAAAATGCTGAGAATGACTGGAATGACTTCCGCCATGGTTAGCTCGCTTGGATCACTTCCTCCGCCGTCGTAATCCCACTGAGGATTTTCTCCACCCCGTCTTCGCGATACGGACGGAGACCCTTGCGGGTGGCCATTTCCGCCAACACCTGTTCGTTGGCGCCATCATTCACGGCTTTCCGGAATTCCTCGTCCAGCACGAGCAACTCAAAAATCCCGGTGCGCCCCTGGTACCCGATGTTATCGCAGGCCTCGCATCCCGTCGCGCGATAGATGCGGCGTCCCGGCTCCAGCGCCATTCCAATCTCACTCAGTTCTGTCCCCGTCGCCTCATAGGCCTCGCGGCATTCCTTGCAGAGCACGCGCACCAGGCGCTGGGCCACGACCATCAACAGCGCCGAGGAAACCTGGTAGTGCTCCACCCCGATCTCTTCCAACCGTACGACTGTCCCCACCGCATTCTTCGCGTGCAGCGAGCTGAACACCAGGTGACCCGTCAAGGCCGCGCGAATCGCGATCTTGGCCGCCTCGGCGTCGCGCATTTCGCCCACAAAAATCACGTCGGGATCCTGGCGCAGGATCGATCGCAGCCCGGCCTCATAGGTGATACCGGCTTTCACGTTGACGGGAATCTGTGTCGCCCCCTCCAGCTCATATTCCACGGGGTCCTCGATGCTCATAATGTTCAGGCGCTTGCGGTCAAGCCGGCTGAGCGCGGCGTAGAGGGTTGATGTTTTGCCCGAACCGGTTGGCCCGGCGGCCAGGATAATGCCGTTGCGGGAGTGAATCACCCGGTCAAATCGTTGCAACATCTCCTTGCTCATGCCGAGGTCGCCCAGGCCCATCAGCCCGCTCTTGCGGTCGAGAATACGCAGCACCATTTTCTCCCCGTGAATGGCACTCGCGGTGGCCGCGCGGAAATCCACTTCTCCACCCTCGGTGCGCACGCGAAACCGCCCGTCTTGCGCCCGGCGTTTTTCGGCGACGTCGATCTGCGCCAGCGTCTTGAGCGCCGCGACTACACGCAGCCCGTCCGCCCGGGTAAATATTAACCGCTCCTGCAACGCGCCATCGACACGAAACCGCACCCGGCAACCGTCGGCCTGCGGTTCCAGATGAATGTCACTGGCCCGTTCGCTCATGGCATCTTGCAACACTTCCCGCGCCGCCTCGATGCCGGTCATTTCGGGCATATCTTTGCGGACCTGGATCTCGTTGCCGTCCACGTCCAAAAACTCCATGCCCACCCGGCGCTTTTTGGCCCGGACGGTGGCGGCAACCTTCGTCCGCCCGCCAAACAGTCCCCGCTTTTTGGGGGCCTCGCCCGGCGCCAGCCCGGCGACACGGCCGGTGAGCGTCCTCGGCCCTTCCCTGTCGCGCAGCTGACGCCGGCGCTTGACCAGATAAATCACAAATCCGAGGACAGGGAGAAGCAGCACGTCCGCATTCGCACGTTTGATTTCTTCCGGCATCCCCTTGACATCGTGTTGCACCCAAATCAATGCGCCAATCCACGCCAGCGCCGTCAGTCCCATAACCAACAGAAGAATGTCCATCGACCAGCGACGCACATACGGAAGTGCCATGGACCCGGGATGGGAATTCGCGGCGGGTGCGGGTTGGGGTTCTTTGCTTCCGGGGGTTCCTGAATCTGGTGCCTTTGCAGATGGAGGAATCGCGACGCCGTCGATGCTCTCGACCTTGTCCAGAGGCAGTTTGACCTTTCCGTATGGCACGGTAATCAGGATGCCCTGGTCATCACGCTCCAGAATCTCGGCGTCAGGATACACCTTGCCGTCCTTCAGCTTCACTTCCGATGCAACGAGCGAACTGACGGCCAGAAAAGCTGCTAGAACGACGAGCTTGAAGCCTTGCAAGGTCGCATGCCTTTCTTCTTTGATGCCCACTGTGTCTGAGCTTCCGTTGAAGAGTCAACAGCCTTTTGCTAGCCGCATGTGCACCGACCGCGGCTTGCACCTACCGCGCGCGGCCAAAACTAATCGTCCGCCGGCTCTTTAGCCGCCAATTCCCCGGTCGTTTTCGAATGATTGCCCTGTGCCTGGATCATGCCGCTCTGGCGGGCGAAATCGAATAGACCACCCGCGTCGATCACAGGCCGCGCGTCCCCGAGCGATTTCGTTGCGAAAATCTTCGAGGATTTGAGAACCTTGAGTGTGTTCGCGTCCAGATCGAGTTCGATTTCGTCGCCGGTCCGGATCGTTTCGCAGATTCGCGTTGTCGATTCCACGGGATAAAGCTCGCCGGTCGCTACGCTGTTGCGAAAGAAAATCCGCGCAAAACTTTCCGCCACCACCGCCTCGCATCCCGCCGCCCCGAGGGCAATCGGAGCATGCTCGCGGGAACTGCCACAGCCGAAATTGCGACCACCAATGACAATTGTGTACGGCCCCCTGGTTTGCCCTTCGGCAATATACCGGGTCGGATACTGGTCCTTCGGCAGACCGCACAACGCGTAGCTGCCGAGTTTCTCGTATTCTTCTGGAATCGTGGGCACGAGGGTCAGATACTGCGCCGGGATAATCTGGTCGGTATCGATATTGTCCCGCACAACATATGCCTTTCCGCGAATCACCTTGCTCATGGTGCTGTCAGCCTACGCAAAGCCTCTGCCTGAATCAACTCTCAAAACCCGACGCCAGCCCTGATCGGAGGAAGCCATCCTCTCAATATCAGCAATTGGCATGTTCAATTCTGTCTGCCCGACCCTTACGGCGTGTCTACCCGGAGGGGGGTGCGGGATTACCCACGTGGCAGCCAAACCCTTGGCAAGGCGGCTGCTTTATGGGTAGATCATGCCAGAGTACAGCGATCCCGAGAAGACCTACACGATCAGCTACCCCGAGGGGTGGTTGCCTCTGACCCATGAAGGTTCCCCCCACGTCAGCCTCGCGAGTTTGACCACCGGCGGGTACCTGAAAGTGGAAGCCTGCCAATTTGAGAAACCGGCCCCGGAGTCCATGCAACCCGAGCGCGCCCTGCAATCGCTCATCGAATGCGAGAAGCGTACGTGGCCCGACATCGATTACGAGCTTATTCAACGCGGCTCGCGCAACGGCTCCGCGCTCGCCTACGTGACGTTTACCCGGGTCGAACTCCCCGACGAGGAGCACCTCGCCGATTTCGGTCACACCCGCGCCTGGATCTTCACCCGCGGCCGTGTCCAGGTCCGCTGCCTCTACCGCTGCCGCAGCAGCGATGCCGGCGTGGACGACGACGAGTTGGAAGGCATCGTCAACTCACTGGAACTGCACGACGATCCGCACCTCGACGCCGCCAGTTTCACGAATTATTATTTCAGCCTGCTCAAGCACCGTCGCCCGCAACTCGATGTTCGCCCGCCCGAGGGACTCGCCTTGACGCTTGCCGATGGCCAGACCGTCTTGCTCGAGCACCTCTATCATCATTACCTGCTTGAGCCGCAACGGATGGACGAATTGATCGAGGCGCACATCAATCTGCTCGATTATTGCGGCGACGACGTGCCTGATCTGCGCAATTACAAGCTCATCAAGCCGCTCCTGTTCCCGAAGGTGTTCCGCGCCGCCTCGCACAGCCTGCCCCCGCACCGCATCCCGTTGTGGCCCGGCATCTCCATCGGCGCCGTCATTCAAGGCGCCGTGTTCACCTACGGCGTGAACTCCGAACGCTTGAAAAACTGGTCCTGCGAGTCGCTCGACGACATCATGGAAGACCTGACCGACAACCTCTACAGCATCCAGCCCGTCGCGCCCCGCGGCCTGCGCAATGACGAAGGCGTGACCCAGGCCATCAGCTACGTCGACCACTCGTTCAGCGCGTCGTTCATCCTGTTCGAGGACTTCTACAACACCACCTCGCACAACCTCAGCGCCGAGGAATTCCTCGTCGGCCTCCCCGACCCGAGTTGCGTGTCCTGCTTCCGCGACGACGACCCGCGCTTTGTCGTCCAACACACCGCCATGCTCCGCTGGGACTACCATCGCAGCGTCGAGCGATTGACCGACACCATCTACCTCATCAGCGGCCCGACCCTCAAAGACGTCAAGCCCTACGACATCCTCCATTGCTGCCCGAAGAAAGCCTGAACTCAGGCTACCTCATACTGGCCATTATTACCTCTCACCCACCCGTGTCGCGTGTAGCGGCGGATTTATCTATAATCGATAGCCAACGCCCGCGCCCCGTCCCATTCCGCGCCTTGAATTGTAGGGCGACCCACCCGACCCGCCGTAGCTTCAGCGAAGGCGCTTCCCGCCGAGCCGCCGTCGTTGGCCTCTGTTTTCCCCTCACGCGGCGACTCCGAAAACCCCCATCCGAATCTGACTCATCGTCTGTGGAATTCCATGGCGGCGGGACTGAGAGCGCCTAACAAAACCCTCTGTTTGTTGTAGCCGCGGCGCTCTGTCGCCGCGCCACCTTGGATTTTTAGGGCTTCCGACACACGCCGACAGAGCGGCGTGGCTACAGAATCCGGTTTTGTTGGGGGCTCCAACACGATGCGTCATGGCGCAACCGACATCCCGTCCTCACGGCGCTCGGGCAACCAGCGCTGAACCGCCGGCTGGACGCATCGGGAAGGCGGGTCAGAGGACGTGAAATGGTGCGAACCAGCGGAAGAAGGAGTACACGCCGAGGGAGCCCTCGATCAGTGTCGCGGCCAACAGCGCGAGGCGGATGCGTCGAGTGGGCGCGGTGAGTGTGGCCAGCAGGAACGTAACGCCCGCGGCGGGTGACATCATTTCCCGCAGGCCTCCGATTGCCGCGAGAATATTTGCCAGGGATCGGGTTTGATCGTGAACCAATCGTGACGTGAGCGCGACGATGAGCGCGGCACCGAGGCCAGTGGCGGCAAACGCGACAGCCCCGATGGTAAACATGATCCAGAATCCCTGGATCGGCCGGAGGAAATAGAGCGCGAGACCGGTCGGGAGGATGGCGCCAAGACCGAAAACTTCGAGGAAGAGGATCAGGTCGCCCCAGGCATACATGCCGGGTGAATCCTGGGCTTGAGCCGACATGCGGAGGTCGCGGGCGTTGACGGCGGCGTTGGCGATCAGGCACGCGGCGGCATAGCCGGCGATCACGATGGCCCATTTGGCGAGCGGACGAGTCGTCCGAATCCCATTCATTTCAGGCCGGCAATGTCCATGCGTAGCGCGTCACGATGGCCTCTCCGCCGTCATCATCCTCCCCCACCCCGGCGGCGGCAAGGCGAAAGTGACCGCGCCTCGGTCATCCTGAGCGAAGTCGAAGGATCTCGTCGCCTCTGCCGAATCTGACTCATAGTCTATGGAACTCTGGGGCGGGGAGACAAACTCGCCTTTGCTCGTAGCCGCACCCTTCAGGGTGCGTGACTTGCCCTCGATCGTAGCCGCACGGCTTTAGCCTGCGGTTGTAGCGGCGCGTCGGAGCCTGCGTTGAGCGCAGTCGAAACGAAGCGCCAGCCGTTTGTAGGCCTTGTTCGCCTCTGGCGCGCCGAATGTGTGCCGGCGGCGCAACCGACATCCCGTCCTGACGGCGTTTGGGCTCAACGTCCGGCGACAACGCGAAGGGGAAACAAATGATGATACATTGCAGTGCAATGTATCACGAGCAACAGGAGAAAGTGATGATACCTAGTAGTGCAACGTATCATGGGTTGCGCAGGATGTAGCGGCAGCGGGGATAATTCGAGCAGCCCCAGAATTGGGTGCCGTAGTTGGAGCCCTTTTTGGCGGTGCGCACGACCAATGGGCGCTCACATTTCGGGCAAAACTTCCGTGTGTCGTTGAGCAAGGCGAGGATTTTTGAGTCGATCGAACCGTCTGACATTTGCATAAGCTTTATGAGTCCGGTTTCGTCGATGATGTCGATCCCCTGCTGGTTTGCGAGATCCTTGGCGTCCTGAGTACACCCGCGCAGTGTGATAAGGACAGCTTTGTCCGCATGTGCGATTTCCTTCGCTCCCCAAAGCTCTCGAATATGGCGGACTCCCACCGTCCATTTTCGCCAGTGTTTGCACTGGACGATGATGCGCCGGCCACCCTGTTCTACCATTAGGTCGATTCCGCCGTCGGGTTTGGCCCCTCCGAGTCGGCGGACGGTGCAGCCGGGCACTTCGTAGATGGCGCTGACGACTCTTTCGAATTGGTACCAGTCGATGGTGCGGAGTTTCTCTTCAAGTGTTGGGAATATTGAAGGATCGGCTTTCGGCCACGTCGCATTCGGGTATGGTTTTTCGGGGAGCGGTGGGTATGGCGGCAGGTGGTACGGTCGCACGCGCTCATTCTGAGCAAGCAGCCAGAAGAAGAAGAGCAAGGCGGAAACGGCGATAGCACAAACGAGGATGATGGCCGCGATTTCAAAAAGTGCCCCAAGAGCGAAACGGGCGACCAGTGCGAGGATAAAGACGAGCGCGATGATGGGGCCGACTAAATCAAACGGGTCGGACTTCCTCTGCCTCCGTCGTCTTGACATCGCGTAGCTTCTCCGCAGGCATCATCCTCCCCCACTCCGGCGGCGGCAAGGGGAAAGCGACCGCGCCTCGGTCATCCTGAGCGAAGTTGAAGGATCTCGTCGCCTCTGCCGAATCTGACTCATCGTCTGTGGTCATCTCACGGGGAATCCCTAGACTGGAATTTATGGCCAAGAGAAACAGCGCTACGTCCGCACGCAAGCTACGCGTCGGCGAACAACTTGGTCCGGTGGTATTCGAGGAAATCTTGCGCGGGCTCGGCGAGCTTTTCCGGAAGACGGATTGCCTTGCCCTCGTAAGCTACGAAGTTCTGCTTGAGCGCGGGCTGGGGCAAATAGCTTTTCAAATGCTTGCTGAGCACAAGACGAAACCGTTCATCCAGCGTGATCAGGCCGCCGTCAAACGCCGCGTCATGAAGCGCGGAAAGACACAAACCATTCTGCGGGTCCAAACGCTCTTTGTCAGTACACACGCTCCACGGTTTGATGTGACTCGCAACCAACAAATCGGGGACCGAAATACCGGAAATGCAGCAACGAACCCCGTAAGTATTGAGGATCGTTTGTCGAAAGAACTGTTGGCCGCGACGAACACGCACGGTGGCCTTGGATTGCGTCGGACCCGAGGGAGGCGTCAACCGGCGGCTCGGCTCAAGTCGAATCCTGTCGGGCTGGAGGAAATCAACTTCACGCTCATCGTTCTGGGTAAACAAGTCATGAAGCAGTTGTTCGCTGGCTGGCGCGAGGGTGGAGAGATTGTTGTGAAACTCGTCCCACATTACCCTGTCCTGCTTCGAAGCGCCCGCGAGTCCTTTGATGCCGCGTGCCTTCTGCACGGGGTCAAGCGACGCGAAGTTGGACAGTTTCATCGCGAGGCTGTTTGGCGTGCGTCCCATTTTCTGAGCCACGGCGATGATTATGGGATTAAGGCGGTGGAACTTTCCGAATGGCAGCTTGCAGTAGAGGTTAAGCGCAATCAGCAAGTGCTCGCGCGTCCATTTTACGCTCGGAGCGTTGGACATGTCCGCAGAATGCCTGACTTGTTTCCGCAATTGAAGCCGGAAAATATGTTCCGTACGGGTCGCCTATTCGATTTGAAGCGGCAATTGCCCCGCTCTACACCGTCTCCAACCCTCCAGTAGAGTGTTCCTATTGCGCTCCAGGAGCGGCATGATTTCTCTCCTTTCGGCAGACGATAGCTGTCCCTCCAGAAGATCACGAGTGTCAACCCGAATCTTTGCCATTAGGTCGTGAGTGTCATCCGGACGTGGGTACACATGGACGTGCGGGAAGCCGTGGTCGAGCAGAAACATCCTGATAACATAGTGGTCACATCGAAAGACAATCGATGAACTGGCAATGTCCCTACCGTAGTCCACGATCCTCAGGCGCAGATTTCTGGCGTGGTCGGGCGTGGCCAGGTTGTCAATATGGACGGGTGTGGACAGCAAGGCGCCAGCTTCATCCAAGCTGTGTCGTTCCGCTGCGATTGCGATGTCCGACCAAGGTGCGGTGTGTCCGATGCTCAGAACGAAGGAAGCATCAGAATGGGCCCAACTCATACCTATTCCCACTTGGTTTTCACAGAAGATCTCTACGCTGAGGGCAGTCATTGTTCCGTAGGGCGATCTATCAACAAGCCTTTTCATGACACTGAACCTGTCGTTCTGTCCGGGCAGGATGGCGGCAAACGTCAAGTGCTGCGGGCCAAGAGTAATCTGGCCCAAAGGACGGTGTAGTCTGATCGTCGCGTCAGACCGAATCCGAGCAACCGACTGAAGGGCTGAAATGGCGTTCTCAACATGGGGGCGAATATTGTCGGGTGCGAGGCCCTCGCAACCGCAAGAGAGCTCGTTGAGGTATATGGTTAACGACCGCATGCGGTGCTAAGCGAGCAAGTCGTCGAGGCTCTTGTCCCACTGATCAAAAAAGCCCTTTGGCCAGTTGGACAAACGGCCGTCAGGGAGCATCGATGGGGATTGCACATTAGAATCGCCTGTTTCGACTGGCCGGGTAAAGAAATGCAGGATGATACGGTCGCACGAGATGTGCCCCCTCTTCACGGCGAGTCGAATCCCATTAAGAAGGTGGTCGCTGTGCGTCTCCACGATTATCTGTACGCCCTCGGAAGCGGCAAGGGCAAGTAGGCCACCAAGCGCCACCTGTCCCTGAGGGTGAAGGTGCGCCTCCGGGTTTTCCAGAAGTAGCAATGAGTCTGGGGGTGCCGCCAAACAGGCGACAATTATAGGCAGGCAATACGTCAGCCCGAAGCCGACATTTGTAGGCCTGTATTGGTTGCTAGTCAGGCCACGGGTGTGTCCGACGTAGTTGTACTGCAGCAGGACTTCATCGGTACCCTCTACTCGCGTTACCGTCAGACGGGCGCCGGGGCTCAGATGCTGAAGCCACGCTGCCGCCTGATCGAGGAGCTTAGCTGTGGGAGCAACCTTGCTTAGTAGAGTAGAATCGATGGGCGAATCAACCCTCGCGATTGAGCGCACCTCGGAGACAGGTGTATCGCCGTTCAGTGCTAGATAATCTGCTGTATACTCCCCGCGGGGTCCGAGAAATCCGTTGGACCGAGCACGCTGCGGAGCTTGAGGGTACAGAGGGCTAGGTGTGACACGGTCGGCTTGGAGAAACTGGAAGTTTTCCGACAGCACAAACTGCGGGGGCGGGTCCGGCTGTGTTACGAAGTGGAGCTCGCTGGCGTCGGCAACGCTTGGGCAAACCCAGGCGCCTTGTGTCGCGTCCTCTTGGAACTCAAGAGAGATCAAATCCTCTTTGCTTTCGGCTCCTTCGCTAAGCACATCTTGACCGTGACCCAATTGGACTAGGTCCCCGCTTAGCACAAGCCCATCGGCACGACCGGCTGTGCCGTAACTTTGGCGCAATACTGCAATCGCCTGCAAAAGTGAACTTTTTCCGGAGCTGTTGAGGCCCGCAAGTACGGTCAGTGGAGCGATCCTAACATCAACGTCCCGGCTGGCCTTGAAATTCTGTAGATGAAGACGCTTAATCACTTAGCACCTCGGCAAATATCTTCTCCGTGACTTCCAAGGGTTTGTTTGAGGCTGCCCCTCTCCCAGTGGCATAAAGAAGCGCATCTTGGAACGACCTGTCCTCCGTGAAATACTTGCTGAAGGTTTCGGTTGTTCTTTGTGATCTTTCCGCAAGTTTTGCCAATTCTTCGGGTGTACGTCGAGCAATCGTCACTGATTCAGTCTCGAATAGGCCACGGTTAATTGGTCGTCGATATTCTCCCGGCCCAGAGTACTTGCGGAATGCGATTCTCCCAAATATCTTTGGCGCCCACTCCATAGCCGTATGAAATGCTTTGGTGATCTCCCCCCATTGTTCAGCCGGCCACGCGGCGGAGCGCTTCTCAACAAAGTCATTAAGAAAATCGTCGAGGTTTTGTTCAGGCGGTCGTGTCTCACCCTTAGGTAACGAGTACAGTGCTACGAACCGGAGAACAAGCTCCACGTCTTCCATGCGTTCTCCCTTAATCTTGCCGCTAGTGGCAGTCTTGAAGGCGACACTTTCTGCGAGCGCACGTACACGGTTCCTCCATTCACCGGGATATATGGCATTTCGGATCTCTTGGGCAGTCAGAGGTAGTCCGCCCCGGTTGATGCGAGAAAAAATATTGAACTTTACGGCCGGTGGCGTGCCCGCTCTGATAACGTGTAGGGTCAGCTCTGTCTCATTTATCCGTCGTTGCAGTGGCCGCGGCAATTCGACAAACGCCATTCCCTCATATTGTGCCAAGGAGTCGAGTGGCGTCAGACGCAATGGGGTCAACTTCTGATTCACCGCTTTATTCAGCGCGTCGACGTTTACGAAATGTGCAATAGCGCACAATCTCTGTAATCCGTCTACGACAGTGTAATCTCCCTCGGAATCCTCGGCGACGTAGAGAGATGGAATTGGTATGCGAAGCAGGATGGATTCAATTAGGGCACTCTTGGTCTCCGCGTTCCATAGGTTGCTTCGGCGTTGAAAATCGGGCGAAAGATCCAGTTCCCCCTCCTTCAGTCGTGTCAATAATAGGTCCACCGTGCGGGCCTGGGTGATGACGTCGATTTTCGCTGGGTCAAATGGAAGTGATGTTACGCCCGCAGATTGTTCCGCTTCGAGACCACTCCCGCTTCCGTCGGAAGTGATTTCTTCAAGAGGGACAACTTCTATGTCAGCGGGAAATACGGTTGGTTTTGTGGTCATGTTCCTCTCGCATTGTCGCGTGCTTTGAACACTCGGTATCTAAGATGACTGACGGCTTGGCAAATGGCACCGCGGTACATGTCGCTTATCATACCGTTTCTGGACTTGTGGACGCAAGACTGCCCGAACGCTATTCATTCTTGCATGAGCCTGCGAAGGCGGCGAGGGCAACAAGGACACCGAGATTGCGCTGGCGAAGTTGTTGCGGGCGAATCATGTCACGGGGTGGCGCAGACAGTTTACCCCGAATCGTTCGGGGCAGAAGTTGCTCGGCAACCCCGACTTCATTTTTTCGAGACAACGCCTCGCGGTCTTCGTCGACGGCTGTTTCTGGCATGGCTGCCCCATCCACTCCAACCCCGCAAAGTGGCTCAAAAAATCCTCCATGCCTTCTTCGTGCAATTCGCGTCGCATTCGTGCCCGTTCGCGGTCCCGGACCGGTCGCGTATTCTGGACCCAAAAGCTGGCGGGGAATATGGCGCGGGATCGGTTTGTGACGCGCACGCTCCGGAAACAAGGCTGGCGCGTTGTCCGTATCTGGGAACACGACCTCGCGAGGAACCCGCAACGCTGTCTGCGCCGACTGGAACTCGCCTTGCGTTGATGCCGCAACGGCTTCAGAGTGGCCGGGGAGAAACCCATTGACAGCCCCGCCGTCCGGCGCGTATCTTTACCCAAGTTGTTGGAGGATTTATCCCATGGCTGACGAAAATCTCGAGCAAAACAAACCGCAAGAAGAGGTCAAAAAAGACACCGTTCGCATCAATTTGCCGCCCGGCATCACCGGCCGTGGCACCCCGGGCACCGGCGCTCCACCGCCGGCCGCCAAACCCAAGGCCCCGGGAACTCCCGCCACTCCCGAAGATGAAGCCAAGCGGGAAACGTCCGTCATGGCCCGTCCAACCGAGGCCCCCAAGCCGAAAAAGGACACCTCGCGGGTGCAGGTCGTTGCCGCCAAACCGATCACCGCCGACGCCGCTCGTCCGCCTCTCAAATTGCGCCGTGAAGAGGATACACCTCCCGCTCCCGCTGCCGCCGCGCCTGCCGCAGCGGCCGCCGGTAAGGGCGCCAAGCCTGCTCCCAGGCCCGCCGACGCCGGCGCGCCCAGTGGCGCCGAGGCCGGGTTGTCCCTTGCGGCCATCGTCCTGTCGCTCGCGGTCGCCGGCTATTTGGCGTACATCACATTCGGTTGATTCGACCGAATCCAACACGCCCGCTTCCGCATCGTAGCTTTTGAACCGGATTGGAGAAATTCCATGGCAAATCAGCATGTTGTAACGCTTTCGGCAGGCAATTTTGAGGCGGAAGTCGGGAAAGCAACCACCCCCGTGCTCGTCGATTTCTGGGCCGAATGGTGCGGCCCGTGCAAAATGATCGCCCCGTTGCTCGACGAAATCGCCGAGGAAAAAGTCGGCCAGGTCAAAATCGCCAAGGTCAATGTGGACGAGAATCAGGAGTTGGCCACCCGGTTCAATATCCGGGCAATTCCCACGCTGCTGCTGTTCAAGGGCGGCCAGGTCAAAGAAACCATCGTCGGCATGACCGGCAAAAAAGACCTCGAAAAGAAAATCGCCTCCCACATCGGCTAAACCGTGCCGCGGGAGCCCGAGCCTCCCGGCGAGCCGAAGAAATTCTCTCCTCGTGTTGTGCGCCGGTCTCCCGACCGCGCACCGTGATTCGACCGAAGGTCTCCCGTCACTACCCCAACACGTTCTTCTGCATCGCCAGCAATTCCGCAACCCCTTCGCGCGCCAGCTTCAGCATCGCCATCATCTGCCGTTGCGTAAACGGCGCGTCCTCGCCCGTTCCCTGGACCTCCACGAACTGGCCTTCATCCGTCATCACCACGTTCATATCCACCGCCGCCTTCGCGTCCTCTTCGTAGCACAAATCCAGCAACGGAACGCCATCGAGCAGCCCCACACTGACCGCCGCCACGCCGGATTGGATGGGACATTCCTTCAAAACGCCTTCGCCTTGAAGCTTGTTCATCGCCAGCATCACCGCCACATACGCGCCGGTGATCGACGCCGTCCGCGTCCCGCCATCCGCCTGCAACACGTCGCAATCGATCCAGATCGTCCGTTCACCCAGCTTCTCGATGTCGGTGACCGACCGCAGCGCGCGCCCGACGAGCCGCTGGATCTCCTGGGTGCGCCCTTCCACGCGCCCACGCGTCACCTCCCGCGGTTTGCGCGGCGCGGTCGCGTAGGGCAACATCGAATATTCAGCGGTGATCCAGCCCCCGGTCACCCGCTGCTCGCGCATCCACCGCGGCACGCCGTCTTCGATCGACGCGGCGCACAACACCCGCGTGTCCCCCATCTCGATCAACGCCGAACCCGCCGGCTGCTTGACGTAATGTGGATGGATTTTGATGGGACGAAGTTGATTCGGACGGCGACCGTCGACGCGTTTCATGCCCCGCTAGAATGGTCGGGGGCCCCTGGGGAGGCAAGCAATTTCTCCGCGCGCGGCCGTCGCGTTCGGGATGGAACCCCGGGCGGCGTTACACGGCTTGGTCGCCGCGTTCGTCGGTACGAATGCGCACAGCCTCGTCAACGGCTCGCCGGCAA
Source organism: Verrucomicrobiia bacterium (assembly GCA_050010195.1). Lineage (GTDB taxonomy): Bacteria > Verrucomicrobiota > Verrucomicrobiia > Palsa-1439 > Palsa-1439 > Palsa-1439. The sequence goes on from JBEKLM010000002.1 coordinate 130,280, forward strand.
GTCCGGCGTAGGCGGGTGTGTGCCTGCCGTGGCGCAAGCCGTTCACCGGAGAGGGTCCAGCGCGCTCCCGGTTACGAAAAAAGGTTCGAATGGATCCGTTTCCCGTGTCCATGGAGACATGCGTAGTACAGGAAGGCGCCCGCCTCGCAGAAGACCGACCAACGGGAGGAAGAAGTCGGCCTCTGTCGAGGCGGGCACAAACCGCAACCGGTCCGTGTTACGATGGCGCGCCGTAGTGCTTGCGGAGTTCGAGATTGACCTCAAGGACGTTGATCATCTTCTCGCCCGCGAGTCCGCCAAACGGTGCAAACGCGTGTTCCTGCAGGATCTGTTCAATCTCGGTATGCACGGCTGCGGCGTCGCGTTTGGTGTCGGCAGCCCATTTCGAGGCCACGCGATCCAACTGATACTCGGCGTTCTGAAGCGTGATATGCGGATCCAGCCCTGACCCCGACGTCGTCAGCATGTCGCCGGGCAGGTCCTGAAGCGCGACGTCCGGATGATCCTGACGCCACAGGTCGAAGAACGTCGACTGAACATCCGAGCCGTCCTTGACCACCTGGATGTTCGTGACGGGCTTGCCATCTGCCCCGTTGGTCGTGACCGCCGAGAGAAACCGGCCGGGGTTCTCCTTCGAGAAATTCTCGAAGAACACCACCGCGAGATCGCTCGGCTGCGGCTGGGGCGTGCCCGGATTGTCCTTGATGAATTGCGCCACCACCGGGGCATGCGCGATCGCCCAGTTCGACACGTACGCCGTATGGGTCGGATCAGCTGTCACCCACCCCTGCGCCAGGCTATTGTGGGCATCAGCCCATTGCGCCACGATGTTCGAGCCGCCTTGAAACTGGTCCTGCTGGAACCACGCCTCGATGTCAGGCGCGACAGGTTTCCCGTCTTTGGCGCCGCCCTTATACGTAACGATCGGGCCGAGCGTCGTGGCGACGCGATTGCGCAGCGCGTAGTTCGACGCCGCAATGGCCGACGAGGACGAGGCCGAAGCGTCGTACGAGCAGGCCGACGGTCGCGGTTGAAAGTACTCATCCTTCGTGAACGGCTGCGCGATCAGCAACGAGCCGACCACATGGCCATCCGCGTCCTTCACCATGCTGCCATTGGCCTGGAAGGGAAACACGGCCTGGCCAATGGCCCACAGCACGGCCGGATAGATGCCGCAAGAAATAACGACCGCGAACAACAGCAACCAGAGGCTTTTCGTGATGTATTTCATATTTGAGTCTCCTTAACTGGCCATGTGCATGCCGACCATGGCGACATCGATCAGTTTGATTCCGATAAACGGGATGATCACGCCCCCCAGTCCCCAAATGAACAGGTTCTTGCGCAACAACGCATCGGCTCCCAGCGGCTGATAGTTGACCCCTTTGAGGGCCACGGGGATGAGCGCCGGGATGATCAACGCGTTGAAGATCACCGCCGAAAGAATGGCCGATGTCGGCGAATGCAAATGCATCACGTCCACCGCTTTCAGCCACGGCAACGTCCCGGCAAACAGCGCCGGGATGATGGCAAAATATTTCGCCACGTCGTTGGCAATCGAGAACGTCGTGAGCGCGCCCCGCGTCATCAACAGTTGTTTCCCGATTTCGACAACTTCGATCAACTTGGTGGGATCACTGTCCAAATCCACCATGTTGGCCGCTTCCTTGGCCGCCTGTGTGCCGGCATTCATCGCCAGCGCGACGTCCGCCTGGGCCAGGGCTGGGGCGTCATTCGTGCCGTCCCCCATCATGGCGACCAGCTTGCCTTCGGCCTGTTCCTTGCGGAGGTAGGCCAGTTTGCTTTCCGGGGTCGCCTGCGCGATGAAGTCGTCCACACCCGCATTCGCGGCGATGGTCGCGGCCGTCAGCGGGTTGTCCCCGGTAATCATGACCGTCCGCAGCCCCATCTTCCTCAGTCGCGCGAAGCGATCTTTCATGGCTGGTTTCAAGATGTCTTCCAACACCACGATCCCCACGATCTTCTGGTCTTCACAAACGACCAGGGGTGTGGCACCTTTCGAGGCAACACCGTCCACCAACGTCTTGAGTTCGCCGGACAGCTCACTGCCCTTACCGTTCACGAATTGAACGATGGCGTCCGCGGCGCCCTTTCGTATGCGGCGTCCATCCGGCAAATCTACACCGCTCATGCGCGTCTGCGCGGTGAACGCAACGGCTGTGGCGCCGCGCGGCAGCGGCGTGGGGCCGTGTGGTTGGCCGACGGCAACCCGGTCCTGCGTTTCGAACAACTTCACAATGCTCTTTCCCTCCGGCGTCTGGTCCGCCGCGGATGCCAGCGCCGCCAGCCGACCAACCTCCTCCGCGGAATGGGTGCCGATTGGAATGAATTTCGTCGCGTGGCGGTTGCCCATGGTGATCGTGCCCGTCTTGTCGAGGAGCACCACGTCGATGTCACCCGCCAACTCGACCGCCTTGCCGCTCTTCGCGATAATGTTGTTCTGCAGGGCGCGGTCCATGCCAGCGATGCCGATGGCCGCCAGCAACGCGCCGATGGTGGTGGGAATCAGGCAGACCAACAGTGCGATCAACGTCGGAATGTCCGTGCCCAGGCTGTGCAACGGGTCCGTGATGCCCATGTAACCCATCATGTATTGCTCGGCGTTCCACGCCATCGGCCACAGCGGAATTACCACGATCAGGAAGATCAATGTAAACGCCGACAATGCCATGGTGAGCGCAATTTCGTTGGGTGTGCGTTGACGGATCGCCCCTTCCACCAGCCGGATCATCCGTTCCAAAAACGAATCGCCGGCGCTGCTCGTGATCTTGACCACGATGCGGTCGGACAACACCACCGTGCCCCCGGTGACGCCGGAGCGGTCGCCGCCCGACTCGCGAATGACCGGCGCGGATTCACCCGTGATGGCCGACTCATCCACCGCGGCGATGCCCTCGACGATTTCGCCATCACCGGGGATCGTTTCGCCTTCCTGCACCACGACCCGGTCCCCCTGCTTCAAGACCGATGAGGAAACCTTCTCGATTCCCGTGGTCGTCACGCGATTGGCAATGGTGTCGTGACGCGCCCGGCGCAGCGATTCGGCCTGGGCCTTCCCGCGCGCTTCCGCCAGCGCGGTGGCAAAATTCGCAAACAGCACGGTCGCGAACAGCCACGCATCCAGTGCGATGAAATAACTCACCGGCGTCTGGCTGGCCGAGTGCCCGAACATGGCTTGCAGGACATAGCCCAACGTCAAGATCGCCCCAACCTCGACCACAAACATCACGGGGTTCTTCCACTGGATGTCCGGGCGCAGCATCACGAAGGCCTGCTTGAGGGCTTCCCCGACAGCTCCCTTCGTCAGTAGCACTTTTTGCCGTTTATGATGGGGCGAAAACCCCGACGGCAACTGGATCTCGCCAATCGGCTTTACCGTGACGCTGGCAACCTTCTTGGCCGCTTTAGGTTCCTGGGCATTGGCAACATTACTCATAGCATTGTTCCTTTCATGCGCAGTGGAATGGTCTTGTTTACCCGCCAAAGGGGATCGGCCCCAGGTGTTCGGCTGCTGGCCCGAGCACGGCGATGGGCAGAAACAGCAGCGCCCCGATGATGAGAATGGTGGCAAACAGCAGCCAGCCGAACGTCATCGTATCATCGCGCAATGTCCCCAGCCCGAACGGGGCGGGCTTTTTCACGCCAAGATAGCCGGCCATGGCAATCGGGGCGATGATCGGCAGGAACCGGCTGATGATAATCACCAATGCCGCCGCGATGTCCCACGCCGCCGCCTGGCCGGGACTGGTATTGTTGGCAAATCCATAGGTCACACCCAGTCCGTCAAACGCCGAGCCGTTGTTGGCCGAGGCCGACGAGAATTGGTAGAATATCTGGGAGAAACCATGCGGCCCTGGATTACTGACGGCCTTCATGCCCCAATCGGTGGCGGCAAACAGGCCCGTGGGGAATAGAATCATCAGCGGATGCACCAGGAGCGCGATGACCGCCAGCTTGACCTCGCGGGCGCCGATCTTTTTACCGAGATACTCAGGCGTCCGCCCAACCATCTGGCCGGCCACAAAGATGCCTACCACCACGAATAGCAGCATGTTGATCATGCCAACACCTTTGCCGCCATAGATGCAGTTCAGCCACATGCCCACCATCGGCGACAACGCGGCAATCGGATTGAGGCTGTCGTGCTCGCAATTGATTGCCCCGTCGGTCACGTCCACGGTCAGCGCGCAGAAGGTGGCGCCCGCCGACGTCCCGAAACGCATTTCCTTGCCTTCGAGGTTGCCCAGATGTTGATCGACCGGCAGGCCGGCCACTGCGGGCAGCGTCACGGTCCGCTTCCCGCCCGGCGCCGTTGCGCTGGGGATGTCATACGTCCGCGCCACCGGATGCGCCGTCAAGCCGGGGTTTGGTTTGTACGTATCGTAGTAAATCGGCCAGACGATGGTGCCGATCATCAGGACCATCATGACCCCAAAAATAACCCACGCATGTTTGGGGCGCTGCAGCATCCGTCCGTACATCAGCACCAAGGCGTAGGGAAACAGCATCATCGCCACGCAGGACAGGAAATTGGTGAGCGCGGTCGGATTCTCAAATGGATGCGCGGAGTTCATCCCGTAGAATCCGCCGCCGTTGGTTCCCAATTGTTTCATCGGCACGAAAGCCGCCAGTGGACCCACCACGATGTTCTGCGGTTTCGCGTCGCCCTTGTCGGTTGTGCCCATGGCAGTGGGCTCCAGGGTGTTGACATGGTACGAGCTTTGATAGGTCATCGGGCTGCCCTGCTGCACGAACACGATCCCGAGCAGGAACGCGCAGGGCAGGAACATATAAACCACCACCCGCCACATATCCACGAAGAAGTTACCCACGTGCCCATCGCCGCGGAACGCGCGGATGATGGCCGTCAGACCGCAGAACCCGATCGACGCCGACAGGAAGAAGTTGGTCAGACAAAAGAAGATCTGGCTGAAGTTCGAGAAAACCTGGTCGCCGGAATAATGCTGCAAGTCCGTATTGGTCATGAACGACACGACACTGTGAAAGATCGTGGTCGGCGCGAGCATCCCTTTGCCGTCTGGATTGAGCGGCATCCAGGGCTGAAGCGCCAGGATGGCGAAGCCGAATAGGAACAGCACGCTATTGAACAGCAAAACGGAAACGGTGTATTGCTTCCAGTTCTGCGGCCCGCTGTCCAGGCGCGCTTCAAACCAATGGAAGAACCGCGGCGCCTTGTACTGCCCGTTCATGATCCACGCCAGGTACCGGCCCATGGGGATCGCGAGGATCGTCGTGACGACGAGAATGGCGATGGGGAGAAGCCAGATTTGCAGTGTCATGGTTATCGCTCCTTATGTTGGTTCGCGGGTGCGGTTGCTCAGAACCACTCGGGCCGAATCAGCGCCACCCACAGATAGATGAACAGAAACGCGGAAATTGCGATGGTTACATAGATCATGGTCATCACCTCAGATTTTTTCACAGGCCTTGAGAAACAGGAAACACAGGCCCATGGACACAAGGCCCAACACAAACATCGCAGGCAGCCAGATGCCGATATTCGATTCAACGAGACTCATTGTGAAACTCCTTTCACGGTTGTTGCCATGAGCGAAACGCTCCATTTACCGGTGACGCCGATACTCCCGAATCGCCGGCCAAAACCAGCGTCGGTTCGACTTGTCCAGCGATCGGCATTCATTCGTTCATATTTCATGGGGCAACAATAGCGGCCTGTCGAGGAGTGCGCTAATTAAATGGCCCAGCCAGTTTGGAAAAAGAGTGCTAATGGCTCGTCGACCCTGCTCACTAATTAGTCAGCATGAGCAATCTTGATCACTGATGCGGTGCTTGATGGCGATGGAGACGTGGTTGCCGATTGCACTCCACGGGATTTCGTATCTCGACCGTTGGCATTCACAGACGCAGTGAGGAGGTACACCTATGGTTGCTGGTCGAGAGTGCAGTGTTGGATGGCTTCGAAGATGTGCTGGGATTGAATGGGGGGGAACGATCAAGGTCGGCGACCGTGCACGACACCTTGAGGATGCGATCGTCGGCGCAGGCGCTGAGATTTAGCTCAGCCATCGGGCGAAGGCGGATGACCGAGCAGCAGGTGTCCTCAAGTAGCGGCTAGCAGACGATAGCCGATACCGGGTTGCGTCTCGATCAGTCTCCCGCTCTTGGGTGTCTCCAGCTTCTTGCGCAAAAACGTGATGTACACCCGCAGATATTGTAACTGGCTCTCCGCGTCTGGTCCCCAAACGGCGCGGAGCAGTTGTTTTTGCAGGACCACCTTGCCGGCGTGACGAACCAATTCATGGAGCAGCGCGTACTCGGTCGGGGTCAGGTGCACCTCGTTGTCCTCTACCGTCACCTTGCGCGCCTTGATGTCGACGGTCAAATCGCCATAAACATAGGTCGGCTCCTCCTGCGCCTCGGGGGAATGCCGCCGCAACGCCCGCAGCCGGGCCAGCAATTCCTCCCCGCCGAACGGCTTGGTCATGTAATCGTCGGCGCCGTTGTCCAATGCGGCGACCTTATCCGCTTCGCTGTCTCGCAAGGTCAGTATCAGCACGGGCGTGCGGGTCCACTCCCGGAGCCGTTTGAGAACCGTGAGGCCATCCATGTCGGGCAACCCGAGGTCGAGCAGGATCACATCCGGCCGACGCGAGGCAGCCAGTTGAAGACCCAGATCACCAGTCTCCGCTTCCCAAACCTGATACCCCTGCACTTCCAACAAGACCCGCAGCAGGCGGCGGATGGGACGCTCGTCATCAATGACCAGCGCGGTGCGCGGAGAATTCGTCGCGGCGGCGGAGCTTCGCTGGTGGGGAGCAGTGGCGACCATTTCGTCCTTGAGTTTGCAGTCTGCTCGCACCTCGCGTTCCGGTCAGTGCAGGTTGTGGTGCCGTAACAGCAACCACAAGCACACCGCCACGGGAACCACCACCGGGGTGGCCAGCGCCAGGATCACTCCCGCGTGTTGCCGAAGATTTCGCTTCCACGGCGCCACCTCTTTCACATGATCGCAGCGGCCCGTGACCTTGACCTGACTGAGATTGTCCAACTCCGCTCGCATGTCGGCGGCGCTGGCATAGCGGCCGGCGGGATTGCGTCCCATGGCATGCAAAACGATCTCCTCAGCTTGAGGCGTAATACTCGGATTCAGTTTCCGCAACGGCTCGGGGTCGCCGACAACCCGCGCGTTCATGGTGGCCAGCGGATTATCACCGTCGAATGGCGTCTCGCCGGTCAGCATCTCGTACAACATCGCCCCCAGGCTGTAGATGTCGGTCCGGGCGTCGCCGCGTTTGCCCTGGACCTGTTCGGGCGCCATGTAATCGGGCGTGCCCAGCGTGGGCGTCAAGCCTCCGAAAGTGACCCGGCGAAACTCGTTGGACTTGGCCAGCCCGAAATCCAATACGCGGATCGATCCATCACAACCCACCATGACGTTCTGGGGTTTCAAATCGCGGTGGATCACGCCATGATCGTGCAAATACTGCAATGCCTCGCACAACAGACTGGCGATCTTCAGCGCATCCTTCTCCGGCAACGGTCGCATGGCCTTCAACAAATGCGCCAGCGTGCAGCCGCGCAGGTATTCCGTCACCAGATACGGGCGAGTCTTCGGTCCGTGCACGGGTATGAATTTCAGCACGTACGGATGATTCAGCGTCAACCCGATCTCTTCCTCGCGATGGAAACGCCTGAAGAAACCGGGGTCGCTCTCGTATTCCAGATGCGGCACCTTCAGCGCGACGTTGGCATTATGATCGAACAAATCCTGCGCCTTGAAAATCATCGCCATGCCGCTCCGACTGATCACCTCGGTAATCACGAAACGGTCGTCCAAAATGTCGCCCGGGTGCAACTCGCCGACCCTGTTCGCCTCGACGGCGGGATGGTATTCGGCCACGCCCTGGCAACAGCCGACGTGTTCGAGTGGGCACGATTGGGTCGTCTTCATGCTGTCACTATTACATGGAACGACCGGGCCGGATAATTAAATGGGGATGCCCCGGCATTAAAAGCGCGTCAACAACCGAACCCAATTTAAGCGGGGACAAACCCATTCAAAAATCCAACATTTGAACGTTCTAACAACCTGTCCCACAAACTCATCCACACGGATTTTCGATTCAGACCCGTTGGGTTCGTTTCGCAAAAAACCCCGTTTGCGCGCCCCCTCCTCCCTGTAGCGGCGCTCTATGAGCGTCGGTCGTCTCCCCGTGTAGCCACGGCGCTCTGTCGCCGTGCCCTCGGCACTCCGGTCGGGCCGCGCTGCCGTGCGGCCTCTGCGCATCGCCGGGCTGTAACGTCGCCAAGCGCAGTCCAACGACACGCGCCGAATCTTCGCCGGCGGCGCAACGGCGACTCTCCGAGGCGGCCGTCCAGCCCGCCGCGTCGTGCTTCCCGGTGTCATCCCGAGCTTGTCGAGGGATCTCTGTCGTTTCCGCGCTCCTTACAAACCCCCGATTTCAAAGAACCACCCCGACAATACACGATCACATAAAGTCTGTCCATCATTCTTTCATTAGCGGATGCCGCGAGTCCCAATCCGGCGGGACGATCCTCTCTGAATCGTAGGGCGAGTGCCGGCGCTGCCCAGCCCCAACCGAGACATCTTGACACAGGAATGGGAGCGGCTCCTCGCGGCTATGCACGGTTGCCGCATCGCGCTTGACGGCGTGAGCGCGCACCGGCACGCTCGTTTTCGGGATTGAACCTCGGCCCGCGCCCGGTTAAGCTATGTGCGTTGCACACTGTGCGCCCGTAGCTCAACTGGATAGAGCGTTGGCCTCCGGAGCCAAAGGTTGTGGGTTCAAATCCCGCCGGGCGTACCAGTCTTTACTAGCGCTTCCTTTTTGCGATACAAGTGGTTGAAAACGCAGTCGCTTGCGCCGGTTTTAATTCCGCTCTCCCCGCCGACCATAAATCCGCCTGGACTTAAAACTCCCAGAAGGCACCGCTTTTGCTCAACAGACAGCTGTGTGTACAGGGACTTGGCATTGGTCATTATGAAACAGGCGAAATTGATCGCGGCCTCGATGTCGAGGTCTTCGGTCTGACAGTCGTGCAGCGCGACCTTCGAGGCTACAAGCTGCTCCTCCAGTTTGGCCCGCCGCACCGCGTAAACCTTTTGGGGAATCGCCCGCTTGTCGATAAACACGTCATCCAGTCTGGCGAGCTTCTTCTCAATCTCGTCAACTGCCTCCTGTCCAGCAATTGCTCCAAGCATGGCGACATCGCGCTTCTTCTCCCAGTTGCTGAGCAATCTCTGACGAAAGTACCGCACGAAACCCGCCTTTGGCTGCCAGCGCTCCAAAAATGCCTCAAATTCACCTTCGAGCACTTCTTTTCTTACTCTGACCTTCGCAGCACATTTGGGGTTGTAGCAGCCATAATAAGCGTAATGCTTTGTCCTTCCCTTCGAATTGAAACCCGTCAACAGACGACCGCATTCGCCGCACCGAACGCTGCCGCGCAGTGGGAAAAGCGGGTTGTCTCGCAGGTGCGTTGCTGCGGTGCTGGTCTTGCGATTGTGGGTGACAAGCTGCACGCGGTTGAACGTCTCCGCGCTGACGATTGGAGTGAAGTTTCCGTGCCCCGTCTTGTTCCAAGCCGGAACTCCCAGCTTGCCGGCGTAGATGGGGTTCGCAAGCACCCGGACAAGTGTCGTCGTCGACACCAGATTACCTTTCACCGTTCGCAAGCCCAGTGCAGTCACCTTCTTGAGAACCTGCTGCTTGGTGTAATGGCCAGTAGCATAGAGGTTAAATGCCTGGCGAATCAAGGGCGCACGCTTGGGGTCGGGAACAAGTGTTGGCTCGCCCTTGTCATTTCGGGCGTTCTGGTAACCGATGGGTGGCGAGAATGGCCATCGACCCTTTTCAATCGCCATTTTCATGCCCGCAACGGCGCGGTCGCCGCGCATGTCGTTGTCGAGCTGCGCCACTGCCGCCAGCACGCTCTCAAAAAACTTGCCCGTGGTTGAATCCTCGATGGGTTCACACGCCGAGTGCAGCCGGATGCCGGCCTTGCTCAACAGATGGCGCACGGCATGATGGTCGTGCGCGTTTCGGGCGAAACGGCTCAGGTTGTACACGACAACGGCGCCGATCTTGCCAGCGCTGGCGCGACAGTAGGACAGCATCGCCTGCAATTCGGGACGATTGGCCGTCTTGGCAGACTCACCCTCCTCGGTGAAGATCCTGTCGACCTTCAGACCATTGGCCGCACAATACCGCAAACACTCCTTCTTCTGGGTTTCCAAAGACAGGTTCTTGACCTGCTCGTCGCTGCTGACGCGCACGTAAATGACGGCCTTCAAGGCACCGCCTGCTGCTGTTTTGCTTTGGCCCGTCTCACTGCCGCCGACATCATCGCCAGCTGGCGGTAGTGGTCGCTGTTGCCACGAATTTTTGATTTGCCCGTCGCCTTGCCGCCCTTCGACCCAAGCATGGCTAGGTAGCGTTGGCTGCTGCGAGCGCTTCCAACTCAACGGGATTCATATTGGCGCTAGTCCCCAAGTCAACCGGTGCGAGATCTTCGACCACCCTCGACTCGGCGGCAGGCAACTCGGGATCGACCTTTGGAGAACTATGAATGCCACTAGCCAACGCCGTCGTGACGGAGTCCTGCGCTTTTTTCCTTTGACTATCCCACAGTTCATGCTCGTCGAGCGAACGGTCGGCAATGGCTCGGTGCAGAAAATATGCTGTAGTCGGAAGGCCCGCCTTTTGCATGCGAGCGCATATCTCTTTAAGGCTGTTCTGGAGTGGTTTGTTTCTCATGGCTTTGACGCGCTTCTTTCCTCGTTCTCAGCGGTAGCGTCCTATCCCGTAATCGCCAGAGCAACCATCAGGAATCTTCGCATGCGTTTCTCCTGATAGGGCAGACTACGCCTACGCCAAAGAGGAAATCAAGTCTACCCTTCGGGTGTTTTTAGGTTTGTCAGCTTTTGAGTCGTTGGCGGCGGGAACGTCTGAGGTCAGCGACGTGGTCATCAGCCTACGGTCGCTGGTGCGCGTTGTTCGGCGGTTTCATGGCAACTTCCACGTGACCTTCTCATACGTGGTGGTCTGCTTGAGGGTCCTCAACCCATTTGCTATCTGTGCCGGTGTGACTTGTCCAACCAACACTACACACCTGCACGGTCGCTTTTGATCTGGTCGTCAGCAATAGGTGGCCAGAGATGGCACCTTCCTCTGGATGACCAGTCCACACTGAGAGGGAATCCATATGAGCCCACAGGGGTTCCCAGGAGCCCCTAGGACGGATTTTTTGCTTGACTGACGAGAACAGCTACAGGGGTGATCAAATCCCCAAAATTGGCCCAATAATATGGATGCAGAAGATGGGCTTTTTGACAATTCCAGACTAGGGCCAGTGATAATTGACAGCCGTGCGAAGCTAAGCCGGCAGCAGTTTCGCCGTCGCCGGGTCGGCCATGAAAACATCGCGCAGCTTGACCAGTTCGCGTAGCCAGCCGTATAGTTTTGGTTCAAAGCAGGAACCACTAGGCGTACCACTTACGAAGGTGCCCTTTTCCAATCGCTGTGGAATCGCCGTTGAAACCGCGTGGCCGAAACGCAAAGAACCACCCCGCCGCCGCCCGCGATGTCAATCCCCGGTAGTGCATGTCGAGGATACGAATGTCGCGATCCCCAAGCAACGCGACCGTCTTGATGATGTCTCCGGTCAGCGCATGGTGGTAGGTCGCCACCGAGTGCCCCAACCCGTCTTGGATCCATTGGAAGCCCAGTTTGTCTCGGAACCGACAGAAGTGGCGGCGGAATGTCGACTGGTTGCCTCCGAAGATCCGCTCTGGTAATGGGCGGGCCGTCAGCCATGCCATGAGGCAGTCACCGAGGGGTCGCCAGCGTGCAACTCGATCACGTGGCGCCGGCTCTTCTTGGTGATGTTGGCCCCGTGCGTGATCATGCGCCGGTCGAGGTGGACGTGGTCCCGGCGGAGCCGCCGCAACTCGGCGGGCCGGATGGCACCGAACATTCCCAGCACGACGTAATGGAACAGTCCGTGATCGCCCGCCAGTTCGAGGATGCGCCGGCACTGCTCGACGCTGACGAACGCGATTTCGTCCTGGTCCAGTTTCGGTCGCTTCACGGCCGCGACGGGATTCTCCGCGCGACTTCTTGTTGAGAACACACCACCGGCAGAACTGCGAGGTCTTGTTCAGGTGGTTCCTACGGCTCTGCTTCCCCAGTTCCTCAACTTCCGCCATGTCGCAGTTCCACTGGTAAATCTCCTTGGTGGTGATCTCGTGCGCCTTGCGTTCGCCGAACCACGAGCAGAACTTACGGAGGCGGGTGCGAAGGTCGATCAGGACGCGTCGGCTAAATGGATCTCGCCCGAGTGGAGGATGGCGTGAAAGCGGTCCGTACTTTCCAGAACGAAGACGCCGGGATCGGCCCAATCATCCAGTGGATAGTACACGGTTCATTCTTATGGCCGAGCTGAGCGAACGTCAATGGCCGACGCCATGGCGCGGGCATCGTGGTCGCCTGCGCTGCGGCGCACACGTGTGCGCGGGGGGCCGGGGCCTCCGAGACAGGGAACGGCAGGCGGAAATGCTCGGAGGTCACCGTCACTCCCGAGCAGGTTGGCAAGAGAAAGAGCGCAGCCGTGATGGTCCACCGAGTCGTGAACGCGGCTTCGGTTGTTGTTTCGTTGCCGTTTCGTTCCCACGGCGCTCCCAATCGATCATGGCAGTAAATAGAGTTGGATGTTGGTGAAAGTCGCTTTGCTGAGGAGCATCGGCTCGTGGCTCAGAACGAACAGCCCAATACTGCCCTTTGCGGCGGCGAGGTCGGGCAGATCGGTAGATTGCGTGGCCAATGGCTTGCCATCACCATCGAGAGCGGTGGCCTCAAACCGAGCGCCATTACGGACGAGGCGAACCGTGCGCCTTTGTCCGGCTGACGCCAGCCGGCTCTCGGTAAGGCGCGCTCCCGATTGTTTTCGATACGCAAACGTACAGGCCCCGTCCGGATTCAGGCTCACGATGACGATCGGCGCGTCCGCGTTGAGACTGGTGCGATACATCAGCCCCGCCTTGGCGTATGTGTCGGTGTCCACCGGCGGGGTGAGGCTCGCGCTCAACTCAAAATGATCCCCGGCCTTCCGTGAAATGAAGTGACATTCATCGTTGCCCTCGAAAACATCGCGCCCCGCCCCAAAGATCTCCAGGCGATCCTTGGCCAGAACGCGCTGTCCGCCTTTGATAAGCGGTTCGCCAATGTCGACACTCTCCCATTGATCCGACAAGCGATCCTGCGGAGCGGGCCCGGAGATGACCGGGTACTCCTGCAGAGTCAGGGCGGGAGGCTGACGGCTCGTCAACGCGATACGCAGCCCGTCGTCCTGGGCATATTCCATGGTTCCCACGGTTCGGAAGAAGCTCTCAATTTCGTCCTTCGAATCCGAGCGGAAATGGGGAATCTTCAGATCGTCGCGGTTCGTCACCATATACCAGTTGTCCGGCTGACGTCCGCCCTGTTGCTTAACGATCTTGTACGACCACATCGTGGCCGCCCATCCGTTCGACGCAAAAACGTCGTAATACCGGCGCATCATGGCCGCGCCGCCGGCCTTATCGAAAACCACATTGAACTCGCCCGCCAGGAACGGCACGTTCCATTGCTTGAGTAACTCCGCTTTCCCCCGCAAGTCGAGACTGATAAACCGCGCGTGCGTTTCCAATGACGGCACGCCGCCGAACAAGCCGGGATAAAAGTGCTCCGTGTAGCCGACGTTCTTCCACCCGTGCGAGGCGGGAGCCCCATACATCGCTATTCCCTGAAGCGATCCCGCGCAAAGGATCAAGTGCCTTTGATCCACTTCCCGAATGGCATGGACCAATTCATCCATGGTCGTGACGATGGTCGAGTCAGGCGGGTCGCCGTGGAAGTCGCCGTAGGGTTCGTTGAGCAAATCGTAGGCGGCAACGGTCGGATTATCGCGATAGCGCTCCGCGATCTTTTTCCAGAGGAATGCCGCCCGTTTTCTGTTCTGTGGCAGCCAGAGTTTGTTCTGGCCGCCATGTCCCGTGCACTGGTTGGAGCTCTGGCCCCCGGGCGCGCCATGCATGTCCACGATCACATAGATACCCGCGTCTGTGGCCATGGCGATGGCGCGATCCAGCCACTGGAAGGCGTCGGGGCGAAGCTGCCCCGGCGCAGCATCGTCTTCGAGCAGGCCGTAGTAGAACGGCAGTCGCACCACGTTGAACCCCCACGACTTGATGACGTCGAAATCCCGCAGCTTGATCCAATTCTCCCGATAAAGGTTGAGCAGACGATCCGTTTCCGCCGCACCGAAACGCTGCTGTAACAACTCCTCGATTTGCCAGTGATCCTTCGGATCGTCCGGACCCGACATCTCCATCATCCACAGTTCATTGAGCAGCCAGTTGCCCAGGTTACACCCGCGCAGCACTACTGACCGCCCCTTGTCATCAACAATCGCGGCGCCGTTGGCGCGGAGTGGTGGAAGTGCTATCGGTCTTATTGAGGTCTCGCCATCGGCGCAACGCACGGGGACCGTCAGCACCAGGGAAACAGCCATGGAAGCGAGAGTTGCCACTCGTTGTAGCAAGCCATTCCTCCGCCAGATGGACAGGTGGAAAGCCTCAATCCGTTGTGCCTCGGAATCCATGTCGCGTGTCATTTACCATGCTGCGCCGATTCGCTCAGGAAGGAAATGACTTTCTCCTGGATGTCGGGCGTCTCGAACATCGGCCCGTCGTGTCCCGCGCCCTTGACGGTTATCAACTGATTCTTCACACCGGCTTGGTCAAGTTGCGAGTGCAGCCTCTGGCTTTGTGCATACGGCACAAGATCATCCTTGTCGCCATGCAGAATCAGCACGGGAGGATTCTCTCTGCCAACATAGCTGAGCGGGCTGGCCTGACGCGCCAGTTCCATATGGTCGATCAATGGCCCCCCGAGCAATCGAGGCACGACATCCTCTTGCACCTCTCGGCCATGTCCCTGGCCCACTTCGTCGATGATGCTGGTCAGATCGGTTGGCCCAAAGAAATCGAGGATTGCGAACGGTTTGACGGATGGGTCCGCGCCCAAGGCGCGTTCATTTCTGGCAAGCCCCAATAGCAAAGCCAGTTGACCGCCGGCGGAAGCGCCGCCCACGACGAAATGTCTGGGATCAATACCGTACGAGGCGGCATTGGCCAGGAGGAAATTCAGGGCGGCGTTGCAATCCTTTATCTGCGCTGGAAATGTGGCGTCTTTGCTCAAGCGGTAGTCTATACTAGCGAGGGCGTAGCCATGCTTGACCAGGTATTTGACGTTGTTCCAGTCCTTGTTGGTGAACATCCATGCCCCGCCATGTATCCAGACGACCAGCGTTGTGGGCCCTTGGATGTTGTCTTTGGGCAGGTAGAGGTCAAAGGTCTGACGCGGGTGCGGATTGGTCACATACGGTATGTCTTTCTTTACGATCGCGCTTCCAAAGGGGCTTGAGCTGTCCGTCTCACTCGGGCGATTCGGAGGGCTGGCGGATGGCATCGGCCCACCGGTCAGTCCAAGAAACGCGTCGTCAAACCTCAGGGCTCCACCGCGAGTTCCATCCATGGGCGATGGGGTTACAATCACCAGCACCCGCAACGTGTCATTGACGGGGACGCCTGACACAGTCAGTGTCTGCCAGTCTTCCGCGGGCAGATCGGCCACCTTGTAAAGTTTCGAGGCCACGCTCTGCTGGTGTCCGTCCACGGTGGATTCCAGACGCAACTCGATGCTCGCGACGTCCCGGGCTGGATTCTTGGCTTTGTCCACACTGACAAAAATGCCGAACGTGTACGACACACCTTTGACCGCGCCCGCGACATCTTGATAGACCCCGGACTCTTTCGCACTGGAAATCTGCCAATGATGGTAGCCCAGGACGCAACGCCCGCTACGTACCGGCTTCCAGCCTTCCTCGCGGTTAAACCAGTCCCCCCAACGGCTCCAACCCGCGGCGCGATCGGACCCATCGCCCGGATCCTCGAATGACGGATTCACGAGGGTCGGAACGGTTGGCGCCTCGGTGATCGACACCTTCGCCACTGCGCTCGCGAACGAAATCAGGACGCCGCCCCCGATGACGAGCCACTTCCAATGGCCCGACGCATTGCATTTCGGACACCCCCGTATTCTTGCGCGCCACTGCACAAGCTGTCGGCTCACTCCCAACCCGTATCGTAAAACGTCGCGTCCAAACGTGTTCAGTCCCCGCAACTATTGTAAGGGCCCGGGCACTGCCAGCCGGTGGTCCAGAACGGTCCGTACATGTCCTGATGGTGGGGATCGGCCGCAAAGAATGTCTGGCTCGATACCCACTCCGCATGGCCGTCAACGTACCCGCAGTTGATCCCATCGTGCGGCAGATAGCCCGGCTGCCAATCGGGCCACACCATGTCCGCCAGCAGGATTGCGGCGGCGGAATTGGCCACAGCGCTGATCCGACGGCCCGGGGCTGTCCCCTCGTTTACCCCGTACCTTGCGTCATGCGACGACGAGTAACAGTTATACCGATAATCACACGCGTTCGTCTCCCGCAGCCAGTTCGGATCGGCCGCAGTCGGAATGATCTGTGCATTCGGACACTTGAAGACCTGTTGGATATTTCCCACGACATTGGCGATCTGGGGCGCAACTATATTTTGCACAAAGTGGTTGGTGATGTTGTCCGAGAATGAGATATACTCAGTGTCCGCGTCAGGGGTAAGGCCAAACGGCAGGTGTTCGTCGTTGTCATTCGCGTACATGATGCAGGCCATTGTGATCTGCTTCACATTGCTCATGCACTGCGCGCGGAGGGCGGTCTTGCGCGCTTTGCCCAACGCGGGCAACAGCATCGCCGCCAGGATGCCGATGATGGCGATGACCACCAGCAACTCAATCAGCGTGAAACCATTCCGCCAGTGAGTCTCTGTTGATGATGATGTGATTGAATGCTTCATTTTCTGCCTCCGTCTCCGGATCGCGCGAACGTTCTTGGTCGCCGCGGGGCATGTCCCCGCCCCACGACGTGCCAGCCGAGGAGCAGTAGTTGCCGTAATCGTTTCATCGCCAGAGCCTACACAACACCATTCGCCTCGATCACCTTCGAATACCAATCGCCGCTGAGTTTGGGCGTCCGTTGCAGTGTCTTGTAATCCACGTACACAATCCCAAACCGTTTGTTGTACCCTTCCGTCCATTCGTAATTGTCGAGTAATGACCAGACAAAGTACCCCCGCACATCGAAGCCTTCGTCAATGGCCCGATGCAATGCGATCAGGTGATTCCTCAAATACTCACGTCGACCCAGGTCATGAATCTGTCCGTTCGGCAAGACCCGATCCATGTACGGAACGCCGTTTTCAGTAATGTAAAACGTCTCGATGCCGTAGGCTTCGTGCGCATGACGAACCGCCCAGTAAATCGCTTGCGGCATGATATTGAGCCAGGAAATGTCGGCTTTCGGGTACTGGGATGGGAGGACCATCCGTTCGGTGCGGCCGTCGGGTCCCTGGCGCACAAATTCGCCAAAGTAGACATTCAACCCCAGGAAGTCCGTTCTCTGCGCGATCAAATCGAGGTCGCCCGGCTCCACCTTCGGCGCATCAGCGCCGGCGGCTTTCAAAAATGCTTCGGTGTACACACCCTGATATATCGGCCCCATCAACTGCTCGGTTTGCCGTACGTATTCGACGCGGGCCGCCTCAATGTCTCCCGCGGTCTCCGTCACCGGGACCGGCGTCGGGGGATTGTGAGCCAGTCCAATCCGCGCGCGCTTCCCGCCGAACTGCCGCACGGCCTCCACGGCATACCCGTGCGCCACGAGCGTGTGATGATAAATCTGATTGATGACCGACGGTGGTTCCTTCGCGCCGGGCGCGTCATGCCCGTAGGCGTAGCCGACAGGGACAAACCGCAGGATCTCGTTCACCGACGTCCAGTTCTTGACCCGATCCCCCAACCGCTGCACCACCAGTTGCGCGTACCGCCCAAACGCCTGGGGCGTGGCGCGGACACGCCACCCCCCGCGGTCTTCGAGCGCTTGCGGCAGGTCCCAATGATACAAGGTTATCCATGGCGTGATGCCGTTTTCCAACAGCGCGTCGATCAGCCGGTCGTAGAACTCCAGACCCTTGGGGTTCGGCGCGCCATCCCCTTGGGGGAAGATTCGCGGCCACGCCACCGACAGCCGATAGTTCTGGATGCCGAGTGTTTTCAGCAACGCCACGTCTTCGCGGTAGCGATGATAATGGTCGCACGCCACCATCGGGGAATCGATCTGGCGTGTCTGCGCCAGCCGATCCCAGATGGATTCACCTTTCCCATCTTCGAAGGCTGCGCCTTCGATCTGCGGCGCCGCCGTTGACGCTCCCCAGGCAAAGTTCTTTGGAAATGGATATGGTCTGCGGGATTTCTTCCGCCTCTCGCGGTCAAACACACGCGCGGGGCGGCTGGCGACATCGGTCGGAATGATCAGTGGTGGCATCGTAAACTCGTGGTTGCGAAACGATTCGTCGGGACGTGCATGACAGGACGTTCCCTATAATCTCCGTCTGCTATGTTTCATGGCGTTCGTATCAATTTGCGGAGCGCGACCGAAGAGATGTCACCGAGTCGTGAACAGAGGCATTGTTGTCATTGTTACTTTGCCCATTCTCGTAACGGTCGCGCTCCCAATCCGCTCCGGCCAGACTACGGCACCACTTGCTGGATCCGATAATAGCGCGCCGGCCGGTTCGTCGCCCCGCCGACGTCCGTGTAGTTCGTCGTGACCGCGCCACTACCGGCGATAATCATCTGGCCGCTGAGATTGACGAACCCATTCGTGTTGTAGCCGCCGTTGGAACCCGGTGTCGCCTGCACCACATTGGTGTTGCCCCCGGTCGTGTTCCACGTCAGGAATATATTATTCGTCCCGATGATTGAGACGGAGGTAATGTTGAAGGGATTTGCCACCGGTACGGCCGGCGTCACGTCCGCGTAGTTGGTGCCGACGCGAATCTCATCGAAGGTCGCCGCGGCTCCGTTCTGGACCACGAGTGCGAGCCCATTCTGCTCGGCGGATTGCGTGTATATATTCGTCGCATTCGCCGTGGCCGGCTCGGGTGCGCCCGGCGTCGGGTTGACGTAGAGCAGGATCGTGGAGGGATTACCCGGCGCGGCATAATTGGCGCGCACCACCAAAAACGCGGTCTGATTCGATACGACGGGGACGTTGGAAAGGTTTTGGTTGGTTGAGCTTTGGAGCCCCCAGCCGTTGCCTCCAAACAAATAGCCAGCTAACAGATTGTTATCATTCGGCTGTCCGAAAATGTCGAGATACGCAGCGCCGTTGGTGCTTCCCAGATTGTCAGCCCGAATCAAGATGCTGTAATATGTGGGGTTCGCATTCGTTTTCGCAGGCAGGACCGTATAAACATTCCAGCGTCCCGCGGCGAAAAAGCTATTATTTGTCGAAGCGGTGGAAACAGAATTACCGCTGGTGACCAGTTTGCCGCTGGGATCAGAGAGACTGCCGGCAACGATCGTGAAGTTGGTCTCACCGCTGTACAGGCCTTGATCCCAGGTAACATTGTCCCATCCGTTGGAGTCCTGGGTGCCATTCGTCGGCTGACCATCGAGAACACCCGCGCTAAAGCCCTGATTATACGCAAACCCTTCGTACGCGATCAGGTTGGGGTCGGGTACCGACGACGTGCTCGTCACCGAGGCATAGGTCGTGCCGATGCGGATTTCATCGAAGCTGGCTTGGCCCCCGTTCCCTGTGTTGAGACCAATGCCGTCTTGAGTGCCGATATCATCCATGATCGCCGCATCCGGCGTGGCCGGTTCGGGGCCTCCGGGCGTCGGATTCACGTAGAGAACGAACGAATCGGGCGACCCCTCAGCGAAGATGCAGCGCACCACCAGGAATACGGTCTGGTTGAGTTGCGCCGACACGCTGGAAAAGGCGTCTGTCCCCACTCCGGCTTGCAGCCCCCAGTTCAGACCGTCACCATTCTTGCCAACCAGGAGATCGACCCCGCTGCCCGTATTGGCGCCATTGCTGAATATTTGAAGGCCGTAATAGTGATTCGTCGCCGGCGTGACGTTGGGCCGGATGAGAATGCTCCAGTAGTTGGTGGTGCCTGGTGCCGCCCAATAGCCATCATTGGCCACGATCACTGAGTTGGTCGAGTTAAAAAACCGTCCCGCAAAGCCTCCGGTCGTGAACACACTGTTCGAATACGTGTTGAGCGCGCCATCCGCCAGACTGCCGTTCGTGACGGCGTAGCTTAACGTGGCGGTGAAAAACTGGTTCCAGTAGGTTGACCAACCGGTGCCTCCGTTCTCTCCATCGATCGTAAAAGGGCCGGTGACGGGGTAGTTAAAACCGTCATACGTTATAAGCGTGGCCTGACTGGTGGTAGAGGCCAGAACCGCCGCAGCGAGTACGAAGCTGCCCAACAACAGTGCCAGCCTGCCTGGTTTCTCTCTGCGATTGATTCCCTCGGTCCGTTTGCTCGTCTTCGCCCAGCGGACCAATACCGACGTAAACGCCTCACCTGAATGAATTCTTTTCACTGCGTTGTCTCCTTCCATTATCCCGAAAGTTCTGCTGTCGCTAAGCCTGTGGTATCGATACCAAAACCCGCCGGGAATGTCAATCACTAGTTCAACTTTTTTTATTGGCTGGGGAGCCCGTGACCGCCTGCGTCTATCCAATGTACCGCCGGACCACTGAATTGGGCCCGTTCTTACTGTTTCGTGGAGTCGCTCCTAGTTCAAACGGGAAAGCTTTGCCGGCTTGGGGATAAACGCCTTCGATGGGTGCTCCCCACACGGCGGAGCCGTTGACGATCGGGGCACCAATCGCGCCGGCAACTGCTGGCGCAAAACACCGGGCGGCTCGGCCATGTTGAGAACCTCCAATAGATAGCGGGCCGCGATCCGCCCGAGATCCATCATCGGTTGCCCAACCGTTGTCAGCGCGGGCACAAACTCCGCCGACGCCTCGAGATCATCGAAGCCCCCAACCGAAAGATCTTCAGGAACTTTGAGTCCCAATACCCGGGCGGCGTCGACAACTCCGTAGGCCATCAGATCGTTAGCGGCGAAAATCGCCGTCGGACGCCGGCTCTTGGCCAGCAAACTCATGGCCAGCTGGAAGGCCTTCCTGGTCTCGTAGTCCCCCTGCGCGACCCATTCGTCCACGACCGTCAGATGATGTTTGGCCATGGTATCCCGGAAACCCGATTCACGTTGGGATGCGTCCCTCAGGTCGTTCCGGCCCCCAATGAACCCAATCCTCGTGTGCCCAAGCTGTATCAGGTGTTGCGTCATCGCACAGGCGCCCCCGTGGTTGTCGACATCAACATAACTGATGGCACGTTGGCCGGGAGAACTGCCCACAACGATAATCGGCATCTGCAGATTGGCAAATGTCTCGGGGAAATGTGCGCTCAACCCGGGGGCAACGACAATCAACCCGCCCACGCGTCGCTCATGGCAAAGATTGACGCATTTTCTGACATCATTAAAGTCCTCCGAAAGGCTGTCAAACAACGCGATATGGTAGTCCGTCCCGGTCAACACTTGCTGGATCCCCTGCAAAATGTGTCCGAAATAAACCGAGCCAACCAACCCTTGAAATGGCGTCACAACGCCCAACTGGAATGTGTGCTGGGCCCGGAGCTGGCGCGCAATGAAGTCCACATGGTAATTCAACCGCTTGGCTGCCGCCAGCACGCGCTTGCGTTTTGCCTCCGAGACGGGGCCGCCAGCGCTGAGCACCCGGGATACGGTCATCGGCGACAGACCGGTCGCGCGCGCAATGTCCCCCATGGTCACCTTGCCTTTGCTGAAGCCTGGCATCGCAGAGTCAGTAGCACTCGACATGTCACATGTCAACGCTCCTTCAGCACCGGTACGGTTGGTGGACTTCTTGCTGATCACCATTGCTCTTGCCGTAACGCCCTGTCCCGTCCCGGGATCTCCGGACGCGGACGGGAACACCGGCAGTCTCGACCGCTGGCTTTTGGTCGCTTGCGATGGTTTCTGCAATGTCATACATCAACCGCGTGCCTCAACTCGGCGCGACAAAGCCGAACTGTTTTCCTGCGGACCCATGTAGCAGAACCCGGGTCGATCGGCGAAGAAACGAGCCCCCGCCAGGGGGCGGGGGCTCGCTCGGGTAAGTCGATGAGCTGCTGCAGACTACAGACATCTATCAATTGTTATTTGCGGCGGCGAATCACTAACGCAGCCAGTGCGCCAAGACCAACCATCACGATGGTCGAAGGCTCGGGAACCACCTCCAGGTCGGCGTTGTCGAACCATACAGTTCCGGTTCCGTTTGGTTCGGCAAATTCGACTTTTACCGAGGCTGTATTGGCGGGAGCGACCGCGCTCTCCGTATAACTGGCCCACGGATGCGCTATGTCATAATTCTGCCCGTAGACAGCAGGGTCGACGGTCGGCAAGACGGCAGACGACAATGTATTGCTGCCGGCATCGAGAAAGAACAACCTCATTTCACCGTAGGGCAACCACCAAGCCTGGGCGCCACTCAGAACGCTAAGCGTATAAGTGTCTCCCGCTACTCCGGAAACTATCTGATACTCTCCACCGCCCGCGCCGGAACCACCGCCGTCAGCCATATAGTATTCGCCAGGGATTGGGCCATCCTGAGTGCCTGATGTGTTGTTTTGATGATTGGCCCAGCCACCGCCAAACGTCCACAACGTCCAACCGACCGGTGCCGCCACAGAATCGGGATCGCTAAAGTCTCCGTTGGTTAGAAGGTTGGATTGGCCATGGGCGAGGCTGGCGGTCAGGCCGATCGTTGCCAAAAACACTGCAAATGCCCTTTTCATGCGTGCTTCTCCTGTTAGGATTCGTTTCATTACCCGTGCGTGCTGCACGACTACCACTCACTGTTGGTATCGTTACCAAAAACTCCCGTTCCTGTCAATCACAATCTGCGCCGGTTGGCAGGTTTTTCACTATCACGTCACGCGGCCCGGTCGCGCCACATCCTCAGGGCACAAGCCGAATCCGGTAATAGCGGGCCGGCCCGTTGGTCGCGCCGCCGCTGTCCGTGTAGTTGGTCGTGGTGTCGCCGCTGGGGGTGATGATGATCGGCCCGCTGATGTCCGCGAAGTTGGCCGTGTAATCACCGCTGGCGTCACCCGAACCTGCTTGCACGACGTTGGTGCGGATGCCGGCCGCCGCCCAACGGATCCCCATGTCGATGCCCTGCGGTACCACGCTAAGAATCTGGAACACTGAGGCGGGATTGGTTGGGTTGAGACCCAGCAGGAACTGGTTGGTATTGCTGATGCCCTTGCCGTAGGGGTCCGCATTGGGCGCGGCCAACGGGTTGGTCGTGCTGCCGAAATAGGCCACCTGCCATTGCTGGTAGGCCGACAACGGCAGCGCCTCCGCTTCATTCGAGTCACCGCTCTGCCCGCCCGCATCGACGGCTGTGACCACGTAATAGTACGTCGTACCATCGCTGACACTGGTATCGGTGTAGTTGGTGCCGGTCTCCCCAGCCACTCCGTTGGTCGTCGTGTACGGCCCACCCTCGGTCGTTCCCCGAATGACGTTGTAACTGCTGGCGGCGCTGACCGCGTTCCAACTCAGCATCACCACCCCGTCACCCGCAACCGCCGTCAAGCCCGTGGGTGCGGGCGGGGCCGGTGGCGGATTCACCTGGATCACCGCCGTGGCGATATCCACGGATAACTGCCAGCCATCATACACCTGATATCGAAACGTGTCCGCCCCGATAAAACCGGCATTGGGTGCGTAGGAGAACGCGCCGTTCGTATTGAGAGTCAACACGCCGTTCGCCGGGCTGTTGACCAAAACCGCCTGAAGTTGGATGCCCGACCGTCCGGCATTGATGTCGATAGCGTTGGCCAGCACGCCCGCGCCGGTGCCGACGACCAGTGTCACGCCGGAGGTGGCTGTGTACGAATTCGCAACGGCGAGCGGCCCTCCCAGATATTGTTGCTCAAAGGAAACAACGCCAAAGCCCTCCGTGGTCTGCGACTGTGCCCAGTCATTGGAGATTGTCGCGGAAGTACTGGTTTGTATGTTGGGCGTGGGCGGTGTCCCGTTGGAGTTGGGATCATAAATGCCCCACGAGTTCGGGACGGTGCCAGCCGTGGCCTTGTAAGTCCAAGTGGACCAGTTTATCCCGTACGCATCGTAGTTGGTGATCGTATACTGCCAGCAAGACCCGGCGCCATACGCCTGGAACTCGCCGATGTAGTCCGGCACATTCCACGAGTAGTGGCTCGCAAAATCGCCGGTCTGTTTCCGCACCTCGTTGGTCACGGCACCGGTCGAGCCGGCGTAGGAATGCATCGAATAGACCACGTTGCTCCAGCCGAACATTGACGGCGGCGGCAAGACATCCCACTGCCAGTTTAACGACGCGCCGTTGGTGCCCGTGCCGCTCCAGCATCCCTCCATCAGGCAGATGTGATCGGGATCCACCGAGCGGACCACCTGATACAGATTGGTGTACATGTACCAGATCGCCAATTGCGTCGGCGCACCGGAGGGTTCGTTCATCAAATCGTACGCGGCGACCGCCGGGTTGCCCACGTAGTGCGCCGCGATATTCGACCAGATCATCGCCGTCGCAACCTGGTCGGCGGCATTCGTCCAGTACGCGTTCTGATTCTCTTGTCCGGTGTCCTGCGAGGTGGATTGCCCGCCGGGCACGCCGTGGAAATCGAGAATCGTGTAGATTCCGCGTTGCCACGCATTGCTGACAACCCAGTCCATTCGATCGAAAGCGTCGGTGCGCCACGCGCCGGACAGGGTTTCGACGTCCCCCCACCAGAACGGCACCCGGACCAGGTTCATGCCCAACGCCCGGATCTTGTCGAGATCGTTGGTCACAACCCAATTGTATTGATAGGTCCGGATCAAACTCTGCTCGGTGGCAACACCAAAGTTGCTATCGAGTTCCGAGATGACGGAATAATTGTCGGGAAGCCCGGAGGAATCCATCGGGCACATCCAGCCTTCCATGATAAGCCAGGCGCCAAAGTTCGCGCCGTGCAGGGGCACCACGTCTCCGTTACCGTGGCCATTGCGAATACTCCGACCGTTTGCCTTGAGAAATGGATCAACCGCCAGCACGGTCAACGTCGCGCCGGTGGATATTTGGGGTGTTCCGCACCCGCTGACCACCACGTAGAAATTCGCCCCACTGTTGTTCGTTGCCAGACCGCTCAACGTCAGCGTGGCCGTCGTCGCGCCGTTCACCGAGCCGCCGTTGCTCAGCGCCACGCCGCCAGCCGTCGGGCCTTCATACCATTGGTAGGAAAGGGCCGACGCGACCACGGTAAAGTTGGCACTCCCGCCTGTGTACGCAGTCTGGGGGGTCGGTTGCGTGGTGATACTCGTCGTCGTGGCGACGGTGAGGGTCGCAACGGCACTGGTAACCGTATTGCCGCACGCGGCGGTCACCGCGCACTCGAACATCGCGCCGTTGTTGCCGGCCATGGTCGCCGCCGTGGTGTAATTCGTCGTCGTCCCGCCCGTGCCGGTACTGACCGGATTCCAGGCGCTCCCGCCGTTGGTGCTGACCTGCCACTGATAACTCGGCGTGTTGGCCCCGCTGGCAGAGACGGAAAATGACGCCGTGTTCCCCACACAGACGCTCTGATTCGTCGGCGCGGACACCGTGAAACCTGGACAGGTCACGCTGATCGTGTTGAGAAAGGCGTTGTAATTGCAACCGTTGCCGGTCGACGGCTCATTGTTGTAAAAGCAAAACTGACTAATGGCCTGTCCCCCAACGGGGTTTTGCAGCGTGCCGGTCGCTGTTGTGGTCGAACCCCCCACCGGCGTGATGGTGACGGAATAGGTGTTCGTGGATGTGAGGGTAAATACAACAACCAACCCGCTCGTCAGATAGCCGATGTCCACGTCATTGGACCCGGAGCCGTCGTAGATCGAGTAGTAGCCGCCAGGGTTGCCCCCGACATACAGAAATTCCCAGACGATGTTGCTGCTGGAATTCTCCAACGCCAGGGCCACTGCGCCGGCGGTGTCAACGTATCCGTTGGCGATCGAGAACGAAAAAGTCTGGTTCGTCAGCAGGGAATTGGGGGTGCCGGTGAACGTCCGGAGTGCGTTGGCGATGGCCCCACTGCCCGCAAACTCGCCCCAAGATTCGCCGCAACTGGCGTTGATTCCACCGCTGCTGGAACAACTATTCCCGGTGTCCGCCGCGCTGGCGGCGAAGAAGCTCGAGGTCCCGCTGCCCGTCTGAAACAGTGACCATGGGCCAAACCCAGTGCCGCCGTTCTGCCCGGTGCTCCAACTCGTGCCGCTGTAGGGTGAGTTACAGGCATTGTCGCTGGCGGTGGAAGCGGCCTTGGCGGGTCGAACCGCGATCAACGCCGTGGCCGCGAACATTGCGAAGGCAACGGTTACAAAGCGGTCACGCGGTTTCATGTGTCGTCTTCCTGTCTCTCCCGTCTGCAATCAATGGCTACCACGACCTCGCCCCCCCGGGAGAGCCTCGACCGGAGCCATACCGAATGTTCGTCGGGAAACATTCTTCGCTCTGGTATCGATACCAATATCCACGGCGGTTGTCAACTGCAAACTGCGCAGCCTGTCGCCGTTGTCGAGCTGCCGAGTAGATCGTGCGGCGCGTATCGTATGCCCCGCATCATCCTGTCCAAACATGTTTGTTGTCATCACGGCCCGGTAGTGTGAATCCGATAGAAACCCCGGGGTTGCGAACCTCCACCAAAGTTCGTAAGCGTCAGGATGCTCCCGAGGCTGTTGCTCACTACCGCCCCGCCGATATTGATCCAGTTCGCAGGGTTCATCGAGCTACTATACTGCAACTGGTACGTTTCGCCTGTCACGGACAGGATCGTGATCGCCACGTTGGTGCCCGAAAATAAAGGCTACTGGCGGCGGCGATGGGAGAAGGCGAGGGCGGACAGGCCGAGGCCGAGGAGGAGAAGAGCGGATGGCTCGGGGATTTCTTCGATGGCGATGCCCACGGCGCCGTCCAAGCCGGAAGCGAATACCGAGCCGACGCCGTCCTGATTGAATTTCAGAATTTGGCTGTCACCGAGCGTTACACTGTTACAGGCCACATACAAGTTGCCGCTGCTGTCGAAGGCGATCTCGTCCGGGAAGCTGAGGAGGTTGGTGCTGCTGAAGATGGAGCCCTGGCCCAGCGCGTTGAATCTTTCGATGGTGTTGTTTCCACCATTTGCGACGTAGAGGTTTCCGCCGAACCAGGCGAGGCCATACGGGTTGCTTACGCCCGATGCGGAGGTGGCGAAGACTGTGCCGGTTCCTCCTGGGCCGAACTCCTCAATGGTGTAGTTGCCCTCGTTGGCGACGTAGAGATTGCCGCTGCTGTCAAAGGCAAGAGCGCTAGGGCCGTTCAACCCCGCGGCAGCCGTGGCGAAGACGGTGCCGGAGCCGTTCGGACTAAACTCTTCAATAGTGCTACTCGCGGCATTTGCGACGTAGAGATTCCCGCTGCTGTCAAAAGTGAGGCCGAGAGGAAAACTGAGGCCCGACGTGGCGAATACCGACCCGGTTCCACCTTCAGGGGGGAATACTTCGATTGTGCCACCTGCGCCTGAGTTGGCTACGTAAAGATTCCCGCTGCCGTCGAGGGCGAGACCGTCAGGGTAGTTGAGACCGGAGCCAGGGCCCTCGAATGTCGTCACAGTGCCCGCGGAGTTGATTGAGAGCACAGACTCCAGATCGAAGGTCGACACGTACACGGTGTCGGCGTCAGACTGAACCGGCCCGCAGCACAGTCCCAAGACGGCCAAGAACCCGATAAAGCTGGCTTTCACGACGCTCCCTTTTTAGCGGATCGTGGATGTTGGGAATGGCGACGGCGATAGTGTGCGCCACGGCT
>JBEKLM010000003.1:0-152229 GCA_050010195.1 Verrucomicrobiia bacterium
CGAGATACCCCTCACACGTCGTGTCGCCCTGTTTGTAGTCGATCATCTCCGTGCGCAATGCCGCATTTGTGTTCATGCCAAAAAGTAAAACGACTCCTGCCAAAGTCCAAAACCGCATTCTCATTGCGACCTCCTCCAGATTCGCCAGCACGTTAACACTCTCGCCCGACCAACGCAACGTGTTAACTTCACCACGCCGGATGGCATGGCAACCCGGCCCGACAGACGCAATGCCCCGTGCACAACACGTGTGCTCATGCTAGTGTCAAAGGACGAAGAATGAGCGAATCCCCCTGCTTCATCTGCGACCGCATCCAGGAAATCCGCGAGCATCGCAATCGTCATTTCGTCGCTGAGTTGGATACCGGCTATGTCGTGTGCGGAGACTTTCAGTTTTTTCGCGGATATTCGCTCTTCTTGTGCAAGACGCACGCGCCGGAACTCCATGTGTTGCCCCGAGGCACAAGGGAACAGTTCTTAATTGAGATGAGTCTCCTCGCCGAATCCGTGTTTCACGGTTTCCATCCGAAAAAACTAAATTACGAGTGCCTGGGAAATATGGAACCGCACTTGCACTGGCACATCTTTCCCCGCTACTCCAACGATCCGAGCCCGCAGACACCGTCCTGGTCAATCGACAAATCCATCCGCTACAACGAGCAATTTCGTCCGTCGGACTCGGATCTGCTCTCTATCAAGGAGACTCTTCTCGGAGAACTCACGAAACGGGGCAGCATCCGTATCCACCGGACCTGGAAGGATGCATGATTGTGACGGTGGGATCCGATGAGTCCCAGTTTGGAGCACGCTTGGAATCTCGATGCGCCAACAGCTTTGCAGGCTACTAATTTCCTTGACTCTTGGCCAGTGCTTTCGTTTGCTAAAGTGCATATTTATAATGTACGTCAAGGTGCCATGGGACGTACTCTTTTTGTCGTAGTGCTTTCAATCGCCACCCTGTTTTTGGCGTATACGTCGCAGGGTCAAGATACCCTTCCATACCAGTTCAACGGCGCTTATGGTTACAACCCCATGGCTTCCCTGACTCCATCGGGTTCAACCATGTGCGGCATGAGCCCGCGCGGCGGCGGAAACAGCGGAGGCGTGATCTTCCAAGTAAATACGAACGGCACTGGCCCCAGCGCTTTGCACCAGTTCCCCAGCTTCACGAGTGACGGCTACTATCCCAACGGCTCGTTGACGTTGTCAGCCTCGACCCTATACGGCATGACCTATTATGGCGGCACAAACAACGCCGGCGTGATCTTCGAGCTGAACGCCAACGGCACTGGTTATGCGCTTTTACATGAATTTGTGGGCAACCAGTACACGGGCGGACCAACCGACGGCGGGAATCCAGAGGGTTCTCTGGTTGTGTCGGGCTCGACTCTTTATGGTATGACTTCCGTAGGCGGCACAAATGGATATGGCATGGTCTTCCAGATCAACACGGACGGCACGGGCTTCGCCCCTCTGTATCAGTTCGCCGGCACCGACGGCAGCACTCCCCAAGGAACTCTGACTCTTGCGGGTTCTGTCCTCTATGGCACCACCCACTGTGGCGGCGCAAACGGCTACGGCGTGATCTTCCAGATCAGCACTAACGGTACAGGCTTTGGTCTACTGCACCAGTTCGCGTATAGCGATGGCGCGGGTCCCAACCGTTCCTTGGCGCTATCAGGTTCGACGCTCTATGGCATGACCTACGAGGGCGGCGGAAACGACGACGGCGTGATCTTCGAGGTGAACACCAACGCCACAGGGTATCAGGTTCTCCATTCGTTCGACTGTAGTGACGGCATGAATCCTTGGGGCGATTTGACGCTGTCGGGTTCGACCCTGTACGGCATGACGTACCAGGGTGGCGCGTCAAATCTAGGTGTAGTTTTCCAGATCAATACCGGTGGCACTGACTTTAGCCTTCTACACCAGTTCGCAGGCAACCCAAGCGACGGTGCGAATCCTTTGGGTGATGTGACGGCGTCGGGTTCGACCCTGTACGGAATGACCTACGCGGGCGGCCTATATAACCTGGGAGTGATCTTCAGTTTGGTGGTACCACCACCACCGCCAGTGCTTCAAATCGCCGGAATCGCTGTGCAAACCAACGACATCCAAATTAGTTGGTCTGCATCGGCAGGGACAACCAACACTGTGCAGGTCACCAACGGCGCAGCCGATGGCAGCTACTCAACCAATTTTGCCGACCTTAGCCCGATGATTTTCGTGGTTGGCAGCGGGGTCACCACCACCAACTACCTTGATGCTGGGGGAGTGACGAATACAACTACGTCATCCCGGTATTACCGGGTCCGGCTGGTGCCGTAACGGCCCGGGCCGGTCCCTGCCACGGGTTAAGGGCGGGGTCTGTGCTATAGTGCATTACTCCTTCGGCCGCGCATCCAGTATCCGGACTTCCTTCAACGAACTTTCCAGCTTGATGCGCTTGAGCATGTCGTCGAGGGAATGCACTTCGATGCGATTGGGTGTTAACTCCATCTCGGTCTGGAAGCGCGTGCGGACCTTTTCTTTGAGTTGTTCCAGGTTGGCGCCATTCGACGCCGCAAGATGCAGGATCAGTTCGTCCACGTCATGCGGGTCATCGTGGGCCTTGCGAATCTCCAACTGCCACTCGCCAATCTCGGTCGTGTTGTCGAGGATCTGCTGTAGCGTGTCGAAATTTACGAGCGTACCCTTCAACTTCCCGAACTGAAGCTCCTTCGTGTTCGAAGCCCGGCCGATATTGCCCACGATCCGCGGCACGGTGCGGCCACAATGCGGGCAGGGTTCCCACGTAATGCCGCCATCGGCGTAGTCGCCGGTCCGATACCGCAACACCACCGTCCCCCGCGCGTTGAGGGGCGTATACACCAACTCCCCCGGCTCGCCCTCGCCCTTCACCTCACCCGTTTCGGGGTCAATCACCTCAATCAACCCGAGATCGGGGAACAAGTGGTAGCCGCTCGATTCTTCGGGAAGCGTCGGACATTCGCCCCACGCGACCCGCGCCTCGGTAAATCCGTACGTGCCGCACACCCGCACGTCGCCCGCACCCATCTCCTGCAGCAACGTCACCATCTTTCGGCGGATGCCCGCGGGACTCTTCTCGCCACCGAGCACGACCTTGCAAACCTGTGGCCACTTGCGACCTTGTGCGTGCGCTTCGCGAATCACGTGATACACAAACGTCGGAATGCCGATGAGCGCCTCGGGCTTGATCTTTTCAATCAGATTGATATTGCCGTCGGTGCCCATGACTTTCCCGCCTCCCGAACTCACCAGCAACATGCCGAACTCCAGCCCGGCGTACACCACCTGCCAGAACGCCAGGTGCGGCGCGTAGGGAAACATGTTCACCCCGCGCATCTTCGTCGTCGCGGCGAACGTCTCGATGAGCCGGGCGCCGGATATGCGAAGATTGCACATATCGTGGTCGGTGTAGGTAAAGGCGACCGGCAACGAGCTGCGTCCCGTCGTGGCCGTCAGGAAAATCGGGCGATATTCGCGCTCGAACCGGCGCTCGACCGCGCTCCGACCGCGCAACAGCGCCTCGGCAACCACCCGCGGACGGTGTTTCAGCACCGAAAGGTCCGGCGTGATGATGAACTCGCGAAATCTCTCCGGTTGTTCGGGGGTCGGAAGCAGGTCGGCCTTGCTCGTGAACGGCATCTGGCGTAGATCGTCGACCGTCTTGATGCGTCGCGGATCGATGTGATGCTCGGCGAAGAGCTTCTTGTAGTACGGACTGAACGGGGCGATGACGTCCGTCAGGTAGCGGTGGAGCTTTTTGTTCTGGATCCGGCGCTGCTCCGGAATGGTCAGGCGATCCCAGTTCATGCGCGCACCAACTCCCTCAATTGCGGCAGGGCTGCCTCCGCCGCCTCTTCCCCGCAGCGAATGTAGCGTTCGGGATGATAAAAATCGTACCACACGCTGCCCGCCAGCAGGGGTCGGATCACCACGTCGGCGTTGTTGCACGCCATCTCGGCCATCCGCGACTGCATCGCGTGCATCGACCGCATGTAGATGTTGATGATGCTGGTCGGCGTTTCCACCAGAGGCCCGGTCTCATGTAACACCCCTCTCCGTTCCTTCCGCGTCGCGGTCGACATCTCATGCCGACTGCGTTCGCGTTGCTTCATTTCCTCCGTGTTGGGGATTGTGTTGACCGCGATGATCTTCGAAACGCCGGCCCACGTCAGCACCTGCACGGGCACGGGATCGGTAATACCGCCATCAATCAACGTATGCCCATTATTGACCACGGGCCGGAAAATGCCGGGAATCGTGATGCTGGCGCGAATGGCGTCGATGAGTTTGCCCTCTTCGTACACGACTTCTTCGAGCGTGTTCAGGTCGCTGGCGACGATCTTCAGGGGAATGAGCGTATCGGCGAACGTCAGCCCGTTCACGATTGAATGCAGAAAGTTGTAGACCTTGATCCCGCGGAAAACGCCCGCGCCCGGGAACATCGGATCGAGCAGCTTCAAGAACGTCCGCTTGCTGCGAATCTGCTTCGCAATCTCCTCCATCTCGTCCGCGGACTTCCCCACCGCCCACGCCGCCGCGATCAGCGAGCCCATCGAGCTGCCCGCCACCACGTCGATGCCAATTCCCTCGCGTTCCAGCACGCGGATGACGCCAATGTGCGCCAGACCGCGCGCCCCGCCCGTGCCCAGCGCCAGACCAACCAGTGCGTTCCCCAACTCACGCGCCATGCGCCTCACGACAAGGCTGTAGGCGCCCATCGGCTGACGGATCACGTACGGCGTCCCATCCACCGCTTCCACGACTTCGGTTTCCGGAATCCACCGCAACAGGTACGCGATCGGCTGGCCGACCTTGCGTTCGGCCTCCTCGACATACGGCGCGCTGGTCCCGCCGACGGCTGTGAGAATAACGCGGACTTCCAGTTCGCGCGGCGTCGCGTGCGAGCGGAAATCCTCCAGCAATAACCGTGTCCGGTACAGATGTTCGTCGTCATGCTTGGAGATGACGAAGACTTTGTCCGATTGCACCAGGCAGGCGAACACCGACGCGGACACCTCGTTCGGAAGATCGCAGATGATGTAATCGTATTGCTTCACGAGATGGCCGAAGATTGGAGCGATCAACGGGATCTCCCGTTCGTCCCCCACCAGATCGAGATTCAACCGGTCATACGCCAACGGCGACCGAACCACGATGTCCTGCAATCCGAGACCGCTGCGAAAATCGAGCCGCTCGCACTTCAACAGCGGCACCCCGCGCTGCTTGCCGGTGAGGTCGAGAAGCAATACGGGTTCGCCCGTTTCGTGGGCCAGGCTCGCGACGAGATTGTGCGCGAGCGTCGTCTTGCCGGTCCCGGGAAGCGAGCCGTACAACGAAATGATCGTGCTCCACTTCGCGCGATGTTTCTCCTCCCGAAGTTCCTTGATGCGATGCCCCATCCGCTGGCTGAAGCTGACTGCCACACGCGGATCGCGATTCACGAGGGCATCGAAATCCTCCCGCGGGATTTTCAGCAGCATCGAATCGTTGAGCGCGCGGACATTGGCCCAGTGCGTCTCGCCGCTGAGCAACGGCATCTCCCCAAAGCATTCCCCATCACAGTACGTGGCGAAGACCCGATCCCGGCCGCTCTTCAATCTCGTGTAGGCCTGCAACCGGCCCGAAACGACCACGTACAGGGCGTCGCCCGGGTCATTCTCGCGCACCACGAGGTCACCCTTCTTGACCCCGACAAACTCGGCACGCTCGGCTAAACCCTTCATCAGCTCTTCGCCGAGACTGGCCAGAACCGGCACGCTTTCAAGTACTTGGAGTTTGTCCTCCATGCGGAAGTCCCGATCATCGACCCGTCGATTTCAAGCAAGCCATCATGCTGACGGCGATCATGGCTAAAGGTAAAGCAAGCCGTGGGCCGAATCAATGGCCAGTCGCTTGATTCTCAAGGAGTTCGATGAGCCGCAAGGCCGTTTGACCGACAATCTCCAGACTATGCGGCGCGATCTTGTCGAGCGTGTCTCGTTCGGTATGCCAGTATTCTCGGGGGCCGGGCGGATTTCCATAGTTGAATTTGATGAGATCGGCGTCGATGAGGTCAACCGCCGGTATCCCCGCCCGCTCGAACGGCACATGGTCATCGAGAATCGCATTGGCTCCGTAGTTGAAATAGTCCCGGAATCCTGCCGAGCGGGCGGCATCGAACACCTCCGTCCCAATGGTCCCCGCGACCGTGACCTTCAGGTTTTTGTCGCCGACCATGTCGAGCAGGATCATCGCCTTGATGTCCTTCACCTGATCCTTGCTCTTGAGATTGTCGACAAAGAACTTGCTCCCCCACAGCCCGTCCGTGTCACTGTACTGCACCATCGCCTCTTCCCCGTCGAAAAACACAAACCACAGGTTCGGCTGGTCGGCGGCCACGCGGGCGATCTCCAGCAGCGTCCCCGTACTCGATCCGCCATCGTTCGCGCCAACGAACGTGACGTTGGTGAAGAGTTTCGTATCGTAGTGTGACCCGATGATAATGACGCGATTCGGTCCGCCCTGTTGAACACGCGTCTTGGCAATCACGTTGCGAAACTGTTTCGTGCCGTACGGCGTTTGCGCCACAAACACTTGTTCGTCGGCCGTCAATCCGTAATCCTGTAACTGCGTGGTGATATACGAGGCCGCGCGTCCCAACGCTTCACTCCCGCTCGGGTGCGGGCCGTAGCCCACGAGTTTGGCGACATGTTCATAGGCGCGCTCGCCGTTGCATTGTTGCCACGGGATCGGTTGGGGGGCCGTCGACCCGCCACAACCGGCCGTCAGCAGCAGAATGACTCCAACGATCAGTTTCCTTGCCATTGTTCGGCCCAGGCGATCCGCCGCGCCAGCGACGGATGATCGTGCAACAGAAACTCCACTGCCGGATGCGGCGACAGGTCCGCGAGATTCTGCTCGCCGAGCTTGCGCATGGCGCGGATGAACGCGTCGCGATTGGCCGTAAGCTCCAGCGCAGCGGCGTCGGCTTTCCATTCCCGCGAGCGCGAGAACGCGTTGTTGAGCGGCATCACCACCAACCCAAACACAAACAGGCACAAGGCCAACAAGGGGAACGCTTCGATGTCCCACAGGTTGCTGAATTGAAATACGTGGTGCAGGCCCCAGTTTAACCCGATGTCGGCCACTTTCAGCCCGATGAACGTCGTCATCGCTCCCCAAGCGATCATTTTCGTGATGTCACCATGCTGGTAATGCGCCATCTCGTGCGCCATGACCACTTCGATCTCGTCCTCCGCAAACTTATCCAGCAACGTGTCGCCCAAAATGATTCGCTTCGTGCTGCCCAGCCCGGCAAACGCCGCGTTGGCTTTCTTTGTTTTCTCGCTCATGTCCATCCGGTAGACCCCCAGCACCTTCGCGCCGACGCGTTGCGCCAGTGCCGTGAGCTTCAACCGCAAGGATTCATTCTCCAGCGGGTGCAATTTGTAGAACAACGGCAAAATCAGCACGGGAAACAGCGCCGACATGACCACCCCGAACAGCAGGAAGAAAAACCCCGCGCCTACCCACCACCATCGCCCGGCGTGCCGCAGGAAAAAGTACAAGACGTCCAGGATCACCACGCTGAGCGCCAAGTTCAGTCCCAGCGTCTTCAATTCGTCGAACGCCCACGCGCCAAACGTCTCATTCGAAAGGCCGAACCGGTGTTCGAGATAAAAATCACCAAAGAAATTCAGCGGCAGGAAGAGAAGCTTCGTCGCGACCACGACAACTACCCCGTAAATCGCCACGTAAATCCATGGGTTGGACGATTTCGACCGCGCAAAGTGGGCCAGCGAATCCGAGCTTCCCGAAAAGAGAAACGCGAGCAGCAACAGGATGGTATAGACGGTCTCCACAACGAAGATTCCGTTGTGAATCGCCTCGTAGCGTTTGGCGCGGCGCTGCCGGTCGCGTTCGTCAATTTCGGCGCTCATAGAGCGCCGCTACAGTTGCCCAACCCGCTACAGGTTGTCAATCCCGAGGATATCCAGCAACCGCGCCAGATCGTCATTCCCATAATACTCGATCTCGATGCGGCCCTTCTTCTTGCCGTGATGAACGTTGACGTGCGTGCCAAATTTCTGCTGCAACCGCTCCTCGATGGCCAGAACGTGCGCCGATTTCACCGTCGCGGTCAGCACGCGCGAACGCACTTTCCCCTCGCCCTTGAGTTGCTCCACGAGTTGCTCCGTCTCGCGCACCGTCAGGCTGCGCCTGAGCACTCGCTCCGCGATGAGTCGTTGCTCGGTCGGACTGGGCATCCCCAGAATCGCCTTGGCGTGACCGACGCTGAGCCGATCATCGGCAACCCACGATTGCACTTCTGTCGGCAACCCGAGCAGACGCGTCGAATTGGCCACCGCCGCGCGACTCCGGCCCACCTTTTCGGCAATCTGTTCCTGGGTCAGTTTGAATTGCGTGGCCAACTGGTCGTACGCCCGCGCCTCTTCAATCGCGTTGAGGTCTTCGCGCTGCAGGTTTTCAATCAGCGCGATCTCCAGTGCTTCCTCGTCGCTGGCCTCGCGGACGATCGCCGGAATCGTGGTCAACCCGGCTTCGCGCGCCGCGCGCCAACGGCGTTCTCCGGCAATCAACTCGTAGCGGCGTGTGTCTCCCGCGCCACTCAACGGTCGTACCAACAACGGTTGGATCACGCCCCGTTGTTTGATGGAATCGGCCAGCTCGCGGAGTTGTTCGGGGTCGAATTCACTACGGGGCTGAAACGGACTGCGCTCGATGGTGTCGATGCCCAGGTGGCGGACGCCACTGGCGCTTCCGGCGGACGGAGCCGTACCCAACGGTTGCGCCATCGTCGTGGTTGGTGCGGGAGGCGCGATCGCGACTTCGACATGGGGCGGTTCGACCGCTACGCTGCGAACGACCCCGCCGTTGATGAGTGCATCCAGTCCCCTGCCCAGCGCCTTCTTTGTCATGGTGGGATTTCCACCTCCTTATGACCGCCGTATTTAGCTGGAAACACGCGGTTTGTCGAGGAAAAATCGTGCTGCCAACTCCTGGCGCGTGCCTCCGCGCTTGCGGTCGTTCGATCTCTCTTTTCGCCAATCAATCTCATCTCGAACGCCATGCGCGTCACGGTCATTCTTGCGTTTCGCAAACCGAACCTCTACCTTCCACCAATCATTTGTCATGGCAAAGGCCGACAATTCAATTCGTTGCGATTGGTGTCTCGATCATCCGCTGATGACGGAGTATCACGACACCGAATGGGGCGTGCCATTGCACGACGACCGCAAACTCTTCGAATTCCTCGTCCTCGATGCCGCGCAAGCAGGCCTGAGTTGGCGAACGGTGTTGCTGAAACGCGAGAACTACCGCCGGGCCTTCGACAATTTTGACCCCGAAAAAGTCGCGCGCTACACGGACAAACGCCTCGCCAAAATCCTGCAGAACCCCGGCATCGTCCGTAATCGCCTCAAAGTCCGCTCTACGGTCATCAACGCCCGCGCGTTTCTCCAGGTCCGCGACGAATTCGGCTCGTTCGACCGTTACATCTGGCAATTCGTCGGCGGCCAGCCGTTGGTCAATCGCCTCCAGTCCCTCAAGCAAATCCGTGCCACCTCGAAAGAATCCGACGCGATGAGCAAGGATATGAAACGCCACGGGTTCACCTTCTGCGGCTCGACGATCTGTTACGCGTTCATGCAAGCCGCTGGAATGGTCAACGACCACCTCGTCACCTGCTTCCGCCACCGCGAAGTGCAAGGGTTGTGACATACAGCGCGGGAAGCCACAATTTCGAGGCCCAAATCAAACCAAACTTGGGCCCATCTTTGGCCCCATTCCCTGACACGGCAGGTCGTAAATGGAAGCGAACCCCCCGGAAACGAAGCCAAGTGACAAAATGGCACACTTGAATCTCTAACACATTGTCCCTCAAGCTAATCCAAACCTCGCAACACCCCAAAAAGCCGAGTCGTTGTCGTACGCGATAATTGGCTTCGTTTCCCACACTTTTCCACGCCGGCCTGCACAGAATTGGGTTCGTTTTGCAACCCCCTCCCTGTTGGGCACCCCCCGCCTGCCCTGAGCAGCGTCGAAGGGCCTGCGGTGAGCCTGTCGAACCGTCGAACCCGTAGTACTGTAGCCACGGCGCTCTGTCGCCGCGTTCCCACGGTCTCGTTCCCTCCCTCTTGCTACGCCATCCCTTATTTCAAAGAACTACAACAACCGCCGAGAGTAGCACAACTCCCATGCCGCTTCCAGCAAAATTATCGCTCTCCAGATACTCAGCCCCGCCCCGTCCTTCGGTGGATTGGATGTACCGAATCCACCGCCCCGATCCGGGCCGCCGCATAACCAACGTCGCTGAGTGGCGCGAATACACCGACCAGTGGTGGAAGATTATTCGACATTTTGGCCTACTCACGGACACAACCGCCGACCAAGCCAAGATCCTATCCATTCAGGAAGGTTCGATCATCCTGGAGATTTCCGCTGTCTACGTTCTAGTCAAGGCGATTGGGCTCGCAGCCGACAAAATACTTAACGTCATTGAGCGTCTTTATGAACTCCGAAGAACCAGCCGGGAAATCACAAGACTCGACTTGACCAATAAGCAAATCGAAAAGGACCTGCAGAAAGAAGCCGACACATTCATTGAGAGCAATCTGGGTCAAATCACGCAGCAGGTCATCGCGGAAATCAACAAGTCCAAGGCTAGAGAAGGCGAAGTGAAGAGCAGTCTTCAGATCTCGATTAAAGACCTCTTTGACTTTCTAGACAGGGGCGGCACCGTAGATTGTAGGCTCGAGCTAACTGAAGGCGAATCGGGTGCTCCCAAAGAACTCCAAGCAATTTTCGGACAAATTCGCGCCTTGGAGACACGTGTCGAAGAACTCAAACTTCTCACCGACGGGAAAGACAAACCACACTAGAGTTGCGAGGACATGACTGGGCCCGCTTCCCTCTCCACCCGTGCGTTTTGTCCGGCCATCGACTAGAAACGCGCGGTGACTGGCGCGGATTTCCGCATCGGAGACCGGCTCCCATGGCGAGACGAGGCGACCCTCGCGCCTGCACTCCTCTCAACGAGCGTTCAGGGCAGCAGCACGCGGACCCGGTAGTACCGCGACGGTGTGTTGGTCGCGCCGCCAGCATCGACCATGTTGGTCACGATGCCGGTTCCGGTCCCGCCACTGAGGATGTTCGTCTGGCCGGTGCTCGTGAAGTCATTCGAGTAGCCGCCACTGGCCGTGCCCGCCGTGAATTCCAGCACGTTGGTGCGCGACGCGATGCCCGGCGACCAGGTGCTGTCGCCATTGGCCCCCAGATAAATTACGTTCATGTCCGTGGTGTTCGTGGTGGCGATGCTGATGACGTGCAGGTACGCCGCCCCGTTGGTGGGGTTGAAGCCCGTCAGGAATTTGTTGGTGTTGCTCATGCCGGTGCCGGTGTAATCCCCGCCCGGCGCGGTGTTCGGATTATTGTTGGTGCTGCCGAAGTACTGGAGCTGCCACCACGCGAACGGGTCGTAAGCGCCAATCATGTTCGCCACCGTGTTGGTACTGGACCCACCCACGCCGCTGACGATCAGGGTCACGTTGTACAGGCCGTCCGTGTAGATGTGCGTCGGGTTGGTCGCGTTGACAAAGTTGGTTGTGGCGCCATCTCCAAAACTCCAGAACCGATTGCTAATCGGGCCGGTGGAACTGTCCGTGAATGTCACGGTCAACGGCGCGGCCCCGTTGGTCGGACTACCACTGAAAATGGCTATCGGCGCAGCGTTAAGAATGCTATTGATCCACGAAATGCGCGCCGAAACCCGGGTGCTCAAGAATGAAAATGGAGCGATCACAGGACCTGAATCGTTGGTGGAGGCAGCTAGCGTCCAGCAGCCCGTCGCGCAGTCTTCGAGGTACAATCCCCGAAAATCCACCACGGCGGCGTTGAACCCTGAACCGCTCCCGTTGGTGTTGACGGGGGTATAGCCAACCGCACAATGAATTCCGGCCAGCTTCCACGTTCCCGTTGACCCGCCGTCCTGGATAAACATCGCCCCGCCGGAATCGTTGAGCGACAGGTCGCATTCGTTGCTATTTCCGTTGTCTTCGAATGTGGCGCCCAAATATTGCGCATTTGGGTAAGTGCAGCATGGCGTGGCGACGAGGCCCGTGTACACACCCGAAATGCTGTTCTCCCCCCAGCGCTGGACATTATCGGAGGCGCCCCACATCCAACCATTGGTTAGGGTTGATGTTACTCTCTCGACCAAGACCGTGCTGCCCCGCTGTGTCCCGCGACCGATCACCAGGCAGGTGCTACCGACTTCGTTCGAGTTCGTGTAGAGCGGCGCATAAGAGGGAAACGTCTGCCCCACCTGCCAGATCCGCAGGTCGGAATCCGGATCATCAAAGTTCGCCACCGTCGTATAGGAAACCCCGTTGAAAATAATCGGGTCTCCCACGTTACCGTTGATGTGGTGTGCCGTCAGAAAAAACGTCGGCGCAATGGGGGTGCCCAGCCAGATGTACCATTGTCCTTCGTATTGCCAGCCGCTGTTGGTCAACGAGCCGGTCGGGGCATTCGTGTTATACGTGGGGTCGCCCGTGCCTTCCAGAATGACCGCACGCACGCACGGAACGACGACAAGCACGAGCAGAAGCCCCAGCCACCCGACCCGTTTTCCCTTTGTACCCTTCATGCCAAACCGCCGTCATTCTATCCATAACGACGGCTGGAAACAAGCCCAATTCTACTGTGATTCCCCGCGCCGGCAGGCACAGACCATGGATCCATTCCACACACGACCGTGGCAACGCTTGTCACCTACCGCCGGTCTGCTACACTGCGCCCGATGAATCGAGGTGGCACGCCATGAAGGTTCGCACGTTGGGGGTCATTCCCGCGCGGTTCGGGGCGCAACGGTTTCCGGGGAAGCCGCTGGCGATGATCGCGGGCAGGTCTCTCGTGCAACGCGTCTACGAGCAGGCGGCCAAAGCCGAACGGCTCGACAAGGTCGTCGTCGCCACCGAAGATACCCGCATCCTCGAAGCCGTCGAGGCCTTTGGCGGCGATGCCATGCTCACCTCGCCCGATTGCGCCACCGGCACGGACCGCGTCGCCGAGGTCGCCCGCGCGTACGATTGCGACCTCGTGCTGAACATCCAGGGCGACGAGCCGTTGATGCGTCCGGAGATGATCGATCAACTCATCACCGGGATGCAGGCCGACCCGAGATGCGTCATGGGCACCCTGGCGCGTAAACTCGAATCCGCCGCCAATCTCGATAATCCCAACGTTGTGAAAGTCGCCCTCGCGCAAAACGGCGCGGCGTTGTATTTTACCCGCAGTCGCGTGCCGTTCGTGCGCGATGCGAAGACCAGCGACGCGCTGGAGTGGCTGAAGTTGGCGAACTTCTACAAGCACCTCGGGATCTATGCGTTTCGGCGCGAGTTCCTGTTGAAGTTCGTGCAACTGCCCCAGAGCGAACTCGAGAAAACCGAGAAGCTGGAACAGTTGCGCGCCCTGGAAAATGGGGTCTCGATCAAAGTCTGGATCACGCCCCACGATTCCATCGGCGTGGATCGGCCCGAGGACGTCGAGTTGGTCGAGGAGATTTTGAAGAGTCAGGCATGAAATACATCTTTGTCACCGGCGGCGTGATCAGTTCGCTCGGCAAAGGCCTCTCGGCGGCCTCGCTCGGCACACTGCTGGAAAACCGCGGCCTCAAGGTCACCCTCGCCAAATTCGACCCGTACCTGAACGTCGACCCCGGGACCATGAACCCC
The DNA here is from genome assembly GCA_050010195.1 of Verrucomicrobiia bacterium. Taxonomy (GTDB): domain Bacteria; phylum Verrucomicrobiota; class Verrucomicrobiia; order Palsa-1439; family Palsa-1439; genus Palsa-1439. The sequence goes on from JBEKLM010000003.1 coordinate 13,764, forward strand.
TTCCAGCACGGCGAGGTGTATGTGACCGACGACGGCGCGGAAACCGATCTCGATCTCGGACATTACGAGCGGTTTACGCACGCCAAACTCTCCCGCCTCAACAACCTCACCAGCGGCCAGGTGTACGCGCGCATCATCGAAAAGGAGCGCCGCGGCGATTACCTCGGGAAAACCGTCCAGGTCATTCCCCACGTAACCAACGAGATCAAGGACCGTATTCGCGAGGTCGGCAAGAAGAGCGGCGCGGACGTCGTCATCATCGAAATCGGCGGCACGATTGGCGACATCGAGGGACTCCCGTTCCTCGAAGGGATCCGTCAATTCGCCCTCGAAGCCGGCCCGCAGAATTCCCTGTTCATCCACGTCACGCTCGTGCCGTTCATCCGCGTGGCGGGCGAGATCAAGACGAAACCGACCCAGCAAAGCGTCGCCAAGCTCCGCGAAATCGGGATCGTGCCGCAGATCCTGATTTGCCGCAGCGAACGGACCCTCGGCAAGGAAGTCCGCCAGAAGATTTCCCTGTTCTGCAACGTTCCCGTCGAATGCGTGATCGAGGAACTCGATGTCGCCCACTCCATCTATGAGGTCCCCCTGGACCTGCGCGCCGAGAATGTGGACGGACTCGTCTGCCGCCACCTCGGCCTCGACGCGCCCGCCAAGCCGATGACGGAATGGGAACACATGCTCCAGCGCATGATCAATCCGTCGCGCAAGGCGCCCATCGCCGTGGTCGGCAAGTACATCCAGCTCATCGACGCGTACAAGAGCATGTACGAGGCGCTCAAACATGCGGGCGCTGCCAACGATTGCGCTGTCGACATTCTCCGGGTCGATGCCGAACACATCGAAAAGGACGGCGCGGAGAAACACCTGAAGGGCGCGGCCGGGATCCTCGTGCCCGGCGGCTTTGGCAATCGCGGCATCGAAGGCAAGATTCTTGCCGCGCAGTACGCGCGGGAAAACAAGATCCCCTACCTCGGCCTGTGTCTCGGCATGCAAATCGCCGTCATTGAATTCGCCCGCAATGTCTGCGGGTTGAAGGACGCCAATTCCACCGAATTCGATCCGAAGTCACCCCATCCCATCATCTGTCTGCTGGAAGAACAGAAGGGTATCGAGGCCAAGGGCGGGACCATGCGGCTTGGGGCTCAACTGTGTGAGTTGGTCGCAGGAACGAAATCGCGCGATCTGTATGGGACACAAGAGATCTCCGAGCGCCACCGCCATCGCTATGAGTTCAATAACACCTACCGTGATCAGTTGATGAAGGCGGGTATGATCGTCGCCGGCCGATACAAGAAACTCGACCTCGTCGAACTCGTCGAACTGCGCGACCACCCGTGGTTCATCGCCTGCCAGTTCCATCCCGAATTCCTTTCCAAGCCCAACAAACCCCACCCCCTCTTCCGCGGCTTCATCGAAGCGGCGTTGAAAGAAAAGCAAGCATGAATACCGTCCGCGTCGGCAACCACATTTTCGGAGGCAATCGCGCTTCCCTGTTTATCATCGCCGGGCCATGCGTGATCGAAAATGAAAAAATGGCGCTGCGTACGGCCGAAACACTCTCCCAAATCTGCGATGACCTCGATCTCCCGCTCATCTTCAAGGCCAGCTACGACAAGGCCAATCGCACCGCGCGCGATAGCTTTCGCGGGCCGGGCCTGAAGCGCGGGCTTGCCGTCCTGGCAAAGGTCAAGCGCCTGTTCGGTCTGCCCATCCTCACGGACGTCCATGAAATCCCGCACTGCAAACCGGCAGCGGAAGTCGCCGACGTGCTGCAAATCCCTGCGTTCCTCTGCCGCCAGACAGACTTGGTTCAGGCCGCCGCGCGCACGAAGCGCTGCGTCAACGTAAAGAAGGGCCAATTCCTCGCGCCGTGGGACATGCGCAACGTCATCGACAAGATCACGGCGGTCGGTGGACATAGCATTATCTTGACCGAGCGCGGCTCGTCGTTCGGATACAACAACCTCGTCGCCGATATGCGTTCCCTCCCGATCATGCGGGAGTTCGGTTGGCCCGTCGTGTTCGACGCCACGCATAGCGTCCAAATGCCCGGCGGTGGACAGGGTGGCAAATTCACCGGCGGGGATCGTCGCATGGCGGTTGTTCTGGCACGTGCCGCCGTCGCCGCCGGCTGTGACGGCGTCTTTCTGGAAACCCACCCGAATCCCGACCACGCCCTCAGTGATGCCGCCAACCAGTTGCCGTTGCGCGAAGTCAAGACGCTGCTGCAAACGCTACGCGACATTCATGCGATCGTGAACCGGGCCTGATCGGTCATGCTCGCTTGAAACCGACAGCGATTTAGGCTAATAACCGAATCATGAAGAAGCTGCTTTGGGGAAGCACCGCCACTCTGATCGTATTGGTCGCCATCCTGTTCTTGGCGCGCAACGTTATCGCCCGCAAATCCGTCGAGTACGGCGCCAAGAGAATCACCGGGTTCCCGTTGACCGTCGGCGCGGTCGATTTGCAGCTTTTTTCCAGCAAAGTGGATGTGCATGACCTCAAGCTGATGAATCCGCCGGAGTTTCAGGAAAAAATGTTCGTGGACATGCCGGAGCTCTATGTCGATTACCGACTCCTCTCGATGTTCAGCGGCGCGCCGCATGTCAACGATATGCTCATCAACATCAAGCAACTCGTCATCGTCAAAAACAACAAGGGTGAGTCGAACGCCCAAAAACTCAAGGGCGTCGTGTCGTCTGGCGGCGGCTCCAGCAAGTCCAGTAAGTACGCCATTGACAAGCTGCGCGTCCACATTGGCACGGTCACCATCAAGGATTTCAGCCGCGCCAAGCCATACGAGCACAGCACCCCCCTGAATATCGACGTCACGTACCCTAATATCACCGATTCCACGGACATCTCGCGACTCGTTCTTCTTACGGTCATGAGTCAGGTACACATCCCCGATATTGGCATCAATGCGAATGACTTGAAGAAGAACCTCACGAATGTGACCAATCAGGCGGGTCAGGCTCTTCAGGGCGCAACCGACGCCTTCGGCGGCTTGCTGGACAACCTCCAAAAGGGTTCGTCGCCAAACAAGAACAAGTGATGATGCCTGTGTCGCCACCCCCCCGGACGAGCTGGCTTAGAACCCCTCTACCTGCCTAACCGCTTCGTACAACACGATAGCAACGGCTATGTCCAAGACACAAACGAGTCGGTGTGTTGCGCCATATGGCCAGAGTGCCTTAACCGGGCCAAGTACCATCGCGGGACTTGATCTGCCACATGGTATGGAAAAGCACAACCGCGACCGCCGTGGCCAGGTTGAGACTCCGCGCCTGTGGATGAAACATCGGGATTGTAATTGTCGTCTCGGGATTCGTATCCAATAGCGCCTTCGGCAAACCCGCCGTCTCGCGCCCGAAAACCAGATAATCACCCCACTGGTAGCGCGGCTGCGTGTACGGCCGCTTCGATTTCGTAGTGACGTAGTAGAATCTCGCATCCGTCGACGCTCTGCTCCGTAACGCATCCAGCGAGTCCCAATACTTCCACGTCACATGCTCCCAATAATCCATGCCTGCCCGCTTCAGCGTCTTGTCGTCGAGACGAAAGCCGAGTGGCCCGACCAGATGCAGGGTTGCCTGCGTCGCCGCGCACAGCCGCGCCACGTTTCCCGTGTTTGGCGGTATCTCCGGTTCTACGAGGACGACATTCATCTCAGTAAAACACCCGCCAGAGAAACAGGCCATGCGCCGGCGCGGTCTCCACCAAGGCACTGCGCTTCTTCGCCTTCATCAATTTCTCCAGTTGTTCGACCGTCATCCGGCCCTCGCCGACCTTCACCAAGGCGCCGACCATCGAGCGCACCATCTTGTAAAGAAACCCATCGGCCACAACCGCAATCGTCAACAGATTCCCGCGCCTGACTACTGACAATCCCGACACCGTCCGCACGGTCGTTTCCACCGGCCGCATGGGGTTGGCCGACAACGCCGCGAAATCGTGACGCCCCTTCAGTAGCCGCGCCGCCCGGCGCATCGCCCCGACATTCAACGGCCTCGGGTGGTGCCACGCGCCGGCGCGCAAAAACGGATCGGCAACCGCCCCGCCGTCGATCTGGTAACGGTATTCCTTTCCCCTTGCCGAGAAGCGGGCATGAAATCGCGCGTCCACCTCCTGCACCCGGTGGACACGAATGTCCACGGGAAGATTGGCGTTCAACGCCCGCAGCAGCGTCGCCGTCGTCAGTGCCGTGCGGAAGGAGCAGTTGGCGACCTGCGCCTTCGCGTGGACCCCCGCGTCCGTGCGGCCCGAACCATGGATGCGCACCGCGCCGCCCGCCATCTTCGCCAACGCGCCTTCGACAAGCTCCTGGACCGTGCTCCCGCTCGGTTGCAACTGCCAACCCGCGTAATTCGTCCCGTCATACGCGATGGTCAGTTTGAAATGCCTACGCTTCGGCTGGAGGCGGGTTCGTGGCATCGAGGTAACTCTGCAACATGATTTGCGCGGCCAGTTTGTCGATCTTCTGCTTGCGTTCGCTGCGCCGCACGTTTCCTTCCAACAACGCGCGCGCGGCCTGCACGCTCGTCAGTCGCTCGTCCCATTGCGCCACGGGAATCGTCGCCACGCGCCGCAATTCCGCAATGAACACCAGCGTCCGCTCCGTCTGCTCGCTCGGCGTTCCGTCCAGTCGCAACGGAATACCTACCACGATCTTGCCGATCTTGCGTTCGGCGCAGAGACGCACCAATTCAAGGCTGACCCTCGCGGCCGCACCGCCATCAATGTAATCCAGTGGCTGCGCGATCGTGCCGCTCTCATCGCTGAGCGCCAGCCCGATGCGCTTGTGACCATAATCGACACCGAGGATCCGCATGCCGTCACAACAGTCGCTTGTATTTCTTCTCCGCCGCGAGCTTCTTGACGATCTCGCGCACCCTTTGCGCGTCATTCTTATGGCACACCAGCGTCGCATCCGTCGTGTGCACGATCACCAAATCCCGCACACCAACCGCCGCGATGAGGTGCTTGTTGTTGCCCACGATAATGCATCCCGACGCGTCGAGGCCGACGAATTCACCGCGCGCGACGTTCCCGCTGCCGTCCTTCTCGTAGTGTCGGCCAATCGCCGGCCAATCACCCACGTCGTCCCAGTCAAAATCGCCGTTGGCCACCACGACATTGTTCGCCTTCTCCATGATGGCGTAGTCGACCGAAATCTTTTCCATTTTCGGATATTCACGGGCCAGGATACGCGCGAAGGTTTTCGTCCCCGCCTTGGCCTGAATGCGCAAACACGCCCCCCACAACATCGGCTGATAGTTGCGATACGCCTCCGCCACCGCGCGGAACGACCAGACGAACATCCCGGCGTTCCACCGATAATCGCCGCTGGCGAGAAATTCCTCCGCGGTCTTGCGGTCCGGTTTTTCGACAAACCGCCGCGCCTTCCAGAATTTCGTCACGCATCTGGCCGGAAACTCCTCACCCATCTGGATGTATCCATATCCCGTGTGTGGTGACGTTGGCTTGATCCCGATGGTCAGCAGAACTTCCTGCGCAGCCGCAAGTTTTAATGCATCGCTGACAACACGCCGATAATTCTCCATTTTAGAGATGTAGGAATCCGCCGGCAGTACCGTCATCACCGCTTCGGGGTCCTGTGCGCCGATGATCGCCGCCGCCAACCCGATGCACGGCGCGGTGTTCCGCCCGACCGGCTCGCCAATCACGTGCTTGACGCGTGGAAGCTGCTGGCGCACCAACGACGCCTGCTCGTGATTGGTCACCACGACAATCCGCACGTCGCCCACCAACGGACGCACCCGCTCGACTGTCTGCTGGATCATCGTCTTGTCGCCGACAATCGGAAGCAATTGCTTGGGTTGTTTTCGCCGACTCTTCGGCCAGAAACGCTCGCCGTACCCACCGGCCATGATGATCGCCCAGTTCATGTTACCTCGCCCCCTTCGCACCGCGAACCATCGCGCCAACAAACCGCGCGACCTTTGATGCCATCTGGCGGTTCTTACCGTGCTTCGCAATCTGGTTCACAATCGCACTGCCCACCACCACCGCGTCCGCCGCTCGCCCAGCTGTTCGTGCCTGCGATGGATTCGAGATTCCAAACCCGATCGCAATGGGCAATTTCGAATGTCTGCGAATGGTGGCGACGTGCCCTGTCACCGCCGGCGCCATCGATTTCTGCATGCCAGTCACACCCTCACGCGACACGTAGTAGATGAACCCGCTGGCGTGTCGGGCGATTTTATGGATGCGCTCGGCTGGTGTGGTCGGGGCGACGAGATAAATCGGATGCAGCCCCGCTCGCTTCATGAACGTCTCGAATACGTCCGCCTCCTCGGGTGGCAGGTCCAACGCCAGCACGCCGTCCACACCCGCCGCTGCCGCATCGCTCACGAACTTCTTCAGTCCGTAGTGGTGCAGAACGTTATAGTACACGTAGAAAACGATCGGGATTTGAAGACCGCCGCGCCGCAAGGATGCCACCGTCTTCAACACCCCGCGCAGCGTCGTCCCGGCGCGCAAGGCCCGTTCCGAGGCCAATTGATTCACGACACCATCGGCGAGCGGATCACTGAACGGCACGCCCAATTCCAGCACGTCCACGCCCACGCGCTCGAATGCGCAGGCCAGTTGCGCCGTTGCGTGCAAATTCGGATCACCCGCGCAGATGTACGCGACAAAACCCTTTTGCCCGGTGGCGCGCAACGCCTGAAATCTCGCATCGATTCGGTTCATGGTGACAAAACGCGGGCCACTTTCAGACCCGCCGATTGCGCAGGTAGATAAACCGCAGACCTTCCAGGGTCAACAACGGATTTACGTGCTCAATCTCAGGAATCTTCCTCGCCATCAGGTCGCCATAGCCACCAGTCGCCGCGACGACCGCCCCCTTCATTCCCCGCTCGCGCTTCAGGGCATGGAGGATCTCTTTCACCAGTCCGCGGTACCCAATCACCGCCCCCACCCGCATCGCGTCGACTGTGCTCTTGCCGATAACAGATTTCGGTTCGGCGAGCGTGATCCGCGGCAGCAACGCGGTGCGTTGGTATAGATATTCCGTAACTGCTGCCAGGCCGGGCGCAATCACACCACCCACGTATTCGCTGCGTGCGTTAACGATGTCAAACGTCACCGCCGTCCCGAAATCAACTACGATCGCGGGCGCTCCATGCAGTTCGGTAACGGCGACGGCGTTGGCAAGGCGGTCCGCCCCGATTTGTTTCTTGCGCGGATAGCGGACGCCGACCCCAAGATCGATGTCCGCGCTCACTACCAGCGGTCGCATCGGCAGCATGCGCCGCACCCGTTTCGTCATCGCCGGTACGACGGATGACAGTACCACCCCAGAAAAAACGGCTCCCGAGAATGGGATCTTCCGCACTGATGCCGTCGGCACCTTGATGACATGCAGGATACGCCGGGAATTCGCCAGAGCGAAACTAGTGTTCGTGTTGTTGATGTTGACCAACAAAAATGGACGCTCGCTGTTCATGGGCGTTCCACCATCAAATCGCCGCCGAGGATTCGTTCCATTTGTCCGCTGTCGCATCGTACGAGCAGCGCGCCATCGCTGTCCAGCGCCTGCGTGAAACCTTCGATCCGGCGCTGGCCCATGGTCACCACAATTTGCCGACCCAGCGTCGTGCACAGCTTCGCCCATTCGTCCGCGACCGCTTCAAAATTTGTCAGGGCCAACTGATAGCATTCGTCCAACGTCGCCAGCACTCGTGCCGCCAGCGCGACGCGATCCTGGGCGCTTCCCGTCTCCAGCTTGACCGACGTGGCAATCCGGGCCAAATCGTTTGGAAAATCATCCAGCTCACAATTCACGTCGATGCCAACGCCGAGTATCCCCATCAGGATTTCGTCGGCCTCCACTCGCAACTCCGTCAGAATCCCGGCCACTTTCTTGTCATCGATGATCACGTCATTCGGCCATTTGATGCGCGCATCCAAATGGCCCACCTCTCGAATCGCCCGCGCCACAGCCACACTCGCCGCCACGGTGATGCGGCTGGCCGCCGACGGCGGCAGGGTCGGCCGCAGCAACACCGAAAACCAAAGCCCCTTTCCACGCGGCGACGCCCACACGCGCCCGCGTCGGCCTCGTCCCCGCGTTTGCGATTCCGCGAACACCACCAATCCTTCGCGCGCACCCGATTTCGCAAGATGCTCGACCACATCGTTCGTCGAGGCCGTCTCTTCAAACACCAATACCTCCGAACCGATCACTCTCGTCTTCAACTGCGCTTTGATGTCATCCGCCGTCAGGCGATCGGGACTACCGAGCAAGCGATAACCGAAATGCGGATGTGACTCGATCGTGTACCCCAGCTTTTCCAGATCTGCGATTTCCGTCGTTACCGCTGTCGTCGGCAGTTTCAATTGCCGACCCAGATCATCGGCCCGCACAAACTGCCCCGCCGCCTGATAAAACGCCTCCAGAATCGCCGTGCCTGTGTTCATTCGCTCATCTCGAGGGAAAAATCCACCGCTCGCGCCGAATGCGTGAGAGCCCCGACGGAGATGTAATCGACGCCGGTGTGAGCGATGGCGCGGACGGTCCGGAGCGTAACGCCGCCGCTGGCTTCGGTCCTGGCGCGACCGGCCACGAGGGCCACGGCTTCGCGTAATTCGTCCGGCGTCATGTTGTCGAGCAGGATCTGATTGGCACCGGCAGCCAGCGCTTCTTCGACCTGCTCCAGGGTGTCGGCCTCTACGATGATGGGGACGGTCGAATGATTCTTGCGCGCCGCAGCGACGGCATCACCAAGGGCTTTTGGACCGAGCCGGGCGAGAATGACACGGTGATTGTCCTTGATCATGACGGCGTCGAAAAGACCCAGACGATGATTGGTGCCGCCACCGACCGCTACCGCATATTTCTCCAGCACACGCAACGTCGGCGTGGTCTTGCGCGTGTCCAGAATCCTGGCCTTTGTGCCCTCAATCTCGTCGACGAATTGCCGTGTCAGCGTCGCGATCCCCGAAAGTCGCTGTAGGAAATTCAACGCCGTGCGCTCGCCGGTCAGGATTCCCCGAGCCGGGCCATTAAGAACGCACACTCGCGTTCCCTGCTCCACAGAGTCACCTTCCCCGACCAGCAAGTTGACGATAACCGCCCGGTCGACTTGCGCAAGTACCTCTACCACCAACGGCAGACCCGCCACGACACACGGCTCCTTGGCGACGATAGACGCTTCCGCGCTCTGGTCGGCGGGGATTGCGGCGTCGGTCGTGATGTCGCCCGCGCCGACGTCCTCGGCAAGCGCCGCGCGCACGATGTTCTGGATGAATTCTCGTGGGAGAGCAATCATCGGGTCTTCGCTGGCCGGGACTTTCTTACCACATTGACCTTCAACTTGCGGTCGTATTTCACCTGCCGCTTCACGGAGGGCGCTTCCTGTCGGTCCGACCTGCCTTCCTTCTTCAACTCGGCAATCTGGTCGCGCAGGATGGCGGCCTTTTCAAACTGGAGGTTCTCGGCGGCTTCGATCATCTCCTTTTCCAATTCACGGAGCAACTCAGCGGTACGGTATCCCCCGGGCGCTTCGCGGACAACCGACGCCTCGACCTCGCGGGCCTTCGTCAATTCGGCAAGGCTCAGTTGCAATTCGCGTTTCACGCTCTTCGGTGTGATGTTGTGCTCCTGATTGTACGCGAGCTGTTTGCCGCGGCGATAGTCCGTCGTCGAGATAAATTTCTTGATCGAATCGGTCATCACGTCGGCGTAGAGGATCACTTCCGCGTTGATGTGACGGGCGGCCCGTCCCGCGGTCTGAATGAGCGACGTGGCGCTGCGCAGGAAACCTTCCTTGTCGGCGTCGAGGATGGCCACGAGCGACACTTCGGGAAGGTCGAGGCCCTCGCGCAGCAGATTGATCCCGACCAAGACATCAAAATCGGCGGCCCGCAGGCCACGCAGTACCTCGACACGCTCAATGGCGTCGATTTCGCTGTGCAGGTATTTCACGCGAATGCCGACTTCGCGCAAATAGTCCGCCAGATCCTCGGCGGTGCGTTTGGTCAGTGTGGTCACAAGGGTGCGTTCGTGTTTCTCGGCGCGGGCGCGGCTTTGCTCGATCAAATCGTCGATTTGGCCTTTGAGTGGCTTCACGGTCACCGGCGGGTCAACGAGGCCGGTCGGACGGATAATCTGCTCGGCGACCACCGCGCTGCGCTGCAGTTCATAGGGCCCCGGTGTGGCGGACATATAAATGCACTGCCCAATCAAGCTGTCGAATTCCGCCGCGTTCAAGGGGCGATTGTCCAGCGCTGACGGCAGGCGGAATCCGTGCTCGACCAGCGTGGTCTTGCGCGAGCGGTCACCGGCGTACATCCCGCCGATCTGCGGCACCGTGACGTGCGATTCGTCGATGAGCAGCAAGTAATCCTTCGGAAAGAAATCCATGAGCGTGAATGGTCGTTCCCCTGCCGCGCGCGCGCTGAGGTGTCGCGAGTAATTCTCGATGCCTCCGCAAAAGCCCATCTCCTTGAGCATTTCGAGGTCGTACATGGTGCGCGAGTGGATCCGCTGGGCCTCGACGAGTTTGTTTTGCGACTCGAACCACGCGACGCGGTCTTTCATCTCGGCCTTGATCGCGTCGAGTGCCCGGGCGATTTTCGAATATGGCATGACCCAATGCTTGGCCGGATAGATGGAGAACGTGTTGACCGACTCAATCCTGTGCCCCGTGAGCGGATCAAAGCGCGTGATCTGCTCGACGCGGTCGCCAAAAAACTCGATGCGCACTGCATCCTCACTGTAGCTCGGGCACACCTCCACCGTGTCGCCACGGACGCGAAAGTTGCCGCGGGTAAATTCGACATCGTTGCGGTTGTATTGCATGTCCACGAGCTTGCGCAGGAGATCGTCGCGCGACATTTCGTTGCCGACCGTCATCAGCGCCATCATTTCAAAGTAGTCTTCGGGCGAACCCAAACCATAGATGCACGACACGCTGGCGACGACCACCACGTCGCGCCGCGACAACAACGAACTCGTGGCCGAGAGCCGCAGCTTCTCAATCTGCTCGTTGATGCTCGCGTCCTTCTCGATATAGGTGTCGGTTTGCGGGATGTAGGCTTCGGGCTGGTAGTAATCGTAGTAGCTGACGAAATACTCGACCGCGTTGCGTGGGAAGAATTGCTTGAACTCGCTGAACAGTTGGGCGGCGAGCGTCTTGTTGTGCGAGATCACGAGTGTTGGCCGGTCCAACTGCTGGATGACGTTGGCCATCGTGAACGTCTTGCCGCTGCCCGTGACGCCAAGGAGCGTCTGATAGCGATTGCCCGCCCGCAGCGATTCGGTCAACGCCGTGATCGCCTGTGGCTGGTCCCCCAGCGGCTCGTATTTGCTGACAAGTTCGAAGGGCATCAACAACCAACTTAGCACATTCGAAAGCCCGCCTGCCACACGATATGTCGCGCTTGACCCAACCGCCGGTTCCTGAGCATTATGAACTATTGAGACTGGTTGGGGCGAAACGTGGACGAGCAAACCTACATCACCTTCTCCTGCCCGAAGTGCGGCAATTCCGTGGAGTATTTGGAAGACTACGCCGGCAGTGCGCAACCGTGCCCATTCTGTGGCGAGGACGTCATCGTCCCCCGTAGCGGCAACCAGGCAAGTTCCGCACTACCGCTCCCGATCGAAACTCCTCGATTGGTTTTGCGCAAGCTTCAACTGGAGGATTTGCCGGACGTGCTCGAAATTCTTTCCGACCCGGAGACATTTCAGTACGAGGAACGACCTCCGATGGAAGAAACCGAGGTCAAGCCCTGGCTGGAACGCGTTGTGAAAGAGAAACTGTCGGATACCTCGGGCGCGTTAACTCTTGGAGTCGTACTTCGCGACGGTCAAAAGCTAATCGGTCTGCTGTGGGTGAAGTACGCGGACTCGAATCGTCAGCAGGCGTCTCTTGGAATCCAGCTGAACAACGGCTTCAAGCGTCAAGGACTCGGCTTCGAAGCCTTTCAAGCGACGCTTTCGTTCTGCCTGCAAGACATCGGCCTGCATCGGGTGACCGCCACCTGCGACAGTCGGAATGAGGCTGCCGTGCGCCTGTTCACAAAGCTTCGGATGCGAAACGAGGCGGAGTGTCTGCGCGATCGCTTCATCGACGGCGAATGGGCGGACTCGTTATGGTTCGCAATGACCGAGGACGAACTTCCCCAAGGACCGTAAATCGCTCACAGCCAAGCCCACTACATCGTCTCGCCGAGCCAGTCGACGGTTTCGGTGATGACGCGGGATTCCCAGATGTGCCCGTTGAACGTGTGGTCGGCGCCGGGAATAATGACTTTTTTGACCACGCGCTTGTGTGTTTGCAGCGCGTGCTCGTACAAGTCAGTGTGGTGAGCGGGGACCGTCTGGTCTTTCCCTCCGTGAATCAGCAGAACGGGGCACTGGCATTTCACCACCTCGCGCAGCGGTCTCATGTCCGCGAATTGGCGGATGAACGCAACGCCCACCAGATTGCCGTCGTGATCCGTGATGCCGGTCTCTGCCAGCGAGGACACGGCGTCGGGTGTGGACAACTCGTCCAGAATCCCCTCGCCCTCGGCCACCGGTGCCAGGAGCACCAGGGATTTGATGCGCTGTTTCTCACGGGCGACGACATGCGCCGCGACCGCGCCGCCCATGCTCATGCCGATGAGAGCGAGGTGCCGCGAGTTGACACGCTTGTGTCGCGCCAGAAACCGAATCGCTTCAAGGGAGTCGATCGTTTCCGAGCGGATCGTCATATCTTCAAAATCGCCGCCGCTGTCGCCCGATCCGCGGAAATCGAACCGCAAACTGGCGATGCCATGCTGCGCGAGAGCCCGTGAAATCTTCACAAACATCCGATGGGGTTCGACCCTGGTGCCGGTAAACCCGTGGAGCAGCAATGCCGCCGGAAAACGGCCGTGTCCCTCGGGCACGTGCAGCATGCCGACGACCTGCTGACCCTTGGACTCGAAGACGATCGGGGTTTCCATGCGCCGCGCATAGTAAAAGCCGCCAAAGTCATTGTCAACGCGGCGCTCCGCCGTTACAGTCGACGAACATGTCCATTCAGTGCGACTATCACATGCACACGCCGTTGTGCAAACACGCCGCAGGCCCGATGGAAGCTTACGTCGAGCGCGGGAGAGAACTCGGCCTGCGCGAGATCGGGTTCGCCGACCACAATCCCCTCCCCGGCGGCCGCAGCACCAACGTGCGCATGAGCGAGGCGGAAATCGACTATTACGTCGAACGCGTGACCGATCTGCAATTCCGGTACCGGGGCAAGATCGACGTGATGCTCGGGCTGGAAATGGATTACGTCGAGGGGCTCGAGGACTACCTGGAACAACAACTGGCCAAGTATCCCTGGGACTACGTGATCGGGTCGGTCCACTTCCTCGACAACGAATGCCGCGAGAGTTCCTGGCCGCGCCATTACGACGGAGACGCGCGCAAACTCTACGCCCGCTATTTCGATTTGATGCGGCGGATGGTACGGAGCGGCCTGTGCGACATTGTCGCCCACTTTGACGTAACCAAGCGCTCGGGTTGCCTGCCCGGCGACCGCGAGGCCGCGGACATCACGCGCACGTTGGAGGAAATCAAGGCCGCGGACGTCAGCATGGAGATCAATACGTCGGGCTATCGACATTCCGAACTTCCCGAACCGCAGCCGTATCCGGCGCTGCCCATCGCCGAGCAAGCACTGGCGCTCGGCATCCCGTTGACCGTCAACTCCGACGCGCACGCGCCCGATCAGGTCGGATTGAAGTTTGCCGAGGTCGAAGCGTTCCTGAAACGGAAAGGCTGCCGTCAATTGGCAAAATTCGACCGCCGGACGCGGGCTGTGTACGATTTATAGAGCGCGACGAGTGCTGCCCTACGAGGAAATCGCAGCGCGGTGTTTCTCCGTGGAGCCACCCGCCCGCCATGAAAGGATGATGTACAACCCCACGCCGACACAGATCGAGCTGTCGGCGACGTTGAACGCCGGCCAGTGATATTGCCCGATGGAAAAGTAGAGAAAGTCGATCACGGAGCCCACGCGAATGCGGTCGACCAGGTTGCCGATGATCCCCCCCGCAATCAGCCCGAGGGCCAAGCGCGGGCCCGCGCGATCCAACAAGAAGGAGTGACGGAACCACCAGAGCACGAGCACCGTTACCAGCGAGACTGCTGTCAGCAGCAGATTATAATGTTGAAAGATACCCCACGCGGCACCGGTATTGCGCCAGTTGACCAGACTGAAGAAGCCCGTGATGACGACATGCGTCTCCTCCGGGCGGATGAAGCGCACCACGAGCCGCTTGCTGAACTGATCGAGCGCGACAATTGCGACGGCGATAAGTGCGACCCATTGCATCGGGCGCCTCGCGTCCTACTCTTCGCCCTCCTCCGCCTCGCCGCCTTCCTCCTCCGCCGACTCGGTGAACATCGGCCCTTGCACAACGGGCCGGCGGGGATCCTTTTCGACCGTGGATTGGCAGTTTACGCACAGCCGCGCGAACGGCACAGCCTCCAGCCGGGCCTTCATAATGGGCTTTTCGCAATTGCCGCAGATCCCGTACGTGCTGTGTTCGAGCCGCTTGAGAGCTTCCTCGATCTCATACAGCGCCTCTTGCTCGTTCGAGACCAGGCTCAACGCAAATTCGCGGTCGAAATTGTCCGTGCCCGCGTCGGCCATGTGCAGGCTGTACCCGCTCAATTCACCGGACGCATCGCGATTCGATCGCTTCAGGTTATCGCTGGCCAAAAAACTGACGCCGTCGATCAGATGATCGCGCAAATCGAGCAGCAACTTCTTGAACTTGGTCGCATCTTCCCTGGACAGCTTCAATGTTTTTGGCGGACGGTTCAACTCCGCTTCCGCGCGGGCCGCTTCGGCTTCCACAGTATTCGCTTCGGCCCGCGGTGCCTTCGGTTTGGCCACCGCCACGACCTTGGATTTTTGACCTGTTTTGGCTGTCCCCATTCTTCCCTTCCCTGAACTGACTTTTGGTTTACCCGTCCCGGTTTTCCTGGACTGCTTCTTCATAAATTTTTCCCATCCTGCTGCAATTTTCACGCCAACGCTTTGACCACGGCGGCGCAGCGCCCGCACAACCCGGGATGCGCTGCATCCGTCCCGACATCCTCCGTCCATCGCCAGCAACGCACGCACTTCGTTCCCGTCGCCCGGCTGACCGTCACGCGCAGGTCGCGGCCCGTTGGTTGGCCCACACGAACCTGCGACACAATCAACACGGTTTCCAGCGTCGACCCGAGCGCTTTCAGCCACCCGTAAGTGGCCTCGTTATCCGCTTCGATCTCCACCTGGGCTTCCAGCGATTTGCCGATCTGTCCCGCTTGCCGCGCCTTTTCCAACTCCAGCGACGCAATGCGGCGCACGGTCAGCAACCGCTCCCAGCGCTCCTCAAGTTCCCCATCGCGCCGCCCCGCATCCGCCACGGGAAACATCGCCAGGTGCACCGACTCCGTCTCACGCCCCGGCAAAAAGTCCCACACTTCGTCCGCCGTGAACGGCATGACGGGCGCAATCAATTTCGCCAGCGTCGCCACCACCTCAAAAATCGCCGTCTGCGCCGACCGCCGCTCCGGCGAATCGGGCGCAAGCGTATACAACGGGTCTTTCATTACGTCAACGTAAAAGGATGAGATTTCCACCGCGCAAAAGGCGTTCACCAAATGGTACACGCGATGGAATTCGAGCTTCTCGTACGCGTCGGTCACATCGGCCACCAGCGCCTGCAGCCGGGACACCAACCACCGGTCGATCTCCGCCAGCTTTCCAGCTGCCACCAGGTGCTTCGCGGGATCAAAATCATGAAGGTTTGCGAGCAAAATGCGCAACGTGTTGCGCACCTTGCGGTACGTCTCCGAGACGCGCTCAAAAATCTCCTCCGAGAGCGGTATGTCACCCTGGTAATCCTCTGACGCCGCCCACAACCGCAACACGTCCGCCCCGTACCGTTTCACGTAGACTTCGGAGTTGGCCGGCTTGCCCGCCGATTTGGAAACCTTCTGCTTCTTGCCCGTTTCTTCCACCTGCACCACCAAAAACCCGTGCGTTACCACCGTCTTGAACGGTATGCGCTTCTCCGTCGCCATCGCCGTCAACACCGCCGATTGGAACCACCCGCGATGTTGATCGCTGCCCTCCAAATACATGTCCGCGGGATAGGCCAGTTCGGGGCGCTTCCTCAATACCGCCCGATGACTCAGCCCCGACTCGAACCAGACGTCCACGATGTCCGCGCTCTTTTTCAATTTCGCCGAGCCGCACGACGGGCATGTCACGTCGCCAAACAACTCCGCCACGCTCCGCTCAAACCAGATATCGACGCCTTCCTTCAAAACCTTCTCGCGAAACCGCATGATCAGCCCGCGATCGAGCACCGACTTGCCGCACTCGCTGCATTCCAAGAACGGCAATGGCACGCCCCACGCCCGCTGCCGCGAGATGACCCAGTCCGGCCGCTGCGCGATGGTGCTCGAAAACCGCGTTTCGCCCCATTGCGGCACCCACTTGACCTGGCGCACCGCGTCGAGCGCGCTTTGCCGCAAACTCCGATGGTCCAGCGCGATGAACCACTGTTCCACCGCGCGGAAAATCACCGGGTTATGGCACCGCCAGCAGTGTGGATACGAATGGCTGACCTCGGCATAACCGGCCAGCGCACCGGTCGACCGCAAATGCTCGACAATCGGTTTGTTGGCCTTGAATACAAATTGTCCCGCAAACAGCCCGGCTTCCTTGGTGAACACTCCCCCGTCATCCACCGGCGCGAGCGTGTCCAGCTTGTATTTCTGGCCGATTTCGTAGTCCTCCGCGCCGTGTCCGGGCGCGGTATGCACCAAACCCGTGCCCTGTTCCAAGGTCACGTACGGCGAGAAGATAATCGGCGAATCGCGCTCCATAAATGGATGGCATGTGACCAATCCCTCAAGTTCGCTGCCTGAAAGCTTCTGTTCAACGGTCAGTTCCACACCGCACGCCTGGCCGACACGCTCGACAAGTCCTTCCGCGAGAATCCACGTCTCGCCCGTCGAGGTCTTCGCCCGGACATACGCGAGATCGGGCTTTACCGCAATCGCGAGGTTCGCCGGCAATGTCCACGGCGTGGTCGTCCAGATGACCGCAAACTCTTTCTCGCGGCCGTTCACGGGGAATTTCACATACACGCTCGGCGAAACGTGGTCGGCGTATTCCACCTCCGCTTCCGCGAGGGCCGTGCGGCACGTCGGGCACCAATGGACCGGCTTCTTGCCGCGATACACAAAACCGTCGCCCACCATGTCCGCCATCGCGCCGATGACCTCCGCCTCGTACGCCGGGCTCATCGTGAGGTACGGATGGTCCCAATCGCCAAGCACACCGAGCCGCTTGAACTGCCGGCGCTGAATGTCGATGTATTTCTCGGCGTCCGCGCGACAGCGTTGGCGCAGTTCCGACTGGGAAAGTTTCTCCGCCTCTTTGCCCAGTTCCTTCCGGACCTTGTATTCGATGGGCTGACCGTGGCAATCCCAGCCCGGCACGTAGGGCGCACGAAACCCGCGCATGGTCTTGTACTTGATCACCATGTCCTTGAGCGTCTTGTTGAGGACGTGTCCGATATGCGCGTCGCCGTTGGCAAACGGCGGGCCGTCATGCAGGACAAACAGCGGCGCGTCACGGCGGGCGGCCATGATCCGCTCGTACAGCTTGTCCTTCTCCCAGCGCGCCAGCATTTCCGGCTCCCGCTGCGGCAGATTGGCCTTCATCGGGAAGTCCGTCTGCGGAAGGTTCAACGTATCTTTATAATTCGCTTGGGTTTCCGTCATGTCCGCCCCGCCAAGAGCGCGCAAAAGTATCACTTACCATCGGGTGTGTCAACGGCAGCCCGCCCGGTGTAGCCACGGCGCTCTGTCGCCGTGCCAAGCCCCTCCATTCGATTAACAATCGCCCTGCTGGTACTCTCCGGCCGTGAGCCGATTCACGATCATTGCGACCCTTCTTGCGGCCGTCCTGCTCAGCGCCGGGTGTTCCACGACTTCCGAATCTTCCGCAGCGCCCGATGGACCGCAGCAGGGGGTTGGTCCTCCCACCGTCCTTCTCCCCCTTAAAAACATTGACTTCCGGTCGTAGGGCTGGTAATGGGATAAGTCTGCTCCAAGCGAGTTGGCGGCGACCGTCTGGCGTCGGCCCCTTCCTCTCAATTGAGTTGCTGGCCCCTATCGTGCCAGCATACCCCGCTATTTTGGTCAGGTTGGATTCTTGCAGGTGAGGCTTTTCGAGAAGGGATCATTCGTTCAAGGGAATTTGGCGTCCATACCGAAGGGAAAAAAGCATGAAGATTCTTCGTATTCCATTGGTCATTGCCTTGGTGTTTGTGGCGGGTTGGGCGTTCAATGCCGGAGCACAGACGGAGACAAATCTTTACTCCTTTGGCAGCTCCCCACACGATGGAGCCCTTCCAGAAGCCGCTTTGGTAAAGGGCAGCGACGGCAATTTCTATGGGACGACCGATTACGGCGGGACGAACAACAACGGCACCGTCTTTCGGATCAGTCCCAGCGGCACCTACACGAGTCTGTACTCCTTTACTGGCTATCCAACCGATGGGGGCAATCCAGAGGGCGGTCTAGTACAGGGCAGCGACGGCAATTTCTATGGGACGACCGCCCTGGGCGGGACATTGGGCGTAGGCACCGTATTTCGGATCAGTCCCAGCGGCACCTACACGAATCTTTACTCCTTTACCGGGTACCCCAATGGCCCCGATGGAGCCTATGCAGATTCCGGGCTCGTGCAGGGAAGCGACGGCAATCTCTACGGGACGACCGCCGCAGGCGGGATTCACAGCTCGGGCACCGTGTATCGGATCAGTTTCAGCGGCATCTACACGAATCTTTACTCCTTTCGCGGCTTCCCCGATGGAGCCGAGCCATTTGTGTTTGGCGGACTAGTACAGGGAATCGACGGCAACCTTTACGGGACGACTTGGCGAGGCGGGACACACGGCGACGGGACTGTGTTTCGGATCAGCCCCAGCGGTACCTACACAAGTCTTTACTCCTTTGCTGGGTACCCCAACGCTGGGAACGGGCCCTTTGTAGGGCTTGTCCAGGGCAGCGACGGCAATTTCTACGGGACGACCATTATCGGCGGGACGAACAACCAAGGCACCGTATTTCGGATCAGTCCCAGCGGCACCAACACGACTCTTTATATGTTTGTCGGATCTCCAACCGATGGAAACCAACCACGGTCGGGGCTGGTACAAGGCAGCGATGGTAATCTCTACGGGGCGACTCAGTATGGCGGAATACACAGCACCGGCACCGTGTTTCGGATCAGCCCCAGCGGTAGTTACACAAATCTTTACTCGTTTGGCGGCTACCCCACCGATGGGAACACTCCATGGGCCGGACTTGTTCAGGGGAGCGACGGCAATTTCTACGGGACAACCACTATCGGCGGGACGTACAACAGCGGCACTGTATTTCGGATTTCCGTCCCTCTTAAATCTCCGCCCTATCCAATCAACCAAATTACCGGAGTTGGATTGTCGGGCACAAACGTCGTTTTTAATGTACCCTCCATAGCTGGCGAGACATATCAATTGCAGTTTAGCAGTTCGATGAACCCGACCAACTGGGTCAATGAGGGCGGAACCATTACTAGCATCGGAGCCCTGCTGACCCTGACCAATTTCGGCGGAGCGGTTGGACCGCAAGGGTTCTACCGTCTTGCCATTACGCCTTGAGCGGTTGCTATTCCCACAATCGGTCCTACATTGCAATGGAGAGTCAACGCTGGTTGAGGGTTCTGAGGGTTATAATGTCAGGAGCTCAGCCGTAAGCGGATAAAACAGGAAACCAATCCAAAGCCTGTTCACGACTCGGTGAATGTCCCGCCCGGCTGAGCTTCTGTTCTTATTGCTGTCCGACAGAAGATTATCAGCGGCCTTTGAGTCTGGCGGCCTGAGCGAAATCCGCATCCGCTCCTGCGGCATTCGAGCAAGCAACGGACCCGCAACGGCGGACAAACTGGAGCGGACGACAGTGAATGTGCCGAGAATTCGTCCCCGATGGTGTTGCTAATCAATTGGGGGAAGGCTGTGCCGCTTCTTCGTCGCTGTGCCGGAACGTATAGTTGCCGTCGTATTTGGCGGTTTGTGTGTACTTGCCGGAGGCGGTACTGGCGGTGACGTCGAGGTGTAGATACGCCTCGACCTTGTCAGCCGTGATTTTGCGGATGATGAGGTAACCGCTGAATGTCCCGCCCTTCGATGTCGGTCCGAACCGCGTCGCGGTAAAATCAGGCGTGACGCTGTCCGACGGGATCGCCAGGCGCTGGTTGAGATGATACCCCTGCACATGCAGGATGAGCGTCTGATCTTCTTCATTATCCGGTCCGTTCATGACGGTGTCCACATGCCGCCCAAGCTGCAACACCAGCGGGCCGACCTGCCCTTCCAGCGAACCAGCCCCCACCGGCGGCGTGGGACGACTGAATGTCCCGAACGCCGGCCCGACGTGGCTGTAGCTGCATGCGCCAGCCAGCATCATCAGGACGATGGTGATCACTCGTTTCATGATGTCTTACCTCTCCACAACACAATCTGAAACCCAATTTGCAAAGCTGTAGCCACGACGCTCTGTCGCCGTGCGCGCCGCCACCTACGGCGAGTCCACCGTCTTCGTATACGTCAGGATGCCATCGGCAATGGCCCTGGCCAATGTGTCGCGGTAGTCACTGCGCAGAATGCGCCGTTCTTCCGTCGGGCTTGATAGAAAACCGCCTTCGATAAGAATCGCCGGACAGTCGGCGTAGCGCAGCACATAGAACCGCGAGCGCCGCACCCCGCGATCCAACGCACCCGTGGCCTGCAAGGCGGACTTCTGGATGCAATGTGCCAGCCACACATTTTGGCCGTCGAAACGATTGTTGGTTACCGCGCTGCGGTCGCCACCGCCGGCATCGCGGTCGTCGCCGCTCCCGCTGAAGTTCGCGGTCGAACTCACCCCGGCCGGCGCCGTGCAATACGTTTCGATCCCCTCGGCCGATCCTCCCGAATTGAAATGGATGCTCACGTACAGGTCCGCCCCCTTCGCGTGGGCAAATTCGACGCGGTCTTCCAACGGGACCGTTTCATCCGTCGTGCGTGTCAGCAACACCCGCAGACCGCTTCCGGCCAGGTCGCGATTGACCCGTTTGGCCACGTCGATCGTCATCTCCTTTTCCAAACTGTACCGCCCGCGCGTACCCCGGTCGTTGCCGCCATGGCCCGGGTCGATGACCACGGTGCGAATTGACGTTCCCGCTTTCCGCAATCGTCCGGGCCGCAGCACGGGATCCAGCGTCTTGAGAATGTCTCCTTCGGAAATCCAGAGCCGGCCTCGCTCCCCCAGGATGGGCACCGACAACCAATGGGTCACGCCGTTGACCAGTATGTCGCGGCGCTCCCCTTCCACCTCCAAGTGCCCGAAGCTGGTCTTGAATTCGGCCCGATTCGCCAGCTCGCGGTCGTCGCGACCCAGCCCGTAGTAGTTGGCAACCTCGTTCACCGGGACGTAGTACGTGTTGCCAAAGCGGTAGGCCCTGAGCGTGCCCGGTTGCGCGAATGCGTTGCCCGTGAGAGCGAGCATCACAACACCGATGATGACCGACAGAGTTCGTGTCAACCGACGCAAAACCATTTCTCCTTGTTTCGCCGCGCAACGTCGCACGAAACGACATCGGATTTCAAGGGAAATGAAAGCAAGACGGCGTTTGGAGGGACGCGCTCTGTCGCGTCCGCTGCGGTGCATGAGACGCGTGGTAGTCAGTGCGTGGCACAGTCGTGCCGTAAATCAAATTTGTCTCTCGCCCTCATAAATCCATCTCATAAAACTCCTTGGAAGCCCAACAGAGACAAGGTGCAGGCTAACACACAGCCGCCAATTGCGCCAACAAATGGGGCGACGATAAACGTCAATATAAGGAAATTATCAAAGGCGATCACTTCCTTTGCCTTGGAACATTCTCTCACGTGGAAAAACGCGGCAGGTAGCCCCATCATCCAAACCATGCCGACAAACCTCAATACCCCAATGAACAGGCTCTCGTGGTCGGGAAACGAGAAACACGAGAAGCAAAATAGCCACCAGACGGAGTTGAGTGTGCAGAGCATCCAGACATTCGGCTCTTTCCAGACGCTCTTGGGACTGCAAATCGTTCTCGGAAGATACCCGACGTCAACCTCGATTTGGTATCGAACCAACAGGCGATACAATGGACGTTTGAGGTTTTCCAACGCGTGCCGAATGCGTTCTTCCCGGTCACGTTGTTGCTCCTCGGCATCCATGAGTTGTGGGAGCATGACAAGATGGGTCCTTATGCGCAGTTTCCTATCCTCCTTGAAGATAACCCTCCAACAACAACCCCAGGCACCACACAAACACGGGCGACCACAAGCCAGACGGCGGGCACCAGGAACAATCTCGGTTTCATAGCAGCCTCCTGATTGTGGTCTTGCTCACGACACGAGTATACGGCGGCTCGGGGATTTGGTAAGTAAAAGATGTGTAAAAATCTGACTGTTCATGTCGCCGCCATTGCACCGCCACTGCCCCCGCCGTGAACGCCTTGACTGCCGCCTTTGCCTAACGCATAATCGACGAGAGGTTGGGTGACGCCGAAAATGAAAACGATCAGAACGCCTGAAAGAATCATCGTTTTAGCCCGTAAACATAGGCTTTTTCTTTAATGCGGGATATTGCAATAGTCGATTGTCAAAGCGTGGCACCCTCGATGAGCCAGTTCAACTTATGAACATCCACGAATATCAGGCCAAAGAAATTTTCCGCCGGTTCGGTGTCCCCGTCGCCGATGGCGGCGTCGCGTTCACCCCCGAGGAAGCCGAGTCGATTGCCCGCTCGCTGAAGACCGGCGTCATCGCGGTCAAGTCACAGATTCACGCGGGCGGTCGCGGCAAGGCCGGCGGCATCAAGCTGGTCAAGACACCCGAAGAGGTGGCGAAAGCGACCCGCGAACTGATCGGCAAGGTATTGGTCACACACCAGACCGGCCCGCACGGCAAAGAAGTGCGCAAGGTATTGGTCGAAGCCGGCAGCACCCCAAAACGCGAGCTGTACCTGAGCATTTTGATCGACCGTTCGCTGGCCCGTCCGTCATTTCTGGCCAGCACCGAGGGCGGAGTGGACATCGAAGCCGTCGCGGCGAAGACCCCGGAGAAGATCCTCAAGGAACCCGTAGACCCGGCCATCGGTGCACAACCGTATCAGGCCCGCAAGATTGCCTACGCACTCGGTCTTGGCGGCCCGCATCTGCAGGCGACGGTGAATCTGATCCTCAACGTCTACCGCGCGTTCATCGAAACCGACGCGTCGCTCATCGAGATCAATCCGCTGATCATCGACCAGCGCGACCGGGTCTTCGCGCTCGATGCCAAGATGAATTTCGACGACAATGCCCTGTACCGCCACAAGGACATCCAGGCCATGCGCGACCTCAACGAGGAAGACCCGCGTGAGGTCGAGGCCAGCAAGTTCGGCCTCAATTACATCGGTCTGGACGGCACCATTGCCTGCATGGTCAACGGCGCGGGCCTGGCCATGGCCACCATGGACATCATCAAGTTCTACGGCGGCTCGCCCGCCAACTTCCTCGACGTCGGCGGCGGCGCGAGCACCGAGCAGGTCACCGAGGCGTTCAAGATCCTGTGCGCCGACAGGAACGTCCGTGGCATTCTCGTCAACATCTTCGGCGGCATCATGAAATGCGACGTGATCGCCAACGGCATTCTCACCGCCGTCAAGCAGGTGAACGTCCGCGTGCCGCTCGTCGTGCGTCTCGAAGGCACCAATGTCGAGCTGGGCAAGAAGATCCTCAAGGAAAGCGGCTTGGCCATCATTTCCGCCGATTCGATGGCCGACGCCGCGCAAAAAATCGTCCAAGCCGCGAAGTAACCAACATGAAACTCTACTTGTATTACGAAAACGTGGACCGCCCGCTGGTGGTCGAGATACCGGACAACGAAATCGATGGGTTCTTGCAGGAGTATGAGGAAGCGCTGCACGACACCTCCGTCGAGACGTTCCAGTGGAAGAACTCCGGTTTCCGCATCGGCGGTTTGATGGCGGTTGTCCATGAGAAGCACGCCCCGGTGCGTCCATGAGCATTCTGGTCGACGCCCATACGCGCCTGATCGTCCAGGGCATTACCGGCTCCGCCGGGAAATTCCATGCCGAGCAATGCCTCAAATACGGGACGAAACTCGTCGGCGGCGTCACCCCGGGCCGCGGCGGTGAAGTCGTGGAACTCGATTCGCAGGAAATTCCCGTGTTCAATACCGTCGGCGAAGCGGTGCGCGAGACCGCTGCCAATGTCTCCTGCATCTTCGTGCCCGCGGCGTTCGCCGCGGATGCGATTCTCGAAGCGGCGGATGCCGGCATTGAATTGATTATCGCCATCACGGAAGGCATTCCCGTCGTCGACATGGTGCGTGTGAAACGCGCGCTGCAAGGGAGCAGCATCAAGCTCATCGGCCCGAATTGTCCCGGCGTAATCACGCCCGGCGCGTGCAAGATCGGGATCATGCCCGGCTACATCCACAAACCCGGGCCCGTCGGGGTCATCTCCCGCAGCGGCACGCTCACGTACGAGGCCGTGTGGCAACTCAGCTCGCGCGGCATCGGGCAATCCACCTGCATCGGCATCGGCGGCGACCCGGTCAAGGGACTCGATTTCATCGATCTGCTGGAAATGTTTGAGACCGACCCGCAAACCGAGGCCGTCATCGTCATCGGAGAGATCGGCGGAAATGCCGAAGAAGAGGCCGCGCGCTGGATCAAGGACAATTTCACCAAACCCGTCGCCGCATTCATCGCGGGCGCGACGGCGCCGAAAGGCCGCCGCATGGGTCACGCCGGCGCCATCATCAGCGGCGGCAGCGGTTCCGCCGCTGACAAAATCAAGGCCCTCGAATCCTGCGACATCGCCGTTGCCAAGACGCCCGCCGAAATGGGCGAGACAATCGTTGGTTTGATGAAGTAACCTGTCATCCGTGGTAACAGGATAGGCGAAGCGAAAGGTTGCTGGAGTCCGGGCTCTTCGCTAAAATTACGGTCGTGAATTGGCAGGGCTCAGCCGATCAGTTCCTGTTTGCGCACGATCTCTACGTTCTGATCACTCTCATCGTGTCTGCGTGGTTGCTTTCGGATATGAATTACATACACCGCTGGAAGCAACAGAAAGTCCGTTTGGAACTGGACGGCAAATGGGATGATCTCGAAACCCATTTTCAACGACGACTTAAAACCCGACGCTTGTTCGCCCGTTTGTTTCAACGATTTGCGGTGCCGGGCAATCTCGAAGCGAGTTACGCGCTGTATCTGCACAATCGTGGCAGGTCCGAGGCCGCCTTGGAAACCGCCGAGCGAGCCATCGTGCTCGCACAACACCAACCATCGTTCCTGAAATCCACTTTCGGACGCCCCGCCAGGAAGACACTTCAAAGTGCCATGCACACGCGTGTGTTGGTTCTGAATGGCCTCGGACGGTACGAGGAAGCGCGCGCCACATCGGCTGAAATGCGCGCTTTGCCCGGCGGCAAGACACACGCAACGGCGTGTCTCACCGAACTCCACGCCGGGCATCTCGACGAAGCACTGATCCTTGCATGCGAAACGCTGTCACACGACCCAAAGGATGGCACCGCAAGACTCGTGGCCAGCAGTGTTTTCTGCTACAGGCGCGAATTCGCCGAGGCCATCAACATCCTTATCTATGAACCGAAAGATTTTACGGAACATTACTCGCGAAAAGACCTTGCGCTTGCACTTCGGAACCGCGAATCGGCCACGTTTATCGCGCTGAAGCGCAAGCATTCAGCCACCATTCACCAACCCATCTGGCTGCTCTCCGCATCTCGCGTCTACATCGACCAAGGAGATCTCGATGAGGCGATACAAGCCCTCGACATGACAGAGCCACTTCTCGGAGCCAATCCGGTCATCCGTTGCGCCTACCATCGGTACCGGGCACTTTGCGCAGCCACGAAAGGCGACATCCAACAAACGGAACAGCATCTTGCCGAAGCCCGTTCCATCACACAGAGCCTCCCCAAACGCGATACGCAATGGGAGACCAGTGTCGCCGCAGGCCGTTGCTATCTGACGCTACGGCTGACGGACAAGGCCACGCTGGAACTCCAGGAGGCCCAACGTCACGCGTTGCACCCGATAGAGAAGCATGTCACCAATTACTGGCTGGCGCGCACCGCGGACGCGGCCAAACGGCGGAGCGAAGCGAGACGTCACTACCAAGATGTGGTTGCCGACAATATCCCCACCCGGATGCGCGACGAGTCGTTCGCCGCTCTTGACCGGCTGAAATGAAAAGTCATGTCTGGGGTCGCGCCGAAATCCACTCGACGGTTGTTGGCAGTTTGAAGTAACGTTAAACGTTGCACATGCCAGACGAGAAACATCATCCAGTTGCCAAACGCGACGATTCCGCGCCGCGCCGCGCGATTCCACATGAGGAACTGATGGGGCTGCCGGTCGTGCGGTATCGCGGACCGATCCGCCCCCTGGCCACGGACGAGGATTTGCATCGCGCGGTGCAGGAAATCCGCTCCGAGCGCGTGGTCGGGTTCGACACGGAATCGCGTCCGTCGTTTCGCAAGGGCAAGTCGCACGCGCCCAGCCTGGTGCAGATCGCCACGAGCCACTCCGTGCACCTCTTTCAACTCGCGCGGCTCGATTGCTCGCGGGCGCTCGCTGACGTGCTCGGGAATGCGACGATCATCAAGGCCGGGGTCGCATTGGCGCGCGATCTGACGGAACTGCAGAAGCTCTTCCCGTTCACGCCCGCCAATGTGGTGGATCTCGGCGACATCGCCAAGCGCCGCGGGATGGAGCAGACGGGGCTGCGGAATCTGGCGGGGTTGTTCCTCGGCGGGCGCATCACCAAGGGCCCGCAAACGTCGAACTGGGCGCGCCTCAATCTCTCCCCGAACCAACTCTGCTACGCGGCGACCGACGCGTGGGCCTGCCGTGAATTGTACCTGCGCTTCGAGAGCCTCGGGCTGCTCTCGCACGACGTGCATCCGACTACTTGACGAACCCCTGTGATTTGAGCCAGAAGAGACAATCCTGCGTCCACGGATGACCGCCCGCCAGTCCCATGCCGTGCTTTCCGTGTTGGTAGATGTGCAGGTCAAACGGCACGCCCGCTTTTCGCAACGCCGCGGCAAACAGCAGGCTGTTCTCGACCGGCACCGTGGTATCCTCGTACGTGGCCCAGATAAAGCACGGCGGAGTCTCGGGTGTCACCTGCAACTCGTTCGAGAGTAACCTCACCAATTCAGGAGATGGATTGTCGCCCAGCAAGTTTTTCTTCGAGCCACCATGTGTCTCAATTCCCATCGTGATGACGGCATAGCACAGCACGCCCAGATCCGGCCGGCAACTCTCCCGTTCAATGGGATCGGTCGCGTCCGCCTTGCCCGCGTCGAAGTGTGTCAGCAACGTCGCCGCCAAATGCCCGCCCGCCGATGACCCCATGATCCCCACCCGCTTCGGATCAATCCCCCACCCTTTCGCTCGTGACCGGGTCCATCGCACCGCGCGAGCTGCGTCTTCCAACATCCGCGGATGGTGATAACCGTGTGTGCCGAGTCGGTACTTCAGCACAAAACCGCTCACGCCATGCTCGTTCAACCACAGCGCGTAGTCCTTACCCTCGTGATCGGCCAGATGGCCGTAACCGCCCCCCGGGCAAATCACCATGGCCGCGCCCGTGGCGATTTTCGGATCGGCCAGATACGGGGTCAGTGTCGGCATATCCCAGTCATTTGTGCCGAGAGATCCCGGTGCGCCTTCGGGCCAGAGCACGACTGGCTTCTGGGCATTAGCGCGCGAATTCACGGCGACGGCCAGAAACACGCTGCAGACCGTACCCACAGGAAACCTGCCACGCATGACGACTTTCCTTTCATCAACGGCCTTTCATACCAGAATACTGCCGCGGTCGCAATCGTACGATGCAATCGAGGACTCCGGCATCCGTGAAACCAGACGCCTCGTCGGTGCATCGAAGGTCATGGAGGAACCATGAAATCCAAGAATATCCATGCACCTGACCTGACACAACGTCCACCGCGCAGCCCGCGCACTCGACTGGGCGGTTACGCCATTCTGCCGCGCTGCCTCGACAAGGGCCGCGCCACAATCGCCGGCCACAACGGCGAGTACCATTTCGCCTGTCCACTCGACCAGAGGTTTTTCGAATTCGTGGGCATCAAGGCCGACGACCTCAAAAAGCAATTGGCTCTCGGCAAAGGCGATGGCGAGATCCTGGAATGGGTCGCCGCCCACTCCCGAAACAAGCGCGAGCCGTGGGAAATCGCCCAGTGGACCGCGCTCCAAGAGCAACGCGGCCCGGCCGATCTGGAATCGCGAGAGTACTTCAACGGGATGTTGGCCAAGCTCAGCAAGGAGCGCGAAGACATTCTGTCGTGGTTCGACGTGCTCGACCTCGACGACCACGTGAGTTTTGGCGGGAAAGCCTGACCGCGGAAGCACCCGTCAAACACCACAAAAGACACGGGCGCCCCGTGCGCGTTGCGCGAGGCGCCCGATATCCCAGAACGCGAACGTTCTAACTTCCCTTGTCTGTCGGTTCGCCGGCCTTGGTCCAGCCAGAGATGCCTGCGGGAAGATGTTTGATGTTGGTATATCCAAGCTTCTGGGCGGCTTCGACGGCAGCCTTGTACGCCACGCACTTCGGCCCGCCGCAATACGCCACCACGAGCGCCGATTTATCGGCCGGCAGGATGCTCGCCAGTTTGTCCGCGCTCGCCTTGAAGTCGATGGCGCCAGGGATATGGCCGTCCTTCCACGACTTGGTGCCGTTGGCGTCCAGCAGCGTGACTTTCTTCGCGTCAATCGCTGCCTTCAGATCCGGTATGGTGATGTCCTGTATCTCGCCGGCGTAAACGATGCCCGCGAGAAGAAGTGTTGCGGCCACTGTGAACAGTTTCTTCATTGTAACCCGTTGGTTGAAGGTTGTTTGTTTCTCTGCCCCGCCACGGGGCATTCTGCGACCCGCTTCCTCCGCGCGGACGGGTTCTCCGCCGACACGCGCGATTCAGAAGCTACGACACCTCTTATCACATCCACGCCGTCAAATCAAGTTGGTTGCGCGTGAAACACGATCCACCCGCGACCGTCGGATGAAACCTCTGACCTCAACTCTCGCCGCCCTGCTGTGACTTCTTCTTTTCGTGCCACGCCCGCATCGCCAGCGCGAGATTCTCGCGATGTTCGGCCGAAAACGACCGCCGTCGCTTCGTCGATACCGGCGGGGATGCGACGCTTGCCGCAGCCTGACGCGTCTGTCCGAGTTCCCTCAAGCTGCTCGTCCACAAGTGGTCCTTCCACGCGCGATAATGACGGTCCTGCCACTCGGTGACCGCCTGCTCCCACCCAATATCCCGCCCGTTTTTCTCGCTCTCAATCCACTTGTACGTCTCAATCTCCTCCTGTTGCGACCACAGAATCTCAAACAGCGACGGCTCCAGACCGCGCGCGCGGATCGTGCGCTTCCAGCTCGCGAAATGCTTCTGCTTCCATTCCTCGCTGGCCCGCTTCCATCCGATGTCACGACCCGCCTTCTCGCTCTCGATCCACCGATATTTTTCAATTTCCTCTCGCTGGGATCGAATCAACTCATCAGCGAGGAGGTTGTTGTTTTCTAGTAAACTCTTCATCTCACGCCCCCCTCCTTTGAAGGGCCAAGATTCACCTCCCTATTTAGCACAAATCAAACCGAACCGCACGAGTAGAGATTTGCGTGCTTCTGTAGCGCCTTGTCGCCAAACACGTTACGAGGAAGTGACTTTGTAACAATCCGCCCCAAAAACTCAGTCCGGAATGTTCTCCCGTGCCCAACCTGCCCAAACATCAACAGCCCTGGTAACCAGACCCGACTGCGTCCGTTCTGGCTCGTTGAAGCCGCCGTCGCCTCCTCCAATTTGGCTTCGTTTTTGGCTTTCCCATTGGCAGATTTCCACGCCGGCCTGCGCAGAATTGGGTTCGTTTGGTAATTTTCCCTCACTACCCATCTCCCTCGCCTGCCCGTCCCCACTGTAGCCATGGCTGCCGCCGCGCTTGCTAAGCGCGGTCCGCCTTTCCGCATTGTAGGGCGACCGGCCCGGTCGCCGTCCTCGGGTGTTGTCGTTCGGCCCCTCTTCCCCTTATGTCAAAGAACACCACCCCTATCGCCCTACCGATATCACAACACGATAGCCACGTCAACGAATACTATCGCCCCTCGCCTTTCCGCATTGTAGGGCGACCGGCCCGGTCGCCGTCGTTGTAGCGTGCGCTGTCTCCAGCGCATCCTCTCCGGTCCTCTCCGCATTGTAGGGCGACCGTCCCGGTTGCCGTCGTGCTGTAGCCACGGCGCTCCGTCGCCATGCGCCTCGCCACTTGGGGGGAGCCGAGTCGGACGAGACGCCGCTGGCAGTGCTGAGGCGGCAAAGGATTCAGGTGAGGGGTCCGCCCTCCGCCCCCGTTTCCGCTGTAGCCACGGCGCTCCGTCGCCATGCACCTCGCCACTTGGGGGAGAGGATTCAGGTGAGGGGTGGTCTCGGCCTGGCTGCCGTCTCCCTGTCCGCCATCTTGTCCGCCATCGTGTCCGCCGAAGCTTTACCCGCCTCTGGCGGGCTTGGCGAAGGCGGAAGCTCCACCGACGGCGGATGCCGACCCGACGCAACCGGGGAACCTCTGCGGAGGACGTGGGCTGGCGAGGCCTCGCATTTTGCGGAGCGCTGGGGGCCATAGCGGGGCACAGGCGCCGGCTTAGGTCGGGCGTCATAGAAACTCTACAATCAAACGGTAATGCTGGTGATCAGAAAACTGAAGTCGACACTGAGAGTCCGTCACCTGCGCGTCATCTTCATAGACAATAGGGAGATACGTGAAGGAGAAGCCGTGTGACCCATCGAGTGTGTCCATGACGCCTGACATGTAATCTAAGACTGATCGGCCCTGATGTAACCGCCGCGAACAAATTGTGAGATCGAGGCGGACGGGCCCGCGGTACCAAGCTCGGCCAGCCATCGCACGGGTTGCCGCTCGTCGGAGGTCGACAAACAGGGGATGTATAGGGTGGGTCGCATTGCGAATTGAACGTCGCACCTCCTTGTAGGGCGGCAGTCCAGATACCTCAATGATTAGGCGCTCGCCCCGCTGTGGAGCAGGTTTGGTGGGAAGCGCTCCGGGACTGTAGGACAGGACTGGTGTCTTTGGGTGCAGTGGCACAGTGAGTGGCCCTAGGTGGGTTGCGGAGGCTGGGGTGCAAGGAGTGTGTCTAATGTGGAAATAGGAATTATTCCGAACGGTTCTTGCGAACCAGTGTCAGTCAGCGAATCTGCACCTGTAACAGCTATGCCTATGACTTGCCATCTATCGTCAAATACGGGTCCTCCACTCATTCCCCTTACAATTCGCGCGTTGGTTATGATGCGCCTGACGGTGGATACGGGTCTGAAGCTGGTTACAAGGCCAGGTTCAATGTCGGGCGTGTCTCCGATGCGGTAATTCGGGAAACCTGCTACGTGCAGCTTCTGATGGTATGCGCTTTCGGGAGTAGAACTGCGCTCCAAGAATGTTTGTGGTGCGACCTTAACGTTCAGGACCGCCAAATCCAGGGCGGCATTGTGGTGCGTGACTGTCGCGGGAAAGACCTTCGACGGGTCGACGCTCGAATGAACGTTTATCTCCTCGAAGAGCGCATCTTCGCTCGTGGCGACAACATGACGGCACGTCACCATGCCGACTCCCTTTAAGAAGAAACCAGTTCCCTGTTGTTGGTCCCGATTTCCCAAAGCCTCAACAACCCATACAGCATTTCGTATCGCGATCGGGTACTCAACGGGTCGGATACGCTTGACTAGCTGTGGTGCCAATTCGCCGAACCAGTAATATAGTTTGAGGTAGATCGGGTCGTCCCAGCCGCGAACCATCCCCAGAAACTGAATTTTCCCCTTCACCACGTCAGGGAACGAGACGGCATTTTGTTCGGGGAACCTGTGCTTCTTGTTGTATTTTGCCTTGTACTCGGCTTCAGCTGCTGGAAGCTGGTACTTCTGCCAAGCGTGTAACATTGCGCGGATCTGTCTTACATACCGACGTTGAACATTCGGCCTAATGTTCACATTCAGACCAGTAACCTCCTGCCTCTGGTTACACGCCTGCAGCCGAGCCTTTGTAGGGTTAATCTGGAACCCATTGTGGTTGATGAGAGCGCTAAGTTCTTGCCCCAAAGTACACCCGCCGTTTGAATCGAGCGAGGCGAGCTTTTCAGGAAACGTAGTCAAATTGGTAGAGAACGTGATGTCATCAGCATACCGTGTGTATGAGCACCGACATTGTCTTCCCAACAGTTGCAAGTGCGCATCTAGTCGACCGCAAATCATGTTTGAGACAATAGGCGAAGTGGGTGCACCTTGCGGGAGTGCGTTCTCATGGCAGCAGATCTGAGCTAAAACGGTGGCAACTCGTGGGGGGAGGTTGTACGGTCTACCCATGAACATGCCGCGAACGCGACCGAAATTAATGGAGGGAAAGAAATCCTTCAGGTCGATGTTCAGAACGTGTCGCTTTCTGGTATGAGTGCGAGCGTTTGTCAGTATGCTTTTTTGTGGAATGAAACCGTGGGCCGACGGTTTTGGTTGATATACCATGGTGAGTACGTAGAGAAGGCGCCGTTGCAGAAGTTTGAAGTCGGGCCTGGGGACCCAGAGCGTACGTGTTCCACCGGTTTTCTTCCTTATCTGAACGGAAAGATAGCGGTCACCCCTTGGCGATCTGTAGAGGATGTAGCGGAGCCGTTCATAGCTCATTCCCAACTGCTCTGCCAAATCGTGCGTGTTCCTGGTCGAAAGGAACTTCCGCCTTATTTCCTGGGTGCCGGGGTCCATACGCTCCATTTGGAGTCAGGTACCGGCGGTCATATTCTGCTTACTGCTGCAAGCACAAGCACAAGCACCACACTACTAGGTGCAGCTTCTAAGGTAACCTTGTCTAGAACCGTCGCTGGATCACACGACTGTCAGTCAATACAAGTCCGCTGGTACCTGATCCAATGGATGGCTCATTCTAGTCGAGAAAGCGGTGGTGTCGAGAGGTTTTGTGGATCGCCGGTTTCGTAGAGGGGATGCCGCGGCATGACTCCAAGAGAAATTCTCTTCGCCTCGCCTCTTCCTTCCGTCCTGCAGAGCGCAGTCACCCGGCACGGGCGAAATGCGGCAGGCGTAGCCGTGTTGGTCAGCCCCGGCCGGGCTTCCTCTCAACACGCACGGGCCCTCTGAGGGCACGCCGGCCTGTACGTCCGTCACGTTGAGGCCTGAGGGGTGCCTAGCGGGATAACCTTCGTCCCCGTGGCCTTGGTAGTCCCGGTTGTCCCGACCGGCTTCTGTTTGTGAAACGCGACGATAAGGTCCGCCATGTCCTGATTGGTTATGACTTGTTTCTTCCCTATCAGAGCTCGAACTGTTTTGGGATAAAGTCGATCGCAAATAAAATGACCTCCGCACGGCTCGCTCCCGAAATCCACGAAAAATCCTTCACCTCTCGAATACCGCAATATCCTGCCAAACGTGACCTTTTCAAATCGAATGTGACCAAACGCGTGAGAAATTCTACCGTGCACGTCTACCAATTCTGCGTCTGCGTCAAATCGAATCTCATTTCGTGCTAAGTCAAAATCTGCTTTTGGACAGGCCCATTGAGCTTGCCTTGTGCCGCCCACATCAAAGGCGACCCCCGTATAAGAGTATGCGTCGGCCTCGGCATTGTAGTCGATGGTCGCATAAGCGTACGGGCGCTCTTTCAAATGAGCGACTTGTATAAGCCACACCCCTTCAAATCGTGCGCGTGGGTCAAGTTGCTTACGGATAAATCGAACTCGTTGTCTGCAGAACTCCACCACTGCCTCGACGAACACCGCGAAGACTGCGGCGAACAACGCAGCGACAACGACGACCTCGGTCATTGTTAGCTGTGTGGTCTTCTCGAGATGGTCAGCGAGCCTCAGCGCAAGAACTGCAGTAATGGCACTAACGAGCGCCTTAATTAATTTGCGGTTCATGTCCTTTCCTCGAATTACCGGCGTTCGCCTGAATTGGTTCAGCGGTCAACTTGAGCGTTGTTCCGTGTGAATTCTCGATTCCCATAGCTTGGCCATCGTACAACCGGGCGGGGTGCGTGGCAAGGCTGCAGAATTGGGCACGCCTCGGCTTTGTATCGGCACGCCTGATTCGTAAGATGACAGGGGCGTGATCGTGGCGGTCTGTGACGCGCACTTGCTCGCCATGGTCGAAAAGCGGCGGCCGTGCCGCCGTTGCTCACCTCCCGCCCGGTTTCATCTCAACGCGGACAGCGGGCAGCGCCCCTCTCTCCCACCGCGACATCCGACCCCGTTTTCTCATCCGCTGCGTCCGATTCGCGATTTCGCGACCGCCGAGCCCACAGTTCCCGTGTAAATCGTTCATGACATACCTCTCTCGCCGGGCTTCATCTCGACGCGCACGGGCCCCTCGATCTGGCCGCCGCACTGCGCGCCGTCTCGGCAACCGCACCCGCCTGATTCGCAACCCGTCCACCGCGCGGAGCCATCTTGAGAAGACACAAATGGGGAGCGAAGTAATGGATAGGATGCCTCACATGGTCGAAACGGATTTGACTTCGGCATCGTTCGCGATTTAGAACTTCCATAATGAATACGAATTGTCCGCTGGCGGAGGCGGTTGGTCTTGGACAAAACTCAACTGTTGAGCCGACGTGACACCCATGATGCCGGCGAAAAAAGGTTTGGTCGATTTGGAACATGGGCGCAGCGTAATCGAAGCGATGCGGCTCAAAATAAAGAACGGGGACTGGGACGGTCGCGCGACGATCCGCGCAACGGCGCGGTTGGTTGACGAGGCTCGCATCGAGGGCCGGGTCGGTAAGTTCCACTTTACAGCGGATGAACCGCCCGAACGAGGCGGGAAAGATGCCGCGCCCAGTCCGCTCCAGTTTTTTGTCATCGGCGCCGCATTCTGCATGGTCTCGCAGGTCGCGCAGTTCAGCCCCGAGTTCGATGTCGTGTTGGATGAGGTGAAAATTGACCTGCGCGCGGAGTTCGACTCCTCGGAAAAATATGGGTTTCCTGGCGCGGGAACGGCCTTCCAGAAGGCAACTGTAAAGTTGTCCATTGCCAGCCCATCGCCCATCGACCGGGTTCGGGCGTTGATCAAGCACGCTGAAAAAGGGTGCCACGCGGTACAGTCGTTGCGCAACCCGGTTCCTGTTTCCTATGATTTCGACCTCAACGGCGAAACACTGAAACTGGAGCAAGGCCAACTCGCATGAAAACCGGGGTAACCATGGACGGCAGATCGAACGGGAGAAGCTTGCCCCTTGGTGTCACGGGGGCCAGTAGAATGACCGAGGCATAATGAACACTGATCCACGTCCACGAGTTTTGCACTCACGGGCCCTTCCAGCCGTCGCATTCATCCTCACCCTGCTCGCGTTGACCGCTTCCTGTTCTACAACAACACCGGAATCCAAATCCAGTCCGATGCCGAAGGCGGAGAGGGAGGAAATTCGTTCCCGAGTGACCATCATCGCCGTCTTTCCCGTTACCGTTCCCTCGACTGTAACCGACCCCGACCCGGTCATCGCCGAGTACGAAACCCTCATCGAAGAGAAATTGCGCGACTGCGGATTTCAAGTCATCAACCCGGAGCAGTTTTCCGATCTGCTGAAGCAAAAGCAGCAGGAAGTCGGCGGCTGGTATGACCCGGTCACGGGCCAACGCGATGAGGCGAAGTTCAATGCCTATCTCACCGGCGTCTGCGACGCGTTGACGAATCAGTTCAAGGCCGACGCGTTCCTCTTCCCCCATATCGTCACCCGCATGGTTCATTACGGCGGCGGCTCGTGGGCCGGTGTCACGGCCCGATGGGATGGCGCCTCGGAAAAACTAATCAGAGGCGGCGACCAGGTGTTGGAGGGTTTCATGGGCACCATCCACCAGGGCACCATCCGCGCGTTCTCGTTACGCATCGACCTTCAGGACGGAAGCCGTTCCAATCTGTTTTCCACCCTCGGCGGCATTCAGTTGGAGGACCGATTGTCCGGCCCCGGGCTCGGCTCGACGTTCAGCATGCAGCCCCGCTCCGCATTATTCTCTGATCCCAAACGCAACCACGGGGCCGTGGACCTCGCACTAAGCCCGCTCTGTGACTGAACCGCTCCGTCAGAAATACGGAGCAGGTTGGCCCGAGTCTGCACTTCGGCGGCGCGGCACCCCTGGGGACCTAAACCCGCGCGGTTCGGCAATCGTCCAGCGCGTGCAGCTCAAACGATCCATCTGCGTACTCGCGTTGCGCGTCGTCTCGGCAACCGCACCCGCCCGATCCGCAAACCGTCCACCGCGGCGAGCAGGTTACCGTCTTGGTTACCGTCACGGGCGGTTTCAACGCAGCTTTTTTCTCGCAATCCCGGACGCATGCATGGTAAGATAACGCCTGAAGCTCAGGTTTTTCCTTGGGTGTGAGTTCGACGCATGGGCACATGAAGAAAGCGGTCAAAGCTGCCTCTCTCTCGGTCGGCTTGGTGGGCTGCCTTTTCCTTGGCAATCCTCTCGGCGCACGTGCGGACACAATCTACGTCGCGAACGAAATCGACAACACAATCGAGGAGATACCGTCCGGTGGCACCGGATCGGTTTTTGCCACCACCAGCTTCCCTGAGCCGCAAGGCTTGGCGTTTGATCACGCGGGGAACCTTTACGTGGCAGATGTTGGCACTCCCGTCGACGGAGATACAAACAATGCGATTGAGAAGTTCACACCAGCCGGGGTCGGCTCCATTTTCACCACGAACTTTCTGAATGCACCCTTGGGGCTCGCGTTTGACAGTGCGGGCAACCTGTATGCGGCGAACTTTAGCGTCACCGGCTCGGGCTCCGTCGTGAAGTTTACGCCAAGCGGGACCGGATCGTTGTTTGCCAGTAGTGGCGTAAGCGGTGCGGCAGGCTTGGCGTTCGATGGCGTCGGCAATCTGTATGTTGCGAATCTCAACAACAGCACGATTGAGAAATTTGGAACGAACGGGGTCGGCTCGGTTTTCGCCAGCACGGGCGTAGACGAGCCGGCGGGCCTGGCGTTTGACAAGTCCGGCAACTTGTATGTGGCAAACCGTGGCGACAACACGATTGAGGAATTTGGAACGAACGGGGTCGGCTCGGTTTTCGCCAGCACGGGCGTAGATGGCCCGGTGGGCCTGGCGTTTGACAGCGCTGGCGACTTATACGTGGCAAACTTTGGGAACAACACCATCGAGGAGTTTGGAACGAATGGCCTCCCGGTGTTCGCCATCACGGGGTTGGACGGTCCAACGTTTCTTGCCATACAGGTCCCCGAACCCTCGACCTGGGCGATGGTGGCGCTGGGATGCGGCATAACCCTGGGTACCCGCCGTTTGCGCCGCCGCTCCTCGTAATCCGCCTCGGGAGTTCATACCGCCAGCTTCGCCAATCGTCCTATGCCGGGGGAGGCGTAGATCCGCAAACACTGGTCGCGCGTGGCAAACTGGGATAAACTCCCGGCCTGTTGAAACTGCGTCGGTTCATCCCGGTGTTGATCATCGCTGCGGGCGTTTGGGCGTATCATAACAGCTTTCAGGGGCCGTTCATTTTTGATGATGTGCCTTCCATCGTAACGAATCCGCACATCCGTCGGGTGTGGCCACTCACCGAAGCCATGGTTGTTTCGCCGAATCTCCCCGTGCAGGGACGCCCGGTCGAGTGTTTGACCCTGGCCCTGAACTACGCGGTCGACGGATTGAATGTCGGGGGCTACCACGCGTTCAACGTAATGCTGCATGTGGTGTCCACGTTGGTGCTGTTTGGGCTCCTGCGGAGAACGTTTGCGGGCGGGAAACTTGGGGATCGATTCGGCAATGCGGCCACCGGTCTGGCGGCGGCAATCGCCCTCATCTGGGAGGTGCATCCTCTTCAAACGGAAAGCGTCACCTACATCGTCCAACGCTCGGAATTGCTGATGGGCTTGTTTCTGCTGCTGACGTTGTATTGTACGCTTCGCGGTTCGCTCTCGGCGCGGGCGTGCGCGTGGTATCTGGCCGCTGTCGTCTCGTGCGCATTGGGTATGGGAAGTAAGGAGGTGATGGTCAGTGCTCCGGTAATCGTATTACTGTATGATCGTGTGTTTTTGGCGTCGTCGTTTCACGAACTGTGGCAGCGGCGCGCGGGCTTGTATGTTGGTTTGGCTACAACCTGGCTCATCCTGGTGGTATTGGTGGCGCGGACGATCCATCCCAACACGGGTTTTGGGATTAGAGGCCTGACGCCATGGGTCTATCTGAAGACAGAAGCTGGCGTGATCGTTTACTATCTGCGCCTTTGCTTCTGGCCCCACCCGCTGGTGATCGATTATGCCGACTGGCCGATTACCTTGTCGCTGAAAGATGGCCTTGCATCAGGTGTTGCTGTACTGGGCCTGCTGGGTGCCACAGTGTGGGCATTTCGTCGCCAACCGGCGGTGGGTTTTTTGGGTGCATGGTTTTTTCTCATTTTGGGACCGACGTCGAGCTTTCTGCCGAGCGCCGGTGAAGTGGCCGCCGAGCGGCGAATGTACCTGCCGTTGGCAGCGGTGGTCACGATGGTCGTGGTCGGTGCGTATGGGCTCGGGAAACACCGGCTGGCCGCGTGGCCGAGGTTGGGGCGGTTGGTTGCGTGGGGAATGGTCGGCGCGGTAGCGCTGTGGCTGGCTGTGCTGACGATCCAGCGCAATTTTGACTACGGTTCAGCTGTGCGGATCTGGGAGGACACGGTGGCCAAGCGTCCTGGCAACCCCCGCGCGCACTACAATCTGGGAGTCGCCTTGGGGCCAGTGGAGAGGATTGACGAGGCCGTTGAACAGTATGACCAGGCGCTGCGGATCAACCCGGATTACACCGAGGCGCACTACAATCTGGGGGTTGCCTTGGGGCAACTGGGCAAGATTAACGAGGCCATTGAACAGTATAAACAGGCGCTGCGGATCAACCCGGATTACGCCGAGGCGCACGACAACC
The DNA here is from genome assembly GCA_050010195.1 of Verrucomicrobiia bacterium. Taxonomy (GTDB): domain Bacteria; phylum Verrucomicrobiota; class Verrucomicrobiia; order Palsa-1439; family Palsa-1439; genus Palsa-1439. The sequence continues at coordinate 52,888 of JBEKLM010000003.1, forward strand.
TGGGGACCGCCCTGAGACAACTGGGCAAAATTGACGAGGCCATTGAACAGTATAAACAGGCGCTGCGGATCATGCCCGACTTCGCCATGGCGCACTACAACCTCGGGAATGCCTTGAGGCAAGCCGGCAAGATCGACGATGCCATCGCCCACTACCAGCAGGCCCTGCGGATCGAACCCGATTTCGCCGACGCGCACAACAATCTGGGGACCGCGTTGGGGCGAGTGGGCAGGATACCGGAAGCGATCGGGCATTTGCAGCAGGCACTACGGATCAGGCCCGATTTGGCCGAAACACACTACAACCTGGGGATTGCCCTGGGACAGGCGGGCAGGATACCGGAGGCGATCGATCAGTTACAGCAGGCGCTACGGATCAACCCCAATTACATCCAAGCGCAGAACGCCCTCGCACGTCTGCAAGCTCGCTAGGCGCGAGCCTGCCGACTCCGGCTTCGTGCGGAACGACCCGCCGGCGGCAACGGAAACTCAGGGCACCGACAGCCGCTCAGGAGATGCGCCAGGGGATGTTCGATGTTTACTCATGGATGTCCATCATCATAGTCGTAGTCCTGGTCGTCCTGGTGAGCCTGATCGGACTGATTCTTATTCTCCTGGCGAGGCGATTCATTGCGAACAGCACTGGTGTCCCGTGAGAAAAAGCATCCCGTAACCAACACAGAAACTGCGCCCAACAAGACCGCCAATCGCTGGGCTGACCATTTTGGATGGTGGTTCATGCAGGGAAGATACGGCCGACAGTGGCCGGATGCTATGGGGTGTTGACCCTATCTGAGTAGCTCAACCCACCAGCTTCGCAAACCGTTCAAAGCGGGAAGCCAATTTCCCACCGATTACGAGAGGGCTAAATCAATTCCCAATGGAAACCCACCGGTGCGTCTTGGCCGACTTCTCGACGGCCTCGAGCACGATCTGATTGGCCAGTCCGTCTTCGAACGTCGGCTGCACGGAGCGTTTGTCCGCCACCGCGTTGATAAAGTCCGCAATCGTGTGCACGAACGTGTGTTCGTACCCAATGATGTGCCCCGGCGGCCACCAGTTGCCCACGTACGGATGCACTCCCCCACCCTGCGTGACCAGTATATCGCGGAATCCGCGTCGGTCCGCCGGATCGGCATCACTGTAATACTTCAATCGGTTCATGTCTTCAAAATCAAACACCAACGAGCCTTTGCTGCCGTTGATCTCGATCTGGATGCCGTTCTTGCGGCCGAGGGCAAACCGCGTGGCCTCCAGATTCGCGAGCGCTCCGCTCTCGAACCGGCCAATGAACATCACGGCATCATCGACGGTGACCTTGCCTTTCTTGCTCGGCTCGCCGGGCAGCGGACGCTCGTTGACGAACGTTTCCATCAGACCGCACACCTCGATGAATTCACCAATCAGATACCGGGCCAGATCAATGATGTGCGCGTTGATGTCACCGTGTGCGCCCGATCCCGCGATGTTACCCTGCAGCCGCCACACGAGCGGGAAATTCGGGTCCACAATCCAATCCTGCGCATACCGCGCCCGGTAATGATAGATCGTTCCCAGGTCGCCCGCGTCGATCATTCGGTTCGCCTGCACAATCGCCGGGATGCGCCGGTAGTTGTGACATATCATGTTGACCACCCCGGCCTTGTTCACCGCCTCGACCATCCGCCTCGCCTGTTTCACATCCATCGCCAGCGGCTTCTCGCAGAGGATCGCCTTGCCCGCCTTGGCGGCCGCAATCGCAATCTCCGCGTGCGTGTCGTTGGGCGTGTTGATATCGACAATGTCGATGGTCGGGTCTTCGACCACCTCGTGCCAATCCGTCACGAACTGGTTCCAGCCCCAGCGCGCACAGGCATTCATGACGCCGGCCTTCTCGCGGCCACAAATCACTTTCAGGACGGGCTTGGCTTTCAGGTCGAAGAATTTGTCCGCCTTCAGCCACGCGTTGGTGTGGGCGCGGCCCATGAATTTGTAGCCGATCATTCCGACATTCAGGGTTTTTGGCATGACTCGTCTCCCTCTCGCAAAAAAGGTTGAGATTTGGCGGGAAACATTATACTCATTGGCTTGCCCCGTTTGTCACGAGAAAAGAGAGGAAAACGCCGATGACCAAGCCGCACGTTAAGTTGTTTATCCCTGGCCCTGTGGAGGTTAGCGAGGACACGTTCCAGGCGATGAGCCAGCCCATGATCGGGCACCGTGGAACGGGCTTCCAGGACCTTTACGCCGCCATTCAGCCGAAATTGCAGGGCATTCTCTATACGAAGAATCCCGTCTTCATTTCCACATCGTCAGCTTGGGGCGTCATGGAAGCCGCCGTCCGCAATCTCGTCGGCAAGAAAGTGCTCAACTGCTGCTGCGGCGCGTTCTCCGACAAGTGGTTCGATGTGAGCAAACGGTGCGGCAAGGAAGCCGAGGCCCTCAAGGTCGAATGGGGTCAACCGATCCTGCCCGAGATGATCGACGCCAAGCTGAAGACCGGCCAATTCGATGCGCTCACGCTCATTCACAACGAGACGTCCACCGGTTTGATGAACCCGCTCGCCGACATCGCGAAGGTCATGCGCAATTACCCCGACGTGATGTTCATCGTCGACAGCGTCAGTTCCATGACCGCCGTGAAGATCGAGACGGACGCACTGGGCATTGACGTATTACTCGCGGGCACACAGAAGGCCTGGGCGATGCCGCCGGGCCTCGCCGTATTCGCCGTGAGTGACCGCGCCTTGAAGAAGGCCGGGACAATTTCCAATCGCGGGTATTATTTCGATTTCCTCGAGTTCAAGGCGAACCATGACAAGAACATGACGCCGTCGACCCCGAGCATTACTCACATCTACGGATTGAAGTTCAAGCTCGACCAGTTTGAGAAGGAAGGCATCGAGAACCGTTACGCCCGCCACGCCAAGATGGCGCAGAAGACCCACGACTGGGCGAAGTCCCGCGGGTTCGAACTCTTCCCGAAAGCCGGTTACGAATCCCTTACGCTGACCTGCGTGAAGAACAACAGGAATATCGACGTCGCCAAGCTGCAGAAGGCGCTCAAGGACAAATACAAGGTCCTCATCGATGGCGGGTACGGCCAGATCAAAGGCAAGACGTTCCGCCTCGCGCACATGGGCGATGAGACCCTCGACACCGTGTCGCAATTGCACGTCATGCTTGATGATTGTCTGAAGTCGTTGTGACCATTACGAAACACGCCGTGCTCGACGCCGTCGCATCGCTGATGCGGCGGCGTTTCAACGTGGACGCCGAACGCAACAAACCGTTCGTTTGGGGCGACACGACGATTATCGCCGACCTCTACCTTCCCAACCCGCTCCATTGCATCGTGCAATTCGACGATGCGACCCATTGCACACGCGAACGCGCCAAAACATTCGCGAATTATCCAGCCGACGCCCCGCTCAACTTCGACGTGCGCCGTTATCACGTCGACCAAACGTCCGGCGATGCCGCTATCGCCCAAGCCGACATGCTCGCCGACCTTCTTCCGTCCAAACACGGCCTCAACCCCACCGTCCGCATCCGTTTCGACGAAATCGACGAGCTGAACGGCCCGTTGGTCGAACGCGTCGAGCTGTTGCTCTCCAAGCGCTTCGCCTATCACGCCGGCACGACCTTTCACCTGATGGTCGACAACGCCGGCGCCAAGCCCCATTCGCAGACGATGTACCGGGATTTGTCGGATTAAGTGATGATGAAGGATGAGCGCCCCCTTACTAGTAAGCGTGATGCCTGATCTTGCGAGCGAGCTTGAGACTTTGCTCACCCAAGAGGCAGAACCCAATCTTGCAAGTCAGGTACAAAAGCTTCGCATCATAGATCGGTGTCGCTGTGGCGATAATTTCTGTGCAACCTTTTATACAGTTCCAAAGCCGGCCGGTGCATGGGGACCAGGGCATAGAACCATTGAACTCGGTTGCAAAACAGGCATGTTGATTTTGGATGTAGTCAATGACAGGATCACGTGCGTTGAAGTTCTTGACCGAGATGATGTTCGTCGAAAATTGCACGAGCTGTTGCCCTGAGTTGACCAAGGAAGTTGTTTACTTGACACCTCCCACTAAATACCACACATTTGTGTGGTATGCCGGCGCGATACCAACGAATCCTTCATGTTGACGGCGATTCGTTCTTTGCCTCCTGCGAAATCGCGCTTGATCCAAAACTGAAAAAGAAACCCATCTTCGTCGGCGGCGGACGGCGCGGCGACGGCATCGTGATCGCCGCCAACTACCTCGCGAAAGCCTGCGGCATCATCACCGGCATGGCGTGCTTCGAGGCCAAACACAAATGTCCCGACGGTGTGCTCGTCCGTCCCCATTACGATGAATACCGCCGTCTCTCGCTCGAGATTTTCCGCCGCGTGCGCCACTACACTCCCCTGCTCGTGCCCACCTCCATCGACGAAGGGTTCCTCGATTTCACCGATTCGCCCGCCGTGTTCCGCTGCCGCACCCCGGCGGAGTTGATCACACGCATGCGGCGCGAGTTGACTAATGAAGTCGGCGTGCCGGTATCAATGGGCCTCGGTTCCTCGCGCTGGCTGGCAAAGCTGGCAACCGAACGTTGCAAACCCGACAATTTCTGCGAAGTCCCGGAAGACGAGGACAAGGAACGCGAGTTCCTGAAAAACATCCCCGTCCAGAAGCTGGCCGGGATCGCCAAGCGCCGTGCGTTATCGCTGCGCGCGCTCGGCGTTTGGACCTTCGGCGACATCACCCACCTGCCACTCGGTTTGCTCGAGAAACGCTACGGAGTCCTCGGGCTCGAACTCTGGCTGCTGGCCACCGGCCAATTCCGCGAACGCCTGTCGCTGGCCAACAAACCGCGCACCTGCATCGGCAGCGCCACCACCCTCCCCTACGACGAACCCGACTACGAAACCGCCCTGTTGTTCCTGCTCGACCAGACCGAGCGCACCATTACGACGTTCTTTCGCGAGAACCTCAAGGCCCGCGAGATGGGCTTGTACGTCCGCTTCAAAAACATGGAAGGCAATGGCGCCAGCATCAAGTTTCCCGCCGCGCAGTTCGAGCCGCGCCGGATCAATCCGTACGTGGAACAATTGTTCCGCCAACTCGTTGCCCATCAGGAACAGCCGATCCGCCAGGTCTGCATCAATTTCTGGAACATGCAGCCGCTGGAACTCGAACCCGACATGTTCAACAACGACGTGGAATACAAGCGCCGCGAGTTGCATCATGCGCTGGAAACCATCGAGGCGCGTTACGGCAAACGCAGCGTCAAAACCGGCACGCGGCTCTTGCTTGAAAAGGACGCAGCATATCTCGTCACCAATAAAGCCAAATGCCCATTCATCCCGCAACGCGAGATGGAAATCAAAATGGACAACATCCCCGAGCCGATGCTCGATCTGGTTTACGAGGATGAATGGCAGCCCCTGGAAAAAGGTTCACCCGCCGCGCCCCTTCCCCTGCCCCGCACCTGGGGCCGTTCCACGAGCCGCACCGGGAAGTTTTTGTAGCCGCAGGCTTTAGCCTGCGCTGCCTTCCACATACGCACCCTAAAGGGTGCGGCTACAATATCCCCTTCGTGCTGGGCGGGCCGTCGACACGAGGGTCGCGCTGACAGGCGAGATCGAGCGCTTTCGCCAGCGCTTTGAAGATGGCTTCGACGACGTGATGCGGTTCGTCCCCGCGCAATACATCGACGTGCAGATTGCACCGCGCTTCGTTGGCGAACCCTTGCAAGAATTCCTTCACCAAACCGACACGAAACTCCTTCTTCCGACCAAGCGATACGTTGGCAATGCGGTTCCAGTTCTTTGCCTCGAATACGAGGAACGGTCGATTGCTGAAATCGAGCGCGATCCGCGCTTGCGCCAGCGTCTCATCCATCGGTACCAACGCCCAGCCGTAACGCCGAATCCCGCGTTTGTCGCCCAGTGCCTTTATGAACGCCTGCCCGAGCGCAATGCCGACATCCTCGACCGTATGATGCGCGTCCACGTCGAGATCGCCCTTGGCCTTGACAGTCAAATCACACAATGAATGTTTCGCCAGCAGCGTCAGCATGTGGTCAAAGAAGGGCACGCCCGTCGACACACTGGCCTTGCCGCTGCCGTCAATCGTTAGGGCCAGCGAAATCTTCGTCTCCGCCGTATCGCGTTGAATCTTAGCGCTTCGCTTTTTCAACAGTCTCCTTCGTGGCTTCTAGAAATTTGTCCATTTCTTCGTCCGTCCCAATCGTCACCCGCGCGAAATCACGGATGCGCTCGGCATCCCACCATCTCACGAGAACATTCCGCGCCCGCAATCCATCAAACCACTGTTTCGCCGTCACCGGCGCGGGCGGGCGCGCGAACACAAAATTCGTTTGTGAAGGATAAACGAAGAAGCCCAGCTTGGCGAGTGCCGAGGTTGTTCGTTCCCGTGTGGCGCAAATCTTCTTCACGTTTCCCTGGAAATAGTCCCACTCCTCCAGCGTGGCTTCCGCCCCGAGCTGACTCAGACGGCTCACATTGTAGCTGTCTTTCACCTTGGTAAGCGCAACGATCAACTCGCGTGATCCGGTGGCCCAGCCGACGCGCATCCCGGCGAACGAAAACGCCTTCGAAAAAGTTCGCGCGACAATCACGTTGTCGTATTCCCTCGTAAAATCGAGGCAGTCCTCGGCGGCGAAGTCGACATACGCCTCGTCGATCACCACCACGCCTTCCGTCTCCTCGATCACCCGTTGCAATTGCACGCGTTGCAACCACACGCCGCTCGGCGCATTCGGCTGGGTGATGAACACCAGTTTGACGCCGGCAAGCTTTGCCAGCAACGGCGCGTGCGCCGTGATCTGAAAGTTTTCGTCCAGCGGCAATTCCACCTGCGTCGCGCCCTGGATGTTTGCCAGCACAGGATAGAGCGAATAGCTCGGCCAGAAGTACGCCAACTTCTCGCATTCCCCGCAGAACGCACGGACGCAGAGATTCAAGATGTCGTCGCACCCGTTTCCGATGACAATCTCATTCGGATCGAAGCCGTGAATCTTGCCGAGCTTTGCTCGCAAGCCAGTGGACGTCGGATCGGGATACAACCGCAGCTTGCCGTCAATTGCCCCGCGCAGTGCCTCCAGCATCTTCGGCGACGGCGGATACGGGTTCTCGTTGGTATTGAGCTTGATGAGTCCGGCGACCTTCGGTTGTTCACCGGGCACGTATCCACTCATCCGCTCGACCTGACGGCGGACCAGGCTCATGAGAACCGAATCCGCGCCGACGCCACGTGCGCATCCAATCCCTCAACGCCCCCCATCGCTTCCAGCGCCGGCTTTGATTTCTCCAGAGCGGCCCGAGACAATTCGATCACGCTCGTCCGCCGCTGGAATTGGTCCACCGTCAACCCCGCGAACATCACGCCCGCCCCGCCCGTCGGCAACTCATGACTCGGTCCCGCCAGATAGTCGCCCACCACCGTAGGCGCCCACGGGCCGACAAAAATCGCGCCCGCGGTCTTGAGCTTCTTCACCACGACCGGCGGATTCTTTGTCATCACCTCGCAGTGTTCCGGCGCGAACTGATTGGTGATCGCAATCGCCTGATTCATGTCCTTGGCCAGCACAAACACGCACCCGTTCTGCAATGTCTTTCTGGCGAACTCGCGCCGCTCCAAACTGCTGATTTGCTTCTGAATCTCAATCTCCGCCGCCGCCAGGACCCGCTCCGACGTTGCCACCAGCCACACCCGCTCGTGCGTGCTGCCGTGCTCCGCCTGCGCCAACATGTCCGCCGCAATAAAATCCGGCCGCGCGCTCTCATCCGCAATCACCAGCAGTTCGCTCGGACCCGGCAACAGGTCAATGCCCACATACCCAAACAGTTGCCTCTTGGCCGCGACCACGTAGGCATTCCCCGGGCCGAATATCTTTTGTACGCGCTTGACCGACTGCGTCCCCACCGCCATCGCGGCAATGGCTTGGGCGCCGCCCAATTGGTAGACCTCCGTCGCTCCCGCCACGCGCGACGCATAGAGTAATACCGGATTGATCGGCGGAGGCGTGCAGACAACTATCTCCGGGCATCCAGCCACTTTCGCCAGCGTCACGGTCATCAGCACCGTCGACACCAACGGCGCCGTCCCCCCCGGCACATAAATCCCCACGCGTTGCAGTGGATCAAATTTCTCACCCACAATTCCGCCCTGCGCGTTGCGCATCGACCATTCCTTGCGCAACGAACGCTGGGCAAACGCCGCCACGTTCTTGTGCGCCGCCGCAATTGCCCGCAGCAATTTCGTTTCCGGACGCTTCGGCTTGGCGGTGACCCGAAATTCTGATGGTTGCAGCCGTGTCTTATCAAGGCGTTCCGTCAACTCTGCCAGGGCATCGTCGCCGCGTGCCCGCACGTCCGCAACAATGGCCCGCACCTTCTCATCGATTTGGGGATCGAACAGACTCGACGCCGCGCACGCCTCACTAACAGCGCGCGCGAAATCTGGTTGGTCGTAGCGCAGAGTTTTCATGCAACGAGGATGTTACTCGACGATGAGATACAGGGCAAGCACCCCGCTCAATCAACAATCCTGCTATTCCCACTCGATGGTGCTGGGGGGCTTGCTGGAGATGTCGAAGCAGACGCGGTTGACGCCTTTGACTTCGTTGATGATGCGCGTGGAGAGCTGCGCGAGGAGATCATAGGGCAGCCGCGACCAATCGGCGGTCATGCCATCGACGCTTTCCACGGCGCGGATCGCGATGACGTTGTCGTAGGTGCGTTCATCGCCCATCACGCCCACGGTCTTCACGGGTAACAGCACCGCAAAGGTCTGCCAAATCTTGTAATAGAGGTCGGCCTTTTTCATCTCGTCGATGACCACCCAATCGGCCTCGCGAAGAATGCGGAGGCGTTGCGGTGTCACGGAGCCCAAAATGCGCACGGCCAGACCCGGTCCGGGGAATGGCTGACGCCAGACCACTTCGCGTGGCAGGCCGAGTTGCGCACCGACTTCGCGAACTTCATCTTTGAACAGCGCACGAAGCGGTTCGAGCAACTCGAATTTCATATTCTTCGGCAAGCCGCCGACATTGTGGTGCGATTTGATCATGGCGGCGGGGTTGCCCGCGATGGAAACACTCTCGATCACGTCGGGATACGTCGTCCCCTGTGCCAGGAAACGCGGCGCTCCGGCCTTCTTCGTCGCCCGTTGGAACACCTCGACAAACGTGCGGCCGATGATCTTGCGTTTCCGTTCCGGGTCGGCGACGCCGCGCAGCTTGCGCAGGAACACGCGAGTGGCATCCTCATAATGCAATTTAATGTGCAGGTTCCGGCCAAACACCTCTCGCACGCCGTCCGCTTCGGATTTGCGAAGCAGGCCGTTGTTGACGAACACGCAGGTGAGTCGATCGCCGATGGCCTTGTGAATGAGCGCCGCCGCAACACTGGAATCCACCCCGCCCGACAGGCCGAGAAGCACGCGGTCCTTGCCCACCATCGTGCGAATCTCTTCCACCGCGTGGTCAATGAACGATTTCATCGTCCAGTTCCGGCCACAACCGCAGACGCCGCGGACAAAGTTCGAAATGATCTGCTGGCCGTTCGGCGTGTGATAAACCTCGGGATGGAATTGCAGGCCAAAGAGGGTGCGCCTCGGGTGGGCGATCGCCGCGTACGGCGAATTCTGGCTGTGCGCGACGGAAACGAAGCCTTCGGGCAGTTTCGTCAGCTTGTCACCATGGCTCATCCACACCCGTTGGCGGGAATCCATCTTCGCGAACAACGGGGAATCTCCCGTGATCTCAACTTCCGCGTGGCCGTATTCGCATTTCTCACCCTTCTCGACCCGACCACCAAGCTGCTGCGCCATCAATTGCATTCCGTAGCAAATGCCGAGCGCCGGAATGCCCAGGTTCCAGATCGCCGGGTCGCCATGCGGCGCGCCTTTCCCATACACGCTGGCCGGTCCGCCGCTCAGAATCAGGCCGCGAGGCCTGAGCGCCGCGAGTTTTGCCGCCGAGGTGTCGAACCGCAGGATTTGCGAGAAGACCCGGCACTCGCGAATCCGCCGCGCAATCACCTGCGTGTATTGCGACCCAAAATCGAGAATGACGATTTGCTCGGTCACTTGCTGCCCATGCCGACGCCCTGAACGGTCTGGAAGACCTTGCCTTCGGTCCTGATGGCCGGGGCAATGATGATTTCGGTCTCCTGAAACTCACGGATGCTGCGCGCTCCCACGTTGCCCATGCAGGTCGCCAGCGCGCCGACCAGGTTCTGCGAGCCATCGTCGAGGTCGGCTGGCCCGAAGAGGATTTGCTTGAGCGTGCCTGTCACGCCGACGCGGATGCGCGTCCCGCGCGGCAGGTTGGCATGAGGCGTGGCCATTCCCCAATGGAACCCCTTGCCAGGCGCTTCCTTGGCGCGGGCGAATGCGCTGCCGATCATGACCGCGTCCGCGCCACAGGCGAACGCCTTGCAGATGTCGCCGCCCTTGCTCATGCCGCCATCGGTGATGATCGGCACGTATTTTCCGTTGTGTTTGAAATGGTAATCCCGCGCCGCGGCGCAATCGACCGTCGCCGTGACCTGCGGCACGCCCAGCCCGAGCACGCCACGCGTCGTACAGGCCGCCCCCGGGCCAACGCCCACGAGCAGACCCGCAGGCCCGCACTGCATCAGCTCCAACGTCACATCGTAGGTCACGCAATTGCCGATGATGACGGGAATTCGCATCGCCTGGCAGAACGCGGCGAGGTCCAGCGTCTTGTACTCACTGGAAATATGGCGCGCCGTGGACACCGTCGATTGAACCACAAAAATGTCGGCACCGGCTTCCTGGGCAATCGCGCCGAAACGCTCCGCGCGTTGCGGAATCGAACTGACCGCGCACAGGACGCCGGCGTCCTTGATTTCTTTGATACGGGCAACCACGAGATCTTCCTGGATGGGCTCGGTGTAGATCCGCTGAAGGAGGTGGGTCGCTTCTTCCCTGCTCGTGTTGACGATCTTGTCGAGGACTTCCTCGGGGCTCTTGTAGCGTGTCTGCACGCCTTCGAGATTGAGCACGGCGACGCCACCGAGCTTGCCCATCGCGATGGCGAAACCTACGTCAACAACGCCATCCATCGCGCTCGCCAGGATTGGCACGGTGATTTTGTGCGGGCCGAGCCGAAAGCTCGTGTCCACTTCGTTGGGGTTGACGGTGACCGAACCCGGCACCAACGCGATTTCGTCGAATCCATAGGTGACGCGGGCCTTACGATTTCTTCCAATCCACATGCCCATGGTGGAAAACCTCCATGCTGTTCAGACGGCAACTACCTTGTCTTTCGGTTTTTGGCGGGCGTAACTGCTGGCCCCGATGAAACTCGAGACCGCCCCCTCGCGCCCTCATTCATACAGACTGGCGGGAACCAAGACAATCCTCAAGTGAGTATGAAACTGGGAAAAAAGACTGGCCGGAGCCGAGGCACTTCAATGCTGTGGCGCCACGCTCTCGTTATTGGTCACCGACGGCGGTTGAGTCGCCCAGAGAAACCGCAAGACGCCCCAGGTCAGCGGGGGCGTGCCGTTGACGTGCTCCGCCTCGAAGCGAAAGTGCCGTGCGATGTCCAGGGCTTGAGCGTCCACACCATCATTTCCGCTTGATCGATCCCTGGATGGATCCAGCAGCGCATAGAGAACCAAACCGTCCGGGTCTACCCCCACGTGAATCTGGGTGGGCGTAAGCGCTGCGGGGCTATTGATTGTGGGCAGGGATGGCGCAGACACGACACTTCGATTCTCCAACGCCCCGAGGACGCGGTAGACGGATTGGTTAATCGAGAGGGGCGCCTCAGGCAATTCGTTGTCGTTCGACTCCTCGGAAAGCGCCGGGGTCTTCTCGGCTGCTGCAAGCACCGCCGCATCGACCGGCACTGGCTGCAGTAGCGGTGCTGGTACACCAGGAGCCGTCACACCAAGAAACGCCGGCCGTTGGTTCCAACCCAAATCGCGCTGACTGGCCTCGATCTTTCGCGCCCACAGGTGCTTGGAAAAGCCGTGGGCACTGGGCAACGACATCAGGCTCGGGTCAAACACGTCGGCGACTACGTACGCAGGGTCGTGCGCCAACAACGGGGCCTGCCGGGCCGTCGGCATGAAATTGATTCGAGGAACTTCCCGAGGGGCCGCGGTAAGGGAAACGCCGGAAACCCGGAAGAACAGAAACATCGATCCGAATGCCACGATGGACCCGGCCAGAATCCACAGCATCAGTTGTCCCTGCGCGAAGGACAGCTTGGGGACACGCCTCATGGCCACTCAGTTCGCCTGGCTTGCCGCAGGCCCGTCCGGTCGCGCGGCCTGGTTGACCGTCACAATGCCCGCTCGAAACGCGGCGCTTTGGATCTCCGCCACCTTCCCATAGGAGACTTGCTTATCGGTCCTGATGATCAACTCGTGTACACGGGTTCGCTGGACAGCCTCGCGCAACGTCTGCTCCAGCTTCTCGATGGGAACGGGTTGATCGTTAAAAAAAAGCAGATCGTCCCGGGCTACAGTGACGACCAGCGTCTGAAAGCTGTGGATCAGCGACGCCCCTCCTGCCGCGGACAGGTCTACCGGGAACCCCGATTGCATGACGAGTTGCGAGTTGAGGACAAAGAATAAGAGGAGCAAAAACACCACGTTCACCAATGGCGCAGGATCAACCATCCCCTTGGACATCTGGCAGTGCGTCTTGAACGTCATCGCATCTCCACCACCTTCGCCGCCTGTTCGCCACCTTCTTCCTTGTGGGCCAGGTACTGGACAGTCTCGTTGGCGGCCTTCTCCATATCCAGCACCAGGTTCTGCACGCGACTGACAAGATAGTTATAGGCGATGTAACTGGGAATCGCCACGACCAGCCCGCCGGCTGTCGTCAGCAACGCCTGCCAGACGCCGCCCGCAAGTTGTCCGGCATTGGTCCCCTGGGTTTTCTCAATCACCATGAACACCCGAATCATGCCCCACACCGTCCCGAGGAAGCCGATTAACGGCGCGACCTGGGCAATCGTCACCAGAAGGGGCAGGTTGCGCTCCAAGCGCGTCACCTCCGTGCGCGCCGTGTCCTGAACGGCTTCGCGAATCTCATCGCGTGATCGATCGTGGTTGAGCACCGCCGCCATGACCACCTGGGCCACCGGGCCGGCCGTGTCCCGACAGGTGTCGATGGCCTCCTTGACATTGCCGCGCTTCAGGGAGTTCAGGATACCCTTGACGAAATCGTCGGTATGAATTTGAGCGCGGTGGTAATGGAACAGCCGTTCGAAGAATATCGCAATCGCCAGAATGGCGCTGATGAGGATGAACCACATCAACGGACCGCCTTTTGCCATGATCGTCAACATATCCAGTCCTTTGCTTACCTCAGAAACGCTTCCTGTTCAACGATAAACCGAGCAAGTTGCGTGCTCAGAACAGGATCAAATGCTCGACGCGCAGCTTGCGAACCATTTCATCGATCTCCGGTTTCTTATCGGGACACAGGTCCGCGAGTTTTTGGTAGAGAATGATGGCGTCGCGCCATTGTTGCCGCTGTTCCTTGATGCCACCGGCGGCCAGGCCCGCCTTGAGCATCCAGAAGCGCTCCGGCGGCGCATTCGGATCCGGCACCGCCGCTTGCTCATACACCGCCTTGCTGTACCACTCGAACGCATCTTCCAGTTTCGTCGCCTTTTCAAAAGTCTTGCCGATCTTGTAGTACAACTGGTTGCGTAGCGCCGGGTCGCCCTCCCGCGCCGCGTCCAACGCCCGGCGATAGCTCGGGATGGCTTCGTCAAACCGGCCCAGTGTGAAGAGCGTGTCCCCTTTGCGTCCATACGCCTCGGACAGGAGGTAGCAATCGGGAAAATCCTTGGTCAACGCGTCGAAGACAATGAGTGCGTCGCCAAACTTGTTGAGGTCGCACAGCGCGTCGCCTTCTCCGAACCGGGCGTCGCAGCGCCACCCGGAATCGGGAAAATTTTTCATCAGCGCCTCGTACAATTCAATGGCGGTCTTGTAATCCTGGCGCAGATAGGCGGCGCGTCCGGCCATGTACTGAGCGGTATCCGCCTCCTTACTGGTGGCGTAGTTCTTGACGAGGAATTGGAATTGCTCCTGCGCCTTGATGTAGTCCTTTTGCTTCATGTAGTGGTTTGCCACCCAAAACTGGACGTCCGGCGCGAGCACGGATTCAGGATATTTCTTTAGAAAATCATTAAAATCCACGAGCGTTTTCTCCGGCTGCCCCTTCTGCGCGTAACACCAGCCGCGATTGTAATACGCGCGCTGGCCCAGCTCGGTATCGGGCGCCGTGGCGATCAGTTTCTCGAATTCGACCGCTGCGTCGTCATATTTGCCCTCGTGTTGGAACGATTCCCCGATGGCCAGACCGGCCTTTGCGGCCCATTCACTCTGGGGATAGTTTGTCACCACCACTCCGAATGCGGCCCGGGCCTCCGATTCCTTGCCGAGGCCGCCGTCGATCACCCCGATGCTAAACTGCGATTCGGCGGCATGTGCACTGTTGGGGAATTGTTGCGCCAGCGACTCGAACACATGGACAGCCGCCTCAGCGTTATGCGTATGCTGGTACGACTGGCCGAGTTGGAACATGGCGCGATCGAGGAGCTTGGTTTCGGGATACGTGCTGATCAGCCGCTGGTAATCCGTAATCGCATCGGTGTACTGGCCGAGGGCGAATTCGGCATCGCCGGTCTTGAACAGCGCCTCGGCGGCGATGGCCGGATCCTTTGCCACCGCGGCGGCTTGACGCAAATACGGAAGCGCGTCAGCCATCTTGTCCAGCTTCCACGCACACCAACCCGCATTGAGATTGGCTTTGGCCACCAGCGCGCTCTGGGGATATTTGTCGATCAGGTTGGCATATTCCGGCAAGGCGTTGGTGAAGTCGTTGCTGGAGAACAGCAAGTCGCCAATCGTCATCTGAATTTCGTCGGCCAGCGGGTCGTTCGGGGTGGATTGCAGGTAGGCCTTCAATTTCGCCACGCCATCGGCCAATTGGCCCGCCCGGACATAGGATTCACCGAGCTTGAGCATCGCCTCCCGCCGCAGACTCGGGTCTTGCGCCAGCGCGAGCGCCTGAGCGAACGACTGGGCGGAGTCGTTGAATTTCTGCTGACCCCAATACACCCAGCCTTCGCCGCGCCAAGCCTTGGCGGCCAGTTCGCCCGTTACAGGTTTGTTCGGGCTGGACTTGTAGGAATCGATGACCACCCCGTAGCGCTTCAGTGCTTCGTCCGCCCGGTTCCGCTGCGAGAGTGATTCGCCCAGCCAAATGTCGGCACGAAACGCCGCGCGTGTATTCGGATACTTGTTAACGACGCTGGCGAGGACGGTCTCCGCCTTGTCAAACTGCTGGAGCGCGAGATGGACCTGACCACGGAGGAGCTCCCCTTCCTGTGCCAGGTCTGCTTTGGGGCCGAGCTTGTCGAACTCATCCAGGGCCTGCATCGCCGGGTTGAAATGACCGAGTTTGAACCGGGCGAATGCGAGGCCGTAGAACGCCTGTGGTCGATAAGCGCTGTGGGCGTACTTTTCGATGACTTCCGAGTACCGCTGCTCGGCCTCGATGTAGCGTTCGCCGCGCGACAGCGCTTCCGCGAGCCAGAATCGAAAACCATCGGGACGTTTCTCAGTGGGCCACTTGGCCAACGCATCTTGCAGTGTCTTGACGGCGGCTTCCCACTTCCCCTGATTCAACTGCGCCTGTGCCAGGTCCAGCACCACGCCATCGGCACGGTCCGAATCGGGGAATTGCGTCAAGTATTCGGCAAATTGTCGCTCGGCAAGATCGTTGAGTCCGTCTTTGAACGCGGCTTCCGCGACACGGTACATCCGCGTCTCGTCCGGCGTCGCCGCCGCGACGCGAAACACCTCGCCGCAGGACAACACCACCGCCACAATGATGTACCACCTCCTCATACCACTCCTTGGACTCCAGTTATGGCAGAATGTTCACGCCGCCGCAAGAATGGAAGTCGGCATCCGAACAAAAGACGATCCTCCTTGTCATGCCGCGCTGCTACCCTGAATGAAACACCAGCGACCGCCTCCGGTTGCGTCGTCTCCCCATGAACCATCTTCCTGCCTGCCCTGAGCCTGTCGAGGGGCAGCCGCACGGCTTTAGCCTGCGTCCTTGCGCCGCCTCATCCGTACTGCTAAACTATTAGCCCCATTGGAACAGGCCCGGACCCCTATGGCGACAAAACGAATTGCTGACCACTCCGAGTTCGCTAACGATTCGAAATTCGTACACCGTCTGCTTGAGCAGTGGCAACCGAGCTCATACCGGCCACCTGAAAGACAGCAGGAGCAGGATTTGCTCGGGTGGCTACGAAAGCGCCTCCCAGATGTGCCAATCCTCACACAATACGGGATAGCCAAAGGCACAGCGGACATCGTCATCGAGGACTCACACTTAATTGAGCTAAAGCTTGCCTTCGGCGAGGGGAGCGCCGCCGAATTCGATCGCTGCATCGGACAGTTATGGCGTTACTACCACAAGTGGGTAAAAGCCGACCGCGGACCGGTCTATCTTGTTGTCGTTGGTGAGTCGGACGCGGAATTTCGGGACTTGCTGCATGTCTGGTTTGAGGAAGCGAACGAAGCGTTTATTTTGCGGTCCCCCTTCCACCTCATAGAAAAACGCCCCTAAAAGATTGTCTTGTCACGCTTACAACCCCGCCCGTATGATTCGTCTGTACGCTTCCTGTTCTGAGGCGAGGTTGGCCGTGAATACACTCGAATCAACCGTCAACGACATCGTAGCCCGGCTGCGCCAAGGCCGGTTCCACAACGAGCAGGCCGTCTCCCAAGGCATCGTCCTCCATTCAGGTTGTCACCCAAGGACAGTCCGGGAGGAGGTAATCCAAATCTGAATTTTATGGAAACTATCCGACTATTCATGTGGGGTTATCAGCGACATTTTCAAATCTCCGTCCAGATGTGGGCCGAGGAGCTATTCAAGGCGTTGCATCCACAATATGAAGTGCAGACGTTTCTTCTTGGCCTTGCGCGCAAAACCGATCCAAATCTGCACCCGGTATGCCTCGAGCCAGAGGAATGCGGATTCCGTCCCGAGGAGTTCGAATCCGTAAGAGAAACGGCTAAGCACTTTCAAGCCATTGATCCGGACCGAGGAATGATCTGCACTCATCCGATCCATCAGAAGGCAGTCGATAGACGCTTAGAGGCGAAATGTCTCCAAAAGGCCGTTTTATCGGAGGTAGATCGTTGGCACGACAACGCATCAGTTCGCTATTTCTTTTCAGGTGTTGTTCCGGTTGCAGATTACGATGTCGGCGTTGTTCTAAGATTGCAGTGTAAGGCCGAGGAACAGCCATACCGCCTCCCGAAAGTTCACTCAGAGGAAAGATACGCAGTTCCGCATTCACTCGTGGAGGCTGCGGCTTCTGAGTTCTTAGCTGATTGCTTGAGATCGCTATACACTGGAGCGCCCGAGCTCGTCGATGATTATGATGGTCGAAACAAAGATGAGCTGCTTCGACAAGCAGGTCAGCGATTGATGGACGCTCCGGTTTGGGTGGGAAGCGACGGGATAGGAATTCACGGTCTATTTGGCGCTTGCAACTTCATTTCGTCATTGACGTATGAAAGCGAGGGAAGTGTCGGTTCAATGCTGGTCGCGGCGGCGACTCACAAGAACATCGAAAGAACAATTACCTTGGCAAGTCCTGTTTACCTCAGAAAGCACCGAGCTGTAAGAAAACTTCTGCAAATCGCATCGGCCGGACATAGTTTGCTATGCGATGGATCGAATATAATTGGTTTCGGTCACGTAACCGGCAACTATGACCAAGCTGAAGCCGATCTCTTCGAGATACGCTTTACTCAGCACTATCGATGGGAACTCGTCCATGGTGGGCATCGCATGATGACGGTAAACTATGGAGTCCCAGCTTTACCGTTACCGCCGCTTAATGGCGAAAGACTGGCGAGCGATCTGTCACGGATATTCAAGGACCAAGTAAAAGACAGCGTTCCTCGGCTCGTTCAACTGGCAATGGAAGCCTGCAAGCAACGACATGGTGCACTTCTGGTTATTACTCCAGATGCTGAGAAGGAGGCCGAGCGGCTGGCGACGCAGTGTACTCGAATTGTGCCAGTGCTTTTAACTCCGAGCTTGGTTAGATCCGTAAGCAGTATCGATGGAGCGATTCTAGTTTCCCCTCGAGGGATTTGTTACGCCATTGGTGCGATTCTCGACGGCAAGGCGACGCCCTTTGGTGACTCCGGCAGAGGCGCTAGGTTTAATTCCAGCATTCGATACGTTGCCGAACGGAGGGATTGTGTTGCCATTATCATTTCAGAGGACGGAACTGCTGAGTGGCTTCCGAACTTGCGACCACAACTTTCCCGCAAGGAATTGAATGACATGCAATCACAAGCGCTGGAGCTGCTCAAAGGACCCGGCGACGATAAGAAAGAGCATAAGGCCATTAGGTGGTTGGACGAACACCGTTTCTATCTGCCCGCAGATCTCTGCGATACAGCAAACAAACTTGTAGCCCTCCATAACGGAAAGGCCCAGCAGAAGGGGTATGTCACCATCGTCTACGCCCCGTTCGAGCCAAACCCTGACATGTGCGACGAATACTTGCAGGGATAGGTGGCCAGTCTCAGGGAAGGGGTCAACGCTTTAAGCCGGGGCGAATTCTCGTGCCAGTAACTTTTTGAGAAACTCCCCCGTGTACGACTGTTTGTTCTGGGCCACCTGTTCGGGAGTGCCTTCGGCGACTACGCGTCCGCCGGCATCGCCGCCTTCGGGACCGAGATCGATTACCCAGTCGGCGGACTTGATGACGTCGAGGTTGTGTTCGATGACGAGGACGGTGTTACCGGCGTCACGGAGTTTGTTGAGCACTTCGAGCAGTTTGGCGATATCGGCAAAATGCAGGCCGGTGGTCGGTTCATCGAGAATGTACAGCGTGCGGCCGGTGGCTTTCTTGGCCAATTCCGTGGACAGCTTGACCCGCTGCGCTTCGCCGCCGCTGAGCGTGGTCGCTTGCTGACCAATTTTCAGATAGCCCAGCCCAACTTCCTGCAGAGTTTGAAGGATGTCGCGAATCTTCGGCACGGCTCGGAAGAATTCCTCGGCCTCATCGACCGTCAGGTCGAGAACATCGGCGATGTTGCGGCCCTTGTAGGTGATTTCGAGCGTCTCGCGGCTGTAGCGTTTGCCGCCGCACTGTTCGCACGTGACATACACGTCCGGCAGGAAGTGCATTTCAATCTTGATGATGCCGTCGCCCTGGCAGGTCTCGCAGCGTCCGCCCTTCACGTTGAAACTGAATCGGCCGGGTCCGTAGCCGCGGACGCGAGCGTTCGGCAATTGCGCGAACAGGGTGCGGATGTGGTTGAACGCGCCCGTGTACGTGGCGGGATTCGAGCGCGGGGTGCGACCGATGGGCGACTGGTCGATCACGATGACCTTGTCGAGTTCTTCCAGGCCGAGAATCGCCTCGTGCGCACCGGGGCGATCCTTGGCGCGATAGAATTTTCGGAACAACGCCTTCCGCAGGATGTCGTCCACCAGCGTGCTCTTGCCCGAACCGCTCACGCCGGTCACGCACGTGAACAGGCCGAGCGGAAATCGCACGTCGATCTTCTTGAGGTTGTTCTCCGACGCGCCGCGCACGGTGAGCCAGCCGCGCTTCGGCGCGTGACGCGTCTTCGGCACGGGAATCTGCAATTCGCCGCGCAGGTAACGTCCCGTGAGTGATTTGGGCGAGTCGAGGATGGCCTGAAGCGGACCGGCAGCCACGACATAACCTCCGTGCAACCCCGCCCCCGGACCGAGATCGACAACATAATCAGCCGCGCGAATGGTGTCTTCATCGTGCTCAACCACAATCACCGTGTTGCCGAGATCGCGCAGGCCCATCAACGTGTTGAGCAGGCGATGATTGTCGCGCTGATGCAGACCGATGCTCGGTTCGTCGAGGACATACAACACGCCGACCAGACCCGCGCCGACTTGCGTTGCCAGCCGAATCCGTTGCGCCTCGCCGCCCGACAACGTATCGCTCTGGCGCTCCAGCGTGAGGTACGACAGGCCGACGTTTTGCAGAAACGTCAGCCGCGACCGCACTTCCTTCACGATTTCGCCCGCGACAGTTTCTTCAAATTCCGACAACGGCAACGACCCGAGGAAGACCAGGGCCTCCCCGATGCTCATGCGTGTCACGTCGATGATGGACTTGCCGCCGACCGTCACCGCCAGGCTTTCCGGGCGCAGCCGCGCCCCCTTGCAGTCGGGACACTGCATCCCGACCATGAATTGTTGCAGGCGGGTCTTCGTAAACTCGCTATCGGTCTCCTCGTACAGTCGTTCCAGGTTCGGGATGACGCCCTCGAACGCCTTGGACATCTTGCGCCACGCGCCCTTGCGCCAGTACGTGAACTCGATTTCCTCGCCGCCCGAGCCGTGAAGCAATTCCTTCCGCACCTTTTCTGGCAAATCCTTGAATGGGACCTCGAAATCCACGCCATAGTGCTTCGCGAGGCCCCGCAAGAGCATCTTGTAATAGATCAACAGCCGCCGACCACCGCGCCGCCATGCCACGATGGCGCCATTGGCCACGGATTTGTTGCGGTCGGGCACGACCAGATCGGGATCAAGGAACAGTTTGGTGCCGAGCCCGTGGCACGTCCGGCACGCGCCGTCGGGCGAGTTGAATGAGAAATGGCGCGGCGTGAATTCCCCGTAACTGATCCCACACTCGGGACAAGCGTTCTGGCTGCTGAAGAGCCGCTCCGACCACGGCACGGTCACTGGCGTGGTCGCCGTGCGGTACAGCACCATCAACAGACCCGAGCCCCATTTCAGCGTCGTCTCCACGGAGTCCGCCAGGCGCGCCCGCGTTTTGGGGGCAGCGACGAGACGGTCAACGACCAACTCGATGCTGTGGTTGCGGCGCTTGTCGAGTTTCACCGGCTCGGTCACGTCGAGAATCTCACCGTCGACCCGCGCCCGCACGAACCCCTCACGTTTGATACGGGCGAACACATCGCGAAACTCGCCTTTGCGCCCGCGGATGAGCGGGGCGAGGAGCATGAGCTGGGTGCCCTCGCCCAACCCGAGGATCTGATCGACAATCTGGCTGGTGGTTTGGGTGGTGATCGGCCGCCCGCAGCGGTAGCAGTGGGGCTTGCCGATGTTGGCAAAGAGCAACCGCAAATACTCGTAGATTTCGGTCGTGGTGGCGATGGTGGACCGCGGATTGTTGCCGGCAAACCGCTGTTCGATGGCGATGGCGGGAGACAGGCCCTCGATGTAATCAACGTCGGGCTTCTGGAGTTGCTCCAGGAACTGGCGGGCGTAGGCGGAGAGGCTTTCGACGTATTTTCGCTGGCCTTCGGCGTAAATCGTGTCAAAAGCGAGACTGGACTTCCCTGACCCACTCAACCCCGTCACCACGATCAACTTCTCACGGGGGAGATTGAGATGGATGTTCTTGAGGTTGTGCTCACGCGCACCGGCAATAATGATTGTGTCCTTGGACATGGCCAAAACCCCCGAATTTTGGAGGTTCTCAAAGTTTTTACCATACCACAGGTGATTTCCCTATCCTAGTGAAATCGCGGAACCCGCTGGAACTTGCTGGCATATCACCTGCTCAAGGTATGGGCGTCGTGGTTTGCGCCACGCAAGGAAACAACGAACCCAAGGGAAATAGGGAACCATGGATGCCTCGGCAGCTCAATTTGAACAAGGTGTCATGAAGCACAGCGACAAACAGTCGGAACAATTGCAGAAGCAGATGGAAGCACTGTACCAGAACCTGCGCACGGTCCGCCACTCCATCAACAACAACGTCGCCGTCATCATGGCGATGGCCGAATTGACCCAGCGCAACCCGGCCCAGTGCCAAAAACTCAGCCAGCTCTGCCTCGAAAAGGCCCCGCAGATCGCCGCGACCATCGGCGGTTTTACCGAGCTGTTTGAGGGCGCCGTCAGCCTCCAAGAAGAACTGGAACGTCAGGTCCCGGCTCCGCAAGACTCATAGCCGATGCGGTCGACCGCCATCTGGCTACCCGTCCGGCATGTACCGGCAGGACGCACAATCGCGGGTGGGACAGTAATTCCGTGAGCACAACGAAAGGCAACTCCGAGGACAACGAGCACGAGCAGGTGCACGATTGGGAACAGGTGAACCGGCTCAAAGCCGAGTTTCTAGCCAACGTCAGCCACGAACTTCGTACCCCCATCCACGCCATCATCGGTTACACCGAATTGCTGCTCGATAGCGTGTACGGCCAGATCACCGACGAACAGGAGGATGCCGTCGGCTTCATCCGCGAAAGCGCCCAGGACCTCCTCAGTCTCGTCAACAATCTCCTCGATCTTTCCCGCATCGAAAGCGGTCGCGCCGACCTGATTCTCCAATCGTTCGACCTGCGCGATCTCGTGAGCGAGGTGATCGGCCAACTCAAGCCCATCGCCGACGGCAAACACATCACGCTAACTTCGGTCGTGCTCATCGACCATCCCGTCATTCGCACTGACCGCGGGAAGCTGAAACAAATCCTCATCAATCTCGTTGGCAACGCGCTCAAGTTTACCGACCACGGGAAGGTGACCATCGCCATCGCCGCCGATGCGAATACCAAGTCGGGCGACAGCGACGCAGTCCCCCGGGTCTCCATCTCGGTGCAGGATACCGGGGTCGGCATTCCTGCCGACAAGCTGGGCCGGATTTTTGAGAAGTTCTATCAGGTGGACAGCTCGGCGCACCGTTCGCATGACGGCACCGGCCTCGGTCTCTACATCACCAAACAGTTGCTCGATCTTCTCGCGGGGCGCGTGGATATTCAAAGCACATCCGCCAAGGGCACGACGGTCACGATCTCCCTTCCCCACAATTTCGAGGAAATTGAAGGCATTCAACGTCTCCGCTCGCGGATTGCCGCCGCCAGCTCCGCGGTACCGTCGATAGGCGGCGATGTAAAACGCCTCGTGCTCGTCGTCAGCCAGCAGCCCGACATCGCCCGCATCCTGGCGGCGGGACTCGGTTCGCGTGAATATCATGTCCGCACCGCACGCGACGGCGAAGAGGCGGTGGCGCTCGCCGTCAAACTGCACCCGTTGGTGGTTCTCCTCGACGCGCACACCTCCTCGGCCGAACTCTGGTCGGTGTTCCAGGAGTTGAAGACCAAACCCGAGACCAACAACATTCCCATCATTTTCCTGTCGAACGACGCCCCGGGCAGCGTGGGGACGCCATTGACGGTCGCCACCGCCCCCAGGCCGCGCGACGTGTTGCGCAGTGTCCGCGCCGCCGCGATCAACGGCAGGAAAAACGTGTTGATTGTCGATGACGAGGAAAGCTTTCGTGACGTGCTCAAGTGCGTCCTGGATGGAGAAGGTTACCGGCTCTACGAAGCGGCCACCGGTCGGGAAGCCATTGCCAAGTTGGAAGCCGAAAAACCCGACCTGGTACTCCTCGACTTGAACCTGCCCGACACGGACGGTTGGGGCGTTATGCAATACATGACGCAACGCCCCAAGTTCAAGGACGTGGAAGTGCTGATCATCTCGGGTCTGATGCTCGACGAGCGCGAGACCGCGGAGATTGAGACCCGCGAGTACGAATACATTTACAAGGGTGAGTTCAAGGTGGACCAGGTGCTGGAACGCGTCGCGGACCTCCTCGAGGTGAACTGATCATGCCGACCCTCTTGCTGGTGGAGGACAATCTCCACATGCAACGGATTTTCCAGGACAAGCTCCAGCGCGAGGGCTTCCGGGTCACGACAGCCAACGATGGCGCCGCGGGCTTGGAACGCGCGGCGGAAACTCACCCCGACGCGATCTTGCTCGATATCATGCTCCCGAAGCTCGACGGTTTTCAAGTACTCACGAAACTGCGTGAGGACCCCGCGCTCCGCAACATCCCCGTGTTCATTCTGTCGAACCGCGCCTCCAACAACGACGTGCAGCATGCCACGTCACTCGGTGCACGCCATTTCTTCGCCAAGGGCACCTCCAAACTCCAGGACATTGCCCTCCACCTGCGGGCGGCATGCGGATTGAAGAAAATCCTCCTGTTCACCAGCAGCGCCCAGACCGCCACCCCGATTGTGACCGCGCTCGATCACCCGCAGGTGCTCTGCTCCGTTGTCACCGTGCTGTTGGAAACCGTCGGCGCCGCCGAACGCGGCACTCCCGACGCGATCATCCTCGACGGGCGGGCGCCGAATGCATTCACCCTTCTTCAGCAACTCAAAACGAATCCCCAAACCAAGACTGTCCCGCTCATCGCGATCCGGGACCACACCCAGACACAACATCGCCTCGACGAATTCATCGACAGCGACCGCATTGATACCGATCTCCGTCCTCTCGTGTTGAAACGATTGGGACTGGCAGAACCAGCCGCCGCGACGCCGTCTCATCCGGAGCCGGCCGTCGCGTCCGTGTAGAGTGTAGACGTCGCGCCGACGCGCACAACAAGTTGCTCTTTGCTCTGGGCACGTGCACGCTCACCGCGCCCCATCCCCGGTGTCGCCGCCGAAGCGGTGCAAATCGTTCCAGAGCGGACGTGAGCATTGTTTGGCAAGGTGGCCTGTCTTAAAACTAATTACGGGAATAGCAACTGGTTCTCGGGGCGGCCTTGGCGGAGGGGATCGAGGCGGCGGAACTGGTGGGTCAACCAAGAGAGGATTCGACGCTCAACTCCCCATTGTCAAATCTGTTGAACCGTCAGGAGTCGGCGTCTCGGCATTCTGTCGCCCCAATGGGAGAACCGTTCCGCTCCCCACGGGAGTCTGGTTGAACTTAATCACTTCGTTGAGTGAGTCGCGAAACAGTTCAAGGCCCGTTGTGGGAATGATGATGGAGTTGCGGCGACCACGAACCTCTTCGGTGATCCGCAAGAACGTCCCTTGCGGATTTTCTTTCAGATCAAATGTGATTTGCTTCCGCTCGACCCGAAGACGGGACTCGTATAATTGCGTATCCATAGCCGACACGGAGACTTTCCGAATGACACCGGTCTATTCCGGCAACTGCTCCTTGCCCTTGATTCCCGGCTGGAAACTACGCCCAATCGCAGGAATAGCAACTGATTTACGTGGCAATTCTGGCCGAGGGGATCGACGGTGCGCGGGGTACACAAACGGAGAGTCGAGGCTCACCTCTCGGATTACAACCCCGAGCCGCTCCCAGATGCGGCTGAACGCCCTTGCCCAGCGAGAGAGCTTCTCGACTCTCCACGGCAACATAAGACTGATTGCGGGAATAGCAACCGACAGTTTCGTGGCGGTTCTGGCAAACGGGAAACGGCTGGCAAGCCGAATCGTCATGCCTGGAGCATGGGGTAAACACCCCATAGCGAAAAATCGCCCAATTCCGCATTTTCACCCGAATGAAGGAAAACCAATGTGTCAACGATGCGGCATGCCCACCGTCTGCCCCCAGCGCAACGGACTCTGAGTTGCCGAGACTGACGGACGACCCGGTTAGCAATCAACGGCGTCTTCCAGATCCGGAAATGTGTCGGACGAGGTATCGGGGGCAATCTCTCGATATCTCGTATTGCCAGGTGGAACACCCCGAAGATTGCGAGTATGTGACGCGTCTTGGTTCTGGCGTCATTTGTCTCCATCCGGATCGCCGTAGGTTCGAGAAGCTCCGAAGACCGGTTTGAGAATTTCTGGGGCGGAGTACGCAGGACGGCGGCGGGGGGAAACGCCGCGACTTGGCATTGGTGCCCGCCGTTTCCACCAACCGGCTACTGCCCGGTGGTGAGCACGACCCGAAACCGCGCTTTGCCGCTCATCATGCGCTCGTACGCCTCACTCGCACGTTCGAGCGGGAAAACTTCGTTCATCGACCGCACGCCGCTCAGCGCGCTGAACGCCAGCGCATCCTGCGAATCGATCGACGTGCCGGAATACCAGCCTTTCACCGATCGCTTACCCGTAATCAGCAGGCCCGGCGATACCTCCATCGATTGCGGCGCCCCGACGACCAGTAACGTCCCGTTCGCACCCAAGCCACCCAGCGTCGCGGTCATCGCCTCGCCGTTGGTCACCGTCGCAAGGATGACCTTCGCCCCGCCCAACTTCGTCAACTCCGCCGCGGGATCCTGCGTCTGGCTGTCAATGTAGCGCCACGCACCCAGTTTCCTGGCGAGCGGTTCCTTGTCCTTGCCGCGCGCAATGCCCACGGTCTTGAATCCCATCTTCACCGCAAACTGCACGCCCAGATGACCGAGCCCGCCCAGGCCGAGAATGGCAACCAAGTCCCCGCCGCACGCCCCGCTGTTCCGCAGCGCATTGAACGTCGTAACGCCCGCACACATCAATGGCGCAGCGTCCGCGTTCGCCAATTCATCCGGTACCGCCGCCAGCCCTTCGACCGGCGCGACCATGTAATCGGCATAGCCCCCATCGAACGAAATCCCCGAGATCAATGGCCCCAGCTGGCAGGCAAAGAAATCGCCGCGCCGACACGAGTCGCATCGCCCGCAGTGTCCGCCGTGCCAGCCCACTCCCACCCGCTGCCCCACCGTCCACCCCGCCACGCCCGTCCCGACCGCATCCACCACCCCGACCACCTCATGCCCCGGCACGCGCGGATATTGAAGCCCCGGCCAATGGCCCTCTTTCACCAACGAATCGCTATGGCACACGCCACAAGCCTGAATCTTGATTCGCACCGTTCCCGCGCGCGGCGCCGGTATCTCGCGTTCCACCAGTTCCAACGGCCCGCCTGCCCGCGCCACCTGTACGGCTCTCATCTTCGCCATATTTGCCTCCAATCTCACCCCGCTGCCGCATCCACTTCCATCTCATCCAGCCGCTCTTCAATTGTCACCGCCGTGGACTGCACACGGCACAAGTTCGCATACAAGCCGTCCAGCGCCATGAGCTCTTCGTGCGTGCCGCGTTCGATGATATGACCGGCCTTCAACACCAGAATCTGGTCGGCGTTGCGCACGGTCGAAAGCCGGTGCGCGATGACGAAACTCGTGCGGTGCGCCATCAGTCGTTCGAGCGCCTCCTGAATCAGTTTCTCGGTCGCCGTGTCCACGCTCGCGGTCGCTTCGTCCAAAATCAAAATCGGCGGGTCTTTCAGCAGCGCCCGGGCGATGCTGACCCGCTGTTTCTCGCCGACACTGAGCTTCACACCGCGTTCGCCCACGCGGGAATCGTATTTCTCGGGCAACCGCATGATGAACTCGTGGCAGTTCGCCGCTTTCGCGGCCTCCATCATCTCCGCCTCGCTCGCATCCAGCCGGCCATACAAAATGTTCTCGCGGATCGTGCCGTTGAACAGGAACGCCTCTTGCGACACGATCCCGATTTGCCGCCGCAACGATTCGAGCGTCACCTCGCGAATATCCTGCCCATCAATGAGAATCTGTCCCTGCGTCACGTCGTAGAACCGTGGCAGCAAATTTACAATCGTACTCTTGCCCGCGCCCGTCGGGCCGACCAATGCGACCGTTTCGCCGGGCCGCGCGTGGATGTCGATCCCGCTCAGCACCGTCAGGTCCGCGCGATATTCGAATCCGACGTGTCGGAATTGGACCTCGCCACGCACGCGCCCGCTCAACGTGCCCGCGCTCTGTTTTTCACCGACCTCGACCGGCGCATCCAGAATATCAAAAACGCGTTCGCCCGCCGCCCGCCCCGCCTGGAACATCTGGTTCAGCCCGTGGAAGGCGCGCACCGGCTCGTAAAACATGCCGAGATACACGAGGAAACCGACAAATTGACCCAGCGTCAGTTGATCCGCAATCACTGCACGTCCGCCGAACCACAGCACGATGACGTATCCCAGCGCAGCCGAAAACGCCATCGCCGGCGAATAAATCGACCACGCGCTCATCACTTTGAGCGTAGCGGTACGGAGATCATCCGCATTGCGCTCAAATCTCGCCAACTCGTGGACTTCCCGCCCAAACCCCTTGATCTGGCGAATCCCTTGCAGGTTATCCAGCAGCAGCGCGTTCAACGCCGAGGTCGCCTGCCGCACGAGCCGATAGCGCTTGTGCGCGGTCAGCGTATACAACAATCCGCCGGCTGCCAGCAGGGGGATCGGCAGGATCGCCAGCTCCGCCAGATGGGGGTTGAACCGAAACATCATGTAACCCACGCCGAAAATCCCCAGAAGCGCAACTGTGCCCTGCTCGATCCCGTCAATCAGCACGCGCTCGACAGCGTTGACATCATCGATCACGCGCGTCATCAGATCCCCCGAGGCGCGCTGGTCGTAATACTTGACCGACAGCCGCTGGAGCTTGTCGTACAAGTCCCGCCGCAAATCGAAGATCACCCGTTGCTCGAAGCGGTTGTTGAGCTGCAGGCGCAACGCGTTGAACAGGTCGCGCAGGAAAAAGGACAGCAGCACGAGCCCGGTGTACATCGCCAGCAACCCGCCCCGCTTGGCGCGGATGACCTCGTCAATGGTCATCTGCGTCAATTTCGGAAACGCCAGGGCGCACAGGGTCGTCACCACGGCGCACACCATTGTCCCGACCGCGTACCACGGGTAACGGCGCACGTAGGCGAAAATGCGGGTGAATATCTCCCGCGCCCCGCGTTTCCGCGCTATCATCGTGTCGTCGTTGACCGTATCGTGCCGCTGCATTTCCGTTTAGAGTAACCGAGACGGCGAACGGTTGCACGGAGATTCAGGTTTTTGACAGCACGAACCCCTCCGCCGTGAAGTCTTCAACAGCGGCGAAAATCGCGGGCAGTCCGACGGACCGTTCCGCGGATTATTCGACCGTGGCGCCCTTGCGCGCCCTACTTCTCATCCAGCCAATCGAGCACCTTGCGGCCTCGGCTGCCAAAGAGCATCCGGACAGCCACGCGCATCTCCTCGCGGGATCCCGGGGAGCGCCCCCATCGTTGCTTGAGCGCCTGGAACCACGGGTCATACGGCTTGACGGCTCGATAGACAGCACCTCGTTCGGCCACCTTGGGTGTGTGGCTCCCCGACAGGAACTTCCGCATCTGGTCGAGCTTGATCGGTTTCGCCGTGAACGTCTCGGCAGGCAGGCCGAGACGATAGGCGATGGATTCAATTCCTTTCATGGAAGGCAGGCGGTTGCCCGAGCTGAAATCGCTTACGGACCCCTGGCTAATGCCGAGTTGCGCTGCGGCTTCCATCTGCGTCCAATCCGCCGCCTCCAGCAGCATGCGGAAGTTGGCCGTGAAGAGACGACGTGAATCGTTATCTGATTTTGATCTTGACATGACTATCCCCTTTCGATATATTGAGCCATATGATATGGTGTCTGTGTGCTTGCATCGATTGCCTATGGAGCAAACCATAATCCCGCCGCACATTCAAGCACGAAACAACGATAATTTAAATTCCGATAGCCTCCGGGTCGACAACGACCCCTTCGCAGCACGACGATGAGAGCCAAATACGGGAAATCGCCCAGGTCGGGGTCATCCATTTTCCGACAGTTGTGGTTCGTCCAGATGAACCCCTCCCCGACCACAGGCGAAGTTCACCTGCGCTTGGAACGACCCGCAGCCTGGGTGTCTGTGGCGGATGCGTCGGAATTGATCACCTGCTCCGTCCAAAAAGTCCACAACCTCTGCGAGGAAGGATCGCTGGAATGGCGCTGGCTCGACCACAAAGGGGCCGGCGGCAAGAAACTCGTCCTCGTGGACTCGATCCAGCGCTATATCGTGAAAAAAGCCTAGCGCCAGAGCGTTCCACGAGTCTTTTGCACCGCGCTGGCAAGCACTCGCGCTTTGACACGGGTTCGACAAACTGTCCCGTCCGAGATGCCGCCTATGCCATCGTGTCAGCGGCGCCGTCAACACCAACGGAACTGTTCTCCGTGCAATCTCCTTCGTACGAAGGCCTTGCACCTCCGCACGAAAGACCTCCGTCGCGTTGGCACCGGCTATGCAGTGTCAATGTTGCGCGATTATTTATTGTGACGAAGGGTAATGTTTATGCGTCAACATATACTGGAAATTTCCACCCCGGTGTTCCGTGCGTTGCGACAACGAGCCCCACTGTTTGTCGCCGGATCTGACGAAAAACCGGGTTCCACCCAACAAATCGTCGTCGATGACGACGTCTACAACGAAATCATCGACCGAGCCATCGCCAAACGAAAAACGATCGACGACGTCTTTCTGGAAGCCTGTGCGAGAAACTGTGGTCGTTCCTGACCCTGGCAACGGGCCCGGACAGCGGCGCAGGACCGCTCGATCAAGGAGTGTTGTACCCGTCTATGCCCCGCCACCAAGAAGGTGAGTGGCAGTGCCGCACGCGACACAACTGTCGCATCATCGCTCGCCGCGCCAGCGTGCTTGAGAATAGATCTCGACAACCAGCAACACCACACCCGTCACGACAATCCCCAGACCCGCGAAAAACATCCCCAAGACAAGGGTCGTCAACCACGACGTGCGGGAGCCCCTTCGCGGTAATCCCGCGCCAGACGCGCCGCGTGGAAGTTGCGGCCCTCTCCTCGGGGTCTCTCCATCCACCACGACATTGACGCAGCCGTCAAACGCTGGTACAAGTGGATCGTCGCCGCCGTGGCGGAACTGGCAGACGCGCTGGACTCAAAATCCAGTACCAGCAATGGTGTGTGGGTTCGACTCCCTCCGGCGGTACCACCCTCTTATGTTCACACGCCGCAGATTCAGAAACCCTCCAAGCCTAGGAAGCAGGCCCAAGGTCGAGGTGCTGCGGTGGATTCGGCGGGAGCTTCCACACAATCTCGCCATGCTTGGTTGCGGCGTGCATCTGGTTGGCCAGAACAATCCCCTCCCGGTACGCCCTCTCAAACCCGGCGAAATTCTTCGCCACCACGTGCTGATCGAGCGGGTCGAGTATCTTCTTTGTGTATTCCTCAACCATGCCCTTGTATTTCGGGCGGGTCAGATTGCCCTTCTTGAACAAACTGCGAACACCGCGCAGTTGATAGGCCGCCAATTCCCAGTTACCCCCCTTCGCCGCATAGTAAGCGATCCAGTACCGGTCGCTCACGTCGCGCATCAACGTGCCCAGACCCGGCTGCAGCTCCGCGATCTGGTCCAGCGTGAGCTCGCCATGCTTCGTCCGCCCGACAATCGGTTTCTCATCCGCCATAACCGCGACCTCCTGTTTTCACTCTCAAGGTGACAAAATCACCCCACAAATCAACCCAAAACAAAACCCCGACACTTTCATGCCGGGGTTTGTTAATCGAGAAAAATGGACCGTGACTTCTACGTCTTGTCCGTCTTCGAACTGATCGAATTCATGAACGGGCAGCCGCCGCTCTTCGCCGCCTTGTCGCCCATGGCTTTCCATTGCGCCAGTTGATCGGGTGTCAGGATCTTCTCCAAGCCGCTGCTCATCAATTGGTGGAACTCCGATGTCGAGGTCGCCTTGTGACACTCGGTCATCAATGTGTTTACCTTGACCTTCTGGTCGGGCGTGAGGTTCAATTTGCTGAATGAATCGCTACTGCAGTTCGCGCCCTTCGCCGACATCCCCGCGCAACAACCTTCGCCCGCGTACACCGCTGCCGCGCTCAATACAACGACCGCGGCCACCGCAAATGCCAAAAATCTCTTCATCTGCTCTCCTTTGGTTTGGTTCACCAGCTTGGACACAACAATAGCATCATTCGTTCAACCAGCAACGCTATTTCTTGGCCAAAATGGCTGCCAGCACGCGTTCGGGGGTGAACGGCGCCTTCTTCATGCGGACGCCGCACGCGTCGTAGATGGCGTTGGCGACGGCGGGTAACGGACCGTTGATCCCGATCTCGGCAATACTCTTGGCGCCGAACGGACCGGTTGGCTCGTAGGTCTCGACAAGAATCGTGCGGATCTTCGGCGCGTCCACCGTGGTGAACAACCGATAATCGAAAAAGCTCGGGTTGAGCATCCGACCATGTTCGTCAAACACCATTTGCTCGCACAACGCGTAGCTCAGGCCATTCATCGCCGCGCCTTCCATCTGACCTTCCGCGAGCTTCGGATTGATCGCCACGCCGCAATCAACGGCGGCCACGTAATCGACCACCCGCACCTGACCTGTCTCCGTATCGACTTCGACCTCCGCGAAATGCGCGGCGAACGGCGGTGGAGAGACGTACGAAATGTGCGACGCTTCGCCGTCGATCTGGAATTGGTTCTGGCCGTAAAGCGAACGCTGGATGATGTTCGGGTACGGCACTTCCTTGCCCGATTTGCTGATGACCTTCGCATTCTCACAACGCAGGTTCACCACATCGTCCTTCAGCATTTCAGCGGCGACTTTCAAAATCTTGTCGCGGCACGCTTCCGCGGCCTTCTTCACCGCCCCGCCCGACACATACGTCGTGCTCGATGCGTAGGCGCCCTTGTCGAATGGCGTCATGTCCGTGTCCGACGAATACGTGAGAATCTTGTCGGTGGTGATTCCCAGGACTTGCGCCGCGATCTGCGCCAGCACCGTGTCGCTGCCCGTGCCGAGATCGGTCGCGCCCATCAACAAGTTGAACGAGCCGTCCTCGTTCATTTTGATGCGCGCGGACGCCATGTCGATGCCCGCGATGCCCGAACCTTGCATCAGGCACGCCATGCCGATGCCGCGCTTGACCGTCGCGGTCGGGTCGCGCTTCTGGTAGAGGCGATGTTTCTGGCTCCAGCCAATCGCCGCCGCGGCGCGGTCGATGCATTCATCCAGCCCACAACTCTCGATGGGGTTGTCGTGCCCTTCCTTGCCCTCGCCGAGCGCGGCAAACACGGGGTTCGTTTCACCCTTTTGGATGTGGTTCTTCTTGCGAAGCGCAATCGGATCAATGCCGAGCTTGTCGGCAATCATGTCCATGACCTGCTCGATGGCGAACGCGCCCTGCGTCGCGCCGTATCCGCGATACGCGCCCGTGACCGGCGTATTCGTGTACACCGAGTCGCCCCAGAACCGCACGTTCTTGCAGCGATAGAACGGCAGCGTCTTGCTGCCCACGTTCGTGAGCAACGTCAGCGAATGCGTCCCGTACCCGCCGGTCCAACTTGTCACCCGCTGGTCGATGGCCGTGAACGTGCCGTCGTTCTTCACGCCCATGGTCATCTTGACGATTGACGGATCGCGCGTGCGGCTGGCGATAAATTCCTCGCGGCGCGTGAATTCGATTTTCACGGGCCGGCGCGTCCGCACTGTGATCAGCGCGCATAGATCTTCGAGAATGATCTCCTGTTTCGCGCCGAAGCCGCCCCCGATGCGCGGTTTGATGACCCGGATCTGGTTGACGGGGATTTGCAGGCATTGCGCCACGATGCGGCGCGCGTGCCACGGCACCTGCGTCGCCGTGCGCAACACGATGCGATGGTTCTCGTCGAGATACCCGATGCACACGTGCGGTTCAAGCGGGCAATGTTGCGCGTATTGTGTCTCGAATTCTTCCTCGACGACGAAGTCCGCTTGCTTCAAGCCTTCATCGACCTTGCCGATCTCGACGTCGTAATGCGCGGCGATGTTATGTTTGCGGTCGTGAATGCCGTCGGCATCGGGTTCGTCGTGAATGATCGGGGCACCCTCTTTCACCGCCTCGCGCACGTCGAACACGGCTGGCAATACTTCATACTTCACACTGATAAGCTTCAACGCCTGCTCAGCAATCTCCGGCGTGTTCGCCGCGACGCACGCCACACGGTCGCCCACGAAGCGCACTTTCGTGTCGAACATAAACGCATCGTATGGCGACGGCTCGGGATACCCCTGCCCCGCCGTCGTGTGTGCCACGCGCGGCACGTTCTTGTACGTCAGCACGATGACAACACCCGGCAGTTTCTCCGCCTCGGTCGCATCGATGTCCAGAATCCGCGCATGAGCATGCGGACTCCCCAGAATCTTCGCATGCAGCATGTTCTTCAGGAAAATGTCGTCGGTGAATTTCGCCGTCCCCGTCACCAGCCCGATGCCATCCACACGCCACGGGCTCTGGCCAACGGACTTCTTTTCAAACGGAAGTGTAGCTGTGTCTTTCATATTCGATCTCGCGTGGTTCTTAGGCGTAGCCCTTTGCTGCTTGATTCTTAACGTCACACTCTTGATGAATTAACTGCGTATTCTCTTGAGTGTATCCCTTCGCCGCGTCGTGCCTGTCGAGGACAGTATACGTCTCCGGCAGCGGCTTGCTGCATATTGCACAAAGACCACGTTGCTGCTTCCACTTCTGATCCTTCAGCTTCCGCCGAACCGTAGGCTTGCTGCGCTCGTCATAGGTAAGCTCCTTATAAACCTTGCGACGGAACGCGAAAAGCAGAGCGGGATCTCCACCACTCAACCCTTGAAGCTTCAGTCGAATGTCCTCAAGCAGGGTCTTTGCCTGCGAAAGTTCTTCTGGACTAAGTTGGCGATTTGGCATGCCAAACCCTGTTTACGCCGCCGCGCCTCCCTTGGCATTGCGCAATTCCTCGGCGGCTTTGGGTGTTGTCATGGCTACGCTGTCACTTGTTCGTACGAGAACTTCGGGATGTCGGCGCGCTGCTGGGCGTGCTCGATCGTGATCGCGGCGATGTTGCCGTTCTTGTCCATGTCCAGAACCGTGTCCTCATCCAAGTCCTTCGTTTCCACGACGTCCGCGGCCTTAAACTCGATGTAGAGCGTGTCCGTATCCTGAAAATACTGAATCTTCATGGCTTGAATGACCGATCAAAGAAAGCGTTATGCACCGTTTCTCCATCCGGCAATAGTATAACCCGTAAATGCCTGCCGTCCATCTCCTTGATTGCCGCCCACCGACGAATTCGTCCGTCCGCTTGCACGACTTCTCTGATTGGATGCTCGATGACGCGCTGAATCCATTCGTCGCGAATAGCCGCACGGTCAGGGCGCTGGCGGATGGCTTGGAAGTACCGCGTGCATTTCACGCCGTGGCGCCTCCCTTGGCGTTGCGCATCTCTTGCGCGGCGGTGAGGACAGCGGCGATGGGTTTGACGTAGCCCGTGCAGCGGCAGATGACCCCCGAGAGCGCTTCGCGGACATCGGCGTCCGTCGGGTTCGGGTTCTCGTCGAGCAATTCCTTGGCGGACAAGATCAGGCCGGGCGTGCAGAAACCGCATTGCGCGCCGCCTTCGTCCAGAAACGCCTTCTGGAGCGGATGCAACGTGCCATCCTTGTTGGCGATGCCCTCGATGGTTTCGATCTTCTTGTTCTGGCAATGCGCGGCCAGCACAACGCAGGAGTTGACCGTGCGTCCGTCCAGCAGCACGGCGCAGATGCCGCAATCACCGTTGGAGCAGCCAACTTTCACCCCCGAGTACCCTTCCCGCCGCAGCAGGTCGAGCAGCGTGTCGGTGGGCTGGCAGATGAACTCCTTCGGCTCGTTATTGACTGTCACATGCAAATTCATACTCGTCTCCTTCGAGGAACTGAATTCATCGGAACCACCGCCAGCGGCACTCCATAGGCCGCGCGCCGTTCGCGGATGCCGAACCCGATTTGCTTGCGCGGTGTCGCGGTCGGCGGACTCACCAAGTGGCGAATCGCATCAAACACAATTTTGAATTGGGCGTCGTATTTCTTCTCCATCTCTTCCAGTTTCGCGGCGAGATCAGCGTGAGACGCGAGCAGTTGCCGTAAACGGACAAACGTCCGCATGATCTCGACATTGACCCGAATGGCGCGTTTGCTGTGCAGCACGCTCGACAACATTGCCACACCCTGTTCGGTGAAAGCGTACGGCGGATACTTGATATGTTGGCCACGCTTTAAGATCACAATTTGTGATCCTGAACGGTTTTGTCCCGGAGTCTTTAAGGTCACAATTTGTGACCTTAAAAGTGCAACCTCTTGCGGTGCAAGCTGAAACATAAAATCATCCGGGAAGCGTTCGACGTTCCGTTTGACTGCCTGGATCAACACCTTCGGCTCGACTCCGTACAATTCCGCCAGATGCGGACTGAGCATTACCTTCTGACCACGCAGCAGAAAAATCCGCTGTTCGATGCGTTCGATCGGGATGACAGAACCTGCACTCACAACGCCCTTCCCTTCGCTTGCTGATACGCCTCGGCAATGGCCCGGCGCACCAGCACGCCGCTGATCTGCTTGCGATATTGCGCGGTGCCGCGAACGTCGGACACGGGCTGGATTGACTCGCCGGCCTTAGCGCTCACGGATTCCACCAGCGCCGCATCGAGGGCCTGGCCTGCCAATTCTTGTTCCAGCGCCGACAAACGTACGGGAGCGGGAAGTCCGCCGCCGATGGCGATGCGAATCTCGGCGCATTTCTTGCCAGTCATTTTCAGCACCGCCACGACGTCCAAAATCGCCACGCTATCGCCATCGGTCAATGCGACGCGTTGCCAGGATGCGCCAACATCGCCACCGGGCAGTTTCGCGAAGAACTCGGTGGCGATCTCTGAATTGCTCAAGACCGCGCGATTGTCCTTCACGAAAAACTGTTGCAGCGGCACCACGCGCTTCTGCTTCCCTTGCACCTTCACTTGCGCGTCCAGCGCGAGCAATGCCGTCAACAAATCGAAATACGTCGCGTAGCCGAACAACACATCCTGTAACGTCGTCGCATTGCGCTGGATCTTTGTCGAGTACGCGCGCGCCGCGTTCGGCAACAAGCCATGCAGCGCCTCGCCCAACTCCTTCGACATGACGATCTGTTGGAACGTGGCGGTCCCGCCGATAGCCAGCTTCCGGCCTTCGAGCTTCACGTAGTCGAGCCCGACTCCGGACACATCGACCAAACAGGTCGCCGCCCGCAATTTACTGGAAATCAGGTGAAATGCGCCCGTCACGGGCACGGGGATCTGCTCGTCGTTCCTTCCCAGCTTCTTCAGCGCATCTCGCAGGGATGTGGCGTGATAGTATTCTCGAACGTTGGCAAACATGGCATCTTCCTGACTCTACGATTGAAAGTCCAACGCGAATCACCCTACACGCCAGCCCATTTCTTGACCAGATTTTTCTTAGTGCGGACAACCTGCCGCAAGAAACTGCGCCTGCATCCCGTTGCCCGCACGCTCTTTGTCTCGCGCGTCGTGATGGCTGAATGTCTCCTCCGGTTGTAATTGTCGGTCGGCTACTAACGCCCCCGCTTCGGGAAAAAGCCACCCCAAGACTCAGAATACGGTGCCATTGGTCGTCGGTCCTGCCATAAAAACACTTCCGCAGTTTCCCGCGCTTGCGTGCGGCAATTTTTCCAGCGAAACTTCCGCGTGATGCACTGTCTGGAACCCATCGCCCGTTTCTGGCCGTTCTTCGCGGTGGGCTTCAACCTGCTTGCGTGCCTGCTCGCCTCAGCTCACGTCCTGTTGCACAAACGCGATTCCCGCGCGGCCACGCTCTGGATCGGGTTTATCTGGCTTTTGCCGCTGCTCGGTCTGGTGCTCTACTTCGCCCTCGGCGTCAATCGCATCCGCCGCCGCGCGGTGTCGCTCGGCGTCCACGGCACTTTCCGCCGCCCTGTGCCCGACGACCTCGGCGAACCGGAACACACGGGCGCAGAACACCTTCAGCATCTTGCCCGCGTCGTCAGCCACCTTGTCGCACAGCCGTTGACCGCCGGCAATAAAATCGAGCCGCTCGTCAACGGCGACGAGGCGTTTCCCGCCATGCTTGCCGCGATTGAATCGGCGAAAACATCCGTCTCGCTTTGCACCTACATTTTCGACAATGACGCCAGCGGAGAAAAATTCGTCGCCACGCTTGAACGCGCCGTGCGGCGTGGCGTGCAGGTGCGCGTGCTGATTGACGCCGCCGGTGCCCGCTACTCGTGGCCGCCGGTCATGCGCAAATTGCGGCGGGCGACAATTCCCTACGCCCGATTTCTGCCCACGTCGCTGTTCACGCCGTGGCGCGTGGCGACCATCAATCTGCGCAACCACCGCAAGTCGCTCATTGCGGACGGACACATCGCGTTCACCGGCGGCATGAACATCCGTCACAGCAACACCATTCTCGAAGAGCCGCGCCGCCCGGTCCAAGATTTGCATTTCCGCGTCACCGGCCCGGTCGTCGCGGAATTGCAGGCGGTGTTCGCCAACGATTGGGCGTTCACCACCCGTGAAATTCTCGACGGCGAAATCTGGTTCCCGGAATTGTCCAAGGCCGGCGAGGTTGTCGCCCGTGTCATCACGGATGGGCCAGACGGCGATTTGGAAAACCTGCGGCTGACGCTGCTCGCTGCGCTGGCCGAGGCGCAGACGTCCGTGCAAATTCTCACGCCGTATTTCCTGCCGGACAACGCGCTGATTTCCGCACTGAACCTCGCCGCCCTGCGCGGCGTGCGCGTGGACATCGTCCTGCCCGGAAAGAACAACCTGCCGTTCGTGCACTGGGCGTCGCGCGCGATGTGGTGGCAGGTGCTGGAACGCGGCTGTCACATCTGGCTCACGCCCCCGCCGTTCGACCATTCCAAGCTGATGATTGTGGACAGCCACTGGGTGTTTCTCGGCTCGGCGAACTGGGATGCGCGCAGCCTGCGGCTGAATTTTGAATTAAACGTCGAGGGCTACGGCCGTGAGTTCGCGCAGAAGATGGGAAAGGTGATTGCGAACAGAATCTCCTCCGCACGCGAAGTCTCGCTGGTCGAGATGGACGCACGTCCTCTACCCGCCCGGTTGCGCGACGCGGCGGCGCGGTTGTTTTCGCCGTATCTCTGATGCCTTCTGCTTCCGGGAAGAATCTTTTTGCTGAACCTTGCGCTCCCAATGCAAATCACCCGCCGAAAATTCCTCGGACATTCCGCCATTGGCGTCAGCAGCCTCCGGCTGCGAGCCGCCTGCCTTGCCGGAGCCGACGATACCGAAAGGTTTGATCCCGACGAAATCCTCTCGCCTGGCAGGACCGTCAAGCCGAGCCCGAAAAGGAAGATCGTGGTGGAATTCGTTTGAGCTGGGGCTTCGTGTGATTTCTTGTAATCGACATGGTTCTGGAAATCAAAAACCTTACCCGCGGCGATGGCACCTTGGTCCAGTTGCCGAATCTGTTCCCTCGTAACCGCTTTCATTCAAGGTCAGTGTGGCGAACGCCATGCCCAAAAGCAACGTGTCAGCCCTAATTCGACCCATGTCTGCCCGTCACTAACCCCTGAATTTGGGTTCGTTTTTGGCTTTCCCAAATAATAAGTTCCACGCCGGCTTGAACAGAATTGGGTTCGTTTGGTAATTCCCTCCTATTGATCACATCTTCTCGGGAAAGCGACCACGTCGTATCCTCGGTCGCAATTTTACCCCTGTTGGGTGCCCCCATTCCCCTCCATGGACACCCCCCACCCGCGCCACAGGTTCGCACTCAAGCCAACCCGTCGCGTCTTGCGTGCCCCTCTGCCCCGGCCTCGGCGTGTAGCGTCGCCAACCGGAGCCCGACGACACGCGCCGAACCTTTGCCGACGGCGCAATCCCAGGCGAAACGCCATTTCATCAAAGAACACCTGTTTCCCAACTCACCCAATATATCGGCACACCGATACAAATGTGAAACCACAAATTTCGATGAAACAAGCCGCACGTCATGCAATAGACCGGGTGCACCAACAAAACTCCAGGTTGAACGCCAAGAGCGCCCAACAACACCTGCCTGTGATCGTAGCCGCACCCTTTAGCGTGCGTGAAAATCACATTTTCAGCGCAGGCTAAGCCGAGCCAAAGGCGGAGCCGCGCGCCAGTCCGGCATGCAACCCTGCGGTTACCGGTTTTGTTTGGGGTTCTAACCGATCCGCCCGCGGCGTGCGATCCATCAAAATGCTCAGTGACCACGAGTTGGAAGTGTTCGCCATGACCGGTCGAGGATTGGGAACGCGCCACGTCGCCGCGATCTTGCATCTCTGCCCCAAGACGATTCAAGCCTACCCCGGGCGCATCAAGGACAAGCTCCAGTTGTCCGACGCCCACGAATTGATCCGCGAAGCCATCCGTTGGGTCGAGAGCGCCGGGAAACGGAACCGCCGGCCGCCTGACAACGCTTAAACCGCGAATGTCGGAGAGGCCGCGCGATTCCGTTGAAGACTCATGCGAAATCTTGCTAGACTCCACTCCGCCTGTTACAAGAAAGGCTACTTGCCGGTCTCGAATCAGAAGGGACCACCAGCACGATGAAGAACGAGTGGAGAATATTGGCCGCAGTGTGCGCGGTGGTCGTCGGGATCTACGCGTGTACGGCCCACGACGGGCATGTCACACAGTCGAGTCTGGATGCGGCCGCTAGCAGCTACTACAATTTGTTGGTGCAGGGTTTTCGCGCTGGCCACCTCAGCCTGAAGAAAGAGGTGCCGCCCGCGCTCGCGCAACTCGCCGACCCCTACGCCCCGACACCACTTCACGCCTTTGGGGCTTGGGATTTGAGTTATTACAGGGACAAGTTGTACCTCTATTTTGGGGTTACCCCCGCCGTGGTGCTTTTCTGGCCGTATGTGGCGCTGACCGGCCACTACCTGTTCTATTGTCAGGCCATGACGATTTTTTGCGCCGTTGGCTTTTTGGCAAGCATGGGGGTGCTGGTCGGACTGTGGCGGCGCTACTTTGCCGAAGTCAGCGTCGCGGTGGTGGCCGCCGGCGGACTGGCACTGGGCTTGGCGACATTCATACCGTCACTCTTGGCTCGGTGCGAGGTTTGGGAAGTGCCGATCGGTTGCGGGTATATGTTGACGATGCTGGCGCTGGGGGCGATCTGGTACACGCTACACGAGCCAGAACGGAGGTGGCAGTGGCTGGCGGCGGCGAGCGCGGCGTACGGGCTGGCGGTCGGAGCGCGCCCCTCCCTGGCGTCGGGCGCGATTATCTTGTTGGTACCGGTGGCCCAGGCGTGGCAAGAGCGACGGAAGATCTGGGCCCTGCTGCTGGCGGCGACCGGCCCGATCATACTAATCGGGTTCGGGCTGATGCTGTACAATGTGCAACGCTTCGATGATCCATTCGAGTTTGGCATCCACTACCAGATAACCGTACGGTCACAAATTCATGAGCAATTATTCGGTGTACATAATCTCTGGTTGCATTTCCGGGCCTATTCTCTTGAGACGGCGCAGTGGAGCGGTCATTTTCCTTTCGTGCAACGCGCCAAAGACAATCACACTTTCGGCGTGTTGACCAACATTCCGCTGGCATGGGTGGCGTTGGCGGTGCCGTTGGCCTGGCGGCGACGGGTGGGCCCGGCGGAGTCGGGCTTACGCTGGTTTGTGATCGCTGTCGCCGTGCTGTTTGGGATGTGCGCGTTGACGCTTGGGTTGTACTACTTCGTTGCCCTTCGCTATGAGGTGGAGTTCCTGCCGGCACTGGTGCTGCTGGCGGTGATTGGCATCTTGAGTTTGGAGCGCGCCTTGGCTTGTCAACCACTCTGGCGGCGTGTGGCGCGTTGGGGCTACGGACTCCTACTGGCCTTCTCGGTGGCATTTAACCTGTTCGCGAGCGTTGTGCGATGTGCCGAGGCGGACAACGAGCTGGGGATACTGGTACAGGGGGCGGGCCAGGTGCAGGAGGCGGTTCGGCACTACGAGCAGGCACTGCGCCTCAACCCCGATTTTGCCGATGCGCACAGAAACTTGGGAAATGCCTTGATGCAAACGGGCAGGATTCAGGAGGCGATTGCGCATTATGAACAGGCGCTGCGGACCAGGCCTGACTTCTTCGAGGCGAACAACAACCTCGGTAACGCCCTGCTGCAATCGGGCAGGATACAGGAGGCCATCGAACAGTTCCAACAGGCGTTGCACATCAACCCCGACTTCGCCGACGCACACTGCAATCTGGGAAATGTCTTCTTGCAGGAGGGGAAGATCGAGGAAGCCATCGCCCACTACGAGCAGGCGCTACGCATCAAGCCCGATCTCGCGGAGGCGCACAACAGCCTCGGGGCCGCTTTGTATCAGACCGGCAGGCGTGAAGAGGCCATTGAACACTTCCTGCAGGCACTGGCGATCAAACCCGATTACGCCGAGGCGCACAGCAATCTGGGAAGCGCTTTGGCGGAAATTGGTAAGATCGAGCAAGCCATCGCCCGCTACGAGCAGGCCCTGCGCATCAAGCCCGATTACGCCGAGGCGCACTACAACCTGGGAAGCGCTCTTGAGCAAGCGGGTAGAGGGCCGGAGGCAATACAGCACTACCAGCAGGCACTGAAGCTCCGACCGGATTTTGCCCCGGCGAGAAACGCGTTGGCGCGACTGCAAGCTGGCCAGTAAGTCCGCAACGTTGCATCTCAGCCCCAAGACGATTCAGGCGTACCACGGGCGCATCAAGGACAAACTACAGTTGTCCGACGCCAACGAATTGATCCGCGAAGCCATCCGTTGGGTCGAGAGCGCCGGGAAACGGAACCGCCGAACGATCCGCCAGCTTCGCGCCGCGACGACCCACAACGGCCACACCCGATTTCATCACCGCTGACTGATCAAGTAGAGCGAATAGTCCTCATCCGCGATCACCTTTTGAAAAGCCACAAGCTGCGATATCTTAATCCGTTGCTCCGTCGGCCGACCTGACCGAGAATCCTTACTGCCATCCAGGCTCAGCCACGCACTCGTCAGTGGCTGCGTACTGCCGTTGTCTGAGGTTGTCAACAGGCCGTACCAGACCAGAAGCGTATCCCCGTGTGCTTTCATGGCCATTTGCACCACCGACTGCAAGACCTCCGGCGTGGAAAGACTATGTCGGGCGCTGTTCTCAACCGAGAACGTCCCGTACCTCTCGCTGTCGGGGTAATAAATGGGTCGATCGAGATAGGCCGTCACGGGAGTAACTTTCACTTCCGGGCTCCCAATAATCAGTAGATTCGCATAGCCGTGCTGTCGAATGAAGTCCGCGGCCAGTTTGCTGGTGGAAAACGGCGTCATCAGATGGAGCGTCCACGCATACGCGCCGGCAACGACCTGAATGGCCAGGATCGATGGGAGAAAGAAACGCTCCATCCGCACGGGTAGACTTGCGGGGGATAACCGTGGCTTCTGGTCGCGACCCCATGTGAAACCGCACCACAAGCACGCAAGATACAGTATGAAATAAAGACCGTCATGCCGCACCGCGGCCCCTGGTCCCACAACATGAAACAACAGCATCAGTCCGGTCCCGAACACGTACCAGGCGACGGCCATCGGGCTCCGCCGAAGTGTCCAAATCGACATCGCCAGCAAGCCGAGAGACAAGGTCGCGCCCAATGCCAATGTTTGCGGCTCAGAATCCAACAGGAAATTTGATCCCCATATCAGCCTCGGCAAATGCAGATGAGGGAATGGTCGAGGGAGCGGGACATAGCCGCGCCAAACATCGCCGAGCGCCGTGGCGAAATTTGAAACTGTAATGGGTCGCGGCCAACCTTGGAAAGCCAATGCATCTTTGGGCTTGATCGACTGAAGCCCGTCACCGATCAGGGCCGCGCACAGAATCACGCCACTGAGGATCAACGCTCGTTTCCTCGTGGCCCACAACTCTCCCACGCCTCCGCGACGGATGTACCCCAACACCGATGCTGCCACAAACGAGAACGCGATGATCGTCGCCAACACGTTGATGTTGGAGAGCAGAAACAGGATCACCGCTTGGGCAACGAAGCTGTCCTTTCGCCGCGCGCACACGGCGC
The DNA here is from genome assembly GCA_050010195.1 of Verrucomicrobiia bacterium. GTDB lineage: Bacteria > Verrucomicrobiota > Verrucomicrobiia > Palsa-1439 > Palsa-1439 > Palsa-1439. The sequence continues at coordinate 96,389 of JBEKLM010000003.1, forward strand.
ACAAACTGAACAGTAACAGCCCGATCCAGACGTATACCCGAGCGATCAAGCAGTATTCGAACATCGTGAAGTATCCAAAACAATAGAGGGCCTTCTGCACCCGGGTAAACGGGCTGAACCGAACCAGTACCCAAACGCTGCACGTCGCCAGCGCGAGGTGCAGCCATTGCATCGACTGGCAGTTGTGGGTGAACCTCGTCAGAATCCACAGCACAACGTCCCAGAGCATAAAATGGACGTCGTATCGTGCCGTCACGTATAGATCGCGCAAGGAACTGCTGAATCTCGCCCTCAGCCATGTATAAGTCTCATCGCGCCACATCGCGTGATGCAGGACGCCGATGACTCCCAAGACCACGAATGCGCCCACCAGCGAATAGCAAAACAGCGCCTCGCCCCTGGCCACAGCCTGCGGATTGGATTGTCTCGACTCCATACAGCCGACTTCGGTTGCTCGAAGTAGAACACACACCATTCAACCCAGCAAGACACTTGGAAGAACCCTCGTAAGTCCCCGCCTTCGCATTGATCGTCTCCCTCATCCGGCATACTGGCCTGCGGCGCTGTCTCTCCAGATAGGTGGCGTTCGGATCCTTGGGAAGAACGGTTTCGCGCGGCTCGCGCGAAATCGTACACGGGAAGGAAACTTGCGACGACCAGCGGCTTCCCGGATGGCGCGGCGTTTTCCTCCTTCTTGCCGCAGGCAGTGAGGAACATCGCCAGAAAGAACCACGCGAGAACCGAACGAGCCAGGCGTGCGCAGGGCCAACCGTGGGTGATTGCGACAACCCGGCCACCCTTGCATCCATCAGCATGGCCTATCCTGACGTGCACTCCGTCTTTGTCTGCGATTTCGATTTCATTGGTACGTTCGGAACCGCGAACTCGCGATGGCGTTTCCTCACCGCACCTTTCCCTGGCTGGCAACCGCTTGCTCCGCTTTGGCGACCGCTTCGGGGTCGCCAAGGTAATGATGCGCGACAGGTTTCAGCTCTCCGTCCAGTTCGTAGACCAACGGGATTCCCGTTGGGATGTTGAGATTGATGATGTCCGCATCCGGGATCTGATCCAGGTACTTCACCAGCGCGCGCAAGCTGTTGCCATGCGCCACGATGAGGACTTTCCGCCCGGTCCGAATCGCCGGGGCAATGGTCGTCTGCCAGTACGGCAAAAACCGCGCGACCGTATCTTTCAGACACTCGGTAAGCGGCAGGTCCGCGGCATTCAAGTGTTCATAGCGCGGGTCATGGCCAGGAGCGCGCGGGTCGGTTGTTGCCAGAGCCGGAGGCCGGGTGTCATAGCTTCTCCGCCAAAGCTGGACTTGTGCTTCGCCATAACGCGCCGCGGTTTCCGCCTTGTTCAGCCCCTGCAACGCCCCATAATGCCTCTCGTTCAGTCGCCACGACCGTTCCACCGGGATCCACATCCGATCAAGTTCATCCAGCCCAATCCACAATGTTCGTATGGCTCGTTTCAATACCGACGTATAGGCAATATCAAACCTGTACCCTTCGGATTTCAGAACTCTGCCCGCCTGCTGCGCTTCCGCCAGACCCCGTTCGGATAGATCAACGTCGGTCCATCCCGTGAAGCGGTTCTCCTTGTTCCAAACACTCTCCCCGTGGCGTAATAGGACCAATCTCATCATGGTGGTGCTCCAATTAACGATGTCAACTTTTACCGAACCTGTCCTTGTGCTGACATTATAGACCAATAGCCATCTCCGGTTCCATAACGGACAAGAAAGATTTCCGAGAGCATGGCTGCCTCCTGGGCTTTCGTCGCGGGAACGCGCCAGCCATTGCCAGGCGACTGCGAAATCAGAAGAAGCCTGCGGGAGGCGAAGCGCTGCGGAAGAAACGGATCACTACTACGGTCACAGAGACATCAAAATGACTCTCCGTTACTCTCACCTAGCACCAGAGCACAAACGGAAGGCAATTGCCCATTTGGAGCTTGAATCCCCCGCAGAATTCCCCACAGTAGAAGGTACTGCTGTTGTAAGTGCTTGTGGGCCTGTAGCTCAGTTGGTTAGAGCAGGGGACTCATAATCCCTTGGTCGCAGGTTCGAGTCCTGCCGGGCCCACCACTTCTTCAGCACATCCGTTGGTTCTCCTGGTGCGTGAGGACCAACTGCGCGACATACCCCGCAAGCCAAGGAAATCTTAAATCAGGCGGGAAATGCCAACCAGAATAAGGCTGGACTTGGGCCTGCTGGTGTGTTAACAAAATGCCCTGATCGGGTAGGGTTGCAAGCCGTCAAGCGAGTTGGCGGCGGTTGTTGGACGTACAACACCTTCTGGAGTTCGGTTGCTTCCTCCCGTTGTGCAGTCATTTGGATAAGGGAACACACTTCATGGGTACGGGCGTCGATAAATACCGGGGAAAAAGACCATGAAGGTTCTTCGCATTCTCACCTCCATCGCCGTGTTCGCTCTTATCGGGCGTCCCAGCGGCGCCTTCGGCCAAACCCTGACGAATCTTTGGACATTCAGCAACAGCGGCGGCCAGGGGTTCTTTCCATTCGCATCGCTCGTCCAGGCCACCGATGGCAATTTCTACGGGACCGTCGGCTCCGGCGGGACAAGCAATAATGGCACGGTGTTTCGGATCACTCCGACCGGTAGCCTGACCAACCTGCACTCCTTCGCCGCTTCCGGTTCCGACGGGGCCAATCCCTCGGCCGAGCTGGTGCAGGGCAGCGATGGCAGTTTCTACGGGACGACCTACTCCGGCGGGACAAGCAATAATGGCACGGTGTTTCAGATCACTCCAACCGGCACCCTGACGAGCTTGCACTCGTTCACCGGTCTCGATGGATCCAATCCGCAAGCGGGCCTCGTCGAGGGCAGCGACGGCAATTTCTACGGGACAACCTACTTGGGCGGAGCGAGCGGCTCGGGCGCTGTTTTCCGAATCACTCCGACGGGCAGCCTGACCAACCTGCACTCGTTCACCGGTCCCGATGGGGCCAATCCACAATCGGCGCTTGTCGAGGGAACCGACGGCAATCTCTATGGTACGACCTACGCCGGCGGTACCAGTGGATCCGGTGTGGTCTTTCGAATCACGACAAGCGGGAGTCTGACCAATCTGCACTCCTTCATCGGCGCCGATGGCGGCAATCCGTGGGCCGCGCTCGTGCTGGGTAGTGATGGCAATTTCTATGGGACAAGTTACAAGGGAGGCACGAACAAGGACGGCACCATTTTCCAGATCACTCCGTCCGGTAGCCTGACCAACCTGCACATGTTCGCCAGCGGTACCGATGGCGCTTTCCCGCAAGACGCCCTGATCCAGGCCAGTGACGGCAATTTCTACGGCACCACCGTCAACGGCGGCACCAACGGCGTCGGCACGATCTTCAAACTCACCGTTCCCCTCTTCCCGCCCGCCAACCAGATCTCCGCCCTCCAATTCTTCACCGTCTTCAATACCACGAATACCGCGGTGCTGATCCCCTCCGTCTCCGGCGAAACCTACCAATTGCAATACACAGCCACGATGTCCCCCACCAACTGGATCAACACCGGCGACCCGACCCTCAGTATCGGCGGCCCGTTGATCCTCACCGACATCATCGACGTGCCGCAGCCGTCCCAGCGCTTTTATCGGGCCGTAATCACCCCGTAGAGCCCGCATCACCCCCTAAAACGAAGCCAATTTTGACAAACGAAGCCAAGCGACAAAATGGCACACTTGAGCTGCTAACCCCCTATCCCTCAAACCAATCCAAATTACACAACACTCCAAAAATTGGGCGATTATGCACTTCACAATACTAGAGGATAGATCGGTGGGAAGCAGACGGGCCAGCGTTTTTAACGCTTGCTTCTGCCGTCGCGCTGCTTACGGATGGGGCGCTTGCCCTTCGCCTTCGGTGGTTTCACCTCAAGCGCTCCGCGCATTAGCCGGTCAAACTCATCGGAGTCCATGCTGAGTTTAACCAGTTCTTTGTCCTTCGGGTTCATTTTATTGGGAACAAGCGTCTCAAGTATATTAGCCAAATTGGGCGTCGATACAACTGGTTTGGTTTTTCCAAAAACACCCGAGCACGTCCATATTGTCTTCCCTCTAAACAGCGAAGGCGTTTGTGTGCGATGTCCTCATCATCACCAAGTTTGCTGGTCCAAATTCCCGAAGACAGAAGTCTCGCTGCGTGTTTCGGATGATCGTCAGCGTCCACATATAACGCTATTTTCTCAAATCCACGTTTGTACCAGCCGTGTTTGCACGTTTTGAAGCCCTTGGTTTCAAAGGCACTGACGAAATTTTCGATTGTTTCCTGACCCAATGCTTCGCGCCTGATCCCCGGCCATTCATAGCCTGCCAGATTTAATGGCCACCACCATTCATTATCAACTCCAGCAGCCCATGCAATGCAGTTGTACTTGATCGTCTCCAAGGCGGTACTGTCACTCGTACAATCAAAATCCCTTGCACGAATTTTCTCAAAAACACCCGGCACCCAAGAACAATCTCTCACTAGATATAATTATGGTCTTTACCCCATCTGAGCCATGCATCTGATGCTTGAGCAAAAGTCTTAGCCCCTGATTCAGCGGCCACATCCTTGCCGACAATGTTGGTGAGCGCATAGAACCAATGGCCCGGCTTTCTGCTTAGTTCAGAGAAAACAAGTGGCAGGGCATCGCGCCCCATTCCGATAATCCTGACATAAGCCGGATGAGTGAATCGAACCCCAAGCGAGGACTGAAAACTCGTCTCCCTTTCCCACTGGCTGACTAGAGAATGAAACTCGATTTTCAATCGGTCTCTGTCGGAAATCTCTGCCTCCTCTGCCTCGGGCCAACGAAGGCGTGCGACCGTCTGTTCGTAGTCGTGTAGGAGCGTCCTTTCACCGGGGCCAATGACGCGAGGATTCTCTAGGGCACCCAACAGAAAGCGATGCCGCTGGCCGGCTGCTGTTTCCGATGCTGTACGCAGAAACAGTTTATACAGCAATCGTAGCATTGCCAAATTCCCAGCCTCCTGAGTCAACGCATCCCCTTGGTCTTGCTGGAGAAGATCTGCTGACAAGAATTTTCCCGCTTGAATCTCCTTGGGCGGCTGTCGAACAACCGAATATGAAGCAAATGCGGGAGTGCTCATTTGTTGCTAACAGTTCCCTTTGTCAATCGCTCTGCTTCGTCCTTCATGGATTTCACAAGCTCCGGAGACAACGTTCCCTCCATAGCTTTTTTCAAATTCTCTAAATTCGCATGGAGACCACCTCGCAATTGCGAGGCGGTTGCGAACGTCATCACAATCTCGCATTCAATCTCACGGTCTATCTGACCATCAACGGCCCGCTTGGTCTCCTTAAGGGCGACCATATTTCCTTGCGGAACCGGCTTGGTGAAAATGGCCTTTGGCAGAACACCACGCTCGTTGAAAAATATGAGGCGTAGATTTCCGTTCTGATCGCCCTCGAACCACACGCCATCAGCATAAATGACACGAAACGACGTGGATTTGTTGAATACTGTTTTGATCTCCTGTGGCAATTCAGGAGAGGCCGAAGCAGGTGCGGCACCCGTATTACTCGTGTCGCTCATGTCGCAATTTCCCTCGTTTTTGGCGGAAAGTCCAGTGGGTGGTATCTTAATCGGACTCCGTGGTGTAGTCAAGCAGCCATCGTGCCCGTTGTGGATGCCCTAGCCACAAGCGGTTGCCGCGTCCCCGTAGTCAGGCAACGGTGCCCTTCGCATTCCTTCAGTTCTTCGGACGGCGGTACATCAGGCGCTTTCCGACGATGCGACGGATTCCGGCGTCGGTTCGCTCGCCGTCGCTGGACTTCCGCAAGTTGTACTTGTGGTCGAATTCGGCCATGTAGAGCGGCAGGTATTTCCGGCTGACATGATGGTGGGTGCCATCAATCGACCGCTTGGTGTTGCCGAAAAACCCTTCGATGGTGTTCGTTGTCGCGAGCCTGCCCGTCGCCCCGTCATGCCGCGCATATTCTTCCGCACTGTGGTTCACCCTGTCGTGAGAGGCGAAGTGCTTGCCCGCCTTATTGTACAAATCCGATTCGTCTGTATTCAGGTGGGACGTTGCCGCTACGTGTTGCCGTAGCAGGCTGGTGATTGCCCGGCCTGAAACCTTGTCGAACACCGTGGAGCGGACGCGGCCACCGCGTTCCACCAGCGAAACGACCGTGGTTTTGTTCCCGATGTACCGGCGACCGAGACCACGCACACGGCCACCGACATAGGTTTCATCTCCCTCAACCGTGCCATCCAGCTTGTCAGTCGCCACAAGGTCTTTCAAAGCAAAGCGGATGCGATGGCACAGAAACCAAGCCGTGCGATAGGAACCAAGCTCAAGATGTCGTTGCAACTGCAAGGCGCTGATCTGCGTCTTGCTCGCACACATCATGTAAAACGCAATGAGCCACTTGTTGAGCGGGATATGCGAATCTTCCATGATGGTGCCGATGGTAGCGGTGAAACCCTCACGGCAATCGGCGCACTTATACATGCCCGGACGGACGTGCTTTTCCGGGTTCGGCTTGCACTTGTATATGCGCGTCTTATCGGCATTGCCGCAATGCGGACAGACCGGACCGTTTGGCCAGCGCAAACGTTCGATGTACTCTCGCGCCTTCTCGTCAGTGGAGAACCGCTGCATCACTTGTATCAGGGTCAAGTCACCTGCTTTGTTCCTCGTTTTCATGGTGCTAATATACGGCAAGCGGCTTGTGGAATCAAGCACAAAATGCACTTTTATCCAGATTTCTTTCCCTGTCCCTTCTGTCGCTTAACTGCCGCCCACCGCTTGCGAATCGCCGCCCGCGCTCGTTTGCTGTTAAAAGACGTACTGCGGCGCTTGTTCTGCCCCTGTCCCGATTTTCCGCCCTTGGAGCCAATTCCCGCCAAATACTGCCGTATCTGCTCGTTCATAGCCATATATTAGGCAAGCAGCTTGCCGTAGTCAAGTGGAGAAGATATGCGCGGGATGCCGATATTTTTTCATTGTTTCACCCGAACTAATGTGATTAAGGTAAGTGCCTCAGCGCACCGTTGCAGCATTGAACCCCAACCGCGAGGAGTCATGTATGAAAAAGGCAGACATCATCGCAGCAATCACCACGAGAATTGGAAGCAGTAAATTCAGTGTGTGGCGAATCGGTCTTACTCACGATTTGGTTGAACGCAAGAAATACTGGGCAGATACAGAGAAGTTGGATACGCAGTATTGGACATGGTGGCAGGCAGACTCCTTGTCGGACGCCCAAGACATCGAGGCGGCATTCATCAACAAGGGCATGGATGGGGGAACGGGTGGCGACCTATCCCTCTATAAAGCCGTGTTTGTCTATATCTTCTAGGCTGGCTTGGAAGCCACGTCGGGGGCCGATTTAATCTCTTTGAGATACCGCTGCCAACGCTTCGTTCGGTCAGCCTTTTTGTGAACGACGTCGTGCAAGGCGTTGTGGGCCATGAGCCATTTCGTTCGATAAAGAGATTTCTGTTTCGGACTTTTGATCTGTCTTTTCTGCTTCATTGTTCACCAACTTTCCGGCGACTCAGTATCCACTGGTATTGTGAAGTGCCTAATCGCCAAAAATTGGCTTCGTTTTGCCGAATTGACCTTTCGCCCGGCCTCCCTGCCCTCGCGGTCCCAGAATTGTAGCCGCGTACCGTGTACGCAGGCCGCTCATCCGTCCGGCCACCCCCTTGGAGGGCGAACCTCCCGGTGAGCCGCATCCCCGGCCACCCATCAGCCATACCCCATTGACCATCCTCCATCCCTTCCCCTTCCCTATTTCAAAGCCGAGCCGCTGGGAGCGGCGAGACGCAACGCCGTAGGCGGCCCGTCAGGGCGAGCCAAGCGGGCGCGGGCGAGTGCAAAACAACCAACCGCCCGAGCGTAGCACGACTCCCCAGCCGCGTCCAGAAAAAAATATCGCCCCTCCGATAGCTGTCCCTGCTCCGTCCTCGGGTGGACAAACGGGTGGATGCTGGCCATTCGACCACGGCTTGATTTCGCTTGACCGACATGCCGTATCAGGCGTACAAGCCAAATACCATCCCGTTTCTGGGGCCGCTTCCCGACCCCAACGCGTCTCGTTTGCGCACAGGCTTTATCAGTTCGTCGGAATCGTTAGGAGTACGTAGCTGAGTTCGGCACCAGGCAAATAAATCAACCGCGAGCGTAACGCGTGATCACGTTTCTCCAGGGCACATGCTCAACTTCAACGCCAAGAACTACTCTGGCCACACTGCAAATGCATCCGGAGGCAAAATGAAAATCATCTCGAATCTGACTGCTGGATTGATCGCCGCGGGAATAATGACCGGTTTATCCGGATCGATAACGGCAACCGGACAATCAACCGATAGCGGCCTCGAAACGATCACCCAGAGTTCTTTGTCCCCCGATTTGACCAACGGGTTGGTGGCCTACTATCCGTTTCATGGCGACGCGAATGACGCCAGTGGGAACGGCAACAACGGAACCGTGGTCAACGCCAGCTTCCAAACCAACGGCCCGACCGGCATCGTGGCATTGGAGTTTAGCGGTGGTTCGTCCACGTATGTCCATGTGCCGCAATCTCCGTCGCTCGAGCCCACCAACGGCCTGTCCGTCTCCATTTGGTGTTTCGGCGTCCCGGGCCAGGCCTGCGGCGATGGAAATGGCACGATTTTGCGCAAAGCCGACAATTGCGACCCCGGCTACTTCATCCGCGGCTGCAACGGTCAATCCGGTTACATGCTCAATGGACCCAACGTCTGTGTCGGCGGACCCTTGGGCGTTGCCGACTTCCTGCCGTTCACCGGCACCAATTGGCAACATATCGTCGGCACGTATTCCGTCACGGACGGAACCATCAAGGCCTACGAGAACGGCCTGCTCGTCAGCCAGGTCCCCTATACCAACGGACTGACCCATTCGGGTGACCTGTACATCGGAGGAGCGGTTGTCTCCGCGTACCAGGATGACGGTGGCTTTGACGGTCTGATCAACGAGGTGCGCATCTACAATCGCGAATTGTCCTCCAACGAAGTCGCTCAATTATACGCTATCGGGCAACCGCAGACTCTCAACGATGGCTTGGTGGCCTACTATCCATTCAACGGCAACGCCAATGATGCCAGCGGGAACGGCAACAACGGCACCGTCGTCGACGCCACCTTCCAAACCAATGGCCCGAACGGTTCCGTGGCCCTGACGTTTGCCGGCAGTCAGTCGTCCTACGTCCTGGTTCCCGACGCCGCCTCCCTGGACCCGACCAATGCAATCTCCATCGCCATGTGGTGCAATGGGGTGCCCAATTCGCCCTGCGGCGGAGGCTATGGAACTGTCCTCCGCAAGGCGTTGTCGTGTCAGCCCGGCTATTTGGTCCGCGGCTGTAACAGTGGCCCCTTCTTCGAACTTGATTCCACTTCTGTCTGCACACCCGGTGGCTCCGGCACCGCCAATTTCCTCCCGTTCACCGGCACCAGCTGGCAGTTCATCGCCGGGACCTATTCGGTCAGCAGTGGCGTGATCAGAACCTACGAAAATGGCGTTCTTCTCAACGAAACGGCCTATTCCAAACCGCTCGCCAACTCGGGAACCCTCTTCATCGGAGGCGCCAATGTGGATTCCGGCGATAGCGGTTTCCTGGGCTCGATCAATCAGGTCCGCATTTACAATCGTGAGCTGTCTTCCAACGAAGTGGCGCAATTGTACGCGCTTGGCGGCAGCACGCCACCCGTCGCCAGTTTCACCGCAACCCCCACCAATGGCATCGCCCCGTTGGCAGTGACCTTCACCGACACCTCCACCGGCGCCGTCACCAACTGGTTCTGGAACTTCGGCGATGGCCACTCCACCAATCTTGCCACCAGTACGGCGGCCTACACCTACTCGACAGGTGGCCTCTATACCGTGACGGAGATCGTCAGCGGCCCGGCCGGTGTGAGCACCAACACACAACTGGGGTATATTTCGGTATTGGATTTCCGGATCACGGCCATCGCCAAAGAAGGCAGTAATATCCGTGTGACCTGGATTGGCGACGGCGGCCGCGGCTATGTTCTGCAAAGCACCAAACTCGCCGCCGTTGCCAGTTTCACCACGAATTTTACAGACATCGGCCCGGTGATTCTCGCCTCTGGCGTTGGCCCATCCACGACCAACTACCTCGATGTCGGAGCCGCATACGCTCCCATGCTGATACCGCCAGCCGGCATGATGGTCACGACCTCCGTCGTGCCATCCACAGTTGACTGCTCGGCAGATGGCACACGCGGCATTACAGATTCCACGGGCCGAGCCCTGCCGACTGGATGCCTCCTCATGCTGGGAACCTTCAGTATGAGTGAGTCCACCATTCAGTCGAACTTCAGCGCGGGCAATGTCAGCGCAATCATGTCGAACTTCACACTCTACGGCGCGTCGTTCGCGGTTGGCAACGGAACCGGCCTGCCCGCGACTTGGGACGTTTCAGAGAGTGCTGCGGGCTTCGGTGGCCAACGGATTTACCTGGTGGCAATCGATACGCCGACTTTTGCCGCCTCGACTCATCTGGGAATCTATACCGCGCCGTCGTGGGTCTTCCCCGCCGACGGAAACGAAATCGACATCGACCTCGCGGACGTGACCGACTTTGTCATCGGTGCGCAAGGTGGGCCGTTGACGATTGGCCTTCCGTTGGGGGGCGAAACGTATACGTTCAACGACACGGCCAGGTTGAGTGTTCTTCCCGGAAGGATTCTCTTCTACCGCGTCCGGCTGGCGCAGTAGGCGGTAGACAACGAACATCGATCAGCCGTTATCCAGACGTGCCACACCCCGTCAGCCGCATACGGCGCATCAACCCCGACACGCTCTGACCCCAGCACGCGGAACAACGGCGACCCCTCCTGTCCGACGTGACGCTGGACAGCCGGACGGACCAGGTGTAGTAAGGCGATATGCCCAAGGCGGTGCATGACGTTTTCGGGTGCGGTTCATAATGAACCGTCACCGGATTCTCTGGTTGGCCCTGATCGGCGCCCTCGCGTTGTCCTGCGCCAGGGCGACGACCCATGAGCCCCGCGTGGCGGAACAGCAGGAGGTCACGATCACCTGCGAACTCACCCAGGCGCCGAAGTGGTCGGACATCCCGGTGTTTGAATCGGCGAATGACTGCCAGGCGGCAACCGGTACGTATCACTACGTGCTCTGGTTGCCAAAGGGCTATCTCGCCGACACGCAACGCCGCTGGCCCTGTATGTTCATTGCCGACGCGGGGGGACATGCGAAAATGGGGAATATGGCCGCCTGGCTCAAGGCCAGGGGCTACGTCGTCGTGATGCTCGTCGAATCCAAAAACGGTCCGTGGCCACCGATCGTTGGCAATTTCCTCGCCGCGCATGACGACGTCGTGCACCGGGTGCGAATTCAAGAGGGCCTCAAGTTCGCCACGGGCGTCTCGGGCGGCGCACGCGCCAGTTCCGTGTTCGTGCAAATCCGTCCGGGCTTTTCGGGGCTCATTCTGCAGGGGGCCGGTCTGGCGTACAAAACCAACGACGTGTATGTCGTGGCCGGCCTTCGGCGCACCCCGCCCATCTATGTCGCGATGACGATGGGCGATCACGATAAGCATCAGGTCGAGGTCGAAGAAATGCGCCGCTGGATCGGGTCGTCGCACTTCCAATCGTTCGCGTTCCCCGGCGGCCATGAGTGGGCCCCGGCGGAAACTTTCGAGCGCGCCATCGCCTGGGTCGAAGACAAGGTCCGTGAGAACGCCCAGCCCCAACCACCTCAGAAAGTCAATTGACCGCCATCCGGCCTGCCGCAAGGCCGCTGCCACGTCCTACGGTGTAATCACAGCCCGGTAGAACCGTTGCGGTGGCAATGGTTCCGCGACGTCGATCAACACCAGCGGGCCGCCGATGCTGAGGGCCGGGTCGCCGGTGTTGATCCAGTTCGTGGGGGACATCGAGTCGCTGTACTGCAACTGATACGTCTCACCGGCCACGGAGGGGATCGGGACCGCAACAATCGTGCTATCGAGAACATTGAAGAACTGGATTCCAGAAATCTGATTGGCTGGAGGATTGAGAGGAACCGAAAGACGAAACACAGTACCGTCTACGTAGGTCATGCCGTAGAAATTGCCGTCGCTGCCCTGCACCAGCCCGGCATACGGTTCATTTCCATCGTTGGAGGAGGTGCCAAAGGAGTAAAGAGTCGTGTAGGTGCCGCTGGGACTAATCTGAAATACGGTGCCGCATCCGTTTCCGTCTACGCTACAATTCGTGCTCGTCCCACCAAGCAGGGTCGTGCCGTAGGAATTGCCGTCGCTGCCCTGCACCAGCCCGGCAAAAGGAAGTTCCCCATCGTTGGGGTAGCCGACAAACGAGTAAAGAGTCGTCTCCGTGCCGCTGGTACTGATCCGAAATACGGTGCCGCACCCCTCGCCGAAGCAATTCGTGCTCTGCCCACCGTAGTAGGTCGTCCCGTACAAGTTGCCGTCGCTGCCCTGTACCAATCCGGCGTACGGAAAGCGCCCATCATTGGGGGGGCCGGCAAATGAGTAAAGACCCTTGTAGGTACCACTCGGACTGACCTGAAACACGGTGCCCCACCCGTCCGTCCCGCCGTACTTGGTTGTTCCATAGAAATTGCCGTCGCCGCCTTGCACCAGCCCGGCATATGTTGCGTATCCATCGTTGGTGGAACTTCCAAAGGAGTAAAGAATCGTCTCCGAGCCGGTAGGACTAATCCGAAAGACGGTACCCTCCCTGTACGTCCCTCCTCCGATCGTGGTCCCATAGAAATTCCCATCGCTGCCCTGGACTAGCACGTTCGGACCGTCACCGTCGGACGGAAAGCCAGCGAAGGAATAAAGCGTCGTGTAGGTACCGCTGGGACTGATCCGAAACACGGTGCCGCTGCCGGACGTCCCGCCTCCATACGTCGTCCCGTAGAAATTCCCGTCGCTGCCTTGCACGAGCGTGGCTAGCGGATGGCTTCCATCGCCGGGGAAGGCTCCGAAGGAGTAGACAGTCGTGTACGTGCCGCTGGGACTGATCCGAAACACGGTGCCGCAGCCCGGGATGACACAATTCGTGCCCGTCCCGCCCCTGTAGGTTGTCCCGTAGAAACTCCCGTCACTGCCCTGCACCAGCCCGGCAGAGGGGCCGCTTCCGTCCGTGGCGTAGCTACCAAAAGAGTAAAGAATCGTCTCCGTCTGCGCGTCGGCATTAGGGTTTGTGAGGCCGAGAGGGGCTAGCTCCACTACCAGCCCAACCAGCAACAGCGCCATTCGCAGTTTCATGGTCTCCTCCCGTGTGTTCTCCTGCTTACAACACGAGTGTACAGCCGTCCGGAGATCTTGGTATGTAAAAGATGTGTAAAAACTTGCGGGGCATCCGCGCCACACGGCGGGCAACTCGTTACGATTCCTCGCTCGACAAAGCGCGTGTGTTCGACTCGAGAAGTCTATAAAATGTCGGAAGGCCGATGATGCCTTTGCGACAACGTTACACGGGGCCGGTCGGTGTGGCACATTGAAACACGCGTGGAAATCACTGGGCGTCGTGTGCGCGCTGGTCATCAGCGTGTACGCGTGCCTCGCGCGGTCGGGCCCGTGGGAATCCTTGGGCCCGAATGCGGCTGACTCTTCCTACAATTTGTTGGTGCAGGGTTTTCGCACCGGCCAGCTCAGCCTGAAAAAAGAGGTCCCGCCCGGGCTCACGCGCCTCGCCGACCCGTATAATCCAACCGCCAGCGAGCCCTATTGGTCTGGCCCCGCCGGGTTGCACGACCTGAGCTACTACAAGGGTCGGCTCTACCTCTACTTCGGGGTGACGCCGGCCTTGATATTGTTTTGGCCGTTCGTCGCGCTGACCGGCCATTATCTTTCGCACCGACTGGCCGTGTTGGTATTTTGCTCCATCGGCTTTCTGGCCAGTGTGGGGGTGCTGGTTGCGGCGTGGCGGCGGTACTTTTCCGACGTGAGCGTGTGGGTGCTGGCGGCGGGCGCGCTGGCGCTCGGCTTGGCGACGGTCGTGCCGGTGATCCTGCCGCGGTCCGATGTGTACGAAGTGGCCATCAGTTGCGGGTATATGCTGACAATGCTCGCATTGGGGGCGATTTGGGGCGCGTTGCACAAGCCGGAGCGACGGTGCTGGTGGCTGGCGGCGGCGAGTGCGGCGTACGGGCTCGCGGTGGGGGCACGACCGACCTTGCTGTTCGGCGCCATCATCCTGGTGGTGCCGGTAATTCAAGCGTGGCGCGAGGGGCGGCGGGTTGGGACGCTGTTGGTCGCGGCCATCGCCCCCATCGCGCTCATCGGATCAGGGGTGTTGCTCTACAATGCCCTGCGGTTCGATAGCCCATTCGAATTTGGGCAGCACTACCAACTGGCGGCCGTCCCATCGGCTACCTTCCAGTACTTCCGCCCACGCTTCTTCTGGTTCAATTTCCGGGTCTATTTTCTCGAGCCGGCGCGCTGGAGTGTTCGCTTCCCCTTCGTGCATAAAATCGCCGCGCCCCCGTTGCCAGTGGGCTATGAGCAGGTTGAGTATCCCTTCGGTCTCCTCACGAATATCCCACTCGTGTGGTTGGCGGCGGCGGTGCCGCTGGCGTGGCGGGGCCGGTCGGGGCCGGAGGCATCGACGTTGCGCTCGTTTGCGGCGGCGGGGGCCTCCTTGTTTGTGGCTTGTGCGCTGCCGCTGGGGTTCTTCTCGAGCGCGATCATCCGCTACGAAGTGGACTTCGCGCCGGCACTCGTGCTGCTGGCGGTGGTGGGGTTGCTCGGATTGGAGCGCGCGCTGATTGGCCAGCCCCTCCGGCGGCGCGCCGCTCGCTGGGGCTGGGGCGCGCTCTTGAGCTTCTCGATAGCTTTCAATCTGCTGGCAAGTATTCAGGTCTACGGCGGCAGGGAGTGTGCGCTCGGGGTCGCACTGGCTCAAGCGGGACGCGTGCCGGAAGCCATCCAATGCTTCAACGAAGCGCTCCGGCTCGATCCCGATTTCCCCGCGGCCCACGACGAGTTGGGGCGCGCCTTGGAACGATCGGGCCGGGCCGCCGAGGCGGTCGAGCACTACAAACGGGCGGTGCTCCTCCGGCCCGACTATGTCGCCGCACAGGTCGACCTGGGAAATGCGCTGCTCCGCATGGACACTCTCCAGGAGGCGATCGCGCATTACGAACAGGCGCTGCAGATCAACCCCGATTACGCCGACGCGCACAACAACTTGGGAGTCGCTCTGGTTCGACTGGGTAGGCCACAGGAGGCGATGGGACATTGGGAGCAAGCGCTACGGATCAACCCCGACTACGCCGAGGCGCACTGCAATCTGGGGGTCGCCTTGGGGCAGGCGGGCAGGATACCGGAAGCGATCGGGCATTTGCAGCAGGCGCTGCGAATCAAGCCCGATTTCGCCCGAGCGCGGAACGCGCTTGCGCGACTGCAAGCTCGCCAGTCAGCCGAGTCCAGCGGAGCCGAAAGCAGCACCAGCCGCTGAGACGCGCCACAGTCGTATCCGCGGATCGTAAACACGCCGTAAGATTTGCCGACGGCGCAACGGCAGCCCGATGATCCCGCTGGGCTCGCAACGGCCCCCAACAGACGCGGCTTCCCCTCTCCCATTTGCTTGCTACGAGCCGCGAAACTGGCATAGTACCCCGGATCGCGCCGTATCAACGTGCGCCCGTAGCTCAACTGGATAGAGCATCGGTCTTCGGAACCGAGGGTTGGGGGTTCAAATCCCTCCGGGCGTACCAACCCCGAAAGCGTTCGGGGCTGCCACGCTCTAGCGCGATGGTGTGGCTCGGGTTTGCGGCACCGCATTTTCGGTGTTGCAGTCCCTTGGATATCTACTATCCTCGAAATGTCCCAAACGGAAATCCAAAGAAGATCACGGTGCGAGCGTAGCTCGGTCTGGCAGAATGTCACCTTGCCAGGATGAATGTTGACGGTTCGAATCGGTTCGCTCGCTCCACTCTTTTCTTCGGAACAGCCCCATGTGAGGTTTGGGTCTATGCACTTCAATTCACCGACGGCGCTGTCTGTGTCCACAGGTAGGAGGCGGTAAGGGATGGCATCATTTTGCTGATACTGCTCATTCTCGGCGTTCCAATTGCGCTCTTGATCTGGTCCGTCGTGAAAGCCTCCAATGCGGAACGGACCGCCTCACAAGCCGCGGACGCCATCCAGCATCTGCGCGTTCGCCTGGAAAACATCGATCGCGAACTCCTCCGTCTCCGGCAGCAAGTTGACGCCGAGCCAGCGGAACATTCCATCGAACCGGCGCCGGCACCTGCTCATAAGCCGGTCTTCGTTCCGCCGTCTCCCGTGGCACGACCGGCCGTTTCAACACCGACGACGCCGCTGTCATCTCCGAAACCTGTCCTACCGGAGCCGGTCATAACTCCCCAAGCACCGCCACCCAAGCTTCAGCCCGTACCCACTCCGGCGTTTGCTACTCCAGCCACACCGGTCCTGCCGTGTTGCTGATGGTGATCGCGCGGATGCTGCCCAGGAATCCGCCGGCGTGAAATCGTTCCGCGGAAGGCGGGCACACGCAGAATCGGATGGGGCTAACCAGACGGGAGCGAAATCGTCAGTTGTTGTACGAACTGGCGAACGGTGTGGGCTCGTTTCGCCCGGCGTTGCGATGGAGCACGGCTTCGATTCGCGCGACCAATTCATCCAGCCGAAACGGCTTGCTCACATAGTCGTCGGCGCCGAGTTCGAACGCCTGCATTTTGTCGTGGTGCTCGATGCGCCCCGACATCATGATGATCGGCGTCCACTGCACCGACCGGCTCTTGCGCACCATGCCGCAAATCTCGAAGCCGTTCAGTCGCGGAAGCAGGAGATCCAACACAATCGCGTCAGGTCGTGATTCGAGGATGTAATTCAGCGCATCAATGCCATCCTTCACCCAATGCGTCTTGAAGCCCGCGTCGTTGAGTGCTTCGCACACAATTTCGCCTGCGGCCTCATCGTCTTCGACAATCAGGAGGTGCTTGCTTCGCGCACGTGTAGCCTTGGATCTCATAGATGCTCTCCACAGAGCACTCGCAATGCCAGACAAAACAACACAATTTCCCCCCGATCACGCTCCGCCAACGGGCCTTCCGCAATCGTTGCTTACCTGCCCAAGATGCTGGTCTTTTTCAAGAAACCCCCAATGCGGGACAACGCGTGATCCTCATACCCGCCTGAGAATCACCCCAAAATGGTCACCCGCCGCCTGTCAAAGTTGAACACCTAACGTCTTACGCGACCAAAAGGTGCATCATCTGCGGCATGTTCTTCCAAGCGGGCGGTTGGGCCCATGATGGCTGTACCACCCAGCCGAGCGAGCAACAATGCACTCTCATCAAACCCGTAACGATACCCCGCACCACGAGATGCAATAGAGACCGTCCGATCGAGTCTCAGCCATCGCATAGGCCGCCTGCGGGAAGCCATGCTGACGAGCGAAAGCAAAGTCGATGTTTCGGAAGATGACCGGCAGCATCGCCAGATACAGGCCGCCATGCGCTACCAGGATAATATTCCGATTGGAGTTTCTCCCCGCCTGTATCAACCCGTCAATGAAGGGGATAAACCGCTCTCGAATTTCACGAAAGCTCTCCCCGCCGGGCATCTTGCTCTCAAATTTTTGATGAATAAACCAGTCATCCTGGACCTGGCGGTGCAACTCCCAGCCGTTTGGGTCAGTCGTTCCCTCGTAGATCCCCACATTCCATTCTCGTAGCGCCTCGGTGGTTTCCAGCGGAGCTTGCAGGCTTTCGGCCAGGACTTGCGCCGTCTGCATGGCGCGCAGGACCGGGCTGGAGTAAACCTGCTCGACCGGCAAGCCGCCGAAACCGCGCGCCACTGCGCGCGCCTGCTCGACTCCCCTTTCGGTCAGCGGATGTTTGACCCCACTGTTGGAGAATTCCCGCAGACAGTTGGCCGTACTTTCACCATGGCGTACAAAGTAAAGTCTCATCGGCAAACCGCCGTCTGACATACAAGCGTCCAACGTCTGAAGCCAGCCAACCGCTGGCCGTGCAGCGGGTCCCTGGTTCGCTCCCCGACACAGTTCCCCGCCTGCGCCTAGTCGAACACGACCGTTTTCTTCGCGTAGACCAGAATCCGGTGCTCGATATGCCACCGCACCGCGCGCGACAACACGACCTTCTCCAAATCGCGCCCCTTCTGCACCAGGTCCCCCAACTGGTCGCGGTGAGAAATCCGCACGACGTCCTGCTCGATGATCGGCCCCTCGTCGAGCGTCTCCGTCACATAATGGCTGGTCGCGCCGATCAACTTCACCCCCCGCTCGAAGGCACGCTGATACGGTCGCGCGCCACTGAACGCCGGCAGGAACGAATGGTGCACGTTGATGATCCGCTGCGGGTATTGCGCCACAAATTCGGCCGACAAAATCTGCATGTACCGCGCCAGCACCACGAGGTCGATCGCGTTTTCCTTCAGCAACGCCAATTGCCGCCGCTCCGCCTCCGCCCTCCCCTCCTTCTCCACTGCGATCACGTGAAACGGAATCCGGTGAAACCCGGCGAGGCGTTCCGCCTCCCGATGGTTGCTGACGATGAGTGGGATCTCGCAATCCAGTTCCCCACTCTCGTGCCGATACAGCAGGTCCGCCAGGCAATGGTCGTACTTCGACACAAAAATCGCCACGCGCAGCCGCCGTGACGACAACTCCAGGCGCCAGCGCATCTGGAACTTCTTTGCGACGGGTGCAAATTGCTTTCCAAAATCCGCAATGGCCAGTCCAAAATCCGCCAGGTCCCATTCCACGCGTGTCAGGAACAGCCCCCGATCGCTGTCCTGATGCTGGTCGGCGTGCAGGATATTCGCCTGGTGCCGAAACAGAAAATCCGACACCGACGCCACAATCCCCTTCTGGTCGGGACAATCGATCAACAAGATAGCTGTATTCTTCATGGAGTAGCCGGCACCCAGTTTTTCACGCCGCGCCGGTCCCCGCAAGAAAAACCTGCTTCTAACCACTCCCGCAGTGTGCCACACTGGCGGTTGTGAAACGAATTCAACGAATCGGGCTCTTAACCGGTGGGGGTGATGCGCCGGGACTCAATGCCGTCGTCCGCGGGGTCGTGAAGGCGGCGATGAACAACTATGGCATTCGGGTATTTGGCTTCTACGACGCGTTCCGCGGCCTCGTTCGGGGCAAAGGCAAATGGCTCCATTGGAACGACGTCTCCGGCATCCTCACACAGGGCGGCACGATCCTCGGCACCACAAACCGCGACAACCCTTTTTGCTATGTCGATAACCACCGTCAGCCGGAACACACCCGTGACGCGTCCGGCGACGTCGTCCGTAACTACCGCAAACTCAAGCTGGACGCGCTGATTGCCGTCGGCGGCGATGGCACCCTCCAGTGCTCGTACAAAATGTCCCAGATCGGCCTGCACGTCGTCGGCGTCCCAAAAACGATCGACAACGACGTGCGCGGCACCGATCTCACGTTCGGATTCAACACCGCGGTTACCACCGCCACCGAAGCCATCGACAAACTTCACAGCACGGCTGCCTCGCACCATCGCGTGATGCTCGTGGAAGTCATGGGGCGCACCGCCGGCTGGCTCGCGCTCACCTCGGGCGTCGCGGGCGGCGCCGACGTGGTCCTGATTCCGGAAATCCCGTATCGGCTCGATGCCGTCTGCGCCAAAATCATGGATCGCAATCGCAGCGGCAGACGCTTCAGCATCGTCGTCGTCTCCGAAGGCGCCCACGCGGTTGATGGCGAGATTGTCGTTCGGGACCGTGTGGCGGGTTCGTTTGAGCAGGTTCGCCTCGGCGGCATCAGCGCCATTCTCGCGAGGCAAATCGAGGGACGCACCGGTCTCGAAACCCGCTATACCATCCTCGGCCACCTCCAACGTGGTGGCACGCCCACGCCCTTCGACCGATTCCTCGCCACGCGGTTTGCGACCGCCGCCGTCGAGATGGTTTCCTCGGGTAAATTCAACCGCATGGTCAGCCTTCGCGGCGACACGATCACCAGCGTGCCACTGTCGGTCCCCGGCCATGCGCCGCGCCTCGTCTCGCCACGTTCGCAGGCCATCCGCATGGCGCGTTCGATTGGCACCTGTTTCGGCGACGAATGAACAACCTCGTCCACATCGACTCGCAGTCGCCGCAACCCGAGCTCATCGAGCGCGCCGCGACCATTCTTCGCGGTGGCGGACTCGTCGCGTTCCCCACTGAAACCGTGTATGGACTTGGCGCGCTCGCCCTCAACCTGAAAGCCATCCACAAAATCTTCCTCGCCAAGGAACGCCCCGACTGGGACCCGCTCATCGTCCACGTGGGCGATGTGGCCATGGCCCGGTCACTCATGAAAGGCGCGCCCGCATCGTTTGAGGCGCTCGCCCACCAGTTCTGGCCGGGACCATTGACCTTCGTCGTCGACAAGGCTGACCATGTCCCCGGCGAAGTGACCGCGCATCGCCCGACCGTCGCCCTGCGCATGCCGTGGCATCCCGTGGCCACCGCCCTGTTGAAGGCCACCGGAGCGCCGATCGCCGCGCCCAGCGCCAACCGCTTTGGCCGTCCCAGTCCCACCCGCGCCGAGCATGTCCTCGAAGACCTCGCCAACCGCGTGGACCTAATCCTGGACGCGGGGCCGACTCCGATGGGCGTGGAATCCACTGTCCTCGATCTCACGCAATCGCCGCCCGTGATACTCCGTCCCGGCGGCGTGCCCCGCGAAGACTTGGAAAAGGCCATCGGCGAGGTGCCCCTGGCGTCCGCTGTCGAGGGCGAAATCGCGCGGGCCGGTCTGGCGGGTCCCGGCATGTCCCTCAAGCACTACGCGCCGCGGGCGCGTGTCGAACTGCTCGATGGCGACCCGAACAAAACCGTGATCGCCCTCAAGCGGCGCGTCGAGGAATTGAAACGCGAGGGAAAGACGTTCTATATCTTGGCGAACTACGGTGACCAGCGGCTCTATGCCCAAACGCTGTTCGACCAAATGCGCGACGCCGACTCGCGACAGGCCGACGTAATCCTGGCGATCATGCCGCCCGGGCGCGGGCTGGGCCTCGCCGTGCGCGACCGATTGCTGCGTGCCGCGGGCTCACCCGCCGCCCCGGCCGCGCAAAAGACGAACCATGAGTAGAGAACAAGCCGAGAAACGCGCAAAAGCGCTGGATTGGTTGAATACCTTGCGCCGGGAACATCCCGCGATGAGCAAACTCGAAGCCATCGAAAGGACCGCTGTCCGGTTCAACCTCAGCCCGATCGAAGAGGAATGGCTCTTGCAGGCGTTGACCGACAGTGGGCTTGCGCCGAAACCACCGCCGGAGTAATGTCGTTGCGCTCTCAGCGCCTGGAGGGGTGGCAGAGTGGTCTAATGCGCACGCCTGGAAAGCGTGTGGGGTCTGCAAAGGCCCTCGCGAGTTCGAATCTCGCCCCCTCCGCCAGGTTTCAATCCCTCGTCGCCCGGACCAGCCGCGGGCACCACGGTGCAGGACGACTCATCTGAGTCTTTGGCCGGCGCTGCGCAGAGCCCCCAGGAAACACCCGAGCAACGGAAGAAACGCCACGATGCACCACGCGATCACGGTGGACAGCAACAGCGCGCCACAACCGACCGCGACGGTTTCCCAGATGTGGGTTCGCGTCGTGCACACGTCGTAGTCGCTGGTCGCCAATACAAACCGGTCGTCCCACACCAGCGACGATTCGGAGGCCGGCTTCCGGTCCAGACAGGTCATGGCCTTGGCTCTCAAAATCACCCCGTTCTTCTTGGTCAGTCGGTCAATGGTCTGGTCCATGTCGTTCCACGGCCCGTCCATGGCCACTCGTTGAATGTACGGCGCGAACCCCTCCGCCGTGGGCGCTTGACTGGCTTTCACCACGTACTTGCGGCCATCCAGGAGCGTGATCAACCAGTTGCCTCCCGGATCGTCGGAAACAGCCTTGCCCGATGAATTCGTGACAACCGCTGCGGGTTGCCCCGAAAGCGACTCGATTTTCATTCCCGTGGCAATGTGACTGATGGAATTGCTGGCCGTGTGCTCTCGAAATTGCTCCAGCATCGCGGTGGCTTGCTGGATGGTAGCCGGATCATCGCCGGGTCGGTCGTTCCAATAATTAATGGTGATGAAGGCCGCCGCCATCATCCCCAGAAAAATCGAGAGGCCAATTCGAATTGGGTGGAACAGCGTGCCCCAGATCATTGGGGAACCATTTTCCTACACCCATTCCCACCGCGCAACACCAAATCTATCCTCCCACGTTCAGGGCTAACTCCTGACGAATTGCCAGTATGGTTCCGCGCACGCGCCACCGGCGGCGAGAAGTTGACGGTGCGTCCCCTGCTCCACGGTTTTTCCTTGGTCGAGCACGAGCATTGGGTCGGCATGGCGGGCCGTGCTGAGTCAATGCGCAACAACTCGCGGGGGTTGGGCGGTTCCTCCCAATCGGTTTTGGGCGTAGTCCCTAAGGACCCTGCTTCACAGGCTTCTATGCGGCGCTGTGAGTGGATATGGTAAACCGCTTCTATTTTCACCAACAAGAACCTTGACAGTACAATCTTCGGTGTAGTATAAAAATACCTAGATTGGTACTAGGCTACTTGCTAGAGGCCCGTGCCTGTGGAGTAAACCGTGTCCGAAAGCTTTACCGGAAAAGGAAGTCAGAGTATGTCCCTCAAAACAGCTGTGGTGTGTCTACTGGTCGGCGCGGGCGTGTGCAACGCCCAAGTTCAGCTCAATATCCAGCCCGGTGTTCAGTTGAGCTGGCTTGAAAACACCAACGACACGTACAACCTGCAATGGTCAACCAACCCGAGTAGCACCTGGAGCAATCTCGTCGCGGGGGCGGGCAATGGCCAAACAAACACGTACTTTGATCTTTCCGCGAGCGGCACCCGCACCTATCAGCTTTTGGACATCGTTCCCGGCACCCCTGCGATCACCGCGGAGCCCCTGAATGGAGGATTTGAATCCGGAACCGGAAGCGCTGCCACCAGTTGGACGGTGGATACGGCTGCCGGCGGGCCCGTGTATGGAGTTCGCACCAACGACAACCCGCACAGCGGCTCGTATAATTTCGAGGTCCATCTGGCCAGCGTCGGTGCTGGGCCGGTGGTTGAGTTCAATCAGTCCGGGATACCCGTGACAGGAGGAACCGTCTACCCGTTCACGTTCTATTCCGACCAACTGGCAGGAAGCCAGGGAGCCACTACACAGTGGCGGATTCTGTGGAATGCTGGTGGGGACACGGGCTACCAAACGTTTACCCCTGGGGCCGGCAGCTATGCCTTGTTCAGCACCTCCGTTACCGCTCCTGCCGCTGCGACCTCGGCAACCATTTATTTACACTTTGCAGGCGCGGCGGTCACGACCTGGACGGCCACGATTGACGTTGATGACGTCCTGCTTGGCAACGGCAGTTCCAGCCCCGGCACCCCCCCCGTGACCAATACCCTTGCAGTGACCAGCCTGCCGACGGCCCAAATCAGTTGGCCGTCAGCCCTTGGCGTTCAGTATTACCCCCAATCGACCACCAATCTTCCCGCATCCACTTGGAACACCAACTACGCCATGGTCTTCGGAGATGGGACGACGAAGTCGTTCCTGGCCCCGATGACGAACAGTGCGATGTTTTTCCGACTGCAAATTCCGCCGGCCGTTGTCCAGCCGCCGACGAACCTACAGCAAGTCCCCTCCGGAACCACCAATGCCCTTGCCCTGAATTGGACGGCCAGCGTTTCCCCCGGGGTGACCGACTACTTCATGTCCTACAGCGATACCAACACCACGACGACCAATACGATGGACTTGGGGGACGTGACCAGCACCGTCATCTCCGGGTTGACGTCCGGCGATACCTATTTTGTATCGATCGTCGCCATCTCACCCAACGGTCAGAGTCAGCCGGCCACCATCCTGGCCCAGGTTTCCAACAACAACGGTGGGGTCGTATGGTTGGAAACCTTCACAAACGGGGTGGTCGATGCAAATACGTGGACGTGGGACGTTGGCAACTCGGGTTGGGGTAACGGTCAATTCGAGTACGACACCGCCAACCACCAGAATTCCTACGTCACCAACGGTGACCTCGTGATCGAGGCTGACGCCACCAATTATATGGGGAGCTCTTTTACGTCCGCCCGGATGCTCACGCAGGGACGTTTCGCATTCAAGTACGGCAACCTCGAAGCCCGAATCAAAGTCCCCAATACCGCCAACGGCTTGTGGCCTGCCTTTTGGATGATGGGCGTTAACTCCGGCGCCATCGTCTGGCCAGTGTGTGGGGAGCTGGACATCATGGAGTTGGGCTCCGCCGCCGGGATCTCCTCGAATATCCAGCAGGAACTCATCGACAGCGCCATCCATTATGCAAATTCCACCGGGGGCGCCGAGAATGCGGCGGCGTGGCTCACGGCCCCGGAGAACCTGTCCCTCGATTACCATCTCTACCAGATGTCCTGGACGCCGACGAACCTGACATTCTCTCTCGACAACGTCCCCTTCGGCTCTTGGGACATCAGCCACATCCCCATGTTCCAGCAGCCGATGTTTCTCATCGCGAACATCGCGATCGGCGGCTACAACCCTTCTTATACGGGGGTATATAGTCCCGCCGATGTCACGGCCCCGTTTCCGGCCACGATGCATATCAATTACATCAAGATTACGGACAATGGGTACACGCAGTTGTATTTCGGCAATAATTCTGCGGAAACCGGCGATTTCGGGGTTTTTGCAGGAAACACGCCGGTCAACGACTTCCTCGCTTACGACTCCAATCCAGCCACAGACACGAACTTTAACTACAGTAACCTTGCCGCACTGTACCTCTGGAACAACATGACCGCGAACACCAGCCCACCCGCCCCTTCCGAAGGCAGCTCCTGCTGGTCGTTCAATATCGCCGCTGGCAACTGGTTCGGTATGGGAGCTTTTGTTCCTAATTTCCGAAACATGATGAATTATTCGGACGGTTATCTCCATTTTGATATTCAAGCTACCGCCGGCGACACCACCCCCATGGAAGTGGGCATCGCCAGTTCCGTGGCCAGTGATGTGGCCGGTGCGAGCGGCCCGTTCTTCCTTCCCGTGGGAATCGACTCGACTTCGGAGTTCTGGTTCCCTCATGACGGTCAATGGCACTCCATGAAAATGCCCCTGAACCGATTCGAGAACACCGATTTCCGCACGGTGAATCAGTTTTTCATGATT
Organism: Verrucomicrobiia bacterium; assembly: GCA_050010195.1. Taxonomy (GTDB): domain Bacteria; phylum Verrucomicrobiota; class Verrucomicrobiia; order Palsa-1439; family Palsa-1439; genus Palsa-1439. The sequence continues at coordinate 121,553 of JBEKLM010000003.1, forward strand.
GCAAGCACCACGGACCCGGCCGCGCCGCTGACCCTGTCCGTCGACAATGTCTGGTGGGAACCCAGCGCAGCCAGGGTAACCCCGCAGAACGGCAATTTTGGCGTGTACACCGAGACGGCATCGCACGAGAACGCGGGTTCGTTCACGCTGGGTGTTCAGGGCAACTTCTTCGTCTGGGCCAACACGATGGTGGCAGGGACACAACACCCGTATGGGAGTGACACCCAGGATATCAGTCTCGTATCGGCGCCCGGTATCACCTGGTCGGGGATGGCCTTTACGCCGGACTGTAAATACAATATGTCGGCGTACCAATACTCGAATTGTAATCTGGAGTTCGCCATGAAGACCACCTCCACAGTCCAGTTCATGGTTGGCATGCAGAGCGGCGACCTCAATGGTGTGGGCCAAAAATGGATCACCTTCGGGGGATCAGGCAGCGATCCCTACGGATTTGTTCGGGACGGTAACTGGCATGTGGTTGACATTCCCATGTCCGCCTTCGGTCCAGAGGTCGACCTCACCGCAGTCAGCCAGTTCTTCGAGATTGAGAGCACCGCGGGCCCGATCTCCAATATCGAGTTGGATGATGTCCACTATACGAACGGCGGAACGGCTTCAGCACCTGACGAGTAACGTGGTGTCCAATCTGCCCTAGCTTCTGACGAATTGGCGGTAGAGTTCGGCGTAGGCGCCGTCGGCGGCGAGAAGTTGCCGGTGCGTCCCCCGCTCCACGATCTTGCCGTGGTCGAGCACGAGCACGAGGTCGGCGTGGCGGATTGTGCTGAGGCGGTGCGCGACGACGAAACTCGTCCGGCCTTTCAACAACCGCGTGCAGCGCCCGCTGGATGCGCGCCTTGGTCATCGCATCCACGGAACTCGTCGCCTTGTCCAGAATCAGGATCTGCTTGCGCGACAAGCCTTCCGCGCGACTGAAAAACGTTGACATCGCAGCTAAAAAGTCCAAGCTTGTGAAAAGTTTCACAAAGTTGCAGGGTAAATACGTGCGGCGACTACTGTTCGTTCGGTTGGCAGCGACGGCTGCGTTGTTTGCGGTCGGCACGACTGTGGTCAGCGCTCAGGTTCAGCTCAATATCCAACCCGGTGTCCAGTTGAGCTGGCTTGAAAACACCAATGATACCTACCACCTGCAATGGTCGACCAACCCGAGCAGCATGTGGACCGACCTCATCACGACCGCGGTTGGGAACGGCATTACGAACACGGATTTTGATCCGTTCCCCAGCGGCACACGCAGCTATCAGCTTCTGGATATTATTCCCGGAGTACCGGCGTCCTCCTCAAGCCTTACAAACGGAGGGTTCGAAAGCGGAAGCGGAGCTTCCGCCAGCAATTGGACGGTAGATACGATGGCTGGCGGCCCCGTGTATGCGGTCCGCACAAATGACAACCCGCACAGCGGCTCGTATGATTTCGAAGTCCATCTGGCCAGCACCGGTGCTGGACCGGTGGTTCAGTTCAATCAGTCCGGCATGCCCGTGACGGGAGGAAGCGTCTACCCGTTTACGTTCTATGCCGATCGGCTGTCTGGGAGCGCCGGGGACAATGACCAGTATAATATCCAGTGGTTCAATGCCAGTGCTGGGTTCATCGGGCAGACTGGGTACACCACATTCACTCCGGGAGCAAACGCCTATGCCTTGGTCAGCACCTCCGTGACCGCGCCCGCCAGCGCGGCGTCGGCGACGATCTTCTTTCACTTTGCGGGCGCGGCAATTACGAGCCAGTGGGCCACAATTGATATTGATGACGTCGGATTCGGGGCCAGTGGATCCAGCGGCACTCCGACCGTGACCAACGTCCTGCCGGTGGCCACCCTGCCGGTCGCCCAAATCAGTTGGCCGTCCGCCGTTGGCGTTCAGTATTTCCCTGAATCAACCACCGACCTTATCCTGGTGCCGTGGACCAATGACTTTCCCGGGGTCATGGGCGACGGCACCACCAAGTCGTTTCTGGCGCCGATGACGAACAGCGCCGGGTTCTTCCGACTGGAAATTCCGCCGGTCGTTGTCCTGCCGCCGACAAATCTGCATCAGGTCCCGTCGGGAACCACGAATGCCATCGGCGTGGCGTGGACGGCCAGTGCCTCGCTTGGGGTAACCGACTACTTCATGTACTACGGTGATACCAGCACAACCACAACCAATACGACGGACCTTGGGAACGTGACCAGCACCGTCATCTCCGGCTTGACGTCCGGCGAGACCTATTTCGTGTCGATTATCGCCATCTCCCCCAACGGTCAGAGCAGCCCCGCTGATGCCACGATCACCGCCCAGCCGGATACGAGCATCGGCATCGCTCCGCTGTACGATTCGAGCACACCGCTCGAACCGAACACGATCATTAACACGCCGACCGCCCTCATCACATGGATCGCGGACCGTCCGCGCGCCCGGCACGCGCGGGAGTGCCAGTTCATGCTCTACAACACCTATTTGACATTTTATTGGGAGCAGCGCATGACCGACATTGAAATCATCGACACGTTGGGCAAGGGCGGATCGACCATTACCTTCAACATGTTGTCACTGAATCAGCTGAACACACCGAACATCCGCTTCTTCTTCCAAGGCCAAACCACAGTGGCGCAATACAGTGACAACCTCTTTGCGAACCAGGCCGACGCGAGCCTGACCAATTGGACGTCGACCATCAGTCAGAACATCACGTTTAATCGCCCCTTGCAAGTGGGCGACCGCGTGGAGTTTGAGTTCAGCCCGTTCATGGTTGCTGTTACGAACGGACAACTCAACTACTACGGCGGCGCCATTCTCTACGTCGCCGGGCAGGGAATCGTCCCGTGGCAGGAGGGAGTGACCAACGACCCCGCGTCAGTCAACGCGGCCATCGACTCCACGCCGATGCCCACGAATGGCTGGCTCGCCGGCGGCGCCACCATGCCGTACCAGTATGACTGTGATACGAACATGTTCTTCGAACAGATGACGCCGAATGCGTCCCCACCGACCGGGGAACAGTTCATGCTCGGGCGCCGGCTGCATCATACGGACTTTACCACCGGTGCGCATTCGGAGCCGGGGAACCCCATCTTCACCAATCATGTCGGTCAAGCCGGGCCGATGTACATCCAAACCAGTTGTATGGGATGCCACATCAATAATGGCCGCGGGTTTCCTGCCGCCGTCGGCCAACCGTTGTCCACGGCTCTCATCGAAGTTGGCAGCACGGCCGATGGAGCACCGGATCCGGTCTACGGCAGCGTGCTGCTGATGCAGAACGTCAACGGGCCAAGCGAGGGCACCGCGACGATTGCCAGCTACACGATCACGACCAATACGTATGGCGACGGCACTCCGTACACGTTGCAACGGCCAAACTACGCGTTCTCCCCCCACACCCCGGCATTTTACTCCGTGCGCTTCGCGCGGCCGCTGGTTGGCCTCGGCTTGCTCGAGGCGGTACCCGAAAGTACCATCGAGGCCATGTCCGGCGGGAACAACAACGGCATCTCAGGCCAAATGCAAATGGCGACCGATCCGTGGACTGGCCTGACGCGTCTGGGACGTTTCGGCTACAAAGCCGCGGGTTTCAGCGTCGAACATTTCGTCTGCGCCGCCCTCAACCTCGAGCTGGGCGTGACGACCCCGATATTCCCGCATAACTTCAACGGCCCGGACTCTGGCGGTCCGCCCGAAGTCACTGCCGACGAAGCCAGCCAGTGGGCACGCTACCTCTCCACTCTGGGCGTCAACGCGCGCCGCAGCCTGACCGACCCGCAATGCCTGCAGGGCGAGGCGTTGTTCGCCAGCGCGGGCTGCGGCCAGTGCCACATACCAACGCTCCAGACCAGCCCGTATCATCCATTCGCCGAACTTCGTAACCAGACCATCCATCCCTACACCGATCTGCTGTTGCACGACATGGGCCCAGGTCTGGCCGACAACTTGAATCAAGGGAATGCCTCCGGCGCACAATGGCGCACCTCGCCGCTCTGGGGCATCGGCCTCACCGCCGGGGTCAGCGGCGGCACCGAAGCGTATCTGCACGACTGCCGGGCGCGCAGCCTCGAGGAGGCCATCCTCTGGCATGCCGGCGAAGCCGAGGCTTCAGAGGAAGCTTTCCGCAACATGTCGGCATCGGATCGCGCCGCGCTGATTGCGTTCTTGAAATCGCTATGACCCGCAGGGTCAAATAACTCGTCCTCGCTGACTGCCTCCAAGCTGGCGTCGTGGCAAGAGACATCCCATGCCTTGGTGGCGAGTGCTACCGCATCTGGCGAACCGCCGCTTCCCTAGTTTTGCTGTTTTCCAATTCCCGACGCTTCGAATGGCCCTTGACTGCGTGGAAAAACCACGCTGTGTGTCTGCAAAAACAAGAGGAAGCCATGAGCAAGGCCAAACGATCGATCCAAGCCAGACCCCACTGCTCGACTCCGCATCGCTTGGCTCTGTCGGCGCGGCGAAATACACTCGCTCGGGTAGCCGCGTTCGGGCATTCACCGTTGCCACCCGCTCCTGTCTCAGCTTCTGACGAATTGGCGGTACAGTTCGGCGTAGGCGCCGTCGGCGGCGAGAAGTTGCCGGTGCGTCCCCCGCTCCACGATCTTGCCGTGGTCGAGCACGAGCACGAGGTCGGCGTGGCGGATTGTGCTGAGGCGGTGCGCGACGACGAAACTCGTGCGGCCCTGCAACAACCGCGTCAGCGCCCGCTGGATGCGCGCTTCGGTCATCGCGTCCACGGAACTCGTCGCCTCGTCCAAAATCAAGATCCGTGGGTCGGCGAGCATCGCGCGCGCGAAACAGACCAGCTGCCGCTCGCCGAGCGACAGATTCGTGCCGCGCTCGCCCACCTGCGTCGAGAACCCCGCCGACAGCGAACCGATCACATCCAGAAAATCCAGCTTGCGGACAGCATCGATGACCTCTTCATCTGTCGCCGACGGGCGAGCGAAACGGATGTTGGCCATCACCGTGCCCGTGAACAAGAAATTCTGCTGGCTGACAATTCCCATTTGCCGATGCAACGAGTCGCCCTGAATGTCGGGCGTGTCGAACCCGTCAATGAGCACCTGGCCGCTCTGCGGCAGATAGAATTTCGTGATGAGATTGACGATCGAACTCTTGCCGCTGCCTGTATGACCGACGAGCGCGACGGTTTGCCCGGGCTCGGCCACAAAACTCATGTCGTTAATCGCGGGACGGTCGGCGACGTAACTGAAAATGACATCGCGGAACTCGACGCGCCCGTGAATCCGTGGCAACTCGCGGGCGTCGGGCGGTTCCTCCCAATCGGGCTTGGTGTCGAGCAACCGAAATACGCGCTCGGCGCCCGCCATCGCGGTCATCGCCTGGCTGAACTGCTGGCCGATGGGCTGGACCGAACTGAAAAACATGTTCGCCAGGAAGAAGAATTGAATGAGCGTGCCGACATTCATGTGGATCGCGGGGCTCAGCACGCGATAACCGCCAATCACGATCAACGCCGCAGCGAACACCTGACTGTTCAATTCCAGCATCGGCAAAAACACGCCCGACGCCCGCGCCACGCCGAGGTTGTAATCCGAATGGTCCTTGATTAGGTCGGTAAACAAGCCCGCGTTCACGTCCTGCCGGACAAATCCCTGCGTCACGCGGATGCCCGTGACCGATTCGGCCAGCGTCGCCGTCACCCGGCTCCAGCTCTCCTGGACCTGGCGGTTTGCGTAACTGAGCGTGCGGCGGAAATGGTAGTTCAGCACCGCAAGAAACGGCGCCATCGCCAGCACGACGAGGAACAACACCCAGTCGTACCACATCATCAGCAACGCCGAGATGATCATCTGCCCGGCCTGCACGGCGGTGATGAAAAATACGTCCTGCCAGCCGACACGCATCGCTTCCGCGTCCGACGTATAGCGGCTGATGATCCGCCCGATTTTCGTCCGGTTGTAGAAACTCATCGGCATCCGCAACAGATGCTGAAAAACATCGCGCCGCAAATCCTGGATGACCGACTCGCCCAATTCGAGCGCCAGCCGCTGGCGGAAGTGGAAACAGAACTGCGTCACCGCCGCGAGCAGCAAAAACCCGATCGCCCCCCACATCACGCCGCGCGGGTCGTGGCGCGAAATCGGACCGTTGATGACCGCGCCCATCGCCCACGCCAGCATCGGCAATTGGATCGACCGAATGATGACCAGCGCGAACAACCAGTTGCGCTTCCGCGCGTGTGGTTTCGTGTAGCGGAACATCCGCCAGATCAACGCGAGTTCCAGCGGCCGCTGGCTGATCTCGTCTTCGTCATTCGGCTCGCGCCGAATGTGCGTGATCGTAACTGTCGGTTTTGTCGTCATGCTCATGTCGTCGCGGCCTGCCCCTACTCCGCGAATTGGACCTCCGCCGTTCGCCGATAAGGGCCGCTCGCCCGCATCAATTCGTCGTGGGTGCCGACCTGCACGATCCGCCCGTCCTCCAACACCATGATGCGGTGGGCGCGGCGTAGCGTGCTGATGCGGTTGGCGACGATAAACGTCGTGCGCCCGCGCATCGCATTCTCAATCGCCGCCAGAATCTCCTTCTCCGTGTCGGGATCGACCGCCGCCGTCGGGTCATCGAGCAACAGAATCGCCGGGTCGAGCAGCACCGCGCGGGCAATGGCCAGACGCTGCCGCTGACCGCCGGACAAATCCTTGCCGCCTTCCCCCAGCAATGTGTCATACCCCTTGGGCAACTTGACGATGAACTCGTGCGCGGCGGCGATCCGGGCCGCCCGCTCGATTTCCTCCCGGCTCGCGTGCGGATGCCCAAAGGCGATGTTGGCGGCCACCGTGTTGCTGAAGAGAAAACTCTCCTGAAACACCAGGCCCACGTTGCGGCGCAAGTCATCGAGGTTGAGATCGCGGACATCGGTTTCGTCCACGAGCACCCGCCCGCGTTGCGGGTCGTAAAAGCGCGGGATCAAACTCAACAACGTGGTCTTGCCCGAACCCGTCGCGCCGAGGATGGCAATGCAGTCGCCGGGGCGCGCCGCGAACGTGACGTCCCGCAGTTCGGGGTCGTCCGACCCGTTGTAGCCGAAGCTGACGTTCTCAAACCGGATCGCCCCCTTGGCGCGCGGAAGCCGTGTCGCCTTCGGTGGGCTGACGATTTCGACAGGCGCATCGAGCACCTCGAACACGCGCCGCGCTCCCACCAGACTCTGCTGAATCGTGTTGGCGATCTGCGCGACGTTCGAGATTTGCCCCGAGAACTGCTGCAGGAGCCCCGCGAACACCACCATGCCGGTGCCAAGCGGCAGTTCGCCGTTGATGACCAGGTGTCCGCCGTAGAACAGCAGCACGAAGATGCTGATTTGCGTGAGCATGCCAATGCTGGGAATGAACACACTCACCCGCCAGAAGATGTTTTGCTGCTGCGTGCGGACGGCGTCATTGCTCGCTTGGAAAATCTCGTATTGTTCCCGCTCGCGGGCGAAGCCCTTGATCGTCTGCATTCCCTGCGCCGTCTCGGCGATGTGCAGGATCATGCGGTCCACCAGTTCGCGGTTGCGGACGTACTGGGGTTGGACGACGCGCGAGAACGCCGCCGCCACCACCCACAGCAACGGCACGACCGCCAGGCACGCGAGCGTGAGCCGGGCATGGATCGTCAGCATGTACGTCAGGTACAAGGCCAGCGACAGCACCATGATGACGCTTTGCATCAGCACGTTGTTGACGAAATTCGCCACGGCGCGCGAATCACCCGTCACGCGGTTGATAATCGAACCCGTCTCGTTCGCGTCGTAGAACCGAAAACTAAGGCGCTGGAGCTTTTCGTACACGCGGGCCCGCAATTCCACAACGATGTACCGTTCCACCAACACGGCCACCGCGATGCTGTAGGCATAAGAGAGTACCGACCGTAGCAACGCCAGCACCAGCATCACCCCGGCAATTGCCGTTAGCACGTTCATGGGCGTCCATGACGCCGGCGGCATGATCCCCAACGGCCAGTGGGGCGGGGTCACGCTCGGCTGCATCTGGTACCGGACGTAATCAATGCCCAGACCCGTCAACCCGAGGCCGCTAAGCCCCATCGCCAGAAGCAGGAATTGGTAAATGAAAACCTTGATGCACCCCGATCGATAGCGCCAGCTTAAGCCCAACAGACGACGGATAATCGTCCAATCGGTCTCGGTGTTGGCCTGCATGGTCGCCGAAGCTGGCATCCCGAAAAGCAAAGCATGTTGCGGCGGCGCTCACAAGAGAGAACTCACGGGCGACACCGCGCTTGGTTTCGTCGCACCCCTCTGTATAATGAATTCACCATGTCTGCCAGGAACCCGCTTTTCTCGTCTGCCAAACCCGTTATCGCCATGATCCATTTGGACGCGTTGCCCGGCACGCCCGCCGGCGGGCGAAGCGTGCGCGAGATCGAAGCTGCGGCATTGCGCGAGGCGAAGATGTACCGCGAATCGGGCGTGCACGGAATCATGATTGAGAACATGCACGACACGCCGTACCTGCGCGGCGCGGTCGGTCCGGAAATCGTTTCCGTGATGTCGGTCATTGCCCGCGCGGTGAAAGATACCGCCAAACTGCCCTGCGGCGTCCAGGTGCTGGCCGGAGCCAACACCGAAGCCGTGGCGGTCGCGCACGCGGCGCGGTTGGATTTCGTCCGCGTCGAAGGCTTCGCGTTCGCCCATATCGCCGATGAAGGGTTTATCCAGTCGTCTGCCGCTCCCCTGCTCCGGTACCGAAAGCAGATCGGGGCGGATCATGTCCAAGTGTGGGCCGACGTAAAGAAAAAGCACAGCTCGCACGCGATTACGTCCGACATCAGTGTCGGCGCGACAGCCGAGGCGGTCGAGATGATGCGTGGCGACGCCGTGATTATTACGGGCACGGTGACCGGCAGCCCGCCGTCGCTGCCCGACATACGCGACGCCAAACAACATTGCCGGTTGCCGGTTTATCTCGGCTCGGGCGTAACGGCACAGAATCTGACGAAATACCATGCGGCGGCTGACGGATTCATCATCGGCTCGCACTTCAAGGTGGACGGCTTGTGGTCAAACACCGTGGATCCAAAGCGCGTGGCCCGGTTTATGGCCGCCTACGCGCGACTTGGTTTGTGACATCAAGTTGGTTGGTCGGGTGAACCGGTGGATTCGTTCTGGTGGGGTTGCTCCCGCTGCCGTTGCAGCGCGCGCGACGCGCTTGCCGCCATAACGATGCAAAAGGCCAGAACGGGGGCCGAGACATAGGCCATGAATCTCGAAAAGCTGATGTAGTCGTATTGCGGATGGAACCAGCCGTCGTAGATGCACCAGATTTCCCACGCCAGAAGAACGATGGCGCCGATTCCGTACTTCTTGCGCACTTCCTCGGCGGTCAAGCGGTGACGCAGTTGTTGTTTGTCTTCCGCCATGGCGGTCTCCGTCTGAGTAGAAACTCAGTGCCGTCGTCGCGGGCGCACTTGCTGGATCGGGTCGTTACGTCGGGCTTACGTCCGCTAATACATGGCGGTGCGGACGAGCTCGACAATGGACTTCGTCCTGGATTTGCCACGCCCCACAATCGGCGGCGCCATCTCCGCGAGCTTACGAACGGGTAGTTGGATCAATTCGTACTCGGCCTGAAGCCAATCGTCGACATCGTGCCCATCGGTGCGTCCCCGCTCGAGATAGAGTTGGTACGCGCGAGCAGCGATCTGTTCGGTCTTCGGACTTTGTTGCATCATGTTGCCTGACTCCCCCTTTCTTGTTTCTCCTGCGCGTTACTACGGGCCGGTTTTCGGCCATCACATCGGCACGCCGGACCTCCTTGTTCAAGTCAGACACGCCGTAACGGATATTCGCTCAATTCTACCAAATTGCAAGACTTTCATTTCCAGTGGCACAGTTTGACCAGACCCCGCCGATTTGTTACTAGATGTACCGATGAACGCGTTGCTGCAACGGCTTCGGTCAATCAGCAGCAAATTCCAGGCGCAGATCTTCGCGCATCTGGGGAAACGAACCGCCAGCGAAAACGCTTTTCTGGTGTTGCTGCCCATCGTCGGCCTGATGGTGGGTTTCACGACTGTCGCCACCGCGCACATCATCTCGTTCATCCAAAACCAGTTCTGGGGCAGCGGCCAAAATCTGCTTACGGCCTCGTATTACAATCCGTGGTATTCGCGGCTCGTGATTCTGACGGTCGGTGGCCTCGTTGTGGGGTTGATCGGCAAGTTTTTTCGCGTGCCCACCCGCGGCGGTGGAATCACGACCATCATGCAGGCCGTTTCGCTCAAGGGCGGATACATTTCACTTCGGAAGACCGCGCCACGGGATTGGGCGGCCATTGTGACCGTGGCCACGGGAGGCTCACTCGGACGCGAAGGCTCAATGGCTCTTCTGGCCAGTGCCATCGGGTCCTATTCCGGCCGCCGTTTCCGGCTTTCGACACAACAACTTCGCGTCCTCGTGTGCGCGGCGACGGCCGCGGCGCTGGCTGCCGTCTACAATGCGCCCATCGGCGGCTCGCTGTTTGCGATGGAAGTCCTCATGGGGAACTTCGCCCTCGAAGTTCTCGGGCCTGTTGTGGTCGTGTCCGTGATTTCGACGCTGGTATTTCGCAGTTGCATGGGGAACCTGCCGCGGTTCGATGTTCCCCACTACGATCTCGTGTCCGCGTGGGAGCTGCTCCCGTATCTCGTGCTTGGGCTGTTGGCCGGCGTGCTGTCGATCCTGTTCGTTCGGGCGCTGTTTGGCTCTCAAGACCTGTTCGAGAAAATCCCGATCCCGAACTGGCTGAAACCGGCGATCGGGATGTTGTTGGTTGGCGCCATTGGCGTCAAGTGGCCCCACGTCTTCGGAAACGGCTTTGAAACCGTGAACCTTACGCTCCGCCAACAACTGCCGATCACACTGTTGCTGATCCTGGTGTTGATGAAAATCATCGCCTCGTCGTTGACCTTTGGAGCCGGTGGCGCGGGTGGATTATTCACGCCGTCGCTGATGGTCGGGGCGCTGCTGGGCGGCTCGTTCGGTTACGGCGTGCACTGGTTGTTTCCCCATGTCACGGCCGGGTCGGGCGCCTACGCGCTGGTGGGCATGGGCGGCGTCCTCGCGGGCACAACCCACGCGCCGCTCACCGCAATCATGATGATCTTCGAGCAGACCAACAATTACCAGATCGTGCTCCCGTTGATGTTCGTGTGCATCGTCAGCAATTTCACGACGCGGTTGTTCAAGGCTCGCTCCCTCGAAGAGGAATCGCTGCGCCGCCGGGGCATCGTGATGCCCACGGGGCCGGAGGCCAGCATCATGCAATCGCTGCGCGTCGAAGACATCCTGCACGAGGACACCCACGCCATCCACCAGACGGCGCCGTTCTCCGCGGTCGTCGAGCAATTCTTTAAGGAGTTCTACAACAACATCTACGTTGTCGACGGCGCAGGCAAGTTTCTCGGCGCGATCCGCCTGCACTCGGTGAAAGACATGTTGCACCAGGGCGAGTCATTGTCCTCGGTCATTGCCGACGACCTGGTTGACAACTCCTTCCAATTCGTCACCCCGCGCCAGAATCTGGCGGAGGTGATGGACATTTTCTGGCGCGAAAACGCCGAACGCCTGCCCGTCATCAACAATGCCACCGAGCGCAAACTGCTCGGCTGGATTTCCAAGCGCGATTTGCTCGGCGTGTACAGCCAGCAAATCCTGCGCAAACGGCAGTTGATGGCACGGTTCGTCGTCCACGAAGGTGATGAAACCCGCGATGTCTTCGTCGAATTACCCGAGGGATTTGAGGTGCGCACGATCGAGGTGCCCCCGCATCTCGATGACCGTACCGTCGCCGAACTCGCGCCGCGTTCCCATTACGGTGTGCACGTCCTCGCCATCAAACGTCGCGACGCGGTCACGGGCCGCATCACCACGGAACTGCCCGGCCCCACGACGCGGCTGGTCACCGGCGACGGCCTGGTCGTGGTCGGCACGTCCAACGGCCTCGCCCAATTCGTGGCCGCGCTCGCGACCGGCGTTGAAAATGGACCGAAGTGAGTTAAGCTATAGGTTGACATGAGTGCGGACCAACCATTGCCGTCGCCGGATGAGATCCAGAAGAAGCTCTCCGAATTCATGAAGCAGGAGTTCGGGGACCGGGTTGTCTTCGCGGCGCAACCCGAACGCGCGGAGACCACGCCTCCCAGCGACGAGGGGAAGCGCAGGGGCATCGAATTCGACTTCCACCTGAAGCCCAAGGACATCAAGGCGCACCTTGACCGGTTCGTCATCCGCCAGGAAGACGCCAAGAAGGCGTTGGCCATTGCCGTCTGCGACCACTACAACCACGTCAAGGCCGCGGAACGGGGCGAGGAACTCCGCGATTACGTGAAGCAAAACGTCCTGCTGATCGGCCCGACGGGCGTGGGCAAGACGTACCTCATCAAGACCATCGCCGACCTCATCGGCGTGCCATTCGTGAAGTCGGACGCCACCAAGTTCAGCGAAACCGGCTACGTCGGCGGCGACGTGGAAGATCTCGTGCGCGAACTCGTCCAACGTGCCGATGGCGACGTGAATCTGGCGAAGTACGGCATCGTGTACCTCGATGAAATCGACAAGATCGCCACGCCCGCCAACATTATTGGCCGCGACGTGAGCGGCCGCGGGGTGCAGACGAATCTGCTGAAGTTGATGGAGGAGACCGAGGTGCCGCTCCGCTCGCCCACCGACATCCAGGCACAGTTGCAAGCGGCCTTCGAGTATCAGCGCCGCGGGAAGGTCAAGCGCGAGACGATCAATACGCAGCACATCCTGTTTATTGTCAGCGGCGCATTCGACCAGATGCTGGACATCATTCGCCGCCGCGTCCGCCAGGCGGACATCGGGTTTGGCGGTCATCTTACGGAATCCGTGGCCGAGGCGGAGTTGCATCGGCGCGGGCAAACCGAGGACTTCGTGAAGTTCGGGTTCGAACCCGAGTTCATTGGCCGGCTGCCCGTCCGCGTCGTCCTGGAAAGGCTCAGCGTCGACGATCTCTACAACATCCTCAAACAAAGCGAAGGCTCGGTCGTCAAGCAGTACGAGTCCAGCTTCAGCGCCTTTGGCATCGACGTGATTTTCTCCGATGAAGGACTGCGGGCGGTGGCGGAACTGGCCGCCTTGGAAAACACAGGCGCGCGCGGACTGCTCACCGTCTGCGAGCGCGCGCTGCGGGAATTCAAGTTCGAGCTGCCGTCGTCCACGGTGCGACAATTCGTCGTCACGCGAACGCTGGTCGAAAACCCCGAGGCGGAATTGCTGCGCATCCTCCACGAGCCCGCGTGCGAACACCGCGAGTTGATGCGGCAGCTCGTCCACGATTTTGAGCGCAAATTCGCCGAAAAGCACCACCTGCATATGCGTCTGGAGCCGGATGCGGTTGAAGAGATCGTCGAGCGCGCCCAGCATGACAACAAGTCCGTTAGCGAATTCTGCCGCGAGTTGTTCAAGGACTACCAGTTCGGCCTGAACCTGATCAAGACCAACGCCGGCCAGACCGAATTCGTCATCCCCAAGTCGGCCCTCGCCGACCCCGACAAATTCCTCAGCGATTGGGTCGTGTCGAGTTATCGCAAAGACGACTCCAACAGCCCGACGTAACTCCTTCCGAAACGGGGGTTAGTCAACACACGCTTTTTCTCAGTGTGGCCACGCCAAGAAGGCACCGCCATCGAAGTGCTATCGGACGGGCTCGAAGACTTCCTCGGTCTGGCTGGATTGGTCGGCGGCGCGGCGCAGGAAACCCTTGGCGATCAGGGCGCCGATGATGCGCCCGGCGGTTGCGCGGTCGACGCGCATGTCGTGCACCAACTCGGATTCGGTCACGCCGCGGCCGCGCTCGTGGATGAGTTCGATCGCTTCCGCCAGCGGGAGTTTGTAGCCTTCGTAGAGAAAGATGATGCCGAACAGGATCAAGGTGGCGCCGACGAATATCGCGCCCGAACCTTTCAGCGGCTCGTCGGGCATTTCCCCCATTATATTCACGAGAATGAACAAGCCCCCGAGCCCGAGGAGGAGCCCGATCACCTTGAGCAGTTTTCGTCGACGATGAAAGGCGCGATGATTGAAGTCCCTTGGCATAAGCGCGGGCCTCATTTGGCCGCCGGCGCGGCGGGCGGTCCCTGTTGTTGCAGTTCGTTCCAGACACCGAGCGGGGCGATCTTGGCGGCTTTGTCCAGGTCCGTCCACAGCGTGCCCGCACCCGCGTAAATGAGCGACAACTTCACCTGATCGGGCAATTGCTGGGCGAACTGGTAGAACGCATAGTCCGCCGGCGTGCCGACCGCCTTGACCTTAAGCGCGTAGCCATCGCCCTCGGCCCGGCCCTTCAACTCGATGACCTTCGCATCCGCGCCGCCGAGTTTGCGTTTGATGTCGGCGCGAATCGCTGCGGTCTGTCGCGCGAGCTCGGCCACGAGCAACCGTGTTTGGGCGGCGATCTCGTTGACCTGTTTTTCCTGCTCGGCGTGAATGTTGCCTTCCAACCGCTGCGTCTCGTACTCCACCACCTGCTCGACCTGACGAATCCGGCCGACCATCTCATCGAGTTGCGCCTTCTTCGCCTCGGTCTGGGTCCGCTCGAAGTTCGTCGTGTTCCATTCCACGGCGACGCGTGCGTCCTGGATCGGGCCGGAGATGTTGTCCGGCACGAGCGTGTCCTGCACAAGGGCCAGGTCGACCTGCAGCTTCTTTTCCTGCAACGTGTTCTCGATCGTTTCCTGAAACGCCCGCTGGAACTCCTCGCGTTTGTCGCCCACGATGAAATCCACGGCGCCGAAGGTCGAGCCTTTGATGCGCGCCGTGGAATTGATTTGCGGAATCAGGATGTTCTCCTCGATTTTCTTGATCCCGCCGTAGCGGGCGACGATCGACGGGGCGTCTTCCGGCAGCAATTGCCAGAGCAGGGTGACATCGATGGTGATCTCGAAGCCGTCGCTCGACGGGAAGGTCACGGCCGGCAGCACCGGCAGGCTGGATTGCCCCGTCGGAACCAGCGCCTTCTCCAGCGCCGCGCCAATCGGTTCGGCCTGTTTCTGTTTGCCTTCCAATTGACCCGAGGTTTGAGTGGCCGGCAGCTTGCCCGCGTGCGCCATGGTAATCTGGTTATACCCGATCTCGACCCGCTCGACAGAAAACGCTTCGGGGTTGAGCGGATAGAGTCCGGGCTGTAGGACGACTTTTTGCACGCCGCGCTCGCCCGGCTCCGCCAACTGCGAGAGCGACGGTTTGCCCGAACGCGCCGTGACAACGCCCACGTAACCGGGATCGATTTCGATCATTTTTTCCACGCGCACTTCGTAGGCGTACGGATTGAGCCGGTACGTGCCAGGCAAGAGGACTTCCCGCTGGATGCCGCGTTCGCCGGGTCCCGCCAAGAATTCACCAGCCGGAAGTTCCTTGCCGAACTTGGTGATCACCACGCCAATCTCGCCGCCATTGATGACGATCTGATCCCTCAATTCACGCTCGTAGAGGAACGGATTCACGAAGTGCCGGCCCGGTCCCAGCGGCTCCAGCAGCACGCCTTTTTGGCCAGATTCGGCGATCATCTGACCCGGCGGCATTTCCCGACCGGTTTTGGCGATGAGAATGAGCATCTTGTCGGACGGAACGACGGTGTTCTCGACCACCCACACCCAAAACCCTTGATAGATAAAACAGTAGCCGAGCAGGACCACTGCGGCGATACCCGTGACCAGGAGGAGAGAGCGGTTCTTCATGGCTTCACCCCCGCTTTCGGCGATGTCGAAAGCTCACGGAACGGCGCGGCCAACGGGCCGTCCGAGTTCGCCAGGATGGAATCAATGTTGGGCGCGATCTTCTTCAGGTACAGATACCGCGCGTAGGCTTCGCCGTTGCCAAACGGCGCGATGATCGAGCGCAACGCGTTGGCCTCAGCGGTTCGCGTGTAGGTGATGACGTCGGCATCCCCTTCCCCCGTCGAGACGATTGCCTGCGCCTGTTTTTCCGACGTTTCCAGGTCCTTCCTCGCCACATCGAGGTCGCGCTGCGCGGCGATGACCTGGACCTGTTGTTCCTTGGTGGCTTTTTGGACTTCGTTGGTTTGCGTCGTCTCCGCAGTCACGACGCGGACCCGCTGGTCCTGCATTTTCTGTTGCCGGGCGACTTGGGCGTCGGTCTGGGCGCGGTCGATTTCCCGTTCGTATTTGGCCCGGGTCTGGATCGCGATCTCGCGTTCTCGGATCGGCTCGGCGATTTTCTGCGGCGGCTCGATTTCGCTGATCAGCGCCGCTTTCACCAGAATATTCTTCTTCGCCGACTCGGAGGTGATGGTCTTGCTGAATTCGTCCTGAAACTCCTTGCGGACCGTGCCGCTGATGACGTCGGCGGAGCTGTATTTGGACCCTTGGATACGGCTCATCGACAGAGCGGACCGCAGGATGACCTTGTTGACGATGTCTTCCTCGTCGCCGATTTTGGCGAACACCTCGGGGGCTTTGGTTTCCTCGACAGCCCATTCGACCGCGCCTTTGACGGGGAAGCGGAAACCGTCCTTCGAAAGGAAATTGATCTCGAATTCCGTCTTGTGGCTCTGCACGCCGACAATGTCCACCCGATAGATGTAGGGGTTGAGGTAGTAGGTACCGGGCCGCAACGGGGTTTCCTGCAGGCCGCGCTCGCCGTCCTTGACGAGGATGGTATTCGGTTCTGCCGGGGTGCGGCCGTACCGCATCGTGACCACACCGACCTCGCCCGGCTCGATTTTCACGGCGGGCCGCTTATCGACATGATAGGCATGCGGGTTGATGCGGTAGGTACCCGGCCGCAACGGTTCGTCGATTACGCCGCGATACATCGCGCCGTCGGGTTCCTTGTTCTGGACGATGAACTGGCCGGACGGCGGCGCCTTGCCAAATTGCCGCACGAGCACGCCGACCTCGCCCTCCTTGATCTGCACCAGTGGCACGATCTCCCAATGCCAGTACACGGGATTGCGGAAGTAGCGTCCTTCGCTGAGAGGCTCGAGTTGGATGCCCTTTTGGTCGGGCGACGTGGCGATGATGTCGTTGGCGGGAATGTCATTGCCGTCGAGCCGCGTCAGGATGGCGCAGGTTCCCGTGGGTGGCTCGATGCGGCAGAAGAACCAGGTGGACACGAACGACACGACGATCACCGCCGCCAAGATGACCGCGCCGACCAAGACGAACCGCCTTGGATCGAAGCCATAACGCGCACCACGAAAGTCATTGTGTCGCGGCGGGACTCCATCTGAAGTGGTCATGAGTGGTCAGCCTCCCAGAGTACGGTTCGGCATCTCCAAGCTTGGCCGCTAGATACTCTGGCCATCGAAAAAGTGCAAGCAAGAATGTTCGCGCGCGCGACTTGTTCCGTCGGAAGATGGTTTTCGGCGACGAGAGCCGCACCGCTTGACGCGCCGTGGAATGGCAGCTAGGTTTTCCTTGGTTCCGAACAAAGACTCTCAGAGGAGGATGTCATGAAGCATGTAAAACTATCCGGAGGATTGCTGTCGTCCCTGCTGTGCGCGGTCGCGGTATCAATGCTGGCCGGTTGCGTGTATGGACCACCACCGCCGCCACCACCACCAGGGCCGCCACCGGTCGCGGCTGGTTATGACTATTATTATTATCCGGACGAGGAAGTGTATTTTTATCCCGTCACGGGTGTGTACTTCTGGTTTGGCGGCGGCGGATGGCATTCGGGCCCGCACCTGCCGGTCGGCATCGTGCTTCACGACCGGATAAGCGTCAATTTGAATACCCGGCGGCCGTACGAGCAGCATGGGAGGATCCGGGCGCAATATCCGCATGGGGCAGCGCCAAGACCCGAAGGAGGCGGGGAACACGGACCCAGGTAGTGCATCTCAGGATATGACCGGTTGTGGGTCGGATTTGGGCACCCTCGCAGGGCCTGTGGGGCTGTCGAGCCAGTGTCTCGCACACGCTGGTGGAGGTCGGTGCATCGGCAGATAGGGTCCGGCTCAGAGTATGGGCACCCGCCTGTAGTCACCACGAGGCGCTTCACTAACCCGAAGCGCCTCGGGTTTGCCTTTGATCCCCAAATCGCATTCGGCGGAGCACGTCTACTCTGACGCGTGGGACTGTGCCACCCTGGCGTATTCCCTGAGTCGAATACCCTCTGTATTACGTGAATTTTGGAAACAGGATAAAATCTATCTGTTTATGTTTGACATATAAAACACTCGTTGTGTATCTACAACAAGCGTGAAGTTGCTTCCTCGAATCTGTTTTCGCCGCGCATCGACGTGTGTGCTCGCTATCTTCCTGGCCAAATCGGCCTTGGCCACCCCGCCGACAGTGACTGTGCCTGCGGAGATCGAATTCCCTCAGTCTGGCCAGACGAAGACCAACGGGGCCGCCGTGCCGCCGGGGTTCTTGGCCGGCATCAAGCGAAGCAGCTACCTGCTGGGCGACATGTGGGGACTGCGCACTCTTCTCAGCAAATACGGCATGTCTCTCGCCATTTCCGAAACTAGTGAGGTCCTCGGCAATGTCTCGGGGGGCGTCAAGCAAGGGGCCGATTACGATGGGCTGACCCAGATGATTCTCCAGTTGGACACGCAACGGGCCTTTCACTGGTACGGCGGCATCTTCAATGTCAGCGCCCTCCAGATCCACGGCAACGATCTGAGCGCCCGAAACCTCGACACCCTGCAGACTGCCAGCGGAATCGAGGCGGATCGGACGACCCGTCTTTGGGAACTTTGGTATCAACAAAAACTCCTCGCCGAGGACCGACTGGACGTGAAGCTCGGCCAGCAGAGTCTCGATCAGGAATTCATGGTCAGCCAGAACGCCGGGCTGTTCGTCAACACCATGTTTGGCTGGCCGATGCTGCCCTCGGCGGATCTGCCCGGCGGTGGTCCGGCGTATCCGCTCTCCGCTCTGGGCGTTCGCGCGCGCGCCCGTCCGATCGACCCGGTGACCGTGCTGGTCGGCGTGTTCAACGGCGGCCCGGTGGCCAACAATACCGGCGACCCGCAGCAGCGAGATCCATCGGGAACGAGTTTTCCCCTGAACGGCGGCGTGCTGGCCATCGCGGAGTTGCAATATTCCTACCCCGCGCTTGGCTCCATGGTTTATGCCGCCGACTCCGAGCCGCTGTCGCGCGTGTACCGGCTCGGCTTCTGGTACGATACCGAACGCTTTGCGGACCAGGAGTTCGACAATACCGGCCTGTCTCTCGCCAACCCCGACACCACCGGCATGCCCCGAACGCATCATGGTGATTATGCCGTCTACGCCGTCATGGACCAAATGATCTGGCGCGATCCCGAGGACGAGGATGGCGACCGGGTGATAAATCTCTTTGGTCGGGCCATGGGAACACCCGAGGAGGACCGCAATGAAATCAACTTCAGCCTGAACGCCGGCTTGACCTTCCACGAACCGATCCCCCATCGAGGTGACGACACCTGCGGCGTGGGCATGGGCTACGCCAACGTGGGCGACCATGCGGCCGGACTGGACCGGGACATTGACTTCTACACGGGGTCCTTTCATCCGGTTCGCAGTGGCGAAACCTTTCTGGAGGCAACTTATCAATATCAGGCGACGCCCTGGTGGCAGATTCAGCCGGACTTTCAGTACGTATTCAATCCCGGCGCCGGAGTCGCCAACCCGAATTCTCCGGGGCAACGGGTAAAGGATGAAGCGGTCATCGGAGTGCGAACGAATATTCTCTTTTGAAAGAGGCGCTGACATGTTCCACAAAAACCTTCGTATGATTCTCCTGCTGCACTTCCCGCGACGCATCTCAAGGGAAAAGGTTGTTGCCCTGATCGCATTGTTTGCGGTGACGGCGATGCCCGTCCCCGCCGTGCAAGCCGGCGAACCCCAAGGTTTCCTGGAAACGGTTCATCGGCACATCACCTGTACGTCCACCGTCACGGACAATGGCGACCTGAATCCGTACGCCATCGTTATCGCCCCGGTTTCCGCCGGGCGAATCCAACGCGGCGATGTCCTCGTGGACAATTTCAACAATCTGTCGAACTTGCAAGGGACGGGGACGACCATCATCGACTACAATCCGTCCGCCAGGAAGGCGACGCTGTTTGCCAAGCTGCCGCAACATCTGCCGCAATGCCCCGGCGGCGTGGGTTTGACCACGGCCATGACGATGCTCAAGAGCGGCTGGGTGATCGTGGGAAGCACGCCCAGCGTCGACGGCACCACCCGCACCAAAGGCGACGGCGGATTGCTCGTGCTCGATTCCAATGGCCAGCTTGTCGCCACATGGACCGGGCCAAACATCAATGGCCCGTGGGGCAATATGGCGACGATCGATAACGGTACCAACGCCACGCTGTTCGTCAGCATGGCCGGTTTCGATGTTCCCGGTCCCGAGGTTCGCGATCCGGCCACGGGATATCCGGTGACGGTGAAAAAGGCGACCGTGTTGCGCATCGAGCTTTCCATCCCCGACGGAAGTCCGCCGGTGATTACCAGTCAGACGGTCATCGCCAACGGTTTCGGTCAGCGAGCCAACAAAGACGCCTTCCTGGTCGGTCCCACAGGTCTGGCGCTTGGCCCGTTCGACATGCTCTACGTGTCGGACGCCGTTGGCAATCAAATCGTCGCCATCCCGGATGCGGCGACGCGCACGGACAGTGCCGGGACAGGCCGCACGGTGACGAAGGACGGGCTGCTGCGCCGGCCACTGGCTCTGGTCATGGCACCCAATGGACATCTTCTCGTCTGCAACGCCCTGAACGGACAGGTCGTGGAAGTGGACCCCGCTGCCGGCAAGCAGCTCTATGCCCAATGGGTCGACGCCGACCAGGCCCAATCCCCGCCCGGCAATGGCGACCTCTTCGGCATCGCCATGAAACCGGACGGGAAAGGTTTTTATTACGTCGAGGACGACATGAACACCCTCGTGGAGGCATCTCAATGAACGAGTCCGACGAACGCAAACCGAATTTGTCCCGCCGCGGCTTCCTCGCCAAGGCCGGTGGATTGGTCGCCGCCGCCGCGGGTGCCGGCCTCGGTGTCCGCGCCGCGACCGACGCCATCGCCGCGATGAAGCCAGACGACCTGTCACCACCGGGAAACACTCGAAACGCGTCCGAACCATTCTGGGGCCAGCATCAGGCGGGCATCCTGACCCCGCCGCAGAGTCACACCTACTTCGCCGCCTTCGACCTCGTCACAAGCAAGCGGGACGACGTGATCAAGATGCTGCGCGCGTGGACCGCCGCCGCCGCCAGAATGGCCACCGCCCAGACAGCGAGCCTGGTTGGGCCAGCGGCTGACATCCCGCAAGCTGACACCGGCGAGGCGCTGGGTTTTCCGCCCGCCCGGCTCACCATAACGTTCGGCTTCGGTGCCGGGCTGTTCACCAAAGACGGGAACGACCGCTATGGCCTCGCCGCGCACCGGCCCGACGCGCTCGTCGATCTGCCCCGATTCAATGGCGATCAGCTCGTGGACGCGCACACCGGCGGTGATCTCTCGGTACAGGCGTGCGCCGACGATCCGCAGGTCGCATTTCATGCCGTTCGCCAGTTGGCACTCGCCGCCGACTACGTGGCCCAGCTCCGCTGGGCTCAAACCGGCTTTATCACCCGCCCCGGCCCAAAAGAGACCCCGCGCAACCTCATGGGCTTCAAGGATGGCACGAGCAATCCCTCTGTCACAGACCCCAACGCGATGGGGAAGTTCGTCTGGGTCGGCGGCGACGGACCCGACTGGATGCGTGGCGGCAGCTACTTGGTCATCCGCCGGATCCGCATGGCCCTCGAACACTGGGACCGCCTGACCCTCGCGTTTCAAGAGCAGACGGTCGGCCGTCAGAAATCCTCCGGCGCCCCGCTCGGTGGCCAACACGAGTTCGATTCGCCCGACCTGGCCGCCACCGACAAGGACGGCAACCCCGTCATCCCGGAAAACTCGCACGTCCGTCTCGCCGTCGCCGAGACCAACGACGGCGCCCGCATCCTCCGTCGGCCTTACTCCTACAACGACGGCGTCAACTTCAATGCCGAGCGCTGGCCGCCGTGGCGTCAGGGCATGGAGTACGACGCGGGCCTGCTCTTCATCTGCTACCAGCAAGACCCGCGGACCGGGTTCATCAAGATCTTCAACAAGATGTCGAAATACGATATGATGAACCAGTTCGTCACCCACACCGGCGGCGGTCTCTTCGCCTGCCCGGGTGGCATCGCCGAAGGCGGGTACATCGGCCAACGCCTGTTCGAATCGGCATGACGACAGCGTACTAACGCTCCGTAATCCTCAGACAGGTCCTCAACCGCGATCCGGTGCCGACATGACACCGGATCGCGGTAATTCGACCCGCCTTTCGTTACCAGAAGGGCACCAGACCCCCCGAACGAAGCCAATTTTCGGCTTCGTTTGGCAGAATTAACATTTGGCGTGGCCCCTTGCCTCCCGCGCGTCTTCGCCCCTTGTAGCCACGGCGCTCCGTCGCCGTGCCTCTCCGAATTGTAGGGCAGCCGGCCCGGCTGCCGTCGTGCTGTAGCCACGGCGCTCTGTCGCCGTGGATCGGGTCGGTTGGAGGGCGAATCTCCCGGTGAGCCTCGTCCTCGATCCCCTTTCCTATCTATCAAAGAACCTAAACCGCCCCGACTATACACAATAACATATCGACTGTCACAACCATTTCCATCATGGATGCCCGAGCCTCGTTCGTCATTCCCGACAGCGCCGTCTCCGGCGCATCCACGCCGATCCCCTCCGAATTGTCGGGCGAGCGTCCAGCCCCCGTTTTCCTTCCCACCGGTTGTCACCCTGAGCTTGCCCAAACCGCCCCGGGCCGTCTGTCGTGCCGTGACGGCAAATCTCTGTCGTTCCCGTCCCTCCAAAGCTCCCCTCCTCGGAGGGGATAACGGGGTGCCCGCCATAGCTTCAGCGACGGAGGAAGTTTCTCCAGCACCGCGATCACCGTTTGACCAACCATGGCCATGGTATTACATTCCGGCTGTGAGCCGATTCGCAATCATTGCGACCCTCTGTACAGGCTTGCTGCTGAGTGTGGGTTGCAGTGCGTTCAGCAACAACAACGCATATCGTGACCCGGCCGGCCCTGATATAAACGAAGTGACCGGCAAGGAGATGCCGCCGGACTACGGCCTCATTCGTCAGTAGCAAGAATCCGCTCGGCTACAACCTCTTGGCGTCGGGCGGTGCTCTTCGTGTCTTCGTGGTGAATCCTTGCAGTCATTCGTGGTATGCTAAACATTTAGCACCTCACCGCAAACGTCCTCTCCAACGGCTCCGCCCCTTCCAATTTGCAACAGCGTCCCCGCCCGAGCCCCCGGATAATCCGGCCGGCCATGATACCTTCCACTGGAAGGTTTCACCGCCCCCGGCCTCTGTGTCTCGGTGGCGACACACAGACGCCCGTCAACAAGTCCGGGGTGACACCCAAAGAGTTCAACCTTAACGCGAGCCTACTTCGCCTGCCCTGAGCGACCGTCGAAGGGTGGTGAAGATTCGCGCCCAAGGCCCGTGGCAGCCGGGGAAATACAGCCGGGCGAGTCTGTTTGAGACTGCGGGCTTCCACGCCCTTCAACAGCGCAGTCAGTCCGGGATCAGCGTCGGGATTCGAGGATTGTCCAGGCTGTGGGAACAAAGTTGGCACCGGTGTAATGGCGGGACCCAACCCGCTCCGCATTCCGGACAGATTTTTGGGTAACGCGGTCCCAGCAAACGAATCTCCAAATGACAGAGCGGACAATCCACCAACTCGCCTTTCATATCAGAAGAGAACTTCAGTCGATACCGACATCGAGGACATTTTCCGATTGTTGATATTTCGGGGATCGTCGTCGGGGTGTTGCAGTCGGGACAGTCGATTCTCACCCCAGCCCCTGCGTCATCAGCAACGAGATGGTTCCCACATGACCCGCATTTGAAGAAAATGTCGGGCATCGCCTGACCTCTGCCGGTCGTGTATACGGCTGAATGGCAATGAAAGAAAGCAAAAAAGATCATTGCCTTCCGCCGTCGGGACTGGTTCCCAGCCGATTCGATAACGGCGGGTCTTCGGCAGGCACAGACCGCTGGAGTCAGAATGTACCGCCTCAACCACGGCTTCCGGGATTCGCACCGTGGTTTGTCAGGCGTTCTCGAGGACCCGGGCGGCACGACCCGAATCAAGCCAGGCCAACGCCAGTTGGTTGTCGTCGAAGAAGCGCATTTCGACAGGAGCGAGTTTGGCCCCCCGAAGCAAAAACTCGATCACCGTGCGTTTGAATCCGGGAGCCATGACGACGGCCCACTTCGTTCGATGTTGAAGTCTCGCCACGGCTTCCATCTGCGACCCGACATCCGGGAGTTCCGCCAGGATCGGCCCCCCCGCATCCTCATCGATTTGAACGAGGATGTTGAACGAAGGATCATACGAAGGGTCATCGTGAACCCTGGAGAAGTGCCTCACCAGATCGGCGGACGTAATGCAGCCGCTCGCCCGCACTCGGACGAGGCCCCCAGGCCGCTCGATGGTGTATTCGATCATGGTCGCTATCTCCCAATTCGGAGCACTCGGTCAACTGTTTATGTAGGCAGTTTGCGTGCCCGTCCTAACCGGCTTTCATAGCGGTAGTTACGCAGAGAAAACGAGCCGGTTTCGGCTCTTGAGTTTAGATTCCCGCGATTCCAAAGACGACAGCCGGGAACTTGCTCGACAGCGCTTCAATGAATTCAGGCCGAAACCCCGCCCCCGATCCGCCGTTGTTCCCGGTCGGGTCTCGGAGTCGGGGTCAACCCCAACCTTGCGGTCGGGGCAGGCCTCACCTTTCCAGGCAGTTGTGCGCCCAGTGTGCGAGTCGCGCCCCTGGATGCGATTCTATTTTCCGTACAGGTCGTTGAGCAGGGCGGCGAGGCGGTAGCCGGCGAGGACGACGCGGTGGCGCGCGGTATCGGTCCCGGCTTTGACATAGGCTTCCGTGAGTTTGACATCCTTGGCTCCGTACGGGGCGCCGAGGGTACCGTAGACCTGTGAGCAGGCGATCGTGTGGGATTCCATGACCCATTTCATCACGTTAAAACTCAGGTCGGCATCGGCGGGGGGCGCATCGGGTGCGAGGCGGGTCATCCACTCCTTCAATTCGGGAGCACCGGGCGCGTCGGCTTCGTTCAAGCGAGGCATGGCGTGAACAACGCCGGCTTCGTAGTAGCGGCGGTAGGCTTCGTCCCAGAACGTGTGGAGGTTGGGCGGCCAGGGTGTATCGACGAAGTTGGCGAGGCCGAGGCCGTTGCCGCCGGCGTCGTTCTTGTATTCGCCCGGCGGCGGATTCGGGTTGGGATTGTAGCGGCCGGTGGTGTGGAGGGGTTGATGGATATCGCCGACGAAATGCATGGCCAGGGCCATGGCGACGGATTCATTGGGCACCAGCGGGTTGAACTGTTTGGTCTTGATCAGGTTCACGCAATACGGCAGTGCGACGACGACATCGCCGTTGGTCTTCGACAGCGGGGCAGGATTCGACAACACATCCGGGTCGTTCGTGGCGCACCCGATGTCGATGTAGTGCCACGTCCGGTACCACCCGCGGAACGGCGTGTCGGCATCTCGGGCTTTGATGTCGTCGGCCCAGCAGCAGATATTGACGGCGTTGTAGGGCACGCCGTCCTTCTGGATTTGGGCGGCCAACTCGGTGACGCGGGCCTTGGCCTTGTCGTTGAGCCGGTTGTAGGCGATCTGCCCGACGAGCATGTGGCCGGTGCCATCCCAAGCGCGGGCGCTGAATGTCGCGGCAAGCATCAACGCGGACACGACTGCGGTGTGGAACAAATTCTTGACTTTCATTGGTCTCTCCTCTGTCTGAGGTCTGTTCGGTGCCATCAATGTGTGAGCCGTCAGTATGCAGCAGAACACGCGCCGTGCGCAAGCGCAGAAATGACCGTATCTAAGGCTTTGCCTTTTGCCGCCGGCCCGTGTACACTGACGGGTAGATTGCTTTCTGATGGCAGCAATCTACAAGGAGGAGGAACGATGAGAGTATTGAAGTTCAGCAGTATCATTGTCGCGTTGGTGTTGGCGGGGATTTGTCCACCACTGAGCGCCGGGGAAAGAACACTGGATGACCACGTCAAGGATGCCATCCAGCTCTTTAAAACTGACAGCACGAACGTCGCCAAGCTGTTCGACACCGCCTATGGCTATGCGGTCCTGCCCAGCGTGGGCAAGGGCGCGGTCGGTATCGGCGCGGCGGCGGGCGACGGCCAGGTCTACGAACAAGGCCGGCTGATCGGCACGTGCCGGATGTCGCAGTTTACGATCGGCGCACAGTTGGGCGGGCAGGAATACTCCGAAGTGATTTTCTTCGAGACGAAGGACGCGTTGAACGGTTTGAAGACCAATGAATGGGCCATGAGCGCGGGGGTCAACGCCGTGGCGGCCGCCGAGAGCGCGTCCGCCGACGCAAAGTACAAGAACGGCGTGCTCGTATTCACCATTGCCAAAAGCGGCCTGATGTTCGAGGCCAGCGTGGGCGGGCAGAAATTCCGGTTCATTCCTCTGGCCAACAAATAGCCGGGCGAAGACCGGTCGTATCATTCCAACCGACGCGGCAGGGACGATCGGCTGACCGCTGGAAGACGCGCGGCAGGCGCGTCCCGACCGAGTACGACACTGTCGAATCCGCCCTTTCCGCGGGGCGCTTGGTGTGCGATAATACGCCCTCGGAATGGCGGATATTATCCTCACCACGCTGAACGCCAGGTACGCGCATTGTGCGTTCGGGTTGCGGTATTTGATGGCCAACCTGGGCGAGCTGCAACCGCGCGCGCGGATTCTCGAGTTCGATGTCAACCAGCGTCCCGTCGATGTCGTCGAGGCGATCCTGCGCCACGAACCGAAGATCGTCGGCCTCGGCGTGTACATCTGGAATGTGACGCAATCGTTGCCAGTGGTGGCCGACCTGAAACGCTTGCGGCCGGAATTGACTGTCATCATCGGCGGGCCCGAGGTCAGCTACGAGTGCGACCAGCAAGAGATTGTCCGGCTGGCCGACCACGTCATCACGGGCGAGGGCGACCTCGCGTTTGTGGAGTTGTGCCGCGACATTCTGCAGTCGCCTGCTGCACCCTCTTCCTCACGTCCTCACATGATTCCCGCTCCCCCGCCCGACTTCGACCGGTTGGTGCTGCCATACAATCTCTATACGGACACCGACATCGCGCACCGTGTCATTTACGTGGAGGCTTCGCGCGGCTGCCCGTTTGAATGCGAGTTTTGCCTCTCGTCGATCGATGTGCCCGTGCGCAATGCGCCGCTGGAGCCGTTTCTGACGGCGATGCAACGCCTGCTCGACCGCGGTGTGCGCCAGTTCAAGTTCGTTGATCGCACATTCAACCTGAATCTGAAGATCAGCTCGGCCATCCTGCGGTTCTTTCTCGAACGATATCAGCCCGGGCTGTTCGTGCATTTCGAGATGATTCCCGACCGCCTGCCACAGGCGTTGCGCGAGCTCATCCGGGAATTTCCACCCGGCGCGCTCCAGTTCGAGGTCGGCATCCAAACGTTCAACGAGGAGGTCGCCAAGCTCATCAGCCGGCGACAGGACAACGCGAAGGCCGAGGAGAATTTGTGCTGGTTGCGCGAGGAGACCGGCGTCCACGTCCACGCGGATTTGATCGTCGGCTTGCCGGGCGAGGACGTTGCAAGTTTCGCGGCGGGATTCGACCGATTGGTCGCGCTAGGCCCGCAGGAAATACAGGTCGGCTTGCTGAAACGGCTGCGTGGCACGCCGATTATACGTCACGACCGCGAATGGGCCATGGTTTACAGTCCGCATCCGCCGTACGAAATCCTCCAGACCAGGCTTATCGATTTCTTCACGATGCAGCGCCTGCGTCGGTTCGCGCGTTACTGGGATTTGATCGCCAACAGCGGCAATTTCGTCGAGACAACTCCCCTGCTCTGGCAAATCGGCTCCGCGTTTCAGGAGTTTATGCGTTTCTCGGATTGGCTGTACGCCCAGACGCGTCAGACGCATTCCATCGCATTGGCCCGTTTGCGCGAATTGGTCGCGCGGTATCTTACGGAAGAAGCAGCCGTAGCCCGCGAAGAAGTACAACGAGCGCTCCACCTCGACAGTGAACGGTCACGCATTTCCTCTGTGGTCGAGGCCCCTCCTCGCCAGGCACGGCACCTGACGCCCCACCGCAGCCAGGCCGACGGCCAAATCCGGCTCGGGCCATGAACGGGCGACACGAATCGAGGAGTGCGTCGGCGCTCCAGCGCGAACACGTTACGTGAGCCCCGCAGCCTGGTTGTCGATGGACTGCCCGTTCCAGTTGTCGAGGTGTACCTGGAGGCGTCGTACATCCGGGATCCGCCGGATTTCCTCCAAGATGCTGGCCGGCGTGGCGGCATCGGCTTCCGGGTTGATGTGGGGCAGCCGCATGATCGAACCGCTGAGCGTTACGACGCACCGCGCGGTACGCGCGGTGATTTTGCCCAGATCGATCCAGTGACGGACCAATATGCGTCGCACGCGACAGTTGATGTCGAGGTCAACTTTTCTATCGAATTCCATCTGCTGGCGCCTCGACGCCGATAAGCGCTTCGACCTTCTCAAACAACGAGGAGAGGCTAAATGGTTTGTAGAGGATGTCCGTGCGCCCGAGCGAGAATTGCCCGGTCCAAAGATCGGCAAACCCCGGCGTCGCGGGCGAGAACGCGCCCGAACAGCCGCTGACGAAGAGCACGGGGACCTCCTGCGTCGCGCCGAGTTCGCGGTATAACTCGAAACCATTCTTGCCGGGCATTTGATAGTCCAACAGCACGAGGTCGAAAGCCTGGCGGCGAAGGAGGCTGAGGGCTCCGTCGGCCTGATCGGCGGTAAGGACTTCATACCCCTTGGCCGTCAAGACGTCGACGAGGGTTTCAAGTATCGAAGGGTCGTCATCAACGACGAGTAGACGTTTCATCGGGGTGTCCCAGATGCAGGAATCGCGCCAGAATTGCCGGAGATCCCTGTCTTGCCCGGCATGTGCTTGTAGCCGTATAACATTTTCGCGGCGTTAGAAAGAGCCCGCGAATGAGATTCGCGGCGACAATCCCCGGCCAGACGGGGACCTGCCCCTACGGGATAAACCGCGCGCGGTAGTAGCGCGCGGGCGTATTCGTGGCCGCGCCGAGATCGAGGTAGTTGGTGACGGTGCCCACGGTCGTGTTGTTCGTCACGACGAAGATGTCGGTAAAGCCGTCGGTGCTGTAACCGCCGGCTCCATCCCCCGCCGTGGCTTGCAACGTGTTGGTTGCGCCCGGCCCCATCATCCACGTGACCAGCATTTCGTTGCTTTGCCGAGCGACGGACACGATGCGAAACGTGTTCGGATCAAGAACCACATTGCCGACGATTAGCGTGCCGCCGGTGTGAATGAACTGCGCGCAGCTATTCGTGATTACCAGCGTGTCGGCCTGCAGGAGACCGCCGCTAAGAATCAACTGCCCGTTGCGCACCTCCAGAACACCTGTGCCGCCGTTGGTAATGGTCACGCTCCCACCATCCAACTCGAGCAGGTTGTTGCAGAGGGTCGAGGCAAACCCAACGATCAGGTTCGTGGCGGAAACCGAGCCGCCTGAAATCGTCACCGAATTGCTTGAGCCCCCGTCTCCCACATACAAAACACCGCTCTGCCATGTCCCTCCATTTACGACACGGACAGTGTTATTGCTGTCAGTAACGTCGCCGCTGCCCATGATAGTGCTGCCGTCAACCACCAAGCCCCCATTGCTAATCACCAAGCCAGCGTAGTAAGAGAAGGACAACTCCGTCGAGATGTTCCAGACCGAGCCGGCACCGGTGACCAGCGCGCTACTCACCGTCCCCCTTCCGCTGACAACTTGAGCTGCATTACTGATTATCAAGCTACCCCCGCTAAAGGCACTGTTGCTGAACACCGAGCCCGGGCCAGAGACCACAACAGTGTTGCTCGGGGCGGCCAGCCCCACAATCGTGTAGCCGCCAAGGACCTGCCCACCGTCACTGATCACCAGCCGGTTGCCTCGACCGTAGTCGCCAATCACGACACCACCGGGGTCGCTCCAGACCGACCCGGTCCCCGTGACCAGCACTGTGTTGGTACCGCCGAAGTCCCAGCCGATGCCCGATTCGGCAAGGCTGACAACGTGACCTCCGTTACTGATCACCAGAGTGTTGCCGCCACCCTCGGTGCCGACGAACAGACCACTGTAGTTGCTCCACACCGAGCCCGGGTCGCTGACCAGCACCATATTATTGCTGCTGCCATAGCTCTCGCCCACGCTACCGGGGTTATCACCAAGTATGCCGCCGTTGCGGATCAGCAACACGTCAGCGAAAGTCGAACACCCTACGCAGTAAGTGCCTGTCCAATTGCTGGTGATGCCGCTGATGGTGTTGGTTTGGAAGTTGGCGGTGTATTGCGCCTGAGAGGGGCGAGAATCAAGCGCGATCCAGATGAAAAATCCCGCAATCAGACAACCGCGTCGCATTTGGTGCATGACTCACCTCTCAGCCGCCGGTGGCCGCAAATCACTTGGGGGTGAAACCAAGCTCTGTGTTTATGCTACCTTCCCAGTGCTGTCGAAGCAAGGCAAAACCAGCCCTGCAGCTCAAGCGCCGTGCTGCCTATCGACGATGGCTGGCAAGATGCCCGCCCTTGTATCTGCGTTTTCTGGTAATGTTTCCGTGTGGCTGAGGAATGAACTTCGGCCACAGGGCCGCTCGTGGGGGGCATGCCCCC